>ONCJ01000006.1 GCA_900316295.1 uncultured Prevotella sp.
GGTATGTTCCATCTGGGTTATCAGGATATGTATAATCATAGTTATAAATCCACTCATAAGCTTCAGGATTTTCATTGATATTCTTATTCCTATATTTCATGGCACTTTTCAAACTTGGTATACCTATTTTAGTAAGATACAGCCATCCATATTCTTGACTTTGGAGATAGTGTCCATACTCATGCATATACAAAGTGTTTAAATATGGAGCAAAGTGTCCGCTATGGTCTACAGGAACGCCGTCTGGACTGTTTATGTTAATAAAATTGCCCAGTGTGAGTCCATCTTCTTTGCTACGGCTGTCGCGAATAACAAATGTTGCGCCATCAAAAAATCTTACATGGTCAACTTTATCAAAAGCAACCCTTCCCTCCGAATACATGTACCCAATAACTGTCTGTGGAAGTTCCCATGTAAACCTTGATAGAATCTGATTCGGTTTTCCCTCTAATATCATTCCATATGTTATCTTCAAACTGTTTGTAAAGTTCTTGTATGCTAATTTGAATGGAGTACGTATGCTTCCTTTCTTGAATACAAACCTATACAAGCCCTTCAAGAATCCCGTTGCAGCGGAAAATACATGCAATTCCCCATCTGGATCCGTATATTTCAGCGGATTGTTCAGACAATAGGAGTAGCGGTTGTAGCTCTGACTATTGTCGGGCTGTTGTACGTAATCATCGGGAGAGATGAATCTGCCTATAACCGGGTCGTACATCCTCCCGTTCATGTTTACAAGCCCGAACTCGGGCAGCATCTCATGACCAGTGTAGCCCCTGCGGAATCCAATGCTGTCTGTGGTGACCGTCTGCCTGCCCCATGCATCGTATGAGGCTTCAAAGGCAGTCTCTCCATGGCTGTTTACAAGTCGGAGTACGCTGCCGAGATTGTCAGTAAAGGCATAGTACACGGCATCATCCTCTCCGTCCTGGCTCACCACAACTGCGCCGCCGTCGAGATAATGGAAACGTCTCGTAGTGCTGTCGGCAGATATAACCTCCTCGTAGTCGTCAGCATATATGGTGGTGCGTACAGGCTGTCCCATCTTTGTCAGTACCGACTTCCATCGTTGTTGGTCGGGACCGTATGTTATGTCCATCTGGTATGCCTCGTTGCCGTCGATGACGCGCGTCACCTTGCCAAAGCCGTTGAAGCTGGTAGCCTGGGACGCCCCCGTGATGCTACCGTCAAGGTTTTCCACGCTTGTCACGGCATGCGGCTTGGCACTGCCGTATGTATAGTTCCCGATGCCATCACGACGTATGATATTGCCGTTGGATGAATATTCTGTCTCGCAGACCACTTCGTCGTCTGTGGATACCTCTACGAGCCGGTCAATGTCATCGTATGTGTATCGTGTGCTGCTGCCGTCCATAAACTCTATTCTCGACGGCAAATTTAGGAAATTATATTCTACCAGAGAAATATTTGAGTTCAAATCTTGCGTCATGTTGCCATTTTCGTCATATTGATATTCCCATTTATTGTTACATGCATTTTTATATCAAGTTAGAAAATTGTTACAAATCTATATATCCAGCAAATAGGAAGCTATCAGTATAAAGACGCAGTTCATACTCACCTGTAAGGTAGCTTGGCAACTGCACCTCACTCACAGAGCTTGGGACACTTGTCTCAAAAACGACGGATTCATCGTCCAAGGAGACTACCTGCAAGGTAAAGTCCGCATGGGACTCAAACGTCAACGTGTAGCCATCAAGATAGACAACCGGAGGCTGAACAGGAGTTCGGGATTCCCCTGGACCAAGTTTACTCTTATCAATCTTCTGTGTTGTAAAGGGGATTCGAGTACTGGCTGGCGTGAAAGCCGACAAAGTGGTAAACTGAAAAGCAAATACACACAATAATAACAAAGATAACTTTTTCATAATTCTCTTGGCTTTTGTTTTTGGCGCAAAAGTAGAGAAGAAGGATAAATGCAGAAAAAGAAAAGAGGGAAATAAAAAAACAAAAAATAAACACTTTGCGGGTATTCTTCGATGAAATCGAGAAATATCACTTAGCTGATAGATTTGATAACCTCATCAAAATAATGGGTTCCTTTATCATCGCCCAAGATTCGCTTTTGGAGGCGCTTACGGGTATTTGTCACCTTCTGCAAACTACAACCAACAAGATTTGCTATATCCTTAGGCTGAAAGCCTATCCTGATAAGCATACAGATTCTTATATCTATATCGGAAATATTATAAAAATCTTCATCTAAGAAAACAAAGAAATTTGGAGTCTCATTCTTAAGCAAGTTACGCAACTCTATCCAGTCGTCATCCGTTGGTATTTGACGTGCTACATTTCTGGCACAGTGTTTTATTCTCTTAACGACATCTGACTGCAAAAGTTTGGAATCTATTTTAGAAAGTCTAAAGTTTTTGTCGTTTAATGCCTCAGATATCTGTTGCTGATAATTCTTTATTTCTTCTTCTTTTTGAATTATCAGTTCGGTAATCCTTGAATCCCTCATGCCGACAAGTTGCTTCAGCTCTTTTGTACTTCGGCTTAGATTAACAATATCGCTTGAGTATTTTCTTCTTACCAACGCAAGTTCTCTATGCTGCGACCTCCATCTGATATAAATAGCGATGAGTGCCAATGTCAAACAGGCTGCAATAAGTAAGGATAAGTACAGCATGTTTCTATGACGAACAACCTCTTGTGCTTTCTGTGTCGCTATTCGTTCATTCCTATTATATATATAGGAAGCCTGCATTGCATACATCTTCTCTGTAGATAGAGCCTGATAGAATGAGTCTGAAGCAATGGCATAGAATTCTGCAAACCTTGATGCCATTGGGGCATTGCGACTTTTCTTATAATATTCAAACATTCCCTTATAGTACGCCTTTCGGTTGTTTACATCAGAAGTATCTTTCTCTATTTGTTGGAATAGAGAGTATGCCTTCTCAAGGCTATCTACACAAAGATAATAGAGTCCTTTATAATAATAGTATACCTCTCGTCCTTCTTCTATGTCGCCACTGGAATTGAAATAGCCTGAGTTCTCCTCATACTTTTTCATATAGTGGGCTGCTAATTGTAGTTTTCCTTGCTCCAACAAAGTTGCAAAAGTGCCGCCTAAGACTTGCGCTGCCAATTTCTCTTGATGTATGTTTTCAAAAGAATTGTGAGCCTTTAATCTGATTGCAAGTGAAGAGTCTGGCATATTCAGTTTGTCATAAGCATTAGCTCGCAAGAAGTCGTTGACTATAGCTTGTATTGTATCATTAGCTTTCCACGCATATCTACTTGCAAGAGAGTAGCTTTTCAAGCAATCGTGACAGTCTTCCTGATTATAGAACAGCCCTCCAATTTGTGAGTGTATCCTATAAAGCATGCCATAGTCGCATTCGCTACTTAGGGTATCTGCACAGTCGGCTGCATCATGGTAACATTCGAGGGCTTTGGGTGCCTCGCCCATGTCACGATAGGCGCAACCGAGGAGGTAGTGGGCACGCATGCGCTCGTTGGATGTGCCGAAGCGGTCGTAGTAGTCGACAGCCTCCAGGAGCTGGCTGTCGGAGGGTATCTCGATATAGTTACGGTTAAGGCTGTCTGCCCAACGAAGGGTAGCCTCATGCCTGCTGCCGTCGTGACAGGAAAGGAGTATGAGACACAATACGGTGCCTGTTATTACGGAAAGTTTATTCATCTGTGAGCTACTGACACGCCTTTTTCCTCTACTCTTCCTCTACCAGGTCTTCTTCTATCACGAGGTTGTCGATGATGAAATTCTGACGCTCCATGGTGTTCTTGCCCATATAGTATTCGAGGAGCTGCTCTACCTGGTCGTTCTTGTGGAGTGTGACCTGCTCGAGGCGCATGTCGGGACCGATGAAGTTGACGAACTCCTCGGGTGAGATCTCGCCGAGTCCCTTGAATCGAGTAATCTCGGGGTCGGGACCGAGGTCACGGATGGCTTGCAGACGCTCCTCATCGCTATAGCAGTAGCGCGTGATGAAATCGGACTTTTTGGATGAGCGGAGTCCTGCGTCGGAAGTCTCACCCTGCTTGGTGCGTGATGCTGCGTCGGCTTCTGTCAATGTCTTCTTGTTCTTAATCTTCGTCTTCTTATTACGGACTCGGAAGAGGGGTGTCTGCAGGACGTAGACGTGACCTTTCTTGATGAGGTCGGGGAAGAACTGGAGGAAGAAGGTGATGATGAGCAGACGGATGTGCATGCCGTCAACATCGGCATCGGTGGCTACGATGACCTTGTTGTAGCGCAGGGTGTCGAGCCCTTCCTCGATGTCGAGGGCTGCCTGAAGAAGATTGAACTCCTCATTCTCATAGACTACCTTCTTGGTGAGTCCGAAGGAATTGAGGGGTTTTCCGCGCAGAGAGAAGACGGCCTGGGTGTTGACATCACGGCTCTTGGTGATGCTGCCGCTGGCTGAGTCGCCCTCGGTGATGAAGATGCAGGACTCTTCCTTGCGGTCGTTCTTGACATCGCAATAGTGGATGCGGCAGTCACGCAGCTTACGGTTGTGGAGATTAGCCTTCTTAGCACGCTCTCGGGCGAGCTTGGTGACGCCTGCCATAGCCTTTCGCTCACGCTCGCTCTCCTTGATCTTGTTCTCGATGACTTCTGCCACGTCGGTATGGATGTGGAGGTAGTTGTCGACCTCTCGCTTGATGAAGTCACCGACGTACTTGTTGATGGTCTCACCAGCGGGTGCCATGAGGGTGGAACCGAGCTTGATCTTGGTCTGGGACTCGAAGACGGGCTCCTCGACATTGATGGCGATGGCGGCAACGAGTCCGTTGCGGATGTCACCGTATTCGTACTTGCCAAAGTACTCCTTGATGGTGCGGGCGATGTGCTCCTTAAAGGCGCTCTGATGGGTGCCGCCCTGTGTGGTGTGCTGACCATTGACAAAGGAGTGGTACTCTTCGCCATACTGATTGGTATGGGTGAAGGCTATCTCGATGTCGTCGCCCTTCATGTGGACTATGGGGTAGAGACTGGCGGTGGTCATATTGTCGGTGAGGAGGTCTTGCAGACCATTGCGACTGGCAATGCGACGACCATTATACATGATGGAGAGTCCCTGATTGAGATAGGTGTAGTTGCGGAGCATCGTCTCTACGATGTCGTCGTGGAACTGGTAGTTCTTGAACAGGGTGTCGCAGTTGTCGGGTTCGAAGAAAATGAATGTGCCGTTCTCATCGGTGGTGGCAGCGGTGGTGTCGCCAGTGAGCTTGCCTTGCTGGAACACGAGATGGCGCACCTTGCCGTCGCGATAGGACTTCACCTCGAAGTGGCTACTGAGGAAATTGACAGCCTTGACGCCGACACCATTGAGTCCTACTGATTTCTTGAAGGCTTTGGAGTCGTACTTACCACCGGTGTTGAGCTGGCTGACAGCCTCGACGAGCTTGCCCTGAGGGATGCCTCGACCATAGTCGCGGACAGAGACACGGAGATTGTCCTCAATATCTATCTCGATGCGCTTGCCAGCGTTCATACGAAACTCATCAATGGAGTTGTCGATGACTTCCTTGAGCAAGACATAGATACCGTCTTCGGGCAGCGAACCGTCGCCCAGTCTGCCGATATACATACCAGGACGGGTGCGGATGTGCTCCATGTCGGAGAGGTGGCGAATATTCTCGTCACCATATTCTACGGGTGTTGGGGTAATATTTTCTTCGTTCATTTAGTTTTTGGTTTTTAGTTTTTGGTTTTTGGTTTTTGGAAAATCCGTGTCAATCCGTGTGATCCGTGGTCGTTTTCTTTCCCACGCAGATATACACAGATTTTGCACTATGAACTATGCACTATGTATGCTCTATCTCTTTGGCAAAGCACCGTAGACGCTTGTTGACGTGGGCGTCGAAGTACTCCCAATTGCTGAGGATGCCATGATTGGTCTCCATCTGTGGCATAGCTTGTGCCCACTTGAATCCGTAGCGTATGTACTGACCTACGAGGTCGTTGAAGATAAGGGCATTGGCACCCATAGCACGATACTCGGGCAGCACTCCGATGAGGAGCATGTCGACGGTGTCGGCATGATGCCAGTAGATGGCGTCGAGCAGACGAGCCCAAGCGAAGGGGAACACACGTCCATTGCGTGTCTTCTGCATGGCTTGCGACAGGGAGGGGAAGGTGATGCCGAAGCCTACCATCTTGTTGCCGGCATGGGCGTCGACAATGATTGATACGAGGTTGAGGTCGGCAATACGGATATACTGTCGTACGAGCTGGTCTATCTTACGATTGCTGAGACGGGCGAAGCCATAGAGATCCTTGTATGTCTCATTGAGCATGCTGAACACCTCACGACCGTAGCCCTCGAATATGAGCTCCTTGCGTGTGAGCTTGTGGACACGGAGTCCTGAGCGCTGCTCTACAATCTGGGCTACCTTGGCAATCTTCTCGGGTATCTGGTCGGGCACACGGACGAGCACCTCTACATAGTCGTTGTCCTTAGCGAAACCGCCATAGTGGTCGATATGACGAGGATAGTAGTCGTAGTTATGGTTGGCATACATTGTGGCGAGAGAGTCGAAGCCCTCGACGAGCATACCCTCACGGTCGGTATCGGTGAAGCCCATGGGTCCGACGATGCAGTCCATGCCACGCTCTCTACCCCACTCCTCTACGGTATGAAGGAGGGCAGAGGACACCTCGTAGTCGTCAATGAAATCAAACCATCCGAAGCGTACTACCTTCTTCTGCCAGTGCTCGTTGGCACGGGCGTTGATGATGGCTGCCACCCTGCCCACAACCTTGCCATCACGATAGGCGAGGAAGTAGGCGGCAATACAGTCCTCGAAGGCTGCGTTGCGGTCGCTACGGAGTGTGCGCAATTCGTCGAAGTGCAGATAAGGCACGTCATACGGATCGCCACGATACAGGTCGTAGCGGAACTGTATGAAGGCTTGTAGCTCACGCCTTGTCTTTACTTCTCTTATCTCTATACCCATTAGTGTCTTTTTACTTATTTAAGTTAGCTTCTTCACATAACAACGGCGGCGTTTATGCTGCTCGGTGCGGAAGAACTGCCACTGGCTCTGCACGTTGTCGTTGGTCTCCATCTCTACCTGGCTCTCTCCCCAAAGGAACCCGTACTTCTGATACCACGGGATGAGATGAGCAAACATGGGGGCGTTGGCTCCCTTGACACGATATTCGGGTAGGACTCCTACCAACATCAGGTCGACATACTGAGTCTTATGGAAAAGGAGCGACCTCATGACATGCCACCAGCCAAAGGGCAGGAGTCTACCTCTGCGACATTTCTGAACAGCTCGGGAGAGCGAGGGTATGGTGACGCCTACTCCTACCATCTTGTGTTCAGGTGTATTCCAGTCTTCTACGACGACGATGAGGTTCATGTCGGCAAGCGGCATCCACATGTTCAGATACTGCATAATCTGCTTGTCGGTGAGCTCGGAGAAGCCATAGATGTCGCGCATGGTGTCGTTGAGCAGGTGGAACACCTCGTAGCCCTTGCCACCCTTGAACACCTCATAGCGTGTGAGGGTACGAGCATGGAGATTATAGCGGCTCTCTACCATCGCTGCGAGCTTGATCAGTCGTTCGGGGACCTCGTCGGGGACATGGATCTTGAACTCCACATAGTCGTTGTCCTTCTCATAGTCGCCCATCTGCTCCATGTGTTGGGGATAGTATGGATAGTTGTATATCGTTGCCATGGTGCCCAGTTCGTCGAAACCTGCGGTAAGCATGCCCTCGGGGTCGAAATCGGTAAAGCCCAACGGACCAACCACCTCGGTCATACCCCGCTGGCGACCATAATCCTCTACGGCTCGAAACAACGCTGCTGACACCTCCCTGTCGTCAATGAAATCTATCCACCCGAAGCGTACTGCCTTACGGTCCCAACGCTCATTGGCTCGATGATTGATGATGGCGGCTACCCTGCCTACCACCTTGCCATCCTTGTATGCAAGGTAATACTCTGCCTCGCAAAAGTCGAAAGCGGCATTCTTGTCCTTCCGTAATGTACGCATATCGTCGATATACAGGTTCGGCGCATCGTACTTGTTACCCTTATACAATTCATGATGGAAGTCGATAAAGGTCTTCAAATCCTTCTTGCTCTCCACCTTTTTTATTTCTACAGACATATCGTTCTTGTTGGATTATCCTGCAAAAATACTACTTTCTGCCGAAAGAATGGCATTTTCTGACTAACTTTTAACTTTTTTGCAGATAAAAAGGGTGCAGCTACCAGCCCAAGTGGTGCCAAAAATGAAGACGTCGCCACCGTCCTTGAGCTTCAGCCTACGGCGCAGGGCCTCAGCAGAGAGGGGAAAATTACGCACGGAGATGTTGGCTCTGTCGATACCTGCGAGTGCCTCGCGCAGCTCCTTCTTGTTCATAGAACTGACGTACTTTATACGAAACTGTCGACCGGGGAAGTCGGGAACGGGTTTTTCGCCGACGAAAAGGTGGGAGTTGGCATCAATGGCACGGATATTAAACTGCTGGCGAAGGGTAGCAAAACACCCTGCCTTCATGATGGAGGCGTTGGGCTCGAAAAGATAGTAGGCGGCGATATCAAGTATAGACAGCTGATGACGACGAGCCTCAGCCTCCTCTTCCTCGGTGAAAACCAGACGCTGGACATCATATCCATCATATCCCTTGAAATTGACACAGTAGATTTGGGACGAGGCGGTGGGACTAATGTCCAATAGCAGCTCCTTACACTCGTTGTCAACGGAAACGATGTGAACGTCAACTCTCGTTCCTCGTTCCTCACTCCTCGAAAATGTTCCTTGCTCCTCGCTCCTCGTTCCTCGTTCCTCACTCCTCGGAAATGTTCCTTGCTCAAGCACATCCCTCACCGCCTTGCGCCAGTCGAGCATTGGAGAGAGCTTCAGTATTATCCTCCTTGTCTTCTGCATCAGCAGGGGGAGCATCTCGAGAACATTGGGGGTGCAGTCGGCAATGGCGTAGGTGCGTCTACCACTACCGTCACGACGGGCTGGGTCGATGAACACCACATCGGCTGGCGGCATAGTGCGCAAATAGTCGGTTCCATCGGCATTGACAATGGTGGCATCGAGCCTATAGAGCTGCATGTTGTGGCGAGCTATTCTACATAACTCCGCATCTCGTTCAACATAGACACGCTCTGAGAAGCAGCGGGACAAGAATGAGAAGTCGACACCGAAACCGCCAGTAAGGTCGACAAAACGACCGTCTTCCTCGCTCCACTTTCCTACATTCACGAGAACCTCCACCTTATAGCGTGCCGTAACCTCACTGGAACATTGTTCCATAGAGAGGTGGGGCGGATAGATGATGCCTTCAAGGGCTGCCCACGACGGTAGCTTGACACGTGCCAACTGTCTGCCACGTATCTGATTAAGGGCAAAGGGCAGGTCAACGGCCTCGTCCTTTGCCCCTCGTAGAGCTAACTGCCGCACGTCATCATCGGCGTGCAGCCATATATATTCTTGTGTTGTCAATACTTACTTGATCTTGATGCTCTCAACAACAGGCTTTACCACCTCTACCTCTGGCTCAATATAAATGGTCTCTACCTCAAGAAGACGACCATCCTCAAGCTGAGCATAGCAGTAATAGAGCTTGTTTGAACCACGAACGGTTGTGAAAGTATAGTCACCAAGCTTAAGATCGTCACCCTTCTTGTATGTGTCACCACCCTTTGTCAGGTACTCAACCTTCTCCTGTATTGTCTTTTCCTTATAGACAGTAACTTTTATTGCAGGCTTAAAAGTCTCAGTAGAGTTGACATCCTCCATACGTACCGACTTGTTAGAGTCCCAGCTGTTGTCAGCTTTTACCTCCCATCCATCAGGACCAGTAACGCTGAAGAAGTCAGTCTCTGCAAATGTACTTGGAGCAGCAGCCTCAGCAGCCTGCTCTGTTGCCGTAGAATCAGCACTCTCACCTGTGTTTGCACTCTTGTTTCCACATGCTGCCATTGCAAAAGCTGCAATCGCAACTACAACATAACTAAAAATCTTTCTCATAGTTTTTAATTTAAAGTGAATAATAAGATATTATTGGTTAAAGATCAAGTATCTGTCGGGCATGCTCCTTTGTCTTCACCTGCTTACCAGCGAAGATTTGTTCGATAATTCCTTCCTCGTTGATGATGAAGGTGGTGCGAATGGTTCCCATCGTCTTCTTGCCATACATATTCTTCTCGCCCCAGGCTCCCATAGCCTCCATAAGGGTCTTGTCGACATCGGCTATCAATGGGAAGGGGAGCTCATGCTTCTCCTTGAACTTCTGATGGGAGGCTGCGCTGTCCTTGCTCACTCCTACCACCTCATAGCCTGCTCCTTGCAGCTGATCATAGTGATCGCGCAGGCTGCACGCCTCAGCTGTACAGCCACTGGTGTTGTCCTTAGGATAGAAATACAGCACGAGTTTCCTACCCTTGTAATCACTCAGACGAATATCACGACCGTTCTCGTCCTTGCCCAGAATCTCTGGTGCCCTATCTCCGATTTTCATTTTTGCCTTCTATAGTTATTGTTCGTTTGCAAAACGTTAATATACACCGCACAAAGTTATACGTTTTTTTAATTTTTCCAAAGAATTTATATTGTTTTTTTGAATTTTACGCTACCTTTGGCCTCCGAATAAACAAAAAACATTATGAAAACTCCGAAAATGCTTTATGAAACTCTGCCGCTGGCAATACTGGCAGGAGTATGTATCTCTATAGGATGTGTGGTCAACCTGAGAGTTGGTGGTGTGGCTGGCGCCGTATTGTTTGCCTTCGGATTGACGACTGTGGTGTATTATGGTTTGAAACTATATACAGGAACGGCGGGATTTATCCGCAGAAAGGGCGACTGGACAATGCTCACGGTGGTGCTCCTTGGCAATATCATCGGCTGTCTGCTCATGGCTTGGCTCATCAGTTATGCTCAGCCCGACTGCGTGGAACCTGCAGCAAAAATACTGGCAGGGCGACTGGCAAAGGGTCCGCTGGCCTGTTTTCTACTGGCTATTGGCTGCGGATTTATCATGACCACCGCAGTGGAGTTTGCCAGAAAAGGAAAGATGCTGCCGCTGCTATTGGGTGTACCTGTGTTCATCCTGTGCGGCTTTGCCCATTCCATCGCGGATGCATTCTATTTCCTGGTGTCACCAAACGAGGTGTTGATGAGCTGCGAGGTGCTCACCATATATATATGCGAGGTGCTGGGCAACTTCGTGGGCTGTAATCTTTATCGTTGGTCGCTGATCTTCGCACCAAAGGACAATAAATAATGGACGACAGAGGGGGGATTAGTCGTTCTTTATCTTTATCTGACAGTTGTCGAGTGACTCGATTATTGCCAAAGACTCGATGCGATTGATACCTTCTGCCTGTAACGTCTCACGACCATGCTGGAATTCTTTTTCAATGATGAAGCCCATACCCTCGATTGTCGCACCTGCCTGACGGCATAAATCTATAATACCCTTACCGGCGTTGCCGAAAGCAAGGAAATCATCGATAAACAGCACATGGTCATCGGCAGTGAGATACTCTTTGTTGATAACAACATTATATGAACGCTGCTTAGTGAACGAACGCACCTCTGTGCGGTAGAAGTACTCCATCGTAGAGGGAACCTTCTTCTTCGCAAACACAACGGGCAACTCCATCAGATAGCCCAACATTATTGCCGGAGCAATACCCGATGTCTCAATAGTTAGAATCTTATTAACCTTTACGTCGGCAAAACGACGGATGAACTCTATCGCACATTGTTTCATCAGGTAGGGGTCCATCTGGTGATTCACAAAACGGTCTACCTTCAGTATACCACCCTCAAGACAACGACCTTCTTGCATGATGCGGTCGCACAATACTTTCAATGCCATATCTATATCTTTTCTGTTCTACATTGAGTCCATTCCGTCCCAATAGACCATATCCTCACGTACATAGCCTATCCTACCATCGTAACGGATCTTATACCATTCGCCCACCTTGCCAGCACACTGGTAGACGTCGGGCTCTCCCTCGTATTCTATCAGTTTACCTATAACGAGCGACTTGGTAGAGGGCTTCTCCCTGACGTTGATATTGCCATGACGGTCGCCACGACGAAAGATAACACCTTGTCCAGCCTCTGCCCTGAAGGTGACAACACGATTGCCTGCCTTGGGTACATCATAGTCTTCCTGCACAGAGACGGTATAGCTGTTGGCATTGGTACGCACATAACGACCTACCACCTCACCCTTAGCATCTACTACCATCTTCATACTCTGTGCATGCATCGAGGCGCATGACAACAAGACGACTGCAAATAATATGGACTTTTTCATAGAGTAATGGATTAGAAAACTTTTATCTTGCTTGCAAATTTAAATGTTTTTCCTATAACAACCAAAAAAGCATCACAGATTTTCCGTCCGTGATGCTTTCTTATTATAAGTAATGTGTTAGTCTGTAAGCTCTGCACTCACTAATCTGAGAGCTTTGCTTTCAGGAACTCGCGGTTGAGGCGAGCGATATTGGCGATGCTCTCGTTCTTCGGACATACTGCCTCACATGCACGTGTGTTGGTGCAGTTACCGAAGCCCAGCTCGTCCATACGCTTGATCATTGCCTTAGCACGCTTTGCTGCCTCAGGACGACCCTGTGGCAGAAGAGCAAGCTGGCTGACCTTAGAGGAGACAAAGAGCATAGCTGAACCATTCTTACATGCTGCGACGCAGGCACCACAACCGATACATGAAGCGCAGTCCATTGCCTCGTCAGCATCCTCCTTTGGTATAAGGATGGCATTGGCATCCTGAGCCTGACCAGTACGCACGCTGTTGTAGCCACCAGCCTGAATGATCTTGTCGAAGGCATTACGGTCTACCATGCAGTCCTTGATGACAGGGAAACCTGCAGAGCGCCAAGGCTCAACGGTAATGGTATCGCCATCTTTGAAGCGACGCATATAAAGCTGGCATGTAGTTGCGCCACGCTCGGTCTTGCCGTGTGGTGTTCCGTTGATATACAGTGAACACATACCACAGATACCCTCTCGGCAGTCATGGTCGAAGACGAAAGGCTCCTTGCCCTCGTTGATGAGCTCCTCGTTTAGGATGTCGAGCATCTCCAGGAAAGAGGTGTCGTCGGGGATGTTCTTCATCTCACGCGTATCGAAATGACCCTTCTCCTTAGGACCATTCTGCTTCCAATACTTTATTGTAAATGAAATATTCTTAGCCATAATTCCTTAGTTCTTGTAATTTCTCGTTTGTACCTTGATTGCTTCATACTCGAGTGGCTCCTTGGTGAGTTCTGGCGCCTTGGTGTCGTCGCCCTGATACTCCCAACAACCTACATAGAAGAAGTCCTCGTCATTACGTTTTGCCTCGCCTTCCTCTGTCTGGTGCTCCTCGCGGAAGTGACCGCCACACGACTCCTCGCGGTGGAGGGCGTCGTATGCTACAAGCTCACCCATGATGATGAAGTCGCGCAAGTGGATAGCTTTGTCGAGTTCGACGTTGAGACCCTCTTTGGTTCCAGGGATGAAGAGGTTGGTATCGAACTCCTTACGCAGTTCCTTCATCATCTTCAAGCCCTCCTCGAGGCCCTCCTTGGTACGTCCCATGCCTACATGCTCCCACATGATATGACCAAGTTCCTTATGAATAGAGTCAACCGAACGCTTACCCTTGATATTCATGAGGCGGTCGGTCTCAGCCTGTACAGCCTTCTCTGCTGCCTCAAACTCAGGCATGTCGGTAGACAAGCGTGGCCAGATGTCCTGATCAGCAAGATAGTTCTGAATGGTGTATGGCAATACGAAGTAGCCATCGGCAAGACCCTGCATCAAAGCAGAAGCACCCAGACGGTTGGCACCATGGTCGGAGAAGTTACACTCACCTATGGCGAAGAGTCCAGGAATGGTGGTCTGCAGCTCGTAGTCTACCCAGATACCACCCATAGTATAGTGGATAGCAGGGAAGATCATCATTGGCTTGTAATACTTCACGCCGTTAATCTCATTGGCTACATCGCCAGGGAACACGTCTGTAATCTCCTCGTACATCTCGAAGAGGTTGCCATAACGCTGCATGATAACGTCGATGCCGAGACGGTTGATTGACTCCGAGAAGTCCAGGAACACAGCCAAACCAGTATTATTGACACCAAATCCTGCGTCGCAACGCTCCTTAGCGGCACGACTGGCAACGTCACGTGGTACAAGGTTACCAAAGGCTGGATAGCGACGCTCCAGATAGTAGTCGCGATCTTCCTCTGGAATTTCCCAACCCTGCTTGGTTCCTGCCTGCAGAGCCTTGGCGTCTTCTATCTTCTTTGGCACCCAAATACGTCCGTCGTTACGCAGAGACTCAGACATAAGGGTCAACTTAGACTGCTTGTCACCATGTACGGGGATACAGGTCGGGTGGATCTGTACGTAAGAAGGGTTGGCAAACATTGCTCCCTTACGATAGCACTGGATAGCTGCGGTACAGTTACATCCCATCGCATTGGTGGAGAGGAAGTAGGTGTTGCCGTATCCGCCAGTTGCGATAACGACTGCATTAGCAGAGAATCGCTCCAGCTTACCTGTCACGAGGTTCTTAGCGATAATGCCACGTGCGCGGCCATCGACAATAACAAGGTCTTCCATCTCATAGCGTGTGAAGAGCTTTACCTTGCCAGCCTCTACCTGAGCACTCAGCGACGAGTATGCACCAAGCAGCAGCTGCTGACCTGTCTGACCCTTAGCATAGAAGGTACGGCTCACCTGCGCACCACCGAACGAACGGTTGGCAAGCATGCCGCCATACTCACGTGCAAAAGGAACTCCCTGTGCTACGCACTGGTCGATGATGTTGTTGCTGACCTCTGCCAAACGGTAAACGTTGGCTTCGCGAGCACGATAGTCACCACCCTTCACTGTGTCATAGAACAGACGATAAACGGAGTCACCGTCATTCTGGTAGTTCTTTGCTGCATTGATACCGCCCTGTGCTGCGATAGAGTGAGCACGACGCGGAGAGTCCTGAATACAGAAGTTCAGTACGTTGAAGCCCATCTCGCCGAGCGAGGCTGCGGCGCTGGCACCAGCCAGTCCTGTACCCACCACGATGACGTCGAGCTTCAGTTTGTTCTTCGGGTTCACCAGTCGCTGATGTGCTTTATAGTTGGTCCATTTCTCAGCTACTGGTCCCTCGGGTATCTTTGAATTTAATTTCTTTGCCATAGTTTTATTATACAATTTGACGATTTCACAATTTTACTATTAGCAACATGCCGCTGCTATCTTGCAACACTCCGCAGCACCGTCGCAGCACTGGCTCGGTGCTATGCCGAACGCAAATGCCAAAACGACAACAAGGAAGCCGAGCATCAAGAGGGTCACATAGATGAGACCGATGACCTTCCAGCGACAGAACCATGTCTTACCGTTCCATCCCATCGTCTGAATAGCACTCCAGAAGCCATGAGAGAGGTGGAACCAGATAGCTACGATCCAGATAACATACAGCACAACATAGATAGGATTGCCGAAGGTGTTGACAATCTTTCCGAAGCCATCAGCTGGTGCCGGGTCGAAATGGATTGCTGGGAACAACTCGGCAAACATCATGTTGTACCAGAAATTGTACAGGTGAAGGATCAAGCCTAGCAGGATGATGATACCAAGTGCGAGCATGTTTTGTGATGCCCACTCTACCTTCTCGGGCTTGCTTGTCACTTCATAGCGCTCACTACCACGAGCACGGCGGTTTTGCACCTGCAGGATAAAGGCATACACGATGTGTATTATTGCCAGGGCTGCCAGTCCGATTGTTGCTGCTACGGCATACCAGTTGGCGCCCAGAAGCTCACAAATCATGTTGTAGCCTTCCTTTGAGAACAGTGCCACGATGTTCATCGCGCAGTGGAACGTCAGAAAGAGGATAAGTGCCATGCCGGTAACCGCCATTACCACTTTCCTACCAATAGAAGATTTGATTAACCACATAAATGAATTGATTTTTTAATTATTAATTTTGTATTCCTTTTTTATGATAAAAACATTGCGAATGTCGCCTACATTTACCACCATATCACCTATTGTAGGTATGGCACACCCGCTATCAACGTGCAAAAATACCATTTTTTAATGATAAACGCAAACGTTTTCACAAAAAAATCATATCTTTGCACTATCTTTCCACATTTTAATGCGTTTCTCATACACAAAAACACATGAAAAACATCAAAAGAATAGTGCTCACAGGAGGACCATGTGCCGGCAAGACTACGGCATTAGTACGCATCATTGAACATTTCTCGAGTCTGGGATACAAGGTCTTCACCATACCCGAAGTGCCCACACTATACAGTCAGGGCGGGTGGAACTATCTCACAAAAAACTACAACCTATATTACGAAGGGGAGAGAGCCATACTGGAGACACAGCTTGCTCTGGAGGATTCCTTTATGAGAATGGCGGAAGTATGTACAAAACCTACGCTCATCGTTTGCGACCGAGGAACGATGGACATATCGGCATATATGACTCCAGAGATGTGGGAAGACATCACAAGCAAGTCGAACACTAACTCCAATGAACTGCGCTCGCGCTACGACGCCATCCTGCACATGGTTAGCGCTGCCGACGGAGCCGAACAATACTACACTACCGCAACCAACGCCACACGCTACGAACAAATGAACGAGGAGGGACTGCGGATAGCACGCGAGCTCGACAAGAAAGTAATCAAGGCGTGGACGGGACACCCACACCTCAGAGTGATAAACAACAACGACGACTTCAATGCAAAACTCAACCGCGTATTGTTGGAGATTTCCAACGTGCTTGAACTGCCAAAACCTATCGAGGAGGAACGCAAGTATATCGTCGAGATAACAGGCGAACTGCCAGACTGCATCGAGAGCGAGATCACACAAACCTATCTCGTGGGAGAACCTGGCAGCGAGATACGTCTGCGACGTCGAGGATGGGGCAGCAAATTCGTCAACGTACACACCACTAAGAAGAAAATATCTGCTACCGAGGAACTCGTCACCGAGCGACAGGTCAACAACAACCTCTACCATTCTATGCTGCAACAGGCTGACCCCTACCGCCATACTATCCGTAAAAACCGCAAGAGCTTCATATGGAAAGGGCAGTTCTTCGAGCTTGACACATTCCTCGAACCAGTAGACAACCTCATAATCCTCGAGACTAAAGGAATGGCTGACCACACCACCATCAACTTCCCGCCATTCCTCAAAATCATTGAGGATATCACGGGCAATCAACAATACTATAACTATAACATCGCCCTGAAGTGATAAAGATAACAGTGTCATTTTCAAATGGTTTGACCACGTAGTGGAAATAAAGCAACAACTCTGACAAAATTTGTTTTGTACTACATATTCACGCAAAAAATGAAAAATCGCCTTCTTCGTTTGGCGTTTTCTAAATAAACCCTTATCTTTGCATTTGCAAAACGACACTAAACAACATTGATGGGGCATTAGCTCATCTGGCTAGAGCGTTTGACTGGCAGTCAAGAGGTGACGAGTTCGAGTCTCGTATGCTCCACGAAGGGACTACGTGTGTAGTCCTTTTTTATCAAAAAGCATTCAGCAAGACTATGATTCTGAAATACGACGTTATTGTGATTGGTGGCGGACACGCTGGATGCGAGGCTGCTACGGCTGCAGCAAACATGGGCGCACGCACATGTCTGGTGACAATGGACATGAACAAGATAGCCCAGATGTCATGCAACCCCGCCGTAGGAGGAATAGCTAAAGGACAGATTGTCAGAGAGATAGACGCACTTGGCGGCAACATGGGACTTGTCACAGACAAGACTGCCATCCAGTTCCGTATGCTGAATCGGTCGAAAGGACCTGCAGTATGGTCGCCAAGGGCGCAATGCGACCGTGGTAAATTTATTTGGGAATGGCGCAATGTGCTGGACAACACGCCCAACCTCGACATCTGGCAGGACCAAGCAGAAGAACTGATCGTTGAGCCTTCTCAGAATGTTACTGCCCTGTCGCAACAAGCCAAACACATCGTTGGCATACGAACCATCTGGGGAGCTGAGTTGATGGCTAAGAGCGTCGTCATAACAGCCGGCACCTTCCTTAACGGTCTCATGCATATCGGCAGGAAGAAAGTGGCAGGAGGACGTATTGCCGAGCCCGCCGCACTACACCTGACAGAGAGCATCGCCCATCATGGCATCACTTTCTCAAGGATGAAGACAGGCACTCCAGTACGTATAGACAAACGTAGCGTCCACTTCGAGGATATGGAGGTGCAACCAGGAGAGGAGGGGATACAACAGTTCTCATATATGGGATCGTCTCGCCCCCTACCCCAGCTGCCCTGCTGGACCTGCAACACCACACCTGAGACTCATGCTATACTGCGTGATAGTCTTGCCGACTCACCTTTATATAATGGTCAGATCCAGAGCACAGGACCGCGCTACTGTCCGAGTATCGAGACCAAGTTGGTGACTTTTCCCGACAAACAACAGCACCCTCTCTTTCTTGAACCGGAAGGTGTCGACACCAACGAGATGTACCTGAACGGGTTCTCTTCGTCAATGCCAATGGACGTACAGGTAGAGGCACTGCGCCAGATTCCTGCCTTCAGAGACATCAAGATATATCGCCCTGGCTATGCTATAGAGTACGATTATTTTGATCCGACACAGCTTACTCATACGTTAGAGTCTAAGATTATTAGCGGACTGTACTTCGCAGGACAAGTGAATGGTACTACAGGATATGAGGAGGCTGGCGGACAGGGTGTACTTGCTGGCATCAATGCCGCACTCAATTGTGTTGGTAATAAGACCTTTACACTCAGTCGCGATGAAGCATATATCGGCGTTCTCGTTGACGATCTTGTAACAAAGGGAGTGGACGAACCATATAGAATGTTCACTTCGCGTGCCGAATATAGAATCCTGCTGAGACAGGACAATGCCGACGAACGACTCACAGAGAAAGCCTACGAAACAGGAATTGCCAGCCGCGAGCGCTACGACTGGTGGCTTCAGAAGAAAGAACACGTAAGAAGAATAGTAGACTTCTGCCACACTCACTCCGTGAAACCAGCAATAGTGAATGGCTTGATGGAACAACTGGGCACCGCCCCACTCCACGGTTCAGCAAAGATTAGCGACCTGCTGGCGCGTCCCTTAGTGACACTTAGCAACCTCTCTGAACTAATTCCTCAGTTAAAAGAGGCTATCAACCTCTCACCAAATAGAGTTGAAGAGACAGCCGAAGAGGCTGAGATTGCCATAAAATACCACGGATACGTAGAGAGAGAACGGGTGTTTGCAGAGAAAATGCGTAGACTTGAAAACATAAAGATTAAGGGAAAATTCAACTATGAAGAAATAAAAGATCTTTCTACTGAATGTCGACAAAAACTAAAACGCATACAACCCGAAACGATTGCACAGGCAAGCAGAATACCAGGAGTAAGCCCAAGCGATATTAACGTACTTTTAGTGTTACTTAACAAATAGTTTCACGTGAAACAATGCATATTTAAATCATTGAAAACAAAATAAAAAGATGAACAAACAACTACTTTTAGACAATCTGAGAACCATTCCAGATTTCCCCAAAAAGGGTATCAACTTCAGAGACGTCACCACACTCTACAAGAACGGAGAGTGTATGAGAGAAATGACCGAAGCGCTCTACGAACTTTACAAGGACAAGGGAATAACAAAAATTGTAGGCGTAGAGAGCCGAGGATTTGTTATGGCATCGGCTCTTGCTGCACGACTTGGATGTGGAGTAGTGTTGGCACGCAAGCCAGGAAAACTGCCAGCAACAGTCATAAAGGAGTCTTTTTCTAAGGAATATGGTGTAGATACCGTAGAGATGCACATCGACTCCATCACTTCAGACGACGTGGTTCTCATCCATGACGACTTGCTCGCAACTGGCGGAACCGCGAAAGCAACATACAAACTCGTACAACACTTCCATCCTAAAAAGGTGTATATGAACTTCATTATCGAGATTACCGACGAGGGATTGCATGGAAGAGATTTGTTTAAAGACATCGAACTCACAACCCTTATTACCGTATAACATTCCCTTCCCTCTCCTCACACCTTTCGACCCAACTCGTATTTAGGTTAAGAGGTGTGAGGTAAGGAGCGAAAGCACCCTTCTATGTGAAACCTGTAAAATGTTTCACGTGTAACAATCTTCTTCGAAACGACCATAAATAAAGCAGTTACGAGATGACAAAAGAAGAAAACGAGAACAGACTTGCCTACCTGAAGAACATCGTCGCCAGTCTTCCTCACAAGCCAGGGACATATCAATATTACGACGAGAATCACACAATAATTTATGTGGGCAAGGCAAAAGATCTGAAAAATCGTGTATCTTCTTACTTCCATAAAGAGGTAGATAGATATAAAACAAAGGTTCTTGTCAGCAAAATCTGGGACATCTCATATTCTGTAGTCAATAGTGAGGAGGATGCACTGCTTATAGAAAACGAACTGATAAAACAATATCAACCGAGATATAACGTACTTCTGAAAGATGGAAAAACATATCCAAGCATCTGTATAACGAAAGAGTACCTGCCAAGAATATTCAAAACACGAACAATCAACAAAAAATTTGGTCAATATTTTGGTCCTTTTAGTCATATAGGAAGCATGTATGCAATTCTCGAACTGATACACAAAGCATACAAACCACGTACATGCCGAATGCCAATAACCAAGGAAGGAATAGAACAAGGCAAATACAAACCTTGTTTGGAATACCATATTCACAACTGTATGGGACCATGCGTTGGCAAACAAAGCTATGAAGACTATCAACAGAAAATAGCACAGGCCAGGGAGATCTTAAAGGGGAATACTCGTGAAGTAAGCCGAAAAATATTCGGTGATATGCAGAAAAAAGCAGAAGAACTGAATTTCGAAGAGGCCGAAACATTAAAGAAACAATATCTGTTGTTAGAGAGTTTCTGCTCGAAAAGCGAGATTGTGAGCCATACTATTACCGATGTTGACGTGTTTAGCATAGTAAACGATGACGCTAATAAGAACGCTTTTATCAACTACATTCACGTAAAAAATGGTGCAATCAACCAGAGTTTTACTTACGAATATAAGCGAAAACTAGATGAAACCGATCAAGAACTGCTCAACGAAGCAATTGTAGAAATACGCAAACGCTTCAATAGCGACGCCAAAGAGATTATCGTACCATTCGAGATGGATTTCCATCTCAAGGATGCCACATTCTTTATTCCCCAAAGAGGAGACAAGAAACACCTGTTGGAGCTCTCAGAAATGAACTGCAAACAATACAAATTTGACCGGCTGAAACAGGCAGAGAAACTTAATCCAGAACAAAAGCAAACAAGAATACTAAAAGAACTACAAGAAAAACTTCACCTGAGTAAACTGCCATATCAGATAGAATGTTTTGATAACTCTAATATCTCTGGTACCGATGCTGTAGCTGGATGCGTGGTATTCAAGGGGGCTAAACCATCAAAAAAAGACTATCGGAAATACAATATAAAAACTGTAGAGGGTCCGGATGACTATGCAAGCATGCAAGAAGTGGTCAGACGCAGATATGGACGCATGATGGAAGAAGGAACTCCCCTACCCGACCTTATCATTACCGATGGTGGTATTGGTCAGATGAACGTAGTAAGACAGGTAGTAGTAGACGAACTACACTTAGAAATACCTATCGCAGGACTCGCCAAAGACGACCGACACCGTACTAACGAACTCCTGTTTGGTTTTCCTCCACAAGTGATTGGTTTAAAGACAGATAGCGAATTATTTCACTTTCTTACCCGCATTCAAGACGAGGTACATAGATATGCCATAACATTCCATCGCGAGAAGCGCTCAAAACACGCCCTACATTCCGTCTTAGACGACATAAAAGGCATAGGACCAAAGACTAAGGACGCTCTGATAAAGTCACTTAAGAGTGTCAAACGCATACAACAATCTGACTTACAAGCTCTTTCAGAGATTATAGGACAGTCAAAAGCAAAGGTTGTCTACAATTATTTCCACATAAAAGACACATAATTATAATTTTTATATTAATTTTGCCAACGAAGATAATAACCAAAACCTAATGAAAACTGTCATACAACGAGTTAGCCATGCAAGCGTAACTATTGATGGGAAGGTGAAGTCAAGCATTGGAAAAGGACTTCTCATACTCATAGGAGTGGCTGAAGGAGACACAAAGGAAGATGCCGACTGGTTGGCAAAAAAGGCTGCCCTACTTCGTGTTTTTGACGATAATAACGGGGTTATGAACCTGAATATCAACGAGGCTAACGGCGAAATCCTTGTCATCAGCCAGTTTACACTACTGGCAAGCTATAAGAAGGGCAACAGACCAAGCTATATACATGCTGCTAAACCAGAGCAATCTGTACCACTCTATGAGTATTTTTGTACTATTTTGGGCAAGGAAACGGGCAAGATAATACAGACCGGAGAGTTCGGCGCAGACATGAAAGTAGAGTTGCTCAATGACGGTCCTGTTACCATCTGTATGGACACTAATCACAAAGAATAATAACATATAACTAAACACCTATTTATTATGGCAGAAAAACACGAACATGAGCATTGTGGATGCGGCCACGAGCACCATCACACAACTCCAACAAGCAAGGTTGAACAAGCCCTGAGTAAGTATAATTGTAATATCAGCGACGAGGAAGTAGCTGCTGCGGTGAAGAAAATCATCACCGAGAAAGTACCTGAAAACGACACTTTAGACGTTAAAAAGTTTCTCTTTGGCAGCATAGAGCTTACTACTTTAAAGACAACAGATTCAGATGAGAGTGTTTTGGCATTTACCGAACGCGTCAATCAGTTTGAGAGCGTTTATCCAGACCTTCCACACGTTGCAACAATATGTGTATATCCATGCTTTGCTAAGGTGGTCAGCGAAACGCTTGAGATAGAAGGCGTTGAAGTAGCATGTGTAAGTGGTAGTTTCCCTTCAAGCCAAGCGCTCATTGAAGTAAAAGTTGCAGAGACCGCATTAGCTGTAAAAGATGGAGCCACAGAGATTGATATCGTTTTGTCTGTGGGTAAGTTCCTTAGCGGTGATTATGAGACCGTTGCCGATGAAATCGGTGAATTGAAACAGACATGCGGCAATGATGTAGCCATGAAAGTAATACTTGAGACTGGCGACCTTGTCACCGCCTCAAACATAAAGAAAGCATCTCTCATCTCTATGTATGCAGGAGCCGATTACATCAAGACCTCAACTGGTAAGGAAAAGGTAGCCGCTACCCCTGAGGCTGCATACGTGATGTGCCAGGCTATCAAGGAATACTATGACGAAACAGGCATACAGATTGGATTTAAGCCAGCTGGCGGCATCAATACTCCGATGGACGCAGTTGTCTATTACACCATCGTTAAGGAGGTCTTAGGTGAGAAATGGCTCACCAACAAGTGGTTCCGTATGGGCACCAGTCGCCTTGCCAACCTACTGCTGAGCGAGATTGAGGGCAAAGAGACTAAGTTCTTCTAAAAAGAATACTAATATTTTCGCTCTATCATAAAGTCGAGATAAGCTGTCAACGCACGGCTTATCTCGCTGTTTTTTACGTTATTATCTACAAATTCGTGTGCGTTACGATAGTATTCGAGCATCTTTTTCTCCGCATACTCTACCCCACCCTTTTGTTTTGAATATGCGATGAGTTCGGCTATTTCATCCGGTGTAGCCTTACCCGATTTCACCTTTGCAGCAATAGATAGCATATCCGTATCCTGATATGTCTTGAGTACGTAAATAGCAGGTAGCGTCAGCTTACCTTCTACCATATCATTACCTGTTGGCTTACCAATAGAGTCCGAGTCAAAGTAGTCGAAGATATCGTCTCTGATCTGGAAAATCATACCGATATCATGCCCGAACTGCCGAGCTTTCTCAATATAATTGGCATCCCCGCCATTTGTTTCTGCACCCATAATGGCACACTTTTCAAACAAAACAGCAGTCTTCTTGCTTATGACGTCATAATAACTCTCTTCAGAAAACCCTTCTTCACGAATATTACAAAGCTGTATTATCTCCCCGTCCGAAAGGGTTTTACCGAGCTCTGCCAGATGCTTTACCACCCTATCGTCACCTGCATTTGCACCCAACTGCAGAGCCGTCGACAAAATATAGTCACCAACAAGCACAGCCACCTTATTGCCGTATGCTGCATTTACCGACGGTTTGCCACGTCTTTCGTCGCTTTCGTCGACCACATCATCGTGCACAAGCGATGCAGTATGCAATAGTTCAAGACTCACGGCAGCGTATATTGTCTGTCGAGAAACACTACCCATGTTCTTAGCTATCAACATCATGAGCATCGGACGCATACGCTTACCCCTACCCTCTCTGATACCCTTCAGAGCCATCGCCAACAAACCGTCGCTGTGATCGAGCGACGACCTGAATACGTCGGTGAAATCGGTAAGTTCCTTCTGAATTGGGTTTTGTATCAATGAGAGGTATTCCATATTTCAAGAAATTTGATACAAAATTACGGAAAATATCGGGATTTATATCAAAAAAATTAGTAATTTTACACGATAAAACAATAAGAATATGAAAAAACTCTTTCTTCTTGATGCCTACGCACTCATTTATCGCTCGTATTATGCGCTAATAAACAATCCAAGAATCAACTCCAAAGGACAGAACACATCTGCCATTATGGGGTTTTGTAATACACTATACGAGATAATTAGTAAGGAGAGACCCACCCACATTGGTGTTGCTTTCGATCATGGAAAAACGTTTCGCCATGAGGCTTTTCCTGAATACAAGGCACAAAGACAAGAGACACCAGAAGACATAAAGTTCTCTGTACCAGTCATCAAGGACATCCTCTCAGCCTTGAATATTCCCATCTTCCAAGTAGATGGCTTTGAGGCAGATGACGTTATCGGCACATTAGCGTTGAAATCGGGAGAAAACGACATCGAGACATATATGTTGACTCCCGATAAAGACTATGGTCAATTGGTGAGAAACAACGTCTATCAGTTCCGCCCTCGTCATGGTGGTGGATATGAAAAACTTGGACCCGCAGAAGTTTGTGATAAATATGGTATACAAGATGCGCGTCAAGTGATTGATCTCTTAGCATTAATAGGCGATTCCTCCGACAATTTCCCTGGTTGTCCTGGAGTAGGGGAGAAGACTGCCGTAAAACTTATCTCACAGTTTGGCAGTATTGAAGAGATGCTGACTCATACCGAAGAGATCAAGGGTAAGCTCAGGGAAAAAGTAGAAGCAGCAGTTGACGACATCAAGATGTCGAAATTTCTTGCTACCATCCGAACCGATGTTCCAGTAGAACTCGATTTGGAAAAAATGGAAGTCAGCGACCCTAATGAGCAAAAACTCACTCAACTGTTCAATGAACTCGAGTTTAAGACACTCGCAAATAAGTTTCTTAAAAAGTCTGAACCAAAGAAAACAACAGTTAACATACAACCCGATCTCTTTGGATTTTTTGCGCCCGAGGGTGCGGAAGAGTCAAAAAACGCGAGTTTTGAGAGCCTTAAAACAACCCCTCACGAATACCATCTTATTGAAAAACAAGAAGATGCGAAGTCGATTTGTGATTTTTTTCTTACAAAAGAATTTCTCAGTTTAGACACAGAGACCACCTCAACGAGTCCAATTGACGCCGAATTAGTAGGATTGAGCTTTTCGGTAGAGGAGGGGAAGGCATTTTATATCGCAATACCCAAAGACAAGAATGAGGCACAAATTTTTGTCGACATCTTCAAACCACTATATGAAAACGAGTCCATTTTGAAAATCGGTCAGAATCTGAAATACGACATGCAGGTGCTTGCCAACTATGGAGTGACTCTCAAGGGCAAGATGTTCGACACGATGATAGCCCATTATCTCATCCAACCCGAGTTGAGACACAACATGGACTATATGGCAGAAGTCTATCTTGGATACCAGACTATACACATTGATGAACTGATAGGCCCACGCGGAAAAAACCAACGTTCCATGCGTGACCTGTCACCAAAAGATATATATGAATACGCATGCGAGGATGCAGACATCACTCTGAAGCTGAAAAACATACTCGAACCAAAACTGAAAGAGGCTGAGGTAGAGTCACTCTTCTGGAACATAGAGATGCCTCTGGTACCAGTTCTTGCTTCGATGGAGAGAAACGGAGTACTCATCGACACCAATTCATTGCAAGAAACCTCCAGACTCTTCACCGAGAGGATGATAGAGTTAGAGCAAAAGATATACGAATTGGCAGGCGAACAATTCAATATCTCCTCACCAAAACAGGTGGGCGACATCCTGTTTGGCAAGATGCATATTATAGAAAAACCCAAGAAGACGAAGACTGGACAATACGTCACCAGCGAGGAAGTGCTTCAACAGCTACGCCACAAGCATCCTATCATAGATAGTATATTGAGTTACAGAGGGTTGAAAAAGCTACTCGGAACATACGTAGATGCTCTGCCAAAACTCATCAACCCACGTACTGGTCATATCCACACATCATTCAATCAGACAGTAACAGCAACAGGTAGACTCTCTTCAAGTGACCCTAACCTACAAAACATTCCTGTTAGGGGAGAAGACGGCAAGGAGATACGCAAGTGTTTCATTCCCGAGCCTGGATGTCTGTTCTTCTCTGCCGACTACAGCCAGATTGAACTCCGCGTGATGGCACATCTCTCTGGCGACGAGAACATGATAGGAGTATTCCGTGATGGTAAAGACCTACATGCCGCCACAGCCGCTACTATATATAAGAAAGGTATAGACGAGGTAACACGTGACGAGCGAACGAAGTCGAAACGTGCCAACTTCGGCATTATCTACGGCATCACCGTCTTCGGACTTGCCGAGCGCCTGGAGATTGACCGTAGCGAGGCTAAGATGCTGATTGACGGATTCTTCAATACCTTCCCACAGGTTCACGACTACATGGAAGCGTCCAAGCAGGTAGCAAGAGAGAAAGGCTATGCCGAAACGGTGTTCCATCGCCGTCGCTATCTACCCGACATTAACAGCCACAATGCTACCGTCCGCGGCTTTGCCGAGCGTAATGCCATCAATGCCCCGATACAAGGCTCGGCAGCAGATATTATAAAGGTAGCTATGATTCGCATTTTCCATCGATTCCAAGAAGAAGGTATTCGTTCCAAGATGATCCTGCAGGTACACGACGAACTCAATTTCTCCGTATACCCTGATGAAAAGAGTAGGGTAGAGTCCATCGTCATTGAGGAGATGCAGAACGCCTACCAGCTTCATGTTCCACTTGTTGCCGACAGTGGATGGGGTAGTAACTGGTTGGAGGCCCATTAAAAAAAGAACGATATCATCATATTGATGGTATCGTTTTTTGCAATAGCTAACATGAGTTAAACAACTGTACAACACACTCTAATCTTGGTATGCTACATTCCAGGCACATGGATGCAGAGCATACAGGTGTCAAAAGGATGTTCTTTGGTGAAGAACATTATACAAAAGAGCGATGTCATCAATGTGATGGCATCGCTCTTTTGTATATTTGTGTGTCTAATTAACTAATATCCAAGAAATTTAATTGGCAGTGTAAACCGCACTCGTACGGGCTGCCCGTCCAAGTTTCCAGGCTCCCATTTCGGCATCTTCTTAACCACGCGCACACTCTCTTTTGTATATTGTGCCATCACCTTAGCTTTTATCTTCTCCTGCTTTTCCGCGCTTTTATTCAGAAACTTATCTGCCTTTGAGTCGGCAGTACATTTGTCTATGCGGATATTCGATACCGAGCCATCCTTCTCTACGTAAAATCTCACGTTAACCTGCCCCTCAAAACCGTTCTGGACAGCCAAACTTGGATACTTCAGATTATCCCTCAAATACTTACCCAGAGCCTTATTACCACCAGGAAACTCAGGCATCACCGCATGAGTCTCGATCTCCTCGTCGGTATAAGTCTTAGTTATCTCATAGCCAGCATTAAGCAGACTGTCCAACTCATCCTGTTGTGCATTTACAGCTACAGAAGCAGTCATAGCAAGTAGCAAAAGAAACAGTTTTTTCATAGTGTTTTCCTTTTATAAGTTTATTATAATTATGCAAATATACGAAAAAAACTATGTCATGAGAATTGTTTTTTGTACTTTTGCATCCGTTAACATGAAAGCCCTGACTATTAAGGGCATTATAAAGCTTTATAAATAACAGATATACATGGCATTAAAATGTGGTATTGTGGGACTGCCTAACGTGGGCAAGTCCACCCTTTTCAACTGTCTGTCGAGTGCCAAGGCACAGGCAGCCAACTTCCCCTTTTGTACTATAGAACCTAATGTAGGTATGATTACCGTTCCCGACGAGCGCCTTACCAAACTGGCAGAGCTTGTCCACCCAGGCAGAATCGTCCCTGCCACCTGCGAGATAGTAGACATCGCCGGTTTGGTGAAGGGAGCCAGCAAGGGCGAAGGACTCGGTAATAAGTTTCTTGGCAACATTCGCGAGACTGATGCCATCATCCACGTACTGCGCTGCTTCGACGATGACAACATCACTCACGTCGACGGAACCATTGACCCTATACGTGATAAAGAAATCATCGATACAGAGTTACAGCTAAAAGACCTTGAAACCATTGAGAGTCAGCTTGCTAAGACTCAGAAGGCAGCAGCTGCCGGCAACAAAGACGCCAAGGTGTTAGCAACCGTTCTGGAGGCATATAAGGAAGTATTGGAACAAGGTAAGAACGCACGCGTTGTGGAGTTCGACACCAAGGAGGAGCAGGATGCTGCCCGCAACCTCTTCCTGCTCACCTCGAAGCCCGTGCTCTATGTATGCAATGTAGACGAGGCAAGCGCCAAGGACGGCAACGACTACTCCAAGAAGATTGAGGCTATCGCTGCCGAGGAGGGTGCCGAGGCAATGATCATAGCCGCCAAGACCGAGGAAGATATCGCCTCCTTGGAAACCTATGAGGACAAGCAGCTCTTCCTTGACGAGCTGGGATTGAAGGAGAGTGGTGTGAACCGCCTCATCAAGAAGGCATACGCCCTATTGAACCTGCAAACCTTCATCACCGCAGGAGAGATGGAGGTGAAGGCATGGACCTTCAAAAAAGGATGGAAAGCACCACAATGTGCCGGAGTCATCCACACCGACTTTGAGAAGGGATTCATCCGTGCCGAGGTTATCAAGTATGACGACTACATCCATTACGGATCCGAATCTGCCGTGAAGGAAGCCGGAAAGATGGGTATTGAGGGTAAGGAATATGTCGTACAAGACGGCGACATCATGCACTTCCGATTTAATGTTTAAATTAGTTCATAGTTCATAATTCATAGTTCATAGTTAAATTATGAAAGGTAGTATCATACAAGATAAGAGTATTGCTTTTGCATTACGAATTATCAGGTTATATAAATACCTAACAATTACGGCTGAACAAAAAGAATATGTTCTATCTAAACAGCTTCTTAGAAGTGGTACAAGTATCGGAGCAAATGTCAAAGAAGCCCTGCGTGGTCAAAGTCGACCAGACTTTAGAGCTAAGATGAATATTGCTTTAAAAGAAGCCTGCGAAACAGAATATTGGCTTGACTTACTTTACAAATCCGATTATATAAATGAATCTTTGTATACCCCTTTATCAAATGAGAATGTTGAAATCATTAAAATATTAACTAGTATTGTAAAAAACACAGAAACTTAAAACAAAACATAACTTTGAACTATGAACTATGAACTATGAATTATTATACATTGTCTGGGCTCCATCAGAGTATATGTTTCGCATAGGCAATTTTGGTGTGCGCTGGTATTCCATGTGCTGGCTGGTGGGTCTTGCCCTTGCCTATTTCATTGTGAAGCGCCTGTATAAGGAGCAGAAGGTGAAGGACGAACTGTTCGACCCACTATTCATATATTGCTTCTTTGGCATACTGATAGGTGCCCGTCTGGGCCATTGTCTATTCTATGAACCTGATGTTTGGCTCAGCAGCTGGCAGCGAGTGTTCGAGATATTCGTCCCTGTGCGCATCCTTGCCGACGGTTCGTGGAAGTTTGTTGGCTATCAAGGACTTGCCTCCCATGGTGGTACTCTCGGACTGATGATTGCCCTGTGGCTCTATTGTCGCAACACGAAGATGAACATCTGGCATGTTCTCGACAACATCGCCATCGCCACACCCATCACCGCATGCTTCATCCGTCTTGGCAACCTCATGAACAGCGAGATTGTAGGCAAGGTCACCGATGTGCCTTGGGCGTTTATCTTTGCCGCAGGCGACCCTGTCATAGCCCATCAGCCGCGCCATCCAGGTCAGCTCTACGAGGCAATAGCCTACTTCATCTTCTTTTTCATTGGCTGGTGGTTCTATCAGAAGGGAAAGAGAGTAGGGGAAAAGGCAGACAGAAAGTCTGTTTTTTCTGCTCCGCAGGTGGGCTCAGGCTTCTTCTTCGGCCTGTGTCTGACGCTTATCTTCACCTTCCGGTTCTTCATCGAATACACCAAGGAGGTACAGGTAGACTTCGAGTCGGGCATGTTCTTCAATATGGGTCAGCTGCTCAGCCTGCCATTTATCATCCTCGGCATCATGTGTATGAAAAAGGGGAAGTAGTTTTACTTCCCCTTTACTATTTTCTTTATCTCATTCAGTTTGTTCAAAGCCTCAACGGGCGTAAGATTATTGATGTCGAGACCCAGTATCTCGTCGCGTACCTGACATAGTATTGGGTCGTCAAGTTGGAAGAAACTCAGCTGCATACCGCTCCTACTTTGGTTCAAGGACTCTGCTGATGGTTTCCCCACTGTACCCACACCACTATTGTCTTGTTCCAGTTGCTTCAGTATGGCATTGGCTCTCTTCACGATACTCTTTGGCATTCCGGCTATCTCTGCCACATGAATACCGAAGGAGTGCTCTGAGCCGCCCCGTTGTAGCGTACGCAAGAAAATCACCTTTCCACCCGTCTCCTTCACGCTAACATTATAGTTCTTTATGCGTTTGAAGTTCTTCTCCATCTCGTTGAGCTCATGATAATGGGTAGCGAAGAGGGTGCGTGCCTGAGCTTTCGGGTGCTCATGCAGGTATTCCACTATTGCCCATGCTATAGAGATGCCGTCGTATGTAGACGTGCCACGCCCCAGTTCGTCAAACAATACCAGTGAGCGTGGCGACACATTGTTAAGAATGTTTGATGCCTCTGTCATCTCCACCATAAATGTAGACTCGCCCAACGAAATGTTGTCGCTGGCACCCACACGGGTGAAAATCTTGTCTACCATACCTATGCGTGCAGCCTCCGCAGGAACGAAGCAGCCTATCTGTGCCATCAGCGTGATGAGCGCAGTCTGTCTGAGCAAAGCCGACTTACCAGCCATGTTTGGTCCTGTGATGATGACAATCTGTTGGCGCTCGTTGTCCAGCAGTATATCATTAGGTACATAGCGTTCTCCCGCAGGCATCTGGGTCTCTATCACAGGGTGTCTGCCCTGTTTGATGTCTATGATGAGCGAGTCGTCTATTTGCGGACGGATATACCGATGCTCCCTTGCTGCCTTTGCGAACGAGAACACGCAGTCGAGATGGGCAACCATGTTGGCATCAGCCTGTATCTGTGGTATAAAAGTTTGGGCTGCCAATACCAGTTCTCCGAAGAGCCGTTCCTCGGTGGCGAGTATCTTCTCATCAGCACCCAGTATCTTCTCTTCATATTCTTTCAGCTCCTGAGTGATATATCGTTCAGCCTGGGCCAGCGTCTGCTTTCTTATCCACTCGGCAGGCACCTTATCCTTGTATGTGTTCCTTACCTCGAGATAGTAGCCAAAAACATTATTATATCCTATCTTCAGACTACTGATACCCGTCTGTGCCACCTCACGTTCCTGTATCTGTAGCAGGTAGTCCTTACCGTTGCGTGAGATTGATCTCAGCTCATCGAGCGTAGCATCCACACCGTCTCGTATTACGTTTCCCTTGTTCACCAGCTGTGGCGGATCGTCCTGCAGTTCGCGGGTTATGCGGTCGCGCAGCTCCTCGCATAGCTCTATCCGTTTGCCCATGCTCTTGAGCGTCTCGTTTTCTGCCGTCATGCACGCCTCTTTTATCGGTTTCATCGCGGCAAGAGCTATCCTCAACTGCCTTACCTCACGTGGCGAAACCCTGCCCGTAGCTACCTTCGATATGATACGTTCCAGGTCGCCGACAAGCTGCATATTCTCCTCTATCAAGTCCCTGAACTCAGGATGGCGGAAGAAGTAGTCTACCACATCCAGACGTTCGTTGATCTTCTTCTCGTCTTTCAGCGGAAACAACACCCATCGTCTCAACATTCGTCCGCCCATAGGAGTTGTGGTACGATCGATGACCTGTAGCAGCGAACATCCCTCGTTCTGCATGGGCTGTACCAGCTCGAGGCTCCTCACGGTGAACCTGTCGAGCCTGACGTATCGCTCTTGTTCTATACGTGCCAGCGTTGTTATGTGCGATATGTTGGGGTGGAGAGTCAGTTCCAGATAGTGTAGTATGGCTCCTGCAGCTATCACTCCACATTCCATCCTTTCCACTCCGAATCCCTTCAGGGTTTTTGTACCGAAATGTTTCAAGAGTTTCTGCGTTGCAGCCTGCTCGGTGAACACCCAGTCCTCCATAGGGAATGTGCAATATCTGGTACCGAAGAGCTGTTCGAAGAGTTGCTTGTTGTCTCTCTCAAAGAGCACCTCCTTAGGCGAGAAGTTTGTAAGCAGCTTTTCTACATAGTCGAATGGTCCCTCGCCCGTCATAAACTCTCCCGTAGATATGTCTAAGAAAGCAATGCCAATTAGTATGTTAGGGGTGAGAGACTTGTCTTTCTTTTTAGTGTCCTTAGATATGTATATCGAAGCAAGAAAGTTGTTCTCCTTATAGTTTAGCACATTATCATTGAGAGCCACACCAGGTGTCACCAGCTCCGTAATGCCACGTTTCACCAGTTTCTTCGTCAGCTTCGGATCCTCCAGCTGGTCACATATAGCTACACGCTTGCCCGCCCGTATCAGTTTCGGCAGGTAGGTGTCGAGCGCATGATGCGGAAAGCCCGCCATTTCGTCGCCTTTTACTCCCGCTCCGTTGTTTCTTTTTGTCAGCGTGATGCCCAGTATCTGCGCTGCTGTCACAGCATCCTCGCAGTACGTCTCATAGAAGTCGCCACACCTGAACAGCAGCAGAGCATCAGGGTGCTTTGCTTTCAAGTCGAAAAACTGTTGCATCATGGGTGTCAACCCCTTTTCTTTTGCCATAAGCTTTATTGTCAATTTATCATGCAAAGATAATACTTTTATCCGAGTTGATAATATCGCTTCTTGTTAAAGAAGCTAAAGAGAGCCCCCCAAAGCTACGTTCTGATTTTACAAACTCATTCGTTTGATAAAGTAATATATATTATATTACTTTTCGATTCCTATCCTTTTTGCAGGGAGATTGGTATGAGATTGCTTGCTCAAACGTAAGTTTTCCTCCTTTTATTTTGTCGTATCGTTTTTAATCCTTACTTTTGCTTTCGTGTTGCAAGGCTCAGCGGAGCCAAGCAGCCATTTCGTGGAAAAATAATAATTAGCATCAGCTATTTATTCAGAGAATCATGAAACCTCGGAAATTTCAATGATGTAACACTTTGAGTAAGTCAGTTGGTGCCCATGCGATAGCGTGGGCATGACTTAATCTAGTGTTACAGGTACATTCCGAGGACCTCATGATTCAAGAGAAGAGCCATGACTCGCGCTTCTTTTGTGTCCTGAGGTCTTTTGGTGTTTACCTGTAAGCAAGCCTGGAGATTTAGTCTGATGGCACTAAATCTATTGGGCTATGGCAAAGAAATCGCAGCTTGGCTACAAGGACATTGAAGAACGTCTTCAGGCTTTAAAGAACAAGTCTTTGTTTGCCGACGATATTGGCTACAAGCTATTGTATGCCTTTGGCAAGAGTGAGAAAGATATTTCACGCTACAAGGAAGGTAAGGGAGTCCTGAAGACTTTCGACGGACTTCTGATTAAGGGGTTGTTGTGCTATCGTGGCACTACGACTGCCCGTCTTACCGACGAACTGGAACGTCTGAAGCATGATGTTCAGGTACTGAAAGCCGCACCTTTGATTATAGCCGTCAGCGATGGCAAAACCATTCTGGCTTTCGACCTAAAGGAGAAAGAAACCTACGAGAATCAACTGGATCGCTTGTATTGTGACTTTGCCTTCTTCTATCCGCTGATGGGTGTGATGCGGGTACACAATATTGAGGAGAGCCCGGCTGACGTGAAGGCAGCCGAGAAGTTGGCAAAGCTACACGATGAGTTGCGGGCCTACAACGAGTTCAGAAGTAACGACGACCTGCACGACCTCAACATCTTCATCACCCGCCTGCTCTTCTGCTTCTTTGCCGAAGACACGGGCATCTTTGAGGAGAACCTTTTCACAAGCAGCATCATCCGATATACCAAGGAAGACGGTTCCGACCTGTCACAATATCTTGATGAGTCGTTCAATGTGATGGATGTCTCGCTTCGTTCTCGTGACGTTCCGAGTATTGTGAAGCAGTTCCCATACGTCAACGGCGGACTCTTCTCGAAACACATCCAGATTCCGAAGATGGGACAGAAGGCTCGCAAGATTATCATCGAGTGTGGCGAATTGGATTGGAAAGACATCAATCCCGACATCTTCGGCTCTATGATTCAGGCTGTAGTCAACCCCGAAGAGCGAGCCTCTCAGGGCATGCACTATACCTCTGTGCCTAACATCATGAAGGTGATCAATCCGCTGTTCTTGGATGAGCTGCGTGGCGAGTACAACAAACTGAATGAATTCTATGAGCAAAAGCTCCAGATGAAGAACATTGGAGCACTCTCTCAAAAACAATTCTACGACGAACTGAAACCCATCATTAAAAAAGGCGATGCATTGTTGAAGCGTATGAGCCGCATGAAGTTCTTCGACCCAGCCTGCGGTAGTGGCAACTTCCTCATCATCACCTACAAGAGTCTGCGCTTCTTGGAAATGGATATTCTCTCGCTTCAACGCAAGTGTACGCCAGAGGGTGAAATTCTGTTTGTCGATAATAGCGTCATCACGCTCAATCAGTTCTATGGCATCGAGTTGCTCGACTTCCCCCACGAGGTGGCTATGCTTTCCCTTTGGCTCGCCGAACATCAGATGAATACTAAACTCAACGAAAACTTTGGAGTTAATACTAAAGCCCTGCCTTTGAAGAACATCACCCAAATTGTCTGTGGCAATGCCTGCCGAATTGACTGGAACGAGGTATGTCCTCATACCAAAGAGGAAGAGGTGTTTGTGTTTGGCAATCCTCCGTATTTGGGGGCAAGATTGCAAGAAGAGATTCATAAAAGAGATATGCAGAAAGCGATGGGAGATAAAATTGCTTTTAACAATCTTGATTATATCTCAACTTGGTTTTATTGTGGGAGCAATTATATTAATGGAAGTAAAGCGAGGTTAGCCTTTGTAACAACCAATTCTATTTGTCAAGGCGAACAGGTTTCTCTTTTATGGCCTTATATTTTGGAGAATGGTATTGATATCCTATTTGCATATCATTCTTTCAAATGGTCAAACAATGCAAAATATAATGCTGGTGTAACATGTGTTATTATTGGATTAGGGATGGCAACTTCATCACCTAAATACTTATATGATGGAACTAGCAAGGCATCAGTAAGCAATATCAATCCCTATCTTGCAGGAGGCTCTTCAAAGATAGTAGAAAAGCAAAGTAACTCAATATCAGGTTTCCCAAATATGTCATTTGGGAGTATGCCCAATGATGGAGGACATTTATTGTTAGAAGAATATGAAAAGGAGAAACTGCTGAATGAAGATATTCGTACAAGAGAACTCATTCATCCTTTGCTTGGAGCACAAGAATTTATTCGTGGAGAGAAAAGGTATTGCCTATGGATTACGGACAGTCAACTTCCTGTTGCCTTATCAATACCTGCTGTTGCTGAAAGAATAAGAAAATGTAAAGAGGTAAGGGCATTAAGTAAAAGAGATAGTACATGTGCTCTTGCGAATGTTCCTCATCAATTTGGAGAGATTAGATACAAGAATAGTAATTGTATAATTGTTCCAGGTGTTTCTTCAGAAAATAGGTATTACATTCCTATGGGATATTTGGATAAAGGCACGGTGATAACGAATTCCGCTTTTGCTGTTTACGATGCTCCGACATGGCTCTTTGGTATCTTAACCTCAGCTTTGCACATGGTATGGGTAAAAACAGTTGGTGGCAAATTAGAAACTCGTTATCGCTATTCTGCCCAACTCTGCTACAACACCTTCCCCTTCCCCAAAATCTCCTCAGAGAAGAAAGCAGAGATAGAAGAAGCGGCGGAGAATGTATTAGTTACTCGTGAGTTCTACCCGGAAAAGACTTTGGCTGAATTGTACGACCCCGACAAGATGCCACAGGACTTGCGCGAAGCTCACGCCCAACTGGATGATATCGTGGAGAGTTGCTATCCTGGTTACCCCTTCGCCAACGATGAAGCCCGACTGGAATGCCTGTTTAAGTTATACGAAAAGATGACCTCAAAAAAATAATATCATGGAACAGCATAGCAACAACATCGTAGATATACGCTACCAACAAACGGGATGTGCAAGTGCCACCAACGAACTTGGTATGCGAGAGATGCAGGCTAAGGCATACGAAGTTAGGGATAAACGGTTTCTGCTAATCAAGGCTCCGCCAGCATCGGGCAAGAGCAGGGCGCTGATGTTTATCGCGTTGGACAAGTTAGAACACCAAGGACTGAAGCGTGTGGTAGTGGCGGTACCGGAAAAGAGTATCGGACGTTCGTTTCAGAACACAAACCTTACGAACAACGGGTTCTTTGCCGACTGGAAGGTGGCACCTTACTTCAACCTGACGGATGTGAAGAACGAGAAGGACAAGAAAGGGCGCTTCATAGAATTCTTCCAACAAGACAGGGCGAGAATTCTGGTGTGTGCTCATGCTACACTTCGCAACGGAATGAAGGAAATCTCAGACGAATGCTTCAACGATACGTTACTGGCAATAGACGAGTTTCATCATACCAGCGCCGACGCTAACTCAAACTTGGGTGATGTGGTAAGACGTGTGATGAACAACTCAACGGGACACATCGTAGCTATGACGGGCAGTTACTTCAGAGGCGACGGAATACCTGTCCTGAGGGTGGAGGACGAAGCAAGATTCTATCCTGTAACCTATAACTACTATGAGCAACTGAATGGCTACAAGTATCTGAAGAACCTTGTGCTGGGCTACCATTTCTATCATGGCTCGTACCTGGATCATATCCATGAAGTATTAGACACAACGAAAAAGACTATCATACATATACCAAGTGTAAACGCAAGAGCATCAACGGGACTGGGAAAATATACCGAGACGGACGAAATCATGAAAGTTATTGGAACCTTTGAATATAAGGATTATAATACGGGTATCTATCATGTGAGAACGGCTGATGGGCGATTGCTGAAGGTTGCAGACTTGGTAGAGGACGACCAGAAGGAGCGCAATATGGTACAGGGTTATCTGCAAGGAATAAGACACCGTGAAGATATGGACATTATCATTGCCTTGGGTACAGCCAAGGAGGGATTCGACTGGCAATGGTGCGAGGTGTGCCTGACAATTGGTGTCAGAGGTTCGCTGACGGAGGTTATCCAGATTATAGGTAGATGTACCCGTGATTGTGAAGGGAAGGAAACGGCAAGGTTTACCAATATGATTGCGATGCCTGAAGCTGAACAGGGTGACGTGAAAGTGGCTGTCAACGACTTTCTGAAAGCCATTACCGCGTCGTTGCTGATGGAACAGGTAATGGCACCAAGTTGGAGATTCAAGACTACCGCTGACCCTGCGGATGAAGAAAAGAAAAATGGACGGACGCTGATAGTGGAAGGACTGAAACCTTTGTCGAGTGAGAAGACCAAACTCATCGTTCAAGAACAATTGGATGACCTGAAGGCTGCCATCCTGCAAGATGAGACGGTGGTGAAAGCCATCAGCGGTTCTACAACGGCTGAAATGATTACGCAACATCTGGTACCGAAAGTAATCCGCGAACGCTATCCTGACTTGTCGGACGAAGAGGTGGAGGAGGTGCGCCAGAGGGTGTTGCTCGATACGGTTATCAAAGGCAACGACATCGTTGACGAACATGGGAACCCTGTAGATACTACCCATGATGATGACGAACAGGAGAGCGAAGGCAATAGGTTGATTAAAATTGCCAACCGATTTATCAATATCGACAAACTGAGTATCAATCTGATTGATAGCATCAATCCGTTCCAAAGAGCCTATGAGGTGTTATCGAAGTCGGTTGATGCGCCAACATTGAAAATCATTCAAGACACGATTGCCGAACAGAAGTTTGACCTGACGCTGGAGCAAGCAATCAGCATATTCAAAGGACCGCTGAAACAATATGTAGCAGAACACAACGGAGAGGTGCCAGACATGAGTAATCCTGACCCGAAAGTGAAGGAGATGGCTGCTGCCTTACAGATGATTAAGAACCTGAAGGCAAGGAAGATGGCAGGATTGGAATATGAGGGGAGTTGATAATGGATAAAGGATAATTGACAATTGATAAAGAGATGAAGTGGCCTAAAGAATTATTAGAATTGTTTGATGACCCGTTGTTGGATGGTGTCCGCCCGAAAGTGTCTGCACCAACGGCAGATGACAGACTGAATAAGAAGTTGGCTGAAGTACAGGCATGGATATCTGCTCATGGACGCGAACCAAAACATGATGGTGATTTAAAGGAGAAAATGATGTGCGCAGCTATGACGGCACTGAAGAATAAAAACCTGATGTGAAAATGATGGATATTAAGAAGGAACTGGAAAATATCTTTAACGATCCGTTGCTGGACATATCAGACAAGGAAGCAGAACTGTTTAGTTTTCCTGATGATATGAAGAAAGCTATGGCTGGAAAGAACAAGGCTGACTATGTGGCACAACGTAAAGTGTGTGCAGACTTTGGTATGTATCGCCCTTTGTTCCATAAGGTACATCAAGAACTGAAACAAGGAAAGAGAAGTCTTGTCCGCATATCGAAAACGATTAACCTTCAGGTTGGGCATTACTATGTAATAGATGGTCAGTTGCTATTGTTAGAAAGTATTCTTGACAGGCGTACCAGCAGTAACTTCCTGCCTGATGGTAGAACCCGTTGCATCTATGAGAATGGGACTGAGTCTGACATCTTGCTACAAACTCTCAGAAAGAGTGTTGTTGGTAACGGATTCGCTGTAACAGAGCTTGAAGAAGAGAGTGAGAGCAAATTCTTTACCCAAAGTGACATAACAGATGAGGATAAGGCAACAGGCTATATCTATGTCTTGAGTTCGCTGTCGAAAGACCCTGCAATAAGCAACCAACAGAACTTGTATAAGATAGGGTTCTCTACAAATACCGTTGAAGAACGAATTGCGAATGCCGAACATGAGCCGACATATCTGATGGCTCCAGTTAAAATAGTCGCAACATACAGGGTTGTCAATCTGCATTCGCAGAAGTTTGAGAACCTAATTCATCAATTCTTGAAAGCAGTTCAGTTTCATGTAACTGTGACAGACGACAATGGGGAGTTGCATGAACCTAAAGAATGGTTCGTGGTTCCAATACATATCATTAATTCTATTATTGAAAAGACAATGAATGGTTCAATTATTCATTATACTTACAATCCTGATTTGCAATGTCTGGAATATAGGCGTTAATAAATAGATATAGGGCGATTTCCTTGTTGATGGACGATACACGATAGAAGTTGGCGGCAAGAGCAAGGAGGGTAAACAGATAGCAGGAATCGAGAATGCCTTCATTGCCACTGACAACATCGAATATGCTTACGGCAACAAAATCCCGCTATGGGCTTTCGGATTTCTTTATTAATTCAACTTTCGGAAGCTCTGCTTCCTTAAGTGACACCCTTGCAAGGAGTTAAAGAAGCTAAAGAGAGCCGGCAAAAAGCTATGGAACGGAACCCAAGGACTACACGGTTTCCTTGCAACCACGCCTTGGTTTTCTTGCAACCACGCCTTGGTTTTCTTGCAACCACGCCTTGGTTCTCTTGAAACCAAGGCGCGGTAATCAGATTACCATAGTGGGGTAATCAGGTTACCAAAACGTGGTAAATCAAAAACTGTTGCATCATGGGTGTCAACCCCTTTTAGATAACAGCCTCTTCCACCTTTTCTTCCAAGGCTTTTTTGATATACGCATTGATAGACTGTCCTGCCTTTATTGCCAGCATAGCTATCTGTCGATGGATAGCAGGAGTAAGCCTTACGTTTAGCACTCCTGTATAACTTTTGTTTGGCTCTATACCTTCATCCTCACAATAGGCCAGATAATCATCTACAGCCTCATGAAAGGATTCTGTCAACTCCTTAACGCTCTCTCCCTCAAAGTTCACCAATCCGTTGATTCCTTCTATCTTTCCGAAGAAAACATGATCCTTGTCACTGTAGTTAACAGAGCCCAAATAGCCCTTGTAAGACATTGTATTCATATTCTAATCCTCCTATTTATTTTATAAGTCCTGCTTCACGTAATTCATTCATTACCTGTTTCATTGCATATTCTTTCACTATATTGCCAGGATGGGGTTTGTGCAACATAATAGGACGCTTGTCTCCATTTTTGAATATCAGTCTTGAGCCAGAAGTCCTTCCTTTATTGCCACGCACATAACCATAGCCTTCCAACAACCTTTGCATCTCATCAAAGGTAAAGTCAGACGGCATTTTTGCGAACCGCTCACGCAGCTTCTCCTTGGTTCCCATATCTTCTCTATTATATTTAGACTGCAAATGTAACTATTATTTAGTTACGCTCCAAATTATTCCTTATTTTTCCTTTACCAATAAAACGAAAATGCGTACCTTTGCAGCGTTTAAGTGTATAGAAATCAAAAAATATAGATATATAAAATGGAATACAACTTCAGAGAGATTGAACAGAAATGGCAGAAAAGATGGGTCGAGATGAAAACCTATAAGGTCTGCGAGGATGAAAACAAAAAGAAATTCTATGTGCTGAACATGTTCCCATATCCGTCGGGAGCTGGGCTGCACGTAGGTCATCCCCTGGGCTACATTGCCAGCGACATCTATGCTCGCTACAAGCGTCAGCAGGGATTCAACGTGCTGAATCCTATGGGTTATGATGCTTACGGTCTGCCTGCTGAACAATATGCCATACAGACTGGACAGCACCCAGAGAAGACTACCTTCGAAAACATCGACCGCTATCGTCAGCAGTTGGACAAGATAGGTTTCTCGTTCGACTGGGATCGTGAGGTGCGTACATGTACTCCGGACTACTACAAGTGGACACAATGGGCGTTCCAGAAGATGTTCAAAAGTTTCTATAGCCTCACCCCCCTTACCCCCTCCCCAAAGGGCGAGGGGGAGAAAGCATCTGCTCATCCTATAGTGGAACTGGTGGAATATTTTGAAAAGAACGGAACAAAAGGACTGGACTCATTCGGTGTGGCTTGCTCGGAGGAACTGTCGTTCAGTGCCGACGAGTGGAACTCATGGGACGAGAAGCGTCAGCAGGAGGTGCTGATGAACTATCGTATAGCCTATCTGGGCGAGACGATGGTGAACTGGTGTGCCGGACTGGGCACCGTGCTTGCCAACGACGAGGTTGTTGACGGTGTGAGTGTGCGTGGAGGCTATCCTGTAGTACAGAAAAAGATGCGCCAATGGTGCCTGCGTGTGAGCGCATACGCTCAGCGACTGCTCGACGGACTGGAGACCATCGACTGGACCGACTCTCTGAAGGAGACTCAGAAGAACTGGATTGGTCGTTCGGAAGGAACGGAGATGGAGTTCAAGGTTGCCGACTGCGACACGACCTTCACCATCTTCACCACCCGTGCCGACACCATCTTCGGTGTCACCTTCATGGTGCTGGCTCCCGAGAGCGAACTCGTAGAGCAGCTGACAACAGAGGAACAGAAGGCTGAGGTGGAGGAGTATCTGGCATACGTGAAGAAACGTACCGAAAGGGAGCGCCAGATGGACCATAAGGTTACTGGTGTGTTCTCCGGCAGCTATGCCATCAATCCCTTCACAGGCGACAAGATACCTGTATGGATCTCAGAGTATGTGCTTGCCGGATATGGTACAGGCGCCATCATGGCTGTGCCTGCTCACGACAGTCGCGACTATGCCTTTGCCAAGCACTTCAACCTGCCTATCATCCCACTCATCGAGGGTGCCGACGTAAGCGAGGAGAGCTTTGATGCCAAGGAGGGTATCGTGATGAACTCACCTGCCGAGGGTTCGAAGGCTCTGAATGGCTTCTCTCTGAACGGACTCAGCGTGAAAGAGGCCATTGCCGCTACAAAGATATTTGTGGAAGAGAACGGACTGGGCAGGGTGAAGGTGAACTTCCGTCTGCGCGACGCTATCTTCTCGCGCCAGCGCTACTGGGGTGAGCCGTTCCCAGTATACTACAAGGACAACATGCCATACATGATTCCTGAGGAGTGTCTGCCGCTGGAGCTGCCCGAGATTGACAAGTATGAGCCAACGGAGACGGGCGAGCCACCATTGGGACGAGCAAAGAAGTGGGCTTGGGACACCAAGACCTGTTCAGTAGTAGATGTGGCAAATATCGATAACAAGACCATATTCCCACTGGAACTCTATACTATGCCAGGCTTTGCCGGCAGCTCAGCCTACTACCTGCGCTATATGGACCCGAAGAACTCCGAGGCACTTGTAAGCAAGGAAGCCGACCAGTACTGGCAGAATGTGGACCTCTATGTAGGAGGAACGGAGCATGCTACGGGTCACCTCATCTACTCAAGGTTCTGGAACAAGTTCCTCTTCGACCTGGGTGTGAGCTGTAAGGAAGAACCGTTCCAGAAACTCGTGAACCAAGGTATGATTCAGGGTCGAAGCAACTTCGTTTACCGTGACAACGAGGCAAGCAAGGAGAAAGGACACCCTGTGTTTGTATCCTTAGGCATCAAGGGTAACTACAAAGACGTGACACCTATCCATGTTGATGTGAATATAGTAAGCAACGACATACTCGATGTTGAGGCTTTCAAGGCTTGGCGCCCAGAATACAAAGACGCTGAGTTCGTACTGGAGGATGGTAAATACATCTGCGGATGGGCGATAGAAAAGATGTCGAAATCGATGTTCAACGTAGTCAATCCCGACATGATTGTGGAGAAGTATGGTGCCGACACGCTGCGCCTGTACGAGATGTTCCTCGGTCCGGTGGAGCAGAGTAAGCCTTGGGACACCAACGGTATCGACGGCTGCCACCGCTTCCTGAAGAAGTTCTGGACTCTGGCTACCAACGCTACCGAGAACGCAACGGCAACGAAAGACTCCCTGAAGTCGCTCCACAAACTTATCAAGAAGGTATCGGGCGACATAGAGCAGTTCTCGTACAACACCAGCATATCAGCATTCATGATCTGCGTGAACGAACTGAGCCAGCAGAAATGCAAGGACAAGGAGGTGATGAAGACCCTCACCACACTTATTGCTCCGTTTGCTCCGCACATTGCCGAAGAGTTGTGGGAGATGCTTGGCGGCGAAGGTAGCGTATGCGACGCTAAATGGCCCACATGGGACGAGCAATATCTCGTAGAAAGCAGCGTCAGACTGGGTGTCGCCTTCAACGGTAAAACACGCTTCGACATGGAGTTTGCCGCTGATGCCGACAACAAATCCATAGAGGAGACCGTCCTTGCCGACGAGCGCTCAGCAAAGTATATTGAAGGAGAGATAATGAAGGTTATCATCGTCCCTAAGCGTATGGTGAATATTGTCTTCAAGAAGAAATGACTATAAAGGACAAATGGATACTGAACGAGGTCAAGGACTATATGTTTATAGCCCTTGGTCTCTTTGTCTATACCATCGCCTTCACCGTTTTTCTGATGCCATATCAGATAGTCGCTGGAGGAGTGACGGGTCTGTCGGCTATCATATACTATGCCACAGGATTCCATCTGGAAAACACATATATCATCATCAACGGCATGCTGCTCATAGTAGCCCTGAAGATACTGGGAGTGAAGTTCCTTATGAAGACCATCTTTGCCATCTTCACCCTGTACTTCATGTTGATTATTGCACAGGACCTGATACCAAAGCAACCCAACGGACTGCCCATAAAACTGATGGGTGAGGGACAGGACTTCATGTCGATGATTATCGGATGTGTGATGACGGGTGTGGCGCTGGCTATGGTATTCCTTAACAACGGATCGACAGGTGGCACCGACATCATCGCAGCCTCTGTCAACAAGTACCATAACATCTCGTTGGGTACGGTACTTATCGCCGTAGACTTCTGTATCATCGGCTCGTGTATGTTCTTCCCACAGTTTGGTAACTACTTTGAGAGGGCTCACAAGGTGATGTTCGGCTTCTGTGTGATGGCTATGGAAAATTTCGTGCTCGACTATGTGATGAACGCCCGACGTCAGTCAGTACAATTCATGATATTCTCACGCAAATGGCAAGAGATAGCCAATGCCATCGGTACAAAGATGGATCATGGTGTGACTATACTTGACGGTCACGGATGGTATACGGGACAGAAGATGAAAGTACTCTGTATACTTGCAAGAAAGAATGAGAGCATAAATATGTTCCGACTCATCAAGATGATAGACCCTAATGCCTTCGTTAGCCAGTCGAGTGTCATTGGTGTATATGGCGAAGGATTTGACGAGATGAAGGTGAAGGTGCCTAAGGAGATGAGGAATAAGGAGGTGAGGAATAAGGAGGTGAGGGTATAAAGAGTCCTACTTATATATTAGCAAATGAAGAAGATAGTTTTTGCAACTAACAATCAGCATAAGCTGGACGAGATAAGAAGCATTCTGGGTGATATGTTTGAGATAGTATCGCTAAGGGATATAGGTTGTCATGAGGATATACCAGAAACAGGCACCACACTTGAAGCCAACGCAAGACAGAAGGCGGAATACATCTTTGAGAAATATGGACTGAGCTGCTTTGCCGACGATACAGGACTCGAAGTGGATGCCTTGGGCGGTGCTCCTGGAGTATATTCTGCCCGCTATGCAGGAGGCGAAGGTCACGACTCCGAGGCAAACATGCAAAAACTTCTCTGCGAATTAGGAGAAAATAACAACCGAAAGGCACGATTTCGCACAGTTATTGCGTTGATATTAAGTGAGGTGAGGAGTGAAGAGACTTGCGAAGTTCTCTTCTTTGAAGGTATCGTAAACGGAAATATTGCCCGTGAGAAACACGGAACAGAGGGATTCGGATATGACCCAATCTTTGTTCCCGATGGATATGATAAGTCTTTTGCCGAACTGGGTATGGACATAAAAAACAATATCTCACACAGAGCAAGAGCCGTGAAAAAACTGGCGGAATACCTGAGGGGAAATTGATAATTGACAATTGATAATTGATAATTGATAATTACTATGAAAAAAAAATTGAGTATAATTTTATTAGGATTGGTTCTACCATGCCTGCAATTATCAATTGTCAATTGTCAATTGTCAACCGCACACGCTGCCACCATCGGAACATGGAAGGCATACATGGCTTATCATGATGTTACGGAGATAGAGACAGCAGGAAATATCATGTACGTGCTGGCTTCTGATGGATTGTATACATACAACAAAGACGACAATAGTCTGCAGACATTCGACAAGACCAACGGACTATCCGACTGTGCTATTGCCCACATAGCATGGAACAGTCAGGCTAAGAGACTCGTCATAGTATACAAGAATGCTAATATAGACATGATGGACGAGAAGGGTAACGTATACAACCTCTCCGACTATTATACCAAAGCCATGACTGAGGATAAGACCGTATACAGCATAGACAACTTCGGAGCATACGCATATCTCTCTACTGCCTTTGGTGTGATGAAGGTAAATGTCAAGGATATAGAGATAAGCGATACGTATAATCTCGGCTTCAGAGTGGACTACACATACTTAGAAGGCGACTATATCTATGCTGCCTCAAGCTCTCGTGGACTCTACCGCGGACTACAGACCGACAATCTGCTGGACAAGAACAACTGGGAGAGGGTAGGGGACTATACTAGTAGAAACAAAACAATAGACCCAGAAGTCAAAGAGTTGGTGGAGACATTGCTGCCAGGCGGACCAAAATACAATAATTTCGGATTCATGCGACTTATTAATGGAAAACTGTATACTTGTGGAGGTGGTTCTGCTCCAGCATGTATTCAGATATTAGACATAGATAAAGATGAATGGCAAATATATAATGATGAAGATATTAAAGAAAAGACTGGACTTAAATTTGAAGATATTTATTGTGTTGACGTAGACCCATTAGATGAAAAACACGTCTTTGCTGGTAGCAGAAAAGGACTCTATGAATTCTACGACGGAGAATTTGTAAATCATTATAACGATAAGAACAGTATTATAGAGACTGCTTTTGCATATAACCCAGAAACAGGTAAACCTGACCGCGAATATGAAATTATAAGCGGACTAAAGTATGACACAGAAGGCAACCTGTGGATGATAAACGCATACGGTGCCGACCAATCGCTTATAAAATATACTACAAATAAGACTTTCGAATCATTCGACAAACAAGACCTGAAAAGATGGAACGCCGAAAAATTTGTTTGGAATGAAGAAACAAATAAGTGGGAAGCAAAAAATTGGCTAAGAACATGTACTGACCTAAGAGAGATATTTACTGACTCTAAAGGAAGAATGTGGTTTGGTAATAATAGCTGGACAGCACAAATAGTATATTCTTACGACTATAAGAATGACAAACTTACTACATACGATTATTTCGTAAATCAAGATGGCAAAGTATTAGACACCAACTCTGGTCTCTGGGCTTTCAGTTGTGTTGTAGAGGATCTTGATGGCAATATATGGTTAGGAGCAAATATGGGTCCGCTGGTATTGGAACCATCACAAATAGATGCCGAGGATCCTGTTGTTACACAAGTGAAAGTGCCACGCAATGACGGTACCAACTATGCCGACTATCTGCTTGATGGTGTAAATATCTCTGCTATTGCTATCGATGGAGCTGGTAGAAAATGGTTTGGTACACCAGGCAACGGAGTATACTTAATAAGCAGAGATAACTACACCCAGCTACAACACTTCACACAGGAGAACAGTGGTCTGCTTTCTGACAATATTGAGTCGATAGCTATAAACAACGATACAGGTGAGGTGTTCTTTGGTACAAGCAATGGTCTTTGCTCATATATGAGTGACGTCATTGCACCAAGCGAGTCAATGAGTAAGAACAGCGTATGGGCATATCCTAATCCTGTGCGACCCGACTATACAGGTCCTATCACTATCACCGGACTCACATACAATGCCGACGTAAAGATAGTTACCACCAACGGAGTTCTTGTTGCCAAAGGTAGAAGCAACGGAGGCATATTTGTATGGGATGGCAACGACCTGAAAGGTAAGAGAGTTGCCTCAGGAATATATATGGTTGAAACTGCAACAGAAACAGGTGGAAAGGGTACGGTATGTAAGGTAGCTATTGTCAACTAAACACCACGAATATGAATAGTAGGTTAAAATCATTTTTTCATGATTATTGGTGTGTTGCAATAATTATCTTAATTACACCACTACTACTTTTTGCTACTATCCAAATCTTACCTACTCATGATGACTGGTTTGGAGCTACAAAACCAGATTTTGATCCTTTTTTTATTAAGGAGAGATTTCTCTTTTATGGCTATCATTGGCGACCATTTGACACATGGATAGGATATATTGTAGGTAGGAATCCACAATTGTTGTTTCCAGCATTCAATCATATTTGCGTTGTCGTTGGGCATGTTTTATGTTCATTCCTAATATATAGACTTTTAAGATTACTGCAGTTTGATAAGTTCGCATGTAATATATCAACATTATACTTTTTAATTACGCCTTCTGCTATGGCAACACTTTTTGCCGTAGACAGCCAAAATCAAGTATACTCACTCGTATGGGGAATACTTGCTTTCTTTTTATATATCCACTTGAAAACCAGCAAATACATTATTTGGTTCATTACAATATTTATTGCCGCTCTGTGCAAAGAAAACGGACTAATGTGGGCTCTCATTTGTCCCATACTTGCATTTGGATTTGACCTGATAGACAAAAAAACACTAAAGAAAGACATATTGATAGGATTATCTATTATGCTCTCGTATGCTCTCGCTGTCTTCTTACTACCAAAAGATGTGGTTATACATCCTGAATATATTCCTGACACGGTTAAAGTCATCAAGAATATCATAAAATTCTTAGTTATCAGCTTCGTCACATTCGACTATGTGTATATTCTTCACCAACAACACAGAAACTTGTTGGTAGGAGGATTGCTATTTGTTATTACACTTCCATTCCTATACTTTTTATTCATAAATATAATCAAAAATATTAAGGAAAAAAGGGTTATATGTGTCATTATATGTCTACTAATAGCAGCTGCTCCTCACTTGCTTACTATATATAGCATGATGCATGTATATGCTGGACTACTATTTATAACAATTCTTATAGCATACTCTGTCAATAAATACGGAAATAATATAAAGTATATATTTGCTTCATTTGTCTTATTCATAATCGCCGCATTCACCATTGATTCACATCTGTGGTATGAGTCAAATGAATCAGGACTGACAGGAAAGAGAATGTCTCAGGAGGCTATCAGTAAGACTGGCTGCCCCACAGATAGTATATTTTCGATCGTTATTAATGACGACTACCAAAGATTATCCTCCTTCTGTGTTGCACCGCAAGAAGCTTTTGGATGGAGTTTTGCCACACAGTATGAAACTAATTATCAATGGCCAAATCATATTTACGAATTGACCATCGACATGAAAGAAGAGAAAAAAATTGATAGCATAATAACCAGAGCACAAAAAAAGGGATATCATACTTTCTGGATAGTCAGAAAAGATGGTGTTACGGTTTTGAAATACTGATATAATAATATTACTAATATGAAAACAAAACTTGCTATTGTACTTCCTTGTTACAATGAAGAAGAGATACTTCCTTTTTCAATAGAAAAGTTGTCTCAATTATTTGACCAACTGATAAAAAAAGAAGTAATATCAGATAGTAGTTTTATGCTATTTGTAAATGACGGCAGTAATGACAATACCTGGAATATAATAAAGGATTATAATACCATAAATAAGTATGTATATGGTATAAAGCTGTCACATAACGTCGGACATCAAAAGGCTATTATGGCAGGTATGATGGCTGCAAGAAAAATGGGTGACATTGACGTTGTCATCACTATGGATGCAGACCTGCAAGACGACCTGGAAGCAATTTCAAAGATGATTGATGAATATGAGAATGGTGCAGATATAGTTTATGGCGTTAAGATACAACGCAAGGTAGACCCATTCTTCAAACGTATCAGCGCTGAGACATTTTATAAACTTATGAATAAGTACGGTGTTGAAACCGTATTCAATCATTCAGACTTCCGTCTGTTATCAAATAAAGCATTAGACATTTTATCTCAGTATGATGAGCGTAACATTTATCTTAGAGGTTTGATACCGATGATAGGATTACCATTTGCTACCGTTGATGATAAAATAAACGAAAGGATAGCAGGAAAATCCAAATATACTTTTGTTCGCATGATGGGATTAGCACTCGATGGAATAACATCGTTCTCTGTCAAACCTATATATAGCGTCATCTATATAGGCGTTGTTTTTCTTATAGTAAGTCTTCTTATAGGAATAAGTGTCATCTATGCCTTTGCTACTAAATCTGCCGTTACAGGATGGGCTTCTCTTATTTTGAGTATTTGGCTTGTTGGTGGTTTTATGATGCTTGGTATAGGTATAGTAGGAGTATATATTGGTAAGATATACGAAGAAGTAAAACACCGACCATTATATCATATTGTAGAGATGTTGAAATAAAACTAAAATGAGGGTTTAAAGACTATTCATTTTCGTAGTGTATAGTATCTATGCGTCTGCTTATATTTGTCGTAGGACAAGTAAAAATAAGGTATGGAGTATTGTCTATAGTTACTACAGAATTATGGAAGTCATCATCCATTATGTATGTGTCGTCCTTATATCTTAACAGTCTCTGGTGTGGTAATAACTTTGAGGTATCTTCTGGTTTAAGTTTGAAAATAATACGCTTGACTTTACGATTATCATTCATTCGCCACACATACATGTTCTTATTTTTATCAAGCTCGTAATTCTTATATGCGTTTTTGTCCTTTTTTATTCGTTCTATCACGTCTTCTGGTATGAACGCCATCTTCTTCTTACCATATAGTACTGCTGCCTGGCGCATGTTTATGTCTTTCGAATTAAAAGCCATATACACACAATAATATCCAAATTCTATAGATGGATTGACGTATTTATTTCTGAGGATATCCAGTATTTTGTTTTCACCCTTTTGTGGCTGTCTTACACTTATAATCTCTTTTCCTGCCTCCCTCATCTGGTCTTCAGCATAGTGATAGTTTTCGTAGTTTTCTCTTCTTACTATAAAAGCAAATACTAAGAATAGTAGTAGGATAAGATTGCAAAATAAAATAGATTTATTCCTAAATTTTATAGAGGTTGTGTTTGATATTAACCTTACTAATACCAACATTGAGACAAAGTCAGCATAGAAAGGTACTCTCTCAATATTGGTCCCACATAAGAATACTATTCCAAGACAAAGAATAATGACCAAATAATTAGTCCAATATTTCTTTATTTCTTCATAAAAAGCCTCTTTGTTTCTAAAATATAATACGACCATAGCAATAAGTAATAGCCATGATATACGTACATTGAAAACAAAGTTTACCGCTCCACTTATAAGACGACTATATATAGAAATATTTCCATCTGCACGATTTAATATTCCTGGCGAGAATACACATAAAAGCATTCCTATTATATACCAGAAGAAATATAGTATTATTGGTTTTTTAATAATCGTGTTTCTATTCATCACAGCATATACTATGAAAGTGATGGAAATAGGAAGTGATAATGACTCATGTGTCCACCCTACAAGTAGTGCTATTGGTGCTAAAAAGAAATCAAATAACTTTATTTTCCTTTCAAGCTTTCTTATATATAATATATAACCCAAATTCATTACTATTACCCAAAGATAATAGAATGTTCCAAGGCTCCACAACATTGTAGTCCTAAAATCAGCTAATACTACAAATAAAAGAAAACATATATATATCGAAGCTGATAATCTACTATTCTTTTCTATCCGTATAAATAATAAACAGAAATGAATAAGCAGAATAAATAAAATAGAATTTACTATTTTATAGACTATTGGTGGAGTAAAACACAGGAATATCTGCGCTATAGTCTGTATTACCGCTCGTCCATTAATATAAAAATAATGAGCATATTGCGATTTTGCCAAATCGCATATATTTTCTAATTTTTGAGGAACATCATTTAAGTTTTCCTGAAACACAAATCGGTAAACAAGATCGTCACTTAGGGTAGGGGTATCAAACAGGTTTAGTGCTAACATAGCCAAACCTACTATAAACAGGAATATGTAGTATTTTTCTCGTAAAATATTGCCCATATTTGTAGAGATTCTTCTCATCCACCTTGAAGGAAGCAAGAAAAAAATGCGTTGTTTTAATGACAAAGCTATATCGTTTTCTTTTGCATCATTCATTAAGTTCCTAAAGTATTCGCTATTCTGCCATTTCTTCTTTGGAGTATCCGTAGCCACGCTATACATATTAGCCATACGATCACAGAAAATATCCTGAATATATTCCTCATGGTATTGTGAAGGAATAGAATTCATACGATATTCATTCAGTTTATAACAATAGTCAGCCGTCCACCTGAAACAATTGCTTGTATGTTCCTCACCTTTATTATATACTGAATTGTATACTATACTTACTGGCTTTTCTGTATTGAATACTATTCGTAGCCAGAATATATAGTCTTCACCATTGTATATGTCTTGCGGAACATCAAAGGCATATTCTGAAAGCAATGTCCGACGATACATGCTTCCCCAAGGTACCCCGATGGTTCCTTCTGCTCTGATTGCCAGATGTCTGAAATCATCTATGGGTATTACTGTTCGTTTTTCATTAGGAAGACTATATCCATTACCAAATACTATATCTGTATTATCATTTGCTTTTCCATACAGTAATTCTATAGCGTTTCTGGGTAGTGTATCATCAGAGTCGACAAATGTAATCCATTCACCAGTGGAATTAATTAAGCCATTCATTCTGGCAACTGATCGTCCCTTGTTTTCTTGAAAAAAAACACGAATACGCGCATCTTTTTGCGCATATTCGTCACATATTTGTTGAGACCCGTCTATGCTTCCGTCATTCACAAGTATTATCTCTATATCTGCAAACGACTGGTCAACAATACTTCGTATACAATCTCCTATAGTATCCTCAGAATTGTATATGGGTACTATGATGGATACCGGGGGCATTTTTTTGTTTAGTAGAAATCCATTATTCTGCGGGCACCTTTATATCGTTTTGCCCAATATGGATCGTTGATGCTGGATATTGTTACTCCCTTATGACAGCTGGAATGGATAAATTTGAAATTTCCGTTTTCTTCTACAGAACTTACTATTCCTACGTGGCCTACACCACCACCTGAATGGGCGCTACGGAAGAATACAAGATCACCAATGCGAACCTTTTCTTTTTTTACGGATTTACCCTGAGTATATTGTGCACGTGACGTGCGATTTAATGTGATATCAAGTGTCTTGAATACAAAGCTGGTGAAGCCAGAGCAGTCGAACGCACGTGGACCAGTACTACCTATACGATAAGGACGGCCGATATATTTCTTTGCGTTGCTAAGCAACTGCTCGCTGGCAAGGTCGAAGAACGACTTTACTGGCGATTGCTGCTCCTCATCACCACCCACACGTGTAGCAGCTGAGGCTGATGAAAATAGTATTAAACTTAAAAATATTGATGTTATAAATCTTCTAAAGTTCATGATTGAATATTAGCCTTTTCAATTAATCGAATGCAAAGATACTAAATATCAACCACTTATAAAAATACCTTTTTACAACTTTTTGTATTGTAATGTTAATACATTATTATAATAAGTGTTGCTAAGCCCTTTGTATAAAGCAGTTGTGTGTACGTTAACACTTTTTACGCACACACAACACATTTAAGCCTTTTTAGTGTTTTTTTCGCTACTAAAACGTATAAAAAACGAATATTTTCTATATTTAGCTCAAAGCCAACATACGTTCGATAGGCTTTAAAGCATCCTTCTGGACATTCTCATCTACCTCTACAGCAGGCCATTCATTTACGAGTGTATTATATATTTTCTGAAGAGTATTCATCTTCATATATTCGCACTCATTACATGAGCATCCAAGCGAACCCTCTGAAACTTCAGGCGGAACAGCATAGAATGTTTTGTCAGGACATGTGCGTTGCAGTTCATGTAGAATACCTGCCTCGGTAGCTACAATATACTCTTTTGTTTCAGGATGTTTCTGAGCATATTGCAACATAGCAGCCGTACTACCTTTCACATCAGCTAATGCAAGTACAGGACCCTTACACTCGAGATGTGCCATAACAATTGCTTCAGGATGTTCGTTCTTAAGTTTTACTATCTCTTCCACTGAGAAGCGTTCATGTACATGACAACCGCCATTCCAAAGCAACATATTTCTGCCTGTTACTGAATTGATATAGTTTCCTAAATTATAGTCAGGACCAAAAATAAGCTTTGCATCTTCAGGAAAAGAGTCAATCACCTTCTTGGCATTTCCACTCGTAACCACAACATCTGTAAGTGCTTTTACGGCAGCTGTAGTATTAACATAGCTCACCACCTGGTATCCAGGATGTTCCTCCTTATATTTCTTCAGGTCCTCAGCCTTACATGAGTCGGCAAGCGAACAGCCAGCATTGAGATCTGGCGTAAGCACGAGTTTTTCGGGTGAAAGAATCTTGCATGTCTCTGCCATAAAGTGTACACCACACATCACCATAACCTTTGCGTCAGTCTCGGCAGCCTTGCGAGCCAACGCAAGCGAGTCGCCTACAAAGTCGGCAATATCCTGTATATCTCCTACAGTATAGTAATGGGCAAGGATTATAGCATCCTTCTCCTTTGCTATTCTCTTTATCTCTTCTTTTAGTTTGGTTTTATTGTTTCTCAGCTCTTCTGGTAGTTCGCTATCAATAAACCCCTTTTCTTTCCACTCTTTTTTTATCATTTTAATTTTTTCTCCTTATTACTCTACTACTCTTATTATTATCTTTTTATTTTTCTTTCTTTTAAAAATAGAATGTCTTTGATGATATGATGTGGATATTGTTAATAACTTTTTGCCATTTCATTGGATATTTTCTTATCAACAAGTATCATTATTTTATCAACACATTATCATATTCTTTTCTTTTTGATTGATAGAAAGATATGAATGTTTTCCACAATTTCTATTTTCGCCTGCAAAGTTAATAAGTTTATAAATAAAACAAGCCATATTGTGTTGAAAACTTGCCCATATTGATTTGAAAAGTGGGTAGTTTTACACACTAAAACGATAGGAATTAAAAATCCTGTTGATAAGGCATAACTTATCAACAGGGTTTTCAACATATTTATCAACAAATTTTTTATTCCTCGGAGAAATCTTCTTTTCCTACTCCGCATAATGGGCATACCCAGTCTTCTGGCAGATCTTCGAAAGCTGTTCCTGGCTGAATACCATTATCTGGGTCACCTACTTCTGGGTCATATACATAACCACATGTGTCGCATACATACTTTTTCATAATGATTTTTTTTGTTTGTTAATAATAAAATTTATTTTTTCTATAATGTCTTCTGTATTTATAGTATTAAGACAAGCATAGTCTCCACGCTTACATTCCTTATTACCATAGACACTGCATGGTCGACATTCTAATTTTTTTTGGACGGCATACTCATGGTTTTGTTGCCATCCCATAAATCCTGCAAACGGGTGGGTGGCGCCCCAGATACTCAGTACGGGAGTGCCCACCATCGACGCCAGATGCATGTTGGCACTATCCATAGATATCATGAGGTCGAGATGTTGCATGAGTACGAGTTCCTGGCTAAGTCCTTTCAGCATTCCTGAGGCGTTGATGCAGTTAGGATATTTTCTTGCCCACTCATCGAGTACAATATTTTCCTTACCAGCACCAAAGAGAAAGAATTTTATATTTAAATATGTGCAAAGCGAAATAAATAGATTTTCCATCTTTTCCAATGGATATTCTTTACCTTTATGAGCGGCAAAAGGTGCTACACCTATCCATATAAGGTCATCTCTCTTATGATTCATAGGTGAGGGTAGGGTAGAGAGGGGTTCAAGTTTAATGTTTATAGGCGAAAGTTGTATAGGATAGCCGAGCCTGCTGAGGACGTCTGCATAGTTTTCGAATGACGTAGGCAATTGTCTGAAGTACTCTTTATTGCCAGAACACAGTAATTTTTTTTCTTTCCTGTGTTTGTTGATATGCTTTACTTTATGCCTGTCTATGACAAAACGTAATCTGAGATACTTTGTCCTCAACACATCATGCATATCAGCGATGGCTGTGAAGTGCTTTGCCTGAAGTCGTCGGTATAGTCGGTTCAGTCCGCGTATTCCTTTATTCTCACCCTTCAGGTCAGCCTCCATAAATCCCACATTATTGGCAATATTCTCAAACATAGGTCGTGCAAATGGTCTGCTTAGCACAGTTATTCTGATGTTGGGATATTGTGCTGCCAAATTAGCGACAACGGGTACAAGCATAGCCACGTCGCCCATTGCCGAGAATCTTACTATGAGAATATGTTCAGTCTTCAATTATTTCTTATTATAAAGTATAGGATTGGTAGAAGGATCGTTGTACATCTTCATCTGTTTGTACACCTTCATATATTTCTTTCCGTTCTGGATATCGTCAAGTAGCTGATTGATGGCAGTACCGAGGTCCACCTGTTGCTCTAACAGTACGTTGAGTTTGGCTCTACACTTCTCACGATGTTCGTCCGATGCATCCTCACGCTCCACCTGTTCCTTCATGTGATAGATTTTCAGTGCAAGTATAGATAGTCTATCCACAGCCCATGCCGGACTCTCGGTATTGATGGTAGCATCGTCAGCCACTTTCACATTATTATATATAGTGCGGAAGTAAGAGTCAATCTGTTCTACCAGGTCTGTACGATCCTGATTAGACTTGTCGATACGTCTCTTCAGCGTTAGTGCCTCAACTGGGTCAATGTTAGGGTCTCTTATTATGTCCTCAAAGTGCCACTGAACTGTATCTATCCAGCACTTCAGGTAGAGTCTGTTGTCGATAGTACCCTCTTCGTATGGGTTGTTTATAGGAGTATCTACGTTGTCGTATACATGATAGTCCTTAATCGCCTGGTTGAAAATCTCGTTACAATGTTCTGTAAAAGTCATATCAATATCTTGTTTGGTTACTTTTGCAAAAATAACTATTTAGAAGTAATTTGCAAAAAAATAATACATATTTTATCTTCATACATCCAAAAAATAGAAATAAAATTGCACAAGTTATGGTGGTTTGTGCAATAAAAAGTGTATTTTCATAAAAAATATTTGCACACATCAATTTAAATTTGTTCCTTTGCACTCGAATTTTAGATAAGGTAGTCTTTTTTAATGACTATTTAACAGTAAAGAAGAAAATTATAAACAACTAAAAAATTAGAATTATGGCAGAAATTGAAAGCAAAGTAAAGGCTATTATCGTAGACAAACTTGGTGTTGATGATGCTGAGGTTAAGCCAGAGGCAAGTTTCACAAACGATCTTGGTGCTGACTCTCTTGACACCGTAGAGCTCATCATGGAGTTTGAGAAGGAGTTCGGTATTTCTATTCCAGACGATAAGGCTGAGAAGATTTCTACTGTTGGCGACGCTATCGCCTATATCGAGGAGAACGCAAAATAATTTTGAATTCTGAATGAGGAATTAAGAACGAAGAATGAGGAATTGGCTGCTGTCCTTACGGTAGTTAGTTCTTCATTCTTCAATTTTTGTATAAAAAGAATTCATAACTTGTAATTCTTATTTCATAAAATCATAATTCTTAGTTCTAAATTCTAAATTCTTAATTTTGAAAAAGGTATTATGGAATTAAAAAGAGTAGTAGTTACAGGACTTGGTGCTGTGACTCCGCTTGGCAACACTCCTGAGGAGACTTGGAAGAATATGCTTGCCGGCAAGAGTGGAGCAGCACCGATAACGCAATTCGATTCAACTCTTTGCAAGACTCACTTTGCATGCGAAGTGAAAGATCTGGATGTAAACCAGTATCTTGATCGCAAAGAAGCACGCAAGATTGACCGCTACACACAGTTGGCAATGATAAGCGCCATACAGGGAGTAGCTGATGCGGGCTTGGATTTAGAAAAAGAAGACAAAAACCGCATAGGTGTAGTATACGGAGTAGGTATCGGTGGTATACGTACCTTCCAGGACGAAGTTATGTATTATGGTAAGAATGAGGAAGCTGGTCCAAAGTTCAGCCCCTTCTTCATTCCTAAGATGATAGCAGACATCGCCTCTGGCCATATCTCTATCCATTTCGGGTTCCACGGACCTAACTATACCACCACCAGTGCTTGTGCATCATCAAGCAACGCAGTAGCCGACGCCTTCAACCTGATACGTCTTGGCAAGGCTAACATCATTGTTGCTGGTGGAGCTGAGAGTGCTATCTGCATGTGTGGTATAGGTGGATTCAATGCTATGAAGGCATTGTCAACACGCAACGACGAGCCAGAGAAGGCATCACGTCCGTTCAGCGCAAGCCGCGACGGATTTGTAATGGCTGAGGGCGCTGGTTGTCTCATCCTTGAGGAACTCGAGCATGCCAAGGCACGTGGAGCGAAAATCTATGCTGAGATGGTAGGCGATGGTGAAAGTGCTGACGCTTTCCACATCACAGCATCCCATCCAGAGGGTCTTGGTGCAAAGCTCGTTATGGAAGCAGCGCTCAGCGACGCAGGTCTGAAACCAGAGGACGTTGACTACATCAATGTTCATGGCACATCTACCCATGTAGGCGACATCTCCGAGGCAAAGGCTATCAAGGAAGTGTTTGGCGACGCTGCGTTCAAACTGAACATCTCCTCTACAAAGTCAATGACTGGTCACCTTCTTGGTGCAGCAGGAGCAGTAGAGGCAATGGCATGCGTATTGGCTGTCAAGAACGACATTATCCCACCAACCATCAACCATGAGGAAGGTGACGAAGATCCAGAAATCGATTATAACCTCAACTTCACCTTCAACAAGGCACAGAAGCGCGAGGTACGTGCGGCGATGAGCAACACATTCGGTTTCGGAGGCCACAATGCATGTGTGATATTCAAGAAATATGCTGAATAATAGGGTTATAGATAGAATAAAGCTCCTTTTCCGAAGGGATAAGGAGCTTTATTTATATATACGTGAGAAGACAGGCTACCTGCCTCATCACATATACTATTACAAGCAGGCGCTGATGCATCGTAGTGCCCAGCATCGTGATGGTGGCAGAGTATGGCACAACGAGCGACTGGAGTTTCTTGGCGATGCCATTCTCGATGCTGTCATAGGCGATGTCGTCTATCATCATTTCCCAGGTAAGCGTGAGGGATTCCTCACCAACACACGTGCAAAGATAGTAAGTCGCGACACACTAAACAGGCTTGCCAAGGAAATGAGGCTCGATGACAAGATAAAGACGGGTGGTAGGGTAGACCATAGGCATAATAACTATATGGGTGGCAATGCGTTTGAAGCATTTGTAGGAGCTCTCTATCTTGACCACGGATATGATGCATGTAAGAAATTCTTGGAAAAGCATGTCATAGGCGAACTGATCAATATCGACAGACTCGCATATAAAGAGGTCAACTTCAAATCGAGGATGATAGAGTGGGGACAGAAGTATAAGAGGGATGTGGTCTTCGACACCATAGAACAACGCAAGGAGAAGGACGGCAGTCCTGTGTTCCATACCACTGTGATTATCAAAGGCATCAGGTGTGGAGAGGGCATCGGGTACTCCAAGAAAGAGAGCCATCAGGAAGCTTCACATTCCACACTCAAACGCATCAAGCACGACCCCAAATTCCTTGATATGCTATTGAGTGAGGAGTGAGGGCATAGTATATAGTAAAATAAACGTTTAATGTTCAACGTTTTAACGTAGCGGGGTTATAAAAAACATGTATTCTTTGCAGTAAAAACGAGAAAAATCTCGAATTCGCATTATGCATTACACATTATTTATTACCTTTGCAACGATTTTGCAAGAAAAAGGCTTTTAGCGACAATGAGTATAACAAGCATAGCCAAGCAGCTATTTTTCAGTTCACGACAACGAGAGTTGGTGAAACAAGATACCGAAGGACTGGCACTTCAGCAGGAGGTGTTCAGATATCTTATACAGAAAGCTCAGGATACCGAGTATGGACGTAACCATCTGTTTGACAATATACATTCTTACGAGGACTTTATAAAGAATGTACCCATCAACACTTACGAGGAGTTGAAGGGTGACATTGATCGTATGCGTCATGGCGAGAAGGACATCCTATGGCCAGGATGCGTCAGATGGTATGCTAAGTCGTCAGGTACAACCAACGACAAGAGTAAGTTTATTCCGATCACTCGGGATGCCCTGCAAAACATCCACTACAAGGGAGGCCTTGACACGGTTGCATTGTACTTTAACAATAATCCAAAGAGTCGTATCTTTGATGGCAAGGGTCTGATACTTGGAGGCAGCCACTCGCCAAACTACAACCTCGCCAACTCGCTCGTCGGTGACCTTAGTGCTATACTCATAGAGAATATCAATCCTCTTGCCAACTTAGCACGAGTACCAAGCAAGAAGACGGCGCTGTTGTCAGACTTCGAGGTGAAACGCGAACGAATAGCACACGAGTGTCTTGGCAAGAACATCACCAATCTCTCTGGTGTACCATCGTGGATGTTGTCAGTATTGGTTAAGGTGTTGGAGTATTCTGGCAAAAGCCATCTCGAAGAGATATGGCCCAATCTCGAAGTTTTCTTCCATGGAGGTATCGCCTTCTCACCGTACAGACATCAGTATGAGCAGATCATCCAGAAGTCTGACATGCACTATATGGAGACATACAATGCCAGCGAGGGTTTCTTCGGCATACAGAGCGACCCATCCGACGTGTCACTCCAGATGATGCTCGATTATGGTATCTTCTACGAGTTCATACCAATGGACCACTTTGACGAAAAGGATCTCATTGAGACTGCAAAGTACGCAGTACCATTATCAGGCATAGAGACAGGCAAGAACTACGCTATGGTGATCACCAATAGCTGCGGTCTGTGGCGCTATCTCATAGGCGACACTATCCGTTTTACCTCCAAAAATCCATACAAGTTTATCATCACAGGTAGAACGAAGTACTTCATCAATGCATTTGGCGAGGAACTCATCATGGATAATGCCGAGAAGGGTCTGGCAGAAGCTTGCCGACAGACAGGAGCTGAGGTAAAGGAATATACTGCAGCACCAGTCTTTATGGACAGCCACGCCCGCTGTCGCCACCAGTGGCTCGTAGAATTCTCACATGAACCATCAGATATTGACAAGTTTGCCCAAGTGCTCGACATCAAGCTACAACAAATTAACAGCGACTACGAGGCAAAACGCTATCATGACATCACGCTGCAACACCTCGAGGTAATCAAAGCGCGACCAGAGCTCTTCAACGACTGGCTACGCTCGAAAGGTAAGCTCGGAGGACAGCACAAAGTGCCGCGACTCTCCAACAACCGTAAGAACATCGATGAGCTCATCTCGATGAATGTTGCCAACGGATAAATGTGGCACATTGAACGTTGAACGTTGAAAATTGAAAAGATATGAAATCGATACTCTCACATATCACTCCTCACTTCTTGCCACTAATAGCAATAGTGATGTTGCTTGTGGGATGTGCCAAGATGGGACAGCCAGACGGAGGATGGTATGATGAGGATCCGCCAAAGATACTCGGCTCGTCACCTGCCGACAAGTCGGTCAATGTGAATAGCAGGAAGGTGACTATCTTTTTTGACGAATACATCAAGCTCGATAATCCTTCAGAGAAGATTGTCATCTCGCCACCACAACAGGAGCAGGCAGAGATAAAAGGTCAGGGTAAGAAGATTACCGTTGAACTCCAAGATACCCTCCTGCCCAATACCACATATACCATCGACTTCTCTGACGCCATCACAGACAACAACGAGGAGAATCCGCTGGGCAATTATACCTACACTTTTTCCACTGGCGACCACATCGACACCCTGGAAGTGTCAGGATATATCCTCAACGCCGAGGACCTTGAACCGATAAAGGGTATTCTCGTTGGACTATACAGGGTCGAAGATGACAGCGCGAGTCTCGCCGACAGCACCTTCCGCACCCAACCTCTTCTGCGTGTATCGCGTACTGACAGCCGTGGACGTTTCGTTATCAAGGGAATAGCTGACGGCAACTACTCGGTCTATGCCCTACAGGATGTCGACGGCAACTACATGTATACCCAGAAGAGCGAGAAGATAGCATACAACAAGGCGGTGTTCCATCCTACATGGAAGCCCGACATACGTCAGGACACTATCTGGCGCGACTCACTCCATATCCTTGACATCAACCGTGTGCCCTACACCCACTTCTTCCCTGATGATATCGTGCTCAGGGCTTACGGCGAAGTGCTCACCGACCGCTATCTGCTCAAGTCAGAACGTAAGGAAGCCGACCGCTTCACACTCTACTTCTCTTACGGTGACAAGCAGCTGCCATGCCTGCGAGGACTTAACTTTGACAGCGACGACGCCTTTGTCGTAGAGCCGTCAGTCAAGAATGACACCATAACTTACTGGCTGCGCGACACCACACTCATCAATCAGGACACCCTGCGCCTCGAAGCCACCTATATGATGACTGACACTCTTGGCATGCTGGTCGAACAGACCGACACCCTCGAGATGCTCGCCAAGACACCATACGAGAAACGACAAAAGAAACAACAGGAGGAATATGACAAGTGGAAGAAGAAACAAGACAAACTCGAGAAGAAAGGTAAACCTTTCCAGAAAGAGATGCCTAAGGCGCCACTCGATGTCAAGTTCAATGTACCATCGTCCATAGCTCCAGACCAGCGCCTCATCATTCAGGTGCCAGCACCACTCAGCGTCGCCGACACCTCCTTCATCCATCTGTATTATAAGGTAGACACCCTGTGGTATAGCTCCCCATACGTCTTTGGCGAACAGCCCGACCAGCATCGACTCTATCATCTCGTAGCCGACTGGCAAGAGAATACCGAGTATAGCTTCGAGGTCGACTCGGCAGCCTTTGTCGACATCTACGGCAATGCCTCAAAGGCATATAAGCAGGGACTGAAGGTCAACGGTTCCGACATCTACGGCAACCTTTTCATGACCATCAATCTCTTCCGCGACTCGTCCGTCGTCGTTCAGCTGCTCAACAAGTCCGATAAGGTAATCAAGGAGGCGCCGCTCCATGATGGTGTCGCCACCTTCCACTACCTAAAGCCCGACAGCTACTACATACGTATGTTCATTGACACCAACGACAACGGCATATGGGACACAGGTGAGTACCCCCACAGACAGGCAGAGACGGTATACTACTACCCCGAAGCCATTGAGGTACGCGCCAAGTGGGATGTCAAGGAATCATGGAATCCAACCGTCACACCACTCTACCAGCAGAAACCAGGCGAACTGGTAAAACAGAAGGCTGACAAGCAGAAGAAACAGATACGCAATCGTAATGCAGAACGCGCCAAGAGCATGGGCATCGAGTATGTCGGAAACTCTTCTTCCTCCAAGGAGTGAGAACAGATTAAACCATTACCATTCAGACAAGTCAAAAGAGAGAAAACCATTTTTATAACCATAAAAAACAACATAAAAGACCATGAAGACACCCTTTCGCACATTAGTCATCGTAAGCCTGCTGCTACTTATCGGTACAGTCCAGACTCAGGCACAATGCACTTTCCGCAATACAGCCTTCTCCTCAGGCGAGTTCCTCACTTACAACCTCTATTACAACTGGAAATTCGTATGGGTCAAGGCTGGTACCGCATCCATGTATACCGTCGGCAGCACCCGTGAGGGAAAGAAAGCCTTCCGCTGCTCACTCACCACACGAGGCAATGAGCGCGCCGACAAGATGTACCTCATGCGCGACACTCTCCTCTGCTACGTCGGTCAGGACATGTCGCCCATCTACTATCGTAAGGGAGCAAAAGAGGCTAAACGCTATACCGTAGACGAGGTGTTCTACAGCTATCCTGGTGGCAAGATACAGGTCAAGCAGCACCGCCAGCACAGTAGTGGCAGCCATACATGGCAGACTCACACCTACAACGACTGCGTCTACGACATGCTCAGCATCTTCCTGCGTGCCCGCTCGTTCAATCCATCCAACTGGAAGCAAGGTTACATCCTCAACTTCCCTATGGTCGATGGCGACAGCCGCGACAACGCACGCCTGCAGTATAAGGGCAAAGTCACCATCAAGGCTGACAATGGTAAGAAGTACCGTTGTCTTGAGCTCTCCTTCCAACAGCAGAACAAAGGTAAGTTCCGTGAGATCGTACGTTTCTTCGTCACCGATGACTCCAACCACATCCCCATCCGCCTCGACCTCAACCTAAAGTTTGGCGCAGCCAAAGCCTTCCTCGTGTCCATGAAGGGCAACCGCAACCCATTGGAATCAGAAGTAAAGTAATTCGCCGTACAGCGTTTTGCTTCTAAAAATGTGCCTTTTGTATAAATAGAAGATGCGATTTTAGTGGCAATAAAAGGTTTTTTGTCACTCGTTATTGCCGCTATCAATCATGTAGTTCTCAGAAATTTACAGCGATAGTGGCAATAAATCAATGAAAACGACAAATTTTTTTTGAGAGATGACGACGGATGAGAGATTTATGAAGCGCTGCATACAGCTGGCGGAGAACGGGCGTGAAGAGTCACGACCAAACCCTATGGTGGGTGCGATGATAGTGGCTGACGACGGAAACATAATCGGTGAGGGTTATCATGTAAGGTGTGGCGAGGGTCATGCTGAGGTGAATGCCTTCGCATCGGTACGCCCTGAGGACGAAGGACTGCTGGGTGGGGCTACGATATATGTCAGTCTGGAACCGTGTGCCCACTATGGTAAGACGCCGCCTTGTGCGGAACTTATAATCAGAAAGGGTGTCAGGAGGGTCGTCGTGGGATGTGTGGATCCGTTTGGCAAGGTACAGGGACGTGGCATTCAGATGATACGTGAGGCGGGCATCGATGTGACAGTAGGCGTTCTGGAGGAGGAATGTCGATGGCTCAACCGCCGCTTCTTCACTTTCCACCAGAAAGGGCGACCATACATCATACTGAAATGGGCGCAGACAGAGAATGGGTTTATCGACGATAATGGTAAGCCGCTCGCCATCTCTACGGCGCTGACAAGGATGCTCTCTCACCAGATGCGTTCTCAGGAGGATGGCATACTTGTAGGCAGGGTGACCGACGAGCGTGAACACCCCGGTCTGAATGTGCGTTATTGGAGCGGAAAGGACCCAGTGAAGTTTGTGTTATCGCATGAGAACACAATCGAGGATATCTTTGAGGAATGCCGACAACGACAGCTACAATCGCTCATCGTTGAGGGTGGAAGGAAGACCCATCAGTCGTTCATAGAGCGTGGACTGTGGGACGAGATACGCCGAGAGACGGCTCCCATCATGGTGGATGGCGGTACGAAGGCGCCACACATGCCGCAGGAGGCGAGGCTGTATAGCTCTGAGCTGGTGGACGGCAACAGGATAGAGTGGTTCAGAAGATAATCACTTCCTACCGAAGTCGGCAGGAATCTCACCCCATCGGGATGTCTCCCACTTAATGATTTCTACTTGTATGTTATGACCACGAAGCCAAGTTTCTGCCCGACGGATGATATCGAACAGAGGCTTGGTTTCGTCATTGTGTTCCAACTTCGTCTTACACTGTTTCTTCTTCACCCATAGTATGGCGGTATGGGAGTCGCTATAGATGACCTTGTCCTTGATGCCTTGCTTCTCCATGAGGGCAAGGGCATGGACGATGGCAAGAAACTCGCCGATGTTGTTTGTGCCGTGAATGGGACCGAAATGGAACACTTGGGCACCTGTGGCGAGATCGATACACTGGTATTCCATAGGACCAGGGTTGCCAGAGCATGCCGCGTCTACAGCCCAAGCGTTGGCAAGAACGTCGGGATGGAGTGGCAGTACGGTGTCGTGACGATAGTCAGGAGGATTTTGCATATTTACAATTTACATCTATATATTTATCGGAACAGATAGCTTGATTATTATATTTCGTCCCATATTAAATATACCCATGTCGCCAGTACGGGGGTTGACGTCGGTGTATTTCAGTCGGCTGAGGTGGTTCTGATAGGCTCGGTCGAAGATGTTGTTGACCGACAGTATCACGGATGCCGTCTGATGCTTACCCCATCGGAGGTCGGTGCCAGCGGAGAGATGCAGCAGGGTGTACGAGGGTGTGGCTGTCTCAGTGGCGTCTACCTTATAATAATGGTTCTGGCGGAGGTTGCACTCCATGCTCAGGGCGACGTATGTGTTGTCGAAGAGGTCGCCGTCGTGTGTCAGCTCATATTTCAGGTCGGAGTTCCATCGTGGTGCCGGTGTGAAGGGCAGGTACTTACTCTCGTCGGGTTGATGGAGCTGTATGGCGTCAACCATCGAGAAGCTGTTGCCGAAATGTAGGCAATGTATGGGATGAAAATCGGTAGAGAGCTCGAAGCCGAGGAGTCGGGCGTCGCCAGAGGAGTAGCGGTAGGTGGAGTATTCAGGGTCAATCACCTCGTCGGTACGATGAGAGTAGACGTAGTTGTCTATGCGATTGGCAAAGAGTGCTGCCTGTGCCGAGAAATAACGTGACTCGAAGTCAGCACCAAGGTCGAGTTGCCAGCTCTGCTCTGCCTTGAGGTTGTGGTTGCCAATCTCGTAGCGGATGGTTCCTTCGTGAACGCCGTTAGATCCCAGTTCGCTCATGTTAGGAGCACGGAATCCTCGTGAGATGTTGGCGCGCAGATTGAAATGATCGCAGATATTGAACACAGCACCAAAGCTACCAGATACGCCAGTGAAGTGGCGACTGAAGGCATCGAAACGCAGTTCGTCGTCATCGATGAGGCTCTCGCTATGTAGTTGTCTACGGTCGGCACGCAAACCACCCGTGAGGTTCCACCTGCCTATCTGCTTGCTGGCGGTGGCATAAAGCCCTATGTCATTGAGATGATAGGCTGGTATGAGGTATTCATCACCCTTGTTGAGTGAGCGCTGATACATGCCAGCGAGTCCGACAGCAAACTTCCATCCCGTCTCAGTCTCTAACAGATAGCGCAGGTCGTAGTTCAGGGTGTGTAGTTGGAAATACAGTCCGTACTCGTCGGTGCTCTCCTCATATTCCTGTCGTCGGTTTTGCTGATAGCCAACGAGAGCCTTCAGCGTACCATTACCTATATATATGGAGTTGTCGAGGACAGCCTTGTAGTGATATACGTACTGAAAGGGGAGAGTCTTACCATAGGTTTTCATCTTGTTGGCAGCCGATTCGAGAGCGCCTGTCTCTTCGTCGCGCTCGCCCTCGATGATGCCTGGACGCAGGTGATAGTAGCCAAGGATGAGGCGGGAGAATCCCCATGACTTGTTGACCCCCATCATCATGCGAGCTGCCTGTTCAGCAAACTGCGATCCCGGTACGTATCCGTCGCGGCTGTTCTTATAGGCATGTGCCATCTTCTGGCTCCATCTGCCATCCCACACAAACCCTTTCTGGTTGCCTGCGAAGTTGAGCGAATAGTCAAAAAGTCCGTTGTTGGACTGATACTCCGTAGCGACCTGTGCCTTCATCTGTCCCAATGGCATGACGGGTTGTGGATGGAAGATGAGTACGCCCGCCATAGCGTCGGAGCCGTACATCAGGCTGGCAGGTCCCTTGAGAATCTCTACCGAGCCTACTGCTTGTGGGTCTATCTCCACTCCGTGTTCGTCGCCCCATTGTTGTCCCTCTTGGCGTATGCCGTCGTTGACTACTGCCACACGGTTGTAGCCCAAGCCTCGAATGACTGGTTTGGAGATGCCGCTGCCTGTTGTTATCTGGGCAACGCCAGGCTGTTTAGCCACAGCGTCGATGATGTTAGTCGATGGTACGGACAAGAGGCTACGTTGGGTCACCACGCTGATGGGTGTAGGCATCTCCTTGAGTTTGCTTGCACCTGTGAGACCAGTCACCATAACCTCGTTCAGTTTTAGATGTTGAAAGAACACATCCGTACTGTCTGTGTACGACTGTGCCGTCGCCGTCTGCGAAAGGCAGAGCAGCGACAAAATATAAATATATTGTCTCATATAAGTTTCGGATGTTCCACATCCTATAGTTTTAGGGGCAGGGAGCAAGGGGCAAGGGGCAAGAGAATAGTGCTCTCGCTGCTACAGCGGTTATGGCGTGAATCACATTCTCTCCGGTACCTCGATACCGAGCAGCGCCATACCATTCTTAATTGTCTTTGCCACGTTCTTTGCTATGAGCAGTCGCACAGCCTTCTGCTCCTCGGTGTCGGCACCAAGAATGCTATGGTCGTGATAGAACTGGTTAAACTGCTTGGTCAGCTCGTAGCAGTAGTTGGCGATGCCACTCGGAGAATAGTCGGTGCCTGCCTGCTCCACGGCTGCAGGGAACTCGCTGAGCTTCTGGATGAGGTCGATCTCCTTGGGGGCAAGGGGCAGGGAGCAGGGAGCAAGGGATGGGGAGCAAGGGGTAAGAGGTTCTGTGCCTTGTGCCTTGCGCAGGATAGACCTGATACGAGCGTGAGTATACTGTATGAATGGTCCGGTATTACCGTTGAAATCGATCGATTCTTCGGGATTGAAGAGCATGTTTTTACGGGCATCGACCTTCAGGATGAAGTACTTCAGGGCGCCCATACCCACGATACGGGCAATCTCGTTCTTCTCTTCCTCGCTGATACCCTCGAGCTTGTTCACCTTGTCCTCGCTCAACTGCTTAGCGTTCTCAATCATTGATGCTATGAGGTCATCGGCATCTACCACCGTACCCTCACGGCTCTTCATCTTACCATTTGGCAGTTCCACCATACCGTAGGAGAAGTGAACCAACTCCTTGCCCCACTTGAACCCAAGACGGTCGAGCAGGATGGAGAGCACCTGGAAGTGATAGTTCTGCTCATTGCCTACGACATATATCATCTTATCGATTGGGAAGTCCTTGAAACGCATGTCGGCAGTACCGATGTCCTGAGTCATATAGACACTCGTACCATCGCTACGGAGCAGCAACTTCTGGTCGAGTCCGTCGGCAGAGAGGTCCGCCCACACGCTGTTGTCTTCCTTACGGAAGAAGAGTCCCTTCTGGAGTCCCTCCTCCACCTTCTTCTTACCTTCGAGGTAGGTGTTCGACTCATAGTATATCTTATCGAAGCTGACGCCAAGCGCCTTATAAGTCTCATCGAAACCAGCATATACCCAGTCGTTCATCTTCTGCCACAGGGCACGCACCTCAGGATCGTTCTGTTCCCACTTCACCAGCATCTCGTGAGCCTCAACGATGAGTGGTGCCTCGTTCTTGGCACGTTCCTCAGCCTTCTCCTCGTCCATACCCTCTGCAACAAACTTCGCCTTGAGCTCCTTCACCTCCTCACGATAGTGCTTGTCGAAAGCCACATAGTAGTCGCCGATGAGGTGGTCACCCTTCTTTCCGCTTGTCTCCGGAGTCTCACCATTGCCCCACTTCTGCCAAGCGAGCATGGACTTACAGATATGTATTCCACGGTCGTTCACGATATTGGTCTTCACCACACGGTTGCCGTTAGCTTCCATGATCTGTGCGAGCGACCATCCCAGGAGGTTGTTGCGCACGTGTCCGAGGTGTAGCGGCTTGTTAGTGTTTGGTGAGGAATACTCTATCATCACCAATGGAGAGTCGGCAGTGGCGGTCTTGCATCCCCACTTCTCATCCTTGTCGATGTCCTGCAACAGTCCGAGCCATGCCGCCGGAGCTATTACAAGGTTCAGGAAGCCCTTCACCACGTTGAAGTCGGCAACAGCCTCGCAGTTAGCCTTCAGGTAGTCACCTATCTCCTGTGCCGTATCCTCTGGCTTCTTCTTCGATGTTTTCAGCAATGGGAACACCACCAAAGTGAGGCTTCCCTCGAAGTCACTCCTTGTCTTCTGCAAAGCCACCATCTTCGATGGTATCTCCTGACCATACAATTCCTTCACTGCAGCTATCACGCTGCTACATATTTGTGCTTCAATATTCATAATCTGCTGTTAATCTTTAATTTTGGGTGCAAAGATACAAAATAATGCGTAATGCGTAATGCGTAATGCGTAATTTTTCTTGCTTGAGTACGAAATAATGCTTAATGCTTAATTATTTCTACGTGAGTATCTTATTCAAAGTACGAATAAGTGAGAACAATGCAAAATGAAAGCTGAAGATGAGGGCATGATGAAGAAAGCCATCAAGGTTCTTAAAAGTCACCAATTATTTGCTGTTAAGATATAAATACCTATCATCACCAACGCTGCAATAATGAACACGATTAGGGACAGAAGATTATTTGTTTTGCTGTCCTTGCTATTTTTTCTCCAGTCGTCCATGATCACATTGCGTCTCACCGGATCGTTTAGCCGTTGTATTTCTTCATTGATTAGCAACTGTTCTTGCTGTTGCTGTTCTATCATCTGCTGTTCAAAATCCCCCATATTACGGATTCTTCTTTTTAGTCCTAAAGGAAGCTATCCATAATGCGGCACCGCCTCCGAAGAGGATGGCGGCAAGTGCCATAGCCTGAATGCTACGTTCTGCATAGAACATCAGATAGACTGCTCCCAAGTTGATGGCAAACAGGACGACTCCCAAGCCGATGCAGACAGAGAAAATATACAGCACGTCTTTGGCGGATTTGAGTTCCAACTTGCCGAGAACGAACTGTCCTAACATATTAATAGTGGGAATGACGGCAATAGCAGCACAGATATATACCATCAGCATCCAGCGGTTATGGTGTTCTTCCTTCTTCTGCTGATACTCCTCCATCTGGGCATGCATCTTGTCGTACTGCGCCTTCGACTCCTCGTTCATCAGTTCCTCGTACATTTCAGGAATGGACCTGCTGCCATCCACCAACGACGATGTAGGCTTGTTGGGAGATGGTTCATCCTCCGGCTGTAAATACATCGTACCGAGGAAGAGCGCAAGGGCTATAACAATGGTGTATGAAACAAATTTCATATTTTGCAAATCTTCGTTCCTAACATCTTAAGTTTCTATCGGGAGGATGCTGGATAGGCTTTACTTATACTCAATCTTCGCCTGCTCGCCTTTATAGGCTACAGGGTATTTAATCTCGGGTTTGCAACCATTAGCGAGGATAATCTTCTTGAGCATACGGCAGTCGCTGAGGTCCACTTCTTTCAGTTTGGGACAACAGCTCAGGTCAATCGTTTCTGCGTATGTATATCCTGCATGGAAATACTCAAGGTTGGGGAAATATTTCAAGTCATCGTAGTCTTTGATATTACGGATGAAACTCCTGAAGCTCATCAGACTCAACTTTGTAGCTGCTTTCGCTTCTTCCTCGGTAATTGTTTTGTCCTTGTCAACATTCAAACGCTTGTCGCGCAGACAGAAATCCCTGAAGTCTCCATCCTTGAAAGCTATACCAGACGGCAACTCCTTCACCTCGACTGTGAAATACTTGCTTTTCAAGTCTTCAAGATTATAGTTGCAGGGGACTTCCAATTTTCCGTTATGCCAAATGCCGTAGTTTTCATAACCTTTGCTGACGATATAGAAGACTTCCCCATCCTGCTCTATCTTCTCGCAGTAGTTATACTCCTTCGTAAGAGCGCGGGCTGTTTCGTCGGCAACCTGCGCCTGTACGGACATCAAACTTGCCACGGCTATTACTGCGGTTAAAATCATTCGTTTCATACCATATTATTTTATGAATAGCTCAACTAATGGCTTCACTTCATATCCTTCCTGCTGCTATACACTCCGGACAGCGCCATTGTTTAACTCCTGAGCCACCGCAATTATAGCAATTGCCGCCACCAGTGCCGTTGCAACGGCTACACCTCAGAGAGCCTGCATGTCCCTTACAAGCCTCACAAGTGAAGGTTTTCTGTCCGCCGCAGTTGGAACATGTTTCGTCGCCATTCGTACCGGTTCCGTCGCAAGCATGACACAGCAATTCGCCAGAACCTTGACAATGGTAACATTCTACGGTTCCACTGCCGTTACAATTATCACAACGTCCACCACCTTGTCCTTTACAACTAAGGCATGTCTCACGGATTACACCTGTATCTCCACATCTTTTACAGGTCTGTGCCTGTGCAGCACCAATAGCCACAAAGGCTATAAGCAATGATAAAAATAAGATTTTCTGCTTCATAATACAAATTTTTAGTGAAAATTCACTATATGTTTGCAAATATATAATAATGTTTTAGAATATCAAAATTTTTGGCGTGTTATTTATATAGCATTCCCTATAATGGATATAATTTAAAATAAAATATATCAATTCGTTATGTATTTTCAACACAACATATAAAATATAACGAAAAGTGAAAAGAAAAATGTGATTGCGTACAGGCTTTATTAGAACATGCGAAAGACCTGTAAAAACTCTCCGAAGTGGCTGATGACTTTGAGTCGGGGATGTTCGTACTCCTCCGTATGTTCGTGTGCCCAGAGGTGTGTGAAAGGGATATGTACGGCGTAACCGCCAAGTTGAAGAACTGGCTCCACATCGGACTTGAAGGAGTTGCCTACCGACAGCATTTCGCTGATGTCAACACCATAACGCTGAGCCAAACGAATGTATTCGTCCTTGGTCTTGTCAGCCACCACCACGCAATCGTCGAACAACGGTGCCAGTCCCGAGCGTTCCAACTTATGCTGCTGGTCGTCGATCTCGCCCTTGGTGAAGACGATCATTATGGGGCAGGAGGACCTCCGCGAAGCGCCTGAGCACCTACGGAGCGCAAGAAGGGGCAAGGAGCAGGAGGCCGGAACTGAAGGTGAGAGTAGGCTATGCCTTAACTGTTCTAATGTTTCCCTTACCTCTGGCAGTGGGGTGGCAGCCAATCGCAGGAGTGAGCGACCAAGGTCTTGTATCTGCAACAACAGGTTAGCAGGGATACGTCCTTGGCTTATCTTCACGGCGTTCTCCACGAGTGACAGGGTAAAGGCCTTACAACCATAGCCGAGCTCTGCCATGTTGGCGGTCTCTGTCTTGAACAACTCGTGCGACACCGTCTGCTCATCGGCATAGTCGGCAAGCAGTTGGCGGTAACGCTGCTCTACTTCAACAAAATGTGACTGACAGTCCCACAGGGTGTCATCGGCATCAAATGCTATCAGTTTTATCATATCTTCAATCCTTCAATATACTCATGCAACTTTTTATAGAACGGATGCTTGGTCAAGGTTTCTACATCCCCCAAGATAATCAGTTTCATCCGTGAACGAGTGATGGCGACATTCATACGTCGCAAGTCACGGAGGAAGCCAATCTGTCCGTCCTCGTTGGAACGAACCATAGATATAAGTATGACATCTCGTTCCTGTCCCTGAAACCCGTCCACCGTGTTCACGGTGATGAGTCGGTGATAGGGTTTGAAGAACTCATGTTTCTTGAACAGATGACGCAGGTACTGCACTTGTGCTCTGTATGGAGAGATAACTCCGATGTCGATATTCTCGTCAAGCATACGAGCCTTGCCTATTTTTGTGATGTACTGCTGTAGTACGGTGAGTGTTTCTTCAGCCTCAGCCTTGTTGACACGTCCAAAGGTCTCACCGACAAACTCCTCGTGATATGGAGACTGTGGAAAAGGGGAAAGGGGCTGGGTGCATGAGGACGGCTCTTCTGGTGATCTCCACTCTATCGGATAGTCCCAATCCAGTATGCCTCGGTATTTTATCTGTGGTGCGCTCTCCACCTTGCCTCCATAGAACCAGTCGGACGAAAAGCGCATTATCTGTTCGTTCATACGATACTGCACCTGCAGAAGTGTCACCACCTCCGGACGGTTTTCCACGATGCGCTCCATGAGTGTCTTGCCCAGTCCGGCTCGCAACGCCGCGATACTCTTCACGGTAGGTGGCAACTGACAGTGGTCGCCGGCAAGGACCACCCTTGACACTCGGCGCATCGGTATCCAGCAGGCTGCCTCGAGGGCTTGGGCCGCCTCGTCAATGAACAGTGTGCTGAACTTCATTCCATGCAACAGGCGGTTGTCTGCTCCGACAAGTGTTGACGCTATCACACGCGCCTCACCGAACAGGTCGGCATTGATGCGTATCTCCAGTTCAGCAGCACGACTCTTCAGACGATCCATCTTCTGATGGAAGCTGTCACTGCCACGCCTGCGCTGGCTGCGCAGTTCTCTGATGGCTTTGCGAATGCTCCATAGCGTAGTGTAGTCGGGATGGGCTTCGAAGCGTCGTTCATAGGTGAACGCCAGCATCTTATCGTTGACACGTGTGGGGTTGCCAATGCGGAGCACATTGATACCTCTGTCGACCAGCTTCTCGCAGATCCAGTCGACTGCCATATTGCTTTGTGCACACACCAACACCTGGCTCTCGCGCATCAGTGTCTCATTGATAGCCTCAACGAGAGTGGTTGTCTTGCCTGTTCCGGGAGGTCCGTGCACCACCGCTACGTCCTTTGCCCTGAGCACCTCGTTGACGGCTTTCTCCTGCGTGGGATTCAGCCACGGAAGGCGTATGGGGTTGAATCCGAAGGTCTGAGCTTTCACTCCACCCTCGGCTGCAGTGCTATAGAACAGGTCGCAGAGGTATGCCAGTCGGTTGTCCTTAGCTTTTATCACACGGTCGAGTGCATCGAACATGGCCCGGTAGCTGGTTTCGTCGAACGACAGCTGACATCCCACAGGGTTCTCCGACGACTGCAACGACAACAAAGGAGCAGAATCGGGCACAGTCACCACCATCCTGTCGCCATCGACATAGGACACTGTGCCTGTGAAGTTGAAATAGCTGATGGACGATGACGTATGGGCTATGTCGGACGGATGCTGGCTTCCGACCTTTGACGAGAAGAAAACCACTGGGCGACCGAACTCGAAATTATGTTCTACATCCTGATCGGCAGTACGATAAACCTCTAATGACAACTGATTCAACGAGTTATAATAGCTCTTGCCTATACGTATTGGGAACCATGCGTCGCCACGCTTCACCTTACGCATCAGTCCCTGGGTCTCTGTCTGCTTGCGAAAGGCCTCCTTCTCGGCATAATACTCCATTTGGAGTAGTAGCCGTTGCTGTCGTAGTGAATCCGTAGCCTTGTTCTGTGCCATAGTGAAACGCAAAAGTACTAAATTCACATAGTTAAAAAGTGCTTGAACTATTTCTGTAAACATAATTTTTTGTATTTTTGTGGCGTTTTAACATAACTTGATTAAGCAGATATAAAATAGTCAGCAAAAAGAAGAGAGAAAATGAGATTTTCTAAAAAACATTTAGCACTTATAGTCATACTTCTCATGACCGCAGTAACAAGCGTGTGGGCAGATACAGAAACGATTAAGGTAGAATACTATCATCGTGGTATAAACTACATGACAGGTCAGCCAGAAGGCTACTGGATAACCATTGACGGTCGTCGCATGAACAAGAAGCCGACAGCGAAAGGTGTGTATATCCATCAGGGTAAGAAGAAAGTCATCAAGTAAAGAAAATATGAAATCAAAATACGTTATGCCACGAACAGATGTCCTGCCATGTAGTGTAGGACATCTGCTTGGTGAAAGTCAGCTCCCGTTCGACCCTACTGATGGTACGGAAGAGGGCTTGGCAAAGAAGTTCACTCTATGGGACTATAAGATAGAGACTTGACAATCTGGACAAATGGGAAGAATACTAAAAAGCACCTGCTATATGAAAAAACCTATCCTCATAGTATTGATAATACTGACTATTGTTTCTGTGGCGAACGCACAGAGCTTTAAACTGTACTATGCCAACAACGTCACCGACGTTACCGACCTTGACAACATAGAAAAGGAAGGCTCGGGACTGAACTGGCGAGAGGTGGACAGTAATGCCCAGACTGTTGCCGGCAATCTGGTGGAGGTGACAAAACTGAAACAGATGCTCTCCTCCACAAGGATGAAAGGTCTTGAAGACAAACGGCAGTTCTGGAAGATGCGCGACCACGGGCTGCTGTGCTTTAAAGTAGAAGACCTTGACAACGTGCATCACACATACGAAGTGATTGTCCATAACGGTCCAGACAGTATATCACAGACCGTTGACGACTACTTCTTCGTCAATGCTCCAGTGCCCCGTGACACCGTGGCATACGAAATCTCTGTAAGGAGGGTAGATAACGATGAAACTGTACGGTTCAAATACTTCGTATATGAATGGGGGAACGAAAACCTCTACATGTTCATGCTCGATCAGAAACGACAGGTGACGGGCGAGACCTACAAGTTGGAATATGTCACGGGATATATGGACGAGTACGGTGACATGCACAAGACATCTACCACCCTGGAACTGCAGAGCGACAAGTTCCAGAGTTTCTATGTGCCGAAGAACAGCAGCCTATTGGATGTGTTCCTGATGAGTGGCGACGACAAGAAACTGCGAATTGACAAGAACAAGCTGCACACTGGTATTGACCTGAACGACCGCATGAACTACATGGAGATTTCCTCTACCTTCAACCTCGACAAGCACGAAGGCAGGGAGATGATGAACTTCAACTGGCTCGGAACGGGACTCTATGAGAAATACGACACCCTGTATCTGTCGCTGTTCAACGAGAAGGGTAAGCAGATAAAGAATGCCACCATCCACCCCGAGCGTGTAGATCATAATGGCAACCGCATCTACGACCCGGCTGTCAAGTACGAAGGCTACGACAGCAAGACCAAGCAGCACAAGATTGTCACCATGAGCAATCCCGCATATATCGAGATTCTCGTTGACGGCTATCTGCCGATGCTCTACAAACACCCGGGAGTGGTCGATGACGAGGGCATCGTCAGCCCTGACCTCTGCCAGGTGGCTCTCACTCCGCAGAAGGGAACCATCAGCAGCGGCTTCAACATCAGCGGCCAACACTTCATGAACCTCAACGACGAGAAAGCCATCATCGTACGCCAGGGGGTGGACCACCGTCTGTGCTCCATCGATGCAGTTGACCTCAGTGGAAGGATTGAGGCCGATACCATTTCCTATATGGAAGACCTGGGCAACGACTTCCCGAAACTGCTCAACAACAAGATTATAGAACGCTATGCACAGTTTGAGACTTCGTTCTCTATTGCCAAGGGAGGCACAGCACCCGACTGTCAGCTCTTCGCCACAGACATAGCGACAGCCATCGCTAAGGAATCTACCGAGAAGAACACAGAAGTGGTAAGGGCATCGGAGTTCACCTCGTTCCTGTATGATTACTACTTCGTGCGCTTCAACCTGCTCGATGTCATCGACAAGGGCGCAACGGCGAAGGTAGCCCTGCATGTTGGCGACAAGCAGTATGCCAAATTCCCATACCTTCGAAACATCGACTTCAATCGTGACGAGGTGGAAGAAGCAGCCAACGAGGAAGTGAATGAAAACTACGTTGGCAACAACGACAAAGACAACGTATCCAGAGGTTTTGCCGACGCAGGCTACGACCTGAGATTTCCCCCTCAATTCAGGTTCTCGTTCAAACCGATAAGTATCAGTACGGCTGTCATATATAACATCCGTAAGAACCTTATCATCATGAAAATAAACCTTGCGTTTATGCGTGAGGACGAGCGACCAGGTGAGGACGAGAAGTACAGCAAGGCTCGCAAGGAACTGAAGGAACTAGAGAAGTATGAACTTGTAGGCGATAAAGGTCGTCAGGCAAGTCTTATCGGTGATGAAGTAAGTTTCGACGATTGGATATACGATGAGATTGACGACATCTTCGACATCTCCAGCCGCCGCATCGGCAAGGGATGGTTCGGCGGTGCCAAGCTCGCCTTCAAGATGAAGCCGTTCGACTTCAAGAATTTCCAGGTGACCGAGGCTTCCGGTCAGATAGGCTACGGTATAGGTATGCGTTGGAACGCTGCCGAGAACGAGCGGTTCCAGTCTCTGGCATCAGTGTTAAAGAGACTGGAGGACTACATTTCCTTAACCGCCTGCTTCGAGGCATCCATGCAACTCGACTTCGGCATCAAATCGTTCCAGCAAGGAGTCAAGGAGAGCATGTCGAGCACCAACATGGGCTACTTCTTCGACTTTAGTGGAAAAGTTGCCGTAGGAGCTTCGTTAGACGTCTTCTCTCCAGAGAAAATTGCTAAAAAGAAAGTTTCTCCCTGGCTCAACGTCCAAGCCGGGCTGCGTCTCGGAGGCAAGGCAGGCTTCCGCTTCGGTGTTGAAGGACCGTTCGACAGCTATGCCCCGGGTGTAGGTCTTGTCCTCTCATGCGTCGTCATCGGACAGGCTTACCTCAACCTCAAGACACCTATCTTCGCATGGAGCGGCAGCGCAGGCTTCCAGCTAGGAGGTCGCAGGCTTTTCCCCAACGACGACCACAACCCGTTCCACGACGATTTCCCCTACTGGCTTAACGATGGAGCTGGAGCGAAGCCATTAGCAAAAGCTCTTCGCAGAATACCAGCACCGCAAACAACAGAGATCAGCGGCAAGGCTGTCATCAACGATGTGGCGATGGACGCCAATCCACACTTCCTCGACGGCAGCCATGTGGTATACAATGACTTAGGTTCAACGACCGACTACAACGACGACAAGGTGGTGGTTGCCAACATTGCTGGCAGCGAGATTACCAAGGATGCTCTCTCAGCCGATGGACTCTTTGGCGGCAACAACATGCGCTCAAAGCGAGGCGAATACGAGATTGTTGCCTTCGAGCAGTTGTCGGAAGCCATCGGTGAGGTTGACGAGGAGCATGCGATAAGCCAGAACAGCACCGTACAGCAGACCACTCGCATCCGTACTGCCATGCGTCAGGGAACAGGCAATTGGACTGTGACCGACGTAACGACCAATGACGGTTGGGCAGATCTGAAGCCTGTGGTGACAATGCAGGAGAACGGACACGCAGCCCTCGTCTATCAGCATGGACAGTTTGATGTCATCGACCCGAACGAGTCGGCAGACTCTCTTGACAACATACAGTTCAAGGGCAATCTGATGCTCCGCACCTTCGATGGTACATCATGGAGCGAGCCTACAGCCCTCTACAACTTCAACCTCGACAAAGACCACGCCATCCAGCAGTACGACCTGCTAATGCGCGGCGACACCGTACTCGTAGCAGCCACGCTGCTCGAGACAGGACAGAAGGGTGTGATGCGATATGCCTCAAAACACATTAGCAGCAACAACATTAGCTATTACGACGAGTCGTTGAAGGCACAGTCTTTCCACATGAAGCGAGTGGGACAGAATGCCGTCGTGGCGATGATCTATGCCGCTTCCGATTCCATCTCCGACATCTATGTCAAGACTGTCAACATGACTGGCAGGGGTGACGGAAGAGAAGGCAACGACCTCGGAGTGGGCTACAACCTGCCCGACAAGGTGAAGATAGTCACCGACAGCAATGCTGACGATTTGGACAACTTCGCAGTGATGTGGACACAGATGAACAACGTATATCGTGGTGATGAGGGTGAGAAGAAATTCTCGAAGAACTCCACCATGATGCTTCAGGCTTCACGTATCTTCGTATCCAATGCACTACAGATTACCGACCCGATAACACTCGGAGCAGAGATGATAGACTCTGTTGGCGGGCGGCAGCGCAACCTCATCATCACCAGCTTCGATGGCTTCCTCGACGATGCCAAGATCAGCACCGTCTATACCCTGACCGACGTAGAGGAAAACGGTGCCGTCATCATGCACAACGAGAAGTACTTCCGCAACAGCTGCGAGTGGGATGTGGATTATGGCAGCGCTGCTCTGCTCGGCAGCAACACCCTGCCCGTGGTGGTAAGCATCAGGAACACTGGAACTTCTGCCATCAACGGCGTGACAGCCATCATCAATGGTGAGAACTTCGTCATAGATGGTGCATACGTGAAGCCATACGACAGCAAGGAGTTTGTTGTGCAATACCCCATCAGCGACGACTTCGACGGTAGACTGAGCAGTCAGGTGGCTGTTGACTACATCAACACCTTCCGCGCTCAGGCACATCCTCGTAACAAGGCTAAGAGCTTCCGCCGACAAGTCAGCTCCGTTAAGACCACACGAGTCGCTTTGGAGGATGTGGAGTGCAATGTGGTAAGCCAGAGCATAGAGAATGGTAAGAACGTCTTCCTCGTGGAACTCATCGACCATGCAGGCCTCTACAAGGATATGGCAGCCATTGTGGGTGTGTTCCCCCACCCCGACAGTTTCGAGGCATTAGACAATGCCCGCTATGTCGTCTTCTCCGAGAAAGAAGATTATATTACCGCAGATGAAGACAACGGTCTGTACAAATTCCAGACTATCGGTGGCAAGTGTAAGGCATACGTTCCTATAGAAGTAGACGGTATCACTGAGCCCATACAGGCATACGTCACCTGTCATTTGGTTGACTACAATTACGTCAATGACGGCCTGGAGTCGATGGCCGCAGCCATCAAGAATGTGAGGGCACAGGAGAACCCGACACTCGTCAACCTCTTCCCTGCCGAAGACCCAACCACCTTCGTCCGACCAGTCATAAGCAACCCGTCACTACATTAGACAATGGCATACGCCTCGATGGTCTCACCGCAGACAATATGGTGCGTGTGTTCACTGCCGATGGTATGACAGCCTTTAAGAAAGAGGCAACCGGAACCACCATGTTCGTGCCACTAAGCCGACATGACGTTTACCTGCTGAGCACAGGTGAGGAGATATTTAAGTTCAGATTCTAAATATATAATATATATAATGTATATGAAAAAGACTTTATCAGCACTTTTGCTTTGTATAGCAGGAATGCTATTCCCAATAAACACCTATGCTGACGGTGAGGCACCGGCAGACTTCACAGGTCATACATGGTATGAGTATCGGGAACCTATCACCGAGGGTACGGGAACAATGACTGACCCCATTCTCATCAGCAGTGCCGGTCAGCTGGCTCAACTGGCATACGACGTGAATACGGGTGCCAACTCGTATGATAACAAGATTGTGGCCCTTGCCGCTGACATAGACCTGAACAAGATGGTTGACGGGAAGCGTGTGCAGTGGATTCCCATAGGATATAGCCATCTCCACCCTTTCAGAGGAATGTTTCTGGGCTTGAACCTGAAAGAATATGCTGCCAATGGCTATGTGGAAGGACAGAAGCACAAGATCAGCGGCATGTATATCAATGTCACGACAGCCACCGACGCACGGCAGTTCGGCCTGTTCGGTATACTCGGCGGCAACGTGTCGCACTTGCAGTTGGAAGATGTCAGCATCAGCGTTGACCTTTCGGCTTTGTCGGATTCACCAAATTATTTCGTGGGGGCACTGTGCGGCAGCACTATCGGTAAAAACCTTGATGATAGCGATTGGTATCAAGGAAAATATAAGGAGCAGAATAACGAACTCCTGCACAGTGTCACTCATGGCATTGACGATGTGGCCGTGAGCGGCACCCTGACGGCAAAGGGCAACGCGAATGCTACGGTTTACGTTGGCGGCATCTGCGGACGGTTTGACATCGCGGGAATCATCCATTCAACCGCCAACGTTGTCATCAACACCTCCGACTGTGTGTATATCGGTGGTATATGCGGCGTTGACTACGGTATATATGATAAAACTGCAGATTCTGATACTGGCCCCCTCAGCAAATACGGCAGATGCCTGTACGATTGCCTCAGCAATGCCACCATCACCTGCAACGGCAACGTCAACCGCTCGGTCATGGTGGGTGGCATCGTAGGTCAGATGGTGGAAGGAGAGAAGGCATATGCCTGCGTGTCGATGGGGTCTATCAGGTGCAACAACGCTGCTGTCACCTACAACGTTGGTGGTATATGCGGCTATATGCAGCCCTATTCCGGCATCTTTGCCTCTGGCAGCACGATGATGATCAAGGCGCAAGGTAATATTGGCGGTATAGCCGGCAAGATGAAAAGCGGCTCGAATACTAATTTCTCTAAATACGGAAAAATAGAGTGCTGCTCATTCAGCGGTCACCTCGACGGCAGCAATAAGATTGTCGACGAAAAAGGGCAGACAACAGGAGTTGCATCCTCAGCTCCCGCAGACAATTATATTGGAGGTATCTGCGGACATATGGAGTGGAACGACAACCTTGAGCACATTACCCGTTGCTTGCTGCTCGGTACAATAACCGCCGAAGATTTTGTTACAACCGCTCCTCTGCCAAGCGCCATCGTCGGCAAGCAGGGCACAGCCCCAACCTTAACGGGCGACAATCTGGCTTCTACCGTGACCTATTGCTATTATGACAATATGTTGTTCGGCGGCTACGCCCTTCCTGGAAGCACGGATGGCAAGAACTCAGTCAAGGGACTGACTACATTCGACCTGACGTCTGCCAGCGAATCGAAACTGACATGGCTTAACGCTGGCGCCACGGAGACTGGCGACTACGGCTACCGGCTGGAAAAAGGCTACTATCCGATATTCTATGAAAACAATGGCTATTTGGCAACATACTATACAAACCAAAGTAATTTAGGGTGGGGGTTGTCAACCGATCACGTACATTTAAGCAAGATGTTCGATTTCCGTCCTAATAATAAAGACGCAAACTTCAATAGTACGGTGTATGTTTCGGGAGCCATGTTGTGCGCCATGCCCGTGAACTTTGTCAAGGGCGACAATGCCGATGACTTCGTATCAAAGCTGTCGGCACCGACGAAGACCTACAACTGGGATGAGAAAGGCACCGGACGCAACATCATCATGACCTGCGAGAGTTTCTTCCCCGAGTCGGATGTCATCAAGGTGAAGGACAAGACGGCAACGGCTAATAATAACGGCACCTGTTTCGTCACCACAACGGCAACGGTGAGGAAGAAGACAGTGACATACAACCGTCCAGCCATTATAAGCGGGAAAAAATATCTCGGTCTAAACACCACCATCGACAAGGAATGGGACGGCAGCGAGGCCGACGGATTCGCCGCTGGAACGGGAACGGCGGGCGACCCTTATCTCATCAAGAATGCTGCCCAGCTCTATCACGCCATTAAGACCAACCAGACGGGACAGTTCTATAAGCAACTATGCAATATCACTATCACGAAGAGCGTTAACACAGACAATTCCGTTAATAACACGCTCATCACTGAAGCCTGCTTCAAGACTCCCGCAAATCCTCAAAGGCACGTAACTGCCGACTGGCAGACGGACGAGTGTTCGTGGAAAGCCAACTATAATGGTGACGGACATACCATCTCGGGGTTGTACCTTTATGACTATTACTCAACCACACCTACTAGCGAACGCAGGTATTTCTCACTCTTTGGTTCTGTCGGTCAATATGGTTCCGTCAACAACCTCGCGGTGGTGGATGCATGGATAGCTCCCGAACCGTCTGTTATCAATGGAATTAATACAAATTATGACCTGCCAACCTTCTATGGTATTATAGCGAACTATGTGGAAGGTTCTATCACCAACTGTATAGCACAGGGTGTAAATGCTGTGGGCAGACCTTGTGGAGGTATCTGCACATACGTGATGTCTGGTGGAACGGTGGAAGACTGTATCTCTGCTGTCACCCCGCTTACCACCACCTCAGACTATTTCACACCATTTGTCGCATACGATTTGGGTTCAGGAAATCAGGGAAATGTAAAGAACTGCCTCTTTGTGACACCAACGATGTTCTCATCTGCCGACAAGAGCACGGGCGACATTGCTGCAGTAAAGAACTGTTACTGGCTGAAAGGATATGAGCCAGGCAACACCGGACAGACGCTCGACGAAATTGGTGCGGCACTCGGCAAGCGTGACCGCTGGACTTGGACTCGCAACTACTTCCCCACCCTCAAGACGTTTGCCAATACCGACATCGCAAAACTCATGATGGTGCCAGTACGTACAGACAACAACTATGAGTTCAACACATCTACAAGCACTGCCAACAACTACCTGATGGGCTTCACGAAGATGCTGGAATTTGAACCTGGCGCAGCCACATGGACAAACCTTCACAACACGAATTACTTCGAGGCTGATAGCGAATTGGGCATCGTTGCACCAGCAAATGCTATGGGAGCCATCAGCACATCGGACGTGATGATTAACCCGATGGAAGTTATCTGCGCCTCTTTGAATAAGTCGTTCTACTATATTCCTCTGCGTACAAACAGCGGAGATATAGAACGCGGCATAACCTTCGTTGATGATCATGCAAGAAAGGCTTGTGTAAAAGCTTTTGACACAAGTGGCGACGGCAAACTGTCGCTGGCAGAAATCAGTGCCGTAACTTCAGAGCAGACTCTTACGGCCTTCACAAACTCTGATGTACAGCGGGAGGCACAACAGATTGTGAAGTTCCCCGAGTTCCGTTTCTTCAAGGCGGTGACAAACCTTACCACCCAGCTCAGCGGACTAAGCAACCTCGAGGAGGTGAGGCTGCCCTACAACCTTCAAACCATCAGTGGTGACCCAAGCCTCACAGGCAATGGTACACGCCCGTTCTCTATGACAAAGATAAAGTCTATCACTCTACCAGCAAAGGTTAAGATCATCGAGCCTGGTGCTTTCACAGGATCGGAGATTGACAGTATCTTTGTTGACCCGTTCAACACCAAATATGAGTCACGTGAGGGCATCCTTTTCGATAATAACAATGCACTTGTGGCATTCCCTAACGGACGCATAGGCGAAGAAATCACAATCCCTGGTGTCATAGAAGAGATAAAGCCAGGTGCTGTATATGACATCACAAACAGAATGCAAAAGATATTCTTCGACACCACCGACTACAGTACTGTTGCCGACCTCGATGACAATGGCATATTCACTGGAGACGGTTCGCTCGTAGATGTTTACATCAGCGATGCCACCTATGGCAGCGTGCTATTTAATCAGTACCTCGACGATGAGTCGTGGGACGACTATGCCCATGCAAATAAACTGCATTGCTACTACCCCCTGAAGGTGGGGACTGCCAAGGCAGCCACTATGTACATAGGTTTCGATACTGAGCTGCCAGAAGGACTCCGTGCATATATCGTCACCAGCGACTCAAAAGAAGAACAACTGGCATACTTGAAGAAGATGAGCAACAAGATACCTAACCGTTCGCCAATTGTTGTATTCGCCGATGAGGCAGGAACGTATCGCCTGTTCCCATCCGAAAAGTCGTTGCAACCATGGCAGATGTACCACAACCAACTCAATGGTGTCGGACGAGATGGCATGGAGGTATATCAGAGCGATGCCGACAGGGGTAGTATACTGACGCTGGGTCGCAACAGCGGCGGAACACTCGGATTCTTCTACTACAAGGGCTCCGCCAAACTGTTCTTCAGTTTCCTTGACGACGAGATAACAAGCCTTGATGGTATTAACGTTAACGGAAACGTTAACGATGATGCCATCTACGACCTCAATGGAAGAAAGGTTGCAGACAATCACGCATTGCCTAAGGGTATATATATCAAAAACGGGAAAAAATTTGTAGTAAAGTGATTAACACATAAAACCCAAATGTTTAATTTTTAATTTTTATGATTATGAAAAAGGTATTATTTTTCGCCATTATGATGATGGCTGTAGCAACAGCAAAGGCTCAGTTTGCACCTGGAACATTCTCTATTCAGCCAAAAATAGGTTTCACTATTTCTTGGTTGTCTAATGCACCAAAACTTCCTTATGGTTATGAAGGCAAGTATAGTCTTGATAAGACCGCTGCGGGTGGCATCATCATTGGTGCTGATGCGGAGTATATGGTCAACGACATTTTCGCTGTCGAGGCTGGTATCAACTACTCTATGCAGGGTAGCCAGTGGGAAGATGAGACTTGGCACGAGGGTGACTGGCGCTATGACATCAATGACACCAAGATAGAGCTGGGGTATGTCAATATCCCCGTTACTGCAAAGGTGTACGTTTGGCGCGGACTGGCTGTGAAGGCTGGTGTACAGATGGGTCTCCTCACCAATGCTAAGTTCAAAAGCAAACTTCATAAAAGAATGGAGGGAACCAGTACCGTAACAACAACCTCAACTAGTGAGAAAATTCGTAGCGATTGCGAAAAGATGGATCTCTCCATCCCTATTGGTGTGTCTTATGAATTCTCCAACCACATCGTTGTAGACGCACGTTACAACTGGGGTCTTACCAAGATTAACAAAGAAAAAGACTTTGGTGATAAGAACATGAAGAACAGCGTATTCCTTATCACTTGCGGATATAAGTTCAAACTCTAATAGATGACAAACAAAAAGCAAATCCTCCTTGTCAACGACATGGCGGGACATAGTAAGGTGGGCATGGGAGCAATGGTTCCCGTGCTCTCCTATTTTGGCTTTCCTACGTTCAATCTGCCCACAGCCCTTGTTTCCAACACGTTCGACTATGGTAAGTTTAATGTCCTCGACACCACCGATTACATCCGCGGAACCTTGGACGTATGGCACGAGCTGGGTTTCAGCTATGATGCCGTATGTACGGGCTGTATGTTCAGCGAGCAACAGGTGAAGCTGGTGGTAGATTACTGTCGCGAGCTCTCGTCTCAGGGAGCACTGATCTTCGTCGACCCCATCATGGGCGATGGCGGCAGACTGTATAATGGTATGACGTTGAATCAGGTGGCATTGATGCGCGAGATGGTATCTGTGGCAGACCTGTGCTTTCCCAACTATACCGAGGCGACGCTGCTCACAGGCAGAGATTTTCGTAAGGAGGGTCTGACCATCGCTGAGGCTTACTCAATGGTCGACGACATACATCGCCTCGGCAGCAAGTCTGTGCTCATCACCAGCAGTCTCATCGACGGCAAGAATATGGTAGTGGGATACAACCATTATACCGACGAGTATTTTGCGTTGGAGTACGAGGAGATTCCTGGACTGTTCCATGGTACGGGCGACCTCTTCTCTGCCGTCCTCATAGCCCATCTGCTCAAGGGCGAACCCCTTAAGGAGAGCACACGCACAGCGATGGATACAATCTATAGGCTGTTAGAGATAAACAAGGATATGAAAGACCGCAATAGAGGCATACTGATAGAGCAGTTCTTAGATGTCCTGGACAAATAATTCTTAGCTACATCAACAATGACGACACAAATCAGAGACTATGAGATAATGGCACCTGTGGGGTCGCGCGATTCTCTTGCAGCAGCAATCAAGGCAGGAGCTGACAGCGTGTACTTCGGAATAGGCCAGCTCAACATGCGGTCACACTCCGCCAATCATTTCACCATTGATGACCTCAAGGAGATTGCTGCCATCTGCCGTGACGCAGGCATAAAGTCATACCTCACCGTCAATACCATTATCTATGGCGAAGACCTCGACGCCATGCGTACCATTATCGATGCTGCTGCCGAGGCAAAAATATCAGCTGTCATCGCCAGCGACGTGGCGGTGATGACCTATTGCCGCCAACGGAATGTGGAGGTTCACCTCTCTACTCAGCTCAACATCTCCAATATTGAGGCACTGCGCTTCTACGCCCAGTTTGCCGATGTGGTCGTTTTGGCACGCGAGCTCAATATGGACCAAGTCAGCGCCATCCACCAGCAGATAGAAGAGCAACACATCACAGGACCCCGTGGCGAACTCATACGCATCGAGATGTTCTGTCATGGAGCACTCTGCATGGCAGTCTCAGGCAAGTGTTATATGAGCCTTGCCGACAGTGGGCGCTCTGCCAACCGTGGCGAATGCATACAGATATGTCGACGCTCGTATATCCTCACCGACGCTGAGACAGGCAACCAGATAGAAGTAGACAACAAGTACCTCATGAGCCCGAAGGACCTGAAGACCATCCGCTTCATCGACCGACTCATGGATGCAGGAGTCAGAGTGTTCAAGATAGAGGGTAGGGCACGCGGACCGGAATACGTATACACCGTAGTGCGAGCATACAAGGAAGCCATCGCCGCCGTATTGCACGACAACGAGAATAAGAACGCTCAACGTCACTTTACCGAGGAAGCCAAGGACGAGTGGGACCGCCAGCTTGCCACCGTCTTCAATCGCGGCTTCTGGGACGGCTACTATCAGGGGCAGCGCCTTGGCGAGTGGAACAAGAACTACGGTTCCAATGCCACCGAGAAGAAACAGCTCGTAGGCAAAGTCGTCAAATACTTCTCCCGACTGGGCGTGGCAGAGGTGGCTGTAGAAGCCTCCGAATTCTCTGTAGGCGACCGCCTGCTCATCACCGGACCTACCACAGGCGCCCTCTGGCTCAGCGCTGAGGAGATACGCTTCGACTTGAAGCCTGTAGAGACAGCCCTGCAGCGTCAGCGAGTCTCCATCCCCGTGCCAGAGAAGGTACGCCCCAACGACAAACTCTTCAAGATAATCAAGAACGACTAGTAATATTAGCAATACTAGAGAGGCTAGAAATACTATAGAAAACAACTATCATGCAGACAATAAACGAAATTCAAGACGAGGTCATCGAGGAGTTTAGCGCCTTCGATGACTGGATGGACAAATACCAGATGCTCATCGACCTAGGCAACGACCTCGAACCACTCGACGAACAGTACAAGACCGAACAAAACCTTATCGAGGGTTGTCAGAGCCGCGTGTGGCTCCAGTGCGACGTGGTCGATGGCAGGCTGCATTTCTCCGCAGAGAGCGACGCACTCATCGTCAAGGGCATCATAGCCCTGCTCATACGAGTGCTTAACGACCATACCCCAGACGAGATACTCGGTACCGAGCTCTACTTCATTGACCAGATAGGTCTCAAAGATCACCTCTCACCCACACGCAGCAACGGACTGCTCTCTATGGTAAAGCAGATACGCATGTACGCCCTTGCGTACAAGATGAAGTAATTAGACCCCAGGCATTATGCGTAAACTCAGAACAATAGAGATGAACCGTCTGACGGTAGACGAGTTCAGGGAAGCTCCGAAACTTCCACTCATCGTCGTGCTCGACGACGTCCGCTCAATGTATAACGTCGGCTCCGTGTTCCGCACCTGCGACGCCTTCCGCGTTGAGGCAGTCTATCTGTGCGGCATCACCGCCCAGCCTCCCCACACAGAGATACACAAGACCGCATTAGGAGCCGAAGAGTCCGTGGCGTGGCAGTACTTCAAGACAGCCGCCGAAGCCGTAGACCATCTGCATGCCAACGGCTACAAGGTATACAGCATCGAGCAGGCAGAAGGAAGCACCATGTTGCAGAGCCTTAACGTTGACGATAATGTTACACGTCCAAGATTCGCCATCATCCTCGGAAACGAAGTAAAAGGCGTCCATCAGGAAGTCATCGACCACTCCGACGGATGCATAGAAATCCCGCAGTACGGCACCAAGCACTCCATGAATGTCAGTGTTACTGCGGGAATTGTGATATGGGAGATGTTCAAAAGATTAACCTCTGAACTGTAAACAGCAGATTATTCCAGCGGAATCTCCGGATGTTGTACAGCCAACGGCATGTCCTTCTGTGAGAGATAGAACATATAGAGAATCACAGGCTTGTTGCCGCGGTTCTCACCGTGATGTATGGTGTTCACCATTTCCACCACAGGCTCACCCTCATGCACAACCTTCTCCTTGCCATCCTGTCCTATGATGGTCAGTTCGCCCTGTACCAGCACACCATAGTTCATCACAGGGTGATGGTGCCATCCCAGCTTCTTGCCCGCAGGAAAGATATACTTCACCGCCACCAGCTCCGGTCGTCCTTGGAGATAGTCAGGTAGCTCCACTCCGTCCCAGCTCTGGCTGGTACGTATCAGTTCGGTACTCACCACTTGCTGCTGAGCAGAGTCAGCCGCACTCTTCGCCGTCTTACACGAAGTCATAGCCCACATGCTCACAGCGAGTGTAGCGAGCATCCATAATTTCATTCTTTTCATATCCATAAAGATTTGTGTTCTTGAGAATGCAAAGATATATATTTTCTTGGAAAACAACAAAACATCCAGCTAAGAAAGAAATAGCAAAAACCAACACTCCTACACCTAACAGTTACGTTCGTTGTCTTCACATGCAAAGATTCAAAAGGAGTAATATTTTCGCTTTTTTTTACAAAACGCAGGAGAATTTCTAATCGGCGTTTTAGAGAACAAAAACGGATACTTTATTCAGCATAAAGCGTAAGCGTCCAACGTCCAACGTCCAATTTATTCTATTTTTATGAAAATATAGTAGTAGAATAAGTACGCGCGTACATTAATTATATATAGTGTTTTTGCGAAAACAAAGTTTATTGGACGTTGGACGTTGGACGCCCATCGCAGTTTATAGCGATTTTGTTTTATTTCTTGCATATATTTCGTAAATAATCAGTAACTTTGCCAAAAGTTGTGTAAGGGACTCTCGTTGAGGGTGCCGAACGGAATGACTCAAGACGATAAATATTATGGCTAACAAAACGTTATGGTCGGACGAGTATTGGCTGCTGCTGATGCAGTTGTACCTGAAGAAACCGATGGGGGTGAAGCCTGTATACTCACGTGAGATGGTGGCTTTGGCTCTGGAACTGCACATACACCCGAAGGTGCTGTATGACAAGATGTTCCAACTCAGACGGATGGAACTGCCGCACATAGAGCGATTGTGGGGGAAATATAGTAAGAGTCCGAGAAAACTGGCGCGCGGCGTGGCGCTGCTGCGCAGGATGAAGGGCTTCGGACTGGCAGACGATTTCTATGACGGAGTTGAGCTGAACGAGTCGTGGGAGAGGGACTTCAAGCCTCTGCCCATCGCGTCTCAGCAATGGACTCAGATTACTAATATCCACCTGATAGTGATACTCGACGAGTACTTCCGGCTGACTCCTGTCACGATGACGGAGCAGACGCCTGAGGTAAGGGAATTGGCTAAGCTGATAAAGTTCACGCCAAGGCAGGTGGTGGAGGTGCTGGAGACATTCATGTCGTGTGACCCGTACCTCAGTCGCAATCAGGACGTGACGTCGCCGCTGACGGAACCTTGCCGGGAGATATGGGGGAGGTATGGCGACGTGAATCCTAACAAACTGGCGGAACTGGCTGCACAGCTGAAGGAGTACTTTTAAAAAAGAGTAAGATGGCACAACGACTGATACAGGAACAGATACAGAAACAGCAGCAGGTGCAGCGGCTGACGGCTCAACAGATGTTGCAGGTGAGGCTGCTGGAGATGCCATTGACTGAGCTGGAGGGGAAAATAAATGCGGAGCTGGATGACAATCCTGCTTTGGAAACGGGGGGAGACGGGACAGACAACGTCAATGATAATGTCAACGATAACGTCAGCGACAGCGGGAATGATGATGTTGACGTTGAGAGGAGGGACGAACTGGAGGCGGTGCTGGAGAATATGGGGAGCGACGACTTGATGCCTGATGCCAACACCATGCACTTGTCTGCTGATACTGCCGACTACGAGGAGATGGTGTATGGCAACACCGTTTCCTTCTATGACCTCCTGAAGGAGCAGGCTGGCGAACAGGACCTCACTGAGAGGGAAAGGGATGTCTTGGAGTATCTTATAGGCTCGTTGGACGATGACGGACTGCTGCGTAAGGATCTGGACACGATAAGCGACGAACTGGCGATATACCATAACATTGACGCTACCGAAGATGAGGTGGGACGTATGCTCGCTACACTGCAGGAGTTCGATCCGGCTGGTATCGGGGCGCGGTCGCTGCAGGAGTGTCTGCTGATACAGATAGACCGGAAGCTGCAGCAGGACGAGAGTGAGGTGTTGCTATTGGTGCGCAAGGTGATAAAACACTATTTTGCGGAATTCACCTACAATCACTGGAACAAGATAAAATCCGCCCTGCGCCTGTCTGACGCGCTGGTGGAGAGAATACAGGGGGAGATACGCCGACTGAACCCCAAGCCTGGGGCCTCGCTCGGCGAGACGCAGGGCAGGAGCACGCAGCAGATAACGCCCGATTTCATCGTAGAGACGCTCGACAACGGACAGGTGACATTCTACTTGAATGATGGCGACATACCAATGCTGTCGGTATCGCCATCGTTTGTCGACATGCTTGAGGCATACAAGGACAACAAGGTGGGCATGAACCGACAATCCAAGGAGGCTCTGCTGTATGCCAAGGATAAGGTGGAGAGGGCGCAAAACTTTATCAATGCGGTAAAGCAGCGCCAGCATACGCTGACCGTCACCATGAAGGCTATCATCGACTGGCAGAAGGCGTTCTTCCAAGACGGCGACGAGGGCGACCTGCGACCGATGAGGCTAAAGGACATCGCGGCTAAGACAGGACTTGACATCTCTACGGTGTCGAGGGTGAGCAATATCAAATATGTGCAAACCAAGTGGGGCACCTTCCCGCTACGCTTCTTCTTCAGTGACGGATATACCAAGGATGATGGTGAGGAGTTGTCGACGAGAAAGCTAAAGGTAGTTCTGAAGGAGATAATAGGCGGAGAGGATCCTCACCACCCCCTGAGCGACGAGGCTCTGATGGCGGCGATGAGGGAAAGGGGGCTGCCAATAGCGCGACGAACCGTGGCGAAATATCGAGAGCAGATGGGGATACCGGTGGCAAGGATGAGGAGGGTTTAGTCTTGAGTTCATAGTTTATAGTTTATAGTTTTGAGTTTTTAAGAATTGAAGTACCAACTATTGACAGCTAAGATGGTGAGTGTGATTTTCACTCCGTTCTACCTACCCATTACGGGTATGGTAGCAGTCTTCTTGTTCAGTTATCTTAGGATAATGCCGTGGACATATAAGTTGTCGATACTGTTGATGGTGTACCTCTTCACGGTGCTTATACCGACAATGCTCATACGCCTCTACCGCCGATACCAGGGATGGAGCTTGCTACATCTGCTGGCACGTGAGCGAAGGGTCATACCTTATGTCATCTCTATACTGTGCTACTTCACTTGTTACAACATACTTACCCATCACAATGTGCCGCATATCATCACTTCGATACTCGTTGCGGCGTTGGTGGTACAGATATTGTGCGCACTGGTCAATGTATGGTGGAAGATTTCAACCCACACCGCGGCTATTGGTGGAGTGACGGGTGGTGTCATAGCCTTTGCGTTTATCTTCAATTTCAATCCCATCTGGTGGCTGACGTTGGTGATACTGCTTGGCGGACTGGTGGGGTCGAGCCGTATGATGTTGAGACAGCACACTCTGGCACAGGTGGTATGTGGATTCCTTCTGGGTATGCTGGCGGTGATAGTGACGGTGCTGACGTAGTGCATAGTGCATAGTTCATAATTCATAGTTAAAGTTAGAAGAAAATTGATATAGAAAAATGAAACCACTTGTAAGTATTATCATGGGCAGCACAAGCGATCTGCCCGTTATGGAGAAAGCATGTAAATGGCTGGAAGAAAACGAGATACCATTCGAGTTGAATGCTCTCTCAGCCCATCGTACCCCCGACGCAGTGGAAGCTTTTGCTAAGGGTGCTGCAGAGAGGGGCATCAAGGTGATTATCGCGGCGGCAGGAATGGCGGCGGCTCTGCCAGGTGTCATCGCTGCGTCAACGTCACTGCCTGTCATCGGAGTACCCATCAAGGGAATGCTTGACGGTTTGGATGCCATGTTCTCAATCATACAGATGCCTCCAGGCATTCCTGTAGCCACCGTCGGTGTCAACGCTGCGCAAAATGCTGCCATCCTTGCTGCCGAGATTATAGCCCTGAGTGACGAACAGGTGCGTGAGAAGGTGAATGCTCACAAGGCGAGCCTCGGAGAGAAGATAGAGAAGGCCAACAAGGAGTTGGCGGAGATCAAGGGGTATAAGTTTTTAGTTCATAGTTTTTAGTTTTTAGATTCCGCATCAAGTGCGGAATGAGATGAGAGAACAGATTTGTGTAATTCGAGTAATTCGTGGTAGAAAATATGAGAAGGAAGAGTAGTGTCGTTCATGTAGGGAAGACGACTATCGGTGGCGACAACCCCATAAGGGTACAGTCAATGACGACTACTAACACCAACGACACGCAGGCTTGTGTGGAGCAGGCCATACGTATAATTGAGGCGGGAGGCGAACTGGTGCGACTGACCACGCAGGGTAGACGAGAGGCGGAGAACCTCAAAAACATATCAGCTGAACTACGTAGCAGAGGATATGACACACCACTCGTTGCCGATGTCCATTTCAATGCCAACGTTGCTGACGTGGCAGCACTATATGCCGAGAAGGTACGCATCAATCCTGGCAACTACGTCGACCATGCTCGCACATTTAAACATCTGGAATACACCGATGAGGAGTATGCTGCAGAACTGCGCAAGGTGGAGGAACGGTTGTTGCCATTCATAAAGATATGTAAGGAGTATCATACTGCTGTGCGCATAGGCGTGAATCATGGTTCACTATCCGACCGTATCATGTCGCGCTATGGCGACACACCAGCGGGCATCGTAGAGAGTTGTATGGAGTTTCTGCGCATCTTCCGTCGCGAGGACTTCAATGATGTGGTGATAAGCATAAAGGCTTCCAACACAGTCGTGATGGTGCAGTCCGTGCGCCTGCTTGTAGAGCAAATGGACAAAGAGGATATGCACTATCCTTTGCATCTTGGAGTGACTGAGGCTGGCGAAGGTGAAGACGGCAGGATAAAGAGTGCCGTCGGTATTGGTGCTTTGCTGACTGAGGGTATTGGTGACACCATACGTGTGTCGCTAAGCGAAGAGCCAGAGGCGGAGATACCTGTGGCGCGAGCACTCGTAGAGTGTATTGACGACTGTATGCTACTTCGTCAGGAGGCAGAGGCATCTATCAAGGACGACACCATCACCATGACCATAGACGAGTCCGACAGACAGGTATTCCAACTAAAGGCGGCAATGGCAGCAGGAGCATTGCTTATTGATCGTAAGGCAACGAAGCTGGTAATACTGGGGCAAGGAGCTGGGTATAGTGAGCAGGAACTCACGACCCTTGCTGACGCCATCCTGCAGGCGGCACGTATCAAGTTTACCAAGACCGAATACATCTCATGTCCAGGTTGCGGCAGAACACTTTATGACTTGCGTTCTACCATCAAGCGTATTAAGGAAGCGACGAAAGACATGGTGGGACTGAAGATTGGCATTATGGGATGTATCGTCAACGGACCTGGCGAGATGGCTGATGCCGACTATGGATATGTAGGGGCTGGACCTGGACGCATCTCCCTGTACCGTCAGAAAGAATGTGTTGAGAAGAATATCCCGGAAGAAGAAGCTGTAGACCGACTGCTGGCTCTTATCAGGAACGATGGGCGTTGAACGTTCTTCTTCTTCTATTCCATAAACACAAAGTATACGGCAGCAATAATACACAGGAAGGCAGCGGCATGATTCCAGTGTAGGCTCTGGTTTTGGAACATCATATTGGCAATGATGGCGAAGACCATCAGTGATACGCATTCCTGGATCACCTTGAGCTGGACGAGTGAGAAGGGACCGCCATTGCCCTCAAAGCCAATGCGATTGGCTGGCACCTGACAGCAGTATTCAAAGAAGGCTATTGCCCAAGAGAAGGCTATCACCCCGATGAGTGGCCAGTGTGAGCTGGTGCCTGTCTGCTGTAGTTTAAGATGACCATACCATGCGAGTGTCATGAAGATATTGCTAAGTACGAGCAACAATACCGTGTATATTCCGTTCATTGTAATACTAATTTACGATGGGTTATTTGTGAAAATCGCGGCGAAGGTAATAATATCTTTCAACATAAACGCCCAGAAAATAAGAAAAAAGGGGAATCCCTATTCATTTTTTGGGTTTTTCCCTTTGAGAGTTTGGCGAAACGAAGTATTTTTGCAGATGTAATAACCAAAAACTTAATAGTACTATGAGACTACGAGTATGTATGTTGCTGATGACGGCTCTGGTAGGAATGACTACTGTCAACGCTCAGACTCTGCGTGGCAGCAATGGTCAGCAGATAGGCAGAGTGGATAGCGACGGTACCATTCGCGACGCCAACGGGCGCAGCATCGGCAAGTATGAGAACAATGGCACGGTGCGCGGCAGCAACGGCCAGTCGGTAGGTAAGATAGAGAGCAATGGTACATTCCGCGGTAGCAATGGTCAGTCTATTGGCAGAATCGACAATGATGGTACTGTGCGTGGCAGTAACGGTCAGACCATTGGCAAGGTGGAGCGCGACGGTACCATTCGTGATGCCAGCGGACGCAGCATCGGCAAGGCACAGGGAGCAGATCCGAAGCGGGCGGCAGCCAGCTTCTTCTTCTACTGAAGAGCAGGCGAAATCCGATAGAGTATGTTCCTTTGGCAACGACTGACTGAGATCTACAGTGTAGGTGAGGCAAAAGCAATCGTCCAACTGCTGTTGGAGGATTGCTTTGGCATATCTATGGCTGACTACCTCTGTGGAAAGGTAGAAGATATGGTGCAGTGCGAACGCGACCGATTGGAAGGCATGATGAAGCGACTGGAACAGGGAGAACCCATACAATATGTCGTTGGCTCCGCCACATTCTGTGGCCGATCATTCCATGTCGAACCGGGTGTGCTCATTCCACGACCAGAGACAGAGGAGCTGATAGCACTCGTCAAGGAAACACTCTCCTCACCCCTCAACTCTCACGCCTCCACGCCACATGCCCAACGTTCAACGTTCAATGTTCCACGTACCACGTATCTTGACATCGGTACGGGTTCTGGCTGTATTGCCATCACCCTCGCACTGGACATGCCAAATGCTGATGTTGAGGCTTGGGACATTTCTGAGCAGGCATTGAGCATAGCCGAGTCCAACGCGAAGGCTCTCGGTGCCAATGTCAGATTTGTCAAACAAGACATTCTTGCTCCTCAACGGTCCACGTTCAGTGTCCCACATTTAACGTCCTATGATGTCATCGTAAGCAATCCACCATATATCTGCCAGAAAGAGCAGTCGGACATGGAACGAAACGTTTTAGGATACGAACCCGACATGGCGTTGTTCGTGCCCGATGACGATCCGCTGCGCTTCTACACAGCCATAGCCCACTATGCCGTGGCAGCGCTGAGAGATGGAGGATGGTTGTTTTTCGAAATCAACCCGCTATATGCACAGGACATTGTCACATTGCTCAATAGCCGTGGATTTATGGAGACAGAGTTGAGGACTGACAAGTTTGGAAAGAAAAGAATGATTAGAACCAGAAAACCATGAACAAGCAGGACGACACAGTCAAGACAGCCATCAGTCGTTTAGCGGCAGAGTGTTCCAAGGCAGAACATTCGACAGGTGAGATGTGCGACAAGATGCGCCGATGGGAGATGAGCGAGGAGCAGCAGGCGCAGGTTATCAGCTATCTCATAGAGAACAGATATGTCGACGACGAGCGATTTGCCCGATTGTTCATTCAAGACAAAATACGCTTCAACCGTTGGGGACCCAAAAAGATAGAGCAGGCACTATGGATGAAGCATGTGGATGAAAGAGTCTACAGAGAACAGCTGGAGGCTGTCAGCGATGAGCAGTGGCAAGAAGCCCTGCAGCCGTTGTTAGAAAGTAAAAGAAAAAGCATCCATGCTTCGTCGCCCTATGAACAGAGAGCCAAGCTCATCCGCTATGCCATGGGACGGGGATTTACTATGGATCAGATCCAACAATGTCTGTCATGCGACGAATAGCCTTTCTTGACCGTCTGCTCGATCTCCTCTTTCCCAGAGCATGCAATATCTGTGGCAGCCGACTCACCGTCACCGAACAGGTGATATGCGGACCATGTAATATGCACATGCCACGAACCCATTATGAACGGTCGTTCGAGGACAATGACTTGGTACGACTGTTTTGGGCTATCATACCCATAGAGCGTGGCGTGGCATGGTTTTACTACAAGTCACACGCACCAGCAGTCCGCCCCATCTACCGACTGAAATACGGCAATCGGCCACATATAGGTTTGCAGTTAGGCGAAATGTATGCTCACGAGATACAAGACAGCGGATTCTTTGACGGCATCGACATTATCCTGCCTGTACCCCTGACTCGCAAACGAGAACGACAGCGAGGATACAACCAGACCATGATGATAGCCCGTGGGGTGAGCTATGCCACGGGACTGCCCATTGCAACCAAGGCTCTGACACGATCAAGATTTAAGGAGAGCCAGACCCATAAGAACATGTGGGAGCGCAGGGACAATGTAGAAGGCGTGTTCAAGCTAAAAGATGCCGATAGCATACGTGGAAAACATGTCCTGATCGTCGACGACGTTGTAACCACTGGATCTACCATAATAGCATGTGCCAAGGAACTTCTGAAGGCTGGCGACGTACGTATCAGCATATTGGCGTTGGGACATGCCAATCCAAGGGCTCTTTAACTCCTTTTAACCACCAATACTATATAAATAGGCAATAGAAGTCGTAACTTTACGCCCGATTTTTATGGCATATCTCCCTGAACGACATACCAATACATCAAAATCAATATGAAGAAAACAACAATTATCGCGCTTCTATGCGCAGCACTAACTACATCTACTACAACTATGGAGGCACAAACAAGCAACTGTAATCCCCAGCCAGGCAAAGACGGCAACAAGTATGTGAAATACGAAGAGCGCACAGGCAACGAGTCAGTAGTCTACTTCACGCGCAACCTCTCGGCAGAGGGACTTATCAAGGCATACGAACAAGTAAGCGGGAAAATCAGTGGACACATCGGAGTCAAACTACACACTGGTGAGCCCAACGGACCTAACATCATTCCGCGCGAATGGGTCAAGGCACTCATGGACAAAGATCTGCGGGGAGCCAACATCATTGAGACAAACACATACTACGAGGGCGACCGCTATACCACCGAGCAACACCGCAACACCCTGAAAGTAAACGGGTGGACATTCTGTCCCGTCGACATCATGGACGAACAGGGCACCACTACCCTGCCTGTCATCGGCGGAAAATGGTTTAAGAAGATGTCCGTAGGAAGCCATCTGACTAATTACGACTCCATGGTCACCCTTACCCATTTCAAGGGACATACCATGGGTGGATTTGGCGGTTCCAATAAGAATATCGGTATCGGTTGTGCCGACGGACGCATAGGCAAAGCATGGATACACACTCGGCAGGGCAGCGACGACTTGTGGAGCATAGCCGAGGAAGAGTTGATGGAGCGCATAGCAGAGTCTACCAAAGCCACCATCGACTACTTCGGTGAGCACGTCACCTACGTCAATGTCATGCGCAATATGTCCGTCTCATGCGACTGTGAAGGCATTGCAGCCGAACCCGTAGTCACCCCCGATGTCGGCATCCTCTCTTCCACCGACATCCTCGCCGTTGATCAGGCATGCGTTGACATCATCTACGCCATGACCGCCGACCAGCACAAAGCTATGGTAGAGCGCATAGAGACTCGTCACGGGCTGCGCCAGCTCTCCTACATGAAAGAGCTCGGCATGGGCAACGATCGTTACATCCTCATTGACCTCGACAATGGATGCAAGCGCATCACCGCAGCCGAGGCAGCTAAGGGACTAAAGCCCTTTGTGCAGAAATAGCAGAGAGACATATTATTTATAATAACGACGGCAGGCGAAAAAAGCCTGCCGTCGTTGTGACAATCATTGCCAGCCATTTTTTAGAACTTGACGTTTACTCCTGCTAAGAAGGTGGCTCGGGGCATGGGATAGCCGAGGTTGACTTCATAGCGCTGCGCCAAGAGATTCTCGCCACGTATCCATAGCGTGACGTTCTTGACGACAGGACGGCTAACGGAGGCATTGAGCAGGCAAAAACTTTCTTTTCGCTCGACGTCACCGACGGATGTGTATAGTCCGTGGAGATATTGTATGTCGGTGGCGACGGTCCATTTGTGATAGTTGAAGTTGGCTCCGAGAAATCCTTTATATTCTGGTGCTGCCACGACGGGACGGTGCATGTGCAGGAAGCTGTGGTTGGTGTTGATCGACCAGTATTTGTTGATGTGCCATGTGGCTTCGAGCTCAAGTCCACTGTTCTCTATCTCGCCTGTATTCACGTTCTGGCGGTTAACGGTCTGAATCATGTTGTCGCCCTTTATATAGAATATGTTGGCACCGTATGTGACGTGGGCGAGCTGATGGCGCCATGACAGTTCGTAGGTCCAGAGACGCTCGGGACGTAGGTTGGTGTTAGAAGGTGGATAGAGGTACATCTCACGCATGGTGGGATTGCGGAAGCCCTTGCTTGCCATCGCCTTTATTGCGCCAGAAGAGATGGGGCGGATGACGATGCCTCCTTGTGGTATCCATTCGGTACCAGTGATACTATGATGATCGGCACGTATGCCTGCGTCCACTGTCAGCCAGTGGGTTATGTCCTGACGGAAATCCACATATCCTGCTATCTCGTTGCGACATGACTTGCCGCTCTGTTTGTTGGGTGTGTCTATGACCTCACCTGTGGTCTTGGATGTGTAGAAAGCATGACCATATATATGCTGATAATCTATACCGACGGTCAGTCGGTTGCCACTGAACAGTCGTGCGCTCTGATACCACGACACTCCAGTAAGGGCATCCTTCGAACGGAAATAGCGTTGTGTAGGATTGTTGGGGTCTGCGGTGCCGTCGTCTATCTTGTGTCTGCCGAAGTTGGTGTATACGCTCAGTGCACCACTGGTCTTGTCGTAATGGTTTTCTATTGCTGCTGAGACGACTCCGCGTGTGATCCATTGGTTGGCTTCATATAGTGGAGCTGTGACGGAGCCAGGATAGGAGGAGTTGAAATGGGTAATGTTGGCGTCGATGTATGTGTTCCAGTGGGGTGTGATGTCGTAGCCCAGCTTCATATAGCCGCCGTATTGTTCGAAGCCCATACGTGGTCGGTGGTTGTCGGTCCTGCCATATTGTGCAGCTACCGTTGATGAGAATTTGCCGCTGCGCACTTGGTTTGTTGCCTCTGCCTGGAAAGTGCCATAGCTGCCGCCGCTTACGCTGATGTCGGTGGTGGCTCCGTCGGTTTTGGCTTGGCGGGTGACGATGTTCATCACGCCTCCCATGGCGTTCGAGCCATAGAGTACAGAGGCAGGTCCGCGTAGTACCTCTATACGTTCGGCTATCAGGGTCTGATAGCTGTCGCTGATGGGGTGCCCGTATATTCCGTTGTATTGTGGATGGCCGTCAATGAGTACGAGCATCTGACCTGCTCCTGCGGAGATACCGCGCAGGCTGATGCCTCCTGCTGCTCCAGTAGAGACTCCATAGCCCATCATGGAGCGTGATGTGACAAAAAGTCCTGGTACCTGCTGCATGGCTACTGGCAATACGTTGGAGTGGTGTTGCTCGGTCAGCTTCTCGCGCCCGATAATGGTGACAGTCATGGGCAGGTGGCGTACGTCTACGGCATTCCTCGTACCTGTGACTACGACTTCCCGCAGGGATAATGTGTCGGTGAGAGCATGAGCTTTACAATATAATGATAGTACCAATACGACCAGAAGCAGTTTTCTTGTATTCATTGTAATAATTATTCTTTACATTCTGAGAGCTGCAAAGATACATATTTTATTATGTTAATGTTATAATATCATGCTTTTTGTATATTTTTATATTCCCCTCTCTGCCCAGTCGCCACGGTCGAGATTACGGTAGCCGATGGCTTCGGCTATATGCATGGACTCTATCTTCTCGCTCCCAGCGAGGTCGGCGATGGTGCGGGCTACCTTGAGGATGCGGCTGTAGGCACGGGCAGAGAGTTTCAGACGCTCCATAGCCATGCGGAGCATATCTAAAGAGGCGGCATCGGGCTCGGCAAACTCGTGGAGCATGCGCTCGGTCATCTGGGCGTTGCAATGGATGCCCTTGTAGTCCTTGAAGCGGGCCTCCTGAATTTGCCTTGCCTTGATCACCCTCTCGCGAATGGCCGACGAGGGTTCGCCCGGCTTCATGTTGCTGAGCTCGGCGAAGGGCACTGCCTGTATCTCGCAGTGGATGTCGATACGGTCGAGTAGTGGACCAGAGATCTTGTTCATGTAGCGTTGTATCTGTCCTGGCGTGCACACACAATGATGGTTAGGGTCGCCATAATAGCCACAAGGACATGGGTTCATAGATGCAACGAGCATGAACGAGCAAGGGAACTCTACATTGTATTTGGCACGGCTGACGGTGATGACGCGATCTTCGAGTGGCTGACGCAACACTTCGAGAACGCTACGCGACAGCTCGGGCATCTCGTCAAGAAAGAGTACGCCGTTGTGGGCAAGTGATATCTCGCCTGGCTGGGGATTGTTACCACCGCCAACGAGAGCTACCTGAGATATGGTATGATGAGGACTGCGGAAGGGGCGTTGAGAGATGAGTGATGTGTCACGACTCAGTTTGCCAGCAATGGAGTGGATCTGTGTCGTCTCAAGACTCTCGGAGAGCGATAGAGGCGGCAGAATGCTGGGCAGACGCTTTGCCAACATCGACTTGCCACTACCTGGCGGACCAATCATGATTATGTTATGTCCACCTGCTGCTGCCACCTCCAATGCGCGCTTCACACTTTCCTGTCCGCGCACATCGCTGAAGTCAACGTCGAAGTGGGCTTGCTGCTCATAAAACTCGCGGCGCGTGTCGACAAAGCAGGGCTCGGGTTCTGTCTGGCAGTTCAAAAAGGAGATAACGTCAGACAGCGTCTCCATGCCGTAGACGTCAAGATTGTTCACTACGGCAGCCTCACGCTCATTTTGCTTTGGTACGATGAGCCCCTTGAAGTGTTCAGCTCTTGCCTTTATAGCTATAGGCAGGGCACCTCGTATGGGTTGTATCTTGCCGTCAAGTCCCAGTTCGCCAACCATCATATAGTCCTTGAGCCTGTCTGACATCATCTTTTCATTGGCGGCAAGTATGGCGATGGCGAGTGGCAGGTCGTAGCCGCTGCCTTCCTTGCGAATATCGGCAGGAGCCATATTCACCGTGATGTCAGCAACGGGAAATTTATAGCCGTTGTTCTGTAAGGCTGCGGCGATACGGTCGCGACTTTCTTTGACGGCGACATCGCCAAGTCCCGTCAGATGGTACATGACACCGCGCGACATACTTACTTCGATGGTTACGGTAGTCACCTCCAGTCCGTTGACGGCGGCACAATATGTTTTTACAAGCATGATTAGTTCTTATATAGATTATGGTTTGTTAGTCGGCAGGTGTGTTGATAGGGGCTTCTTTCATTTCAGCATCTTGTTCAGCTCGTCCTTTAATGCTTTGTTGTTGAGACCTTGCGACACAACCTTGCCATTACGCAGTATGATATTGTCGGGTATGGTCGTAAATCCGAGTTGTCTGAACAGATTGCTTTCTATCATCTGGCCATCGCAGATGATGGTGCCCTCCATAGACTGTCGCTCGGCAGTAGCTTTACATTCCTCTATGTTGCCGTCAACACATATTGACAGCAGGTGCAGGTCGTCGTGATCCTTATGCAGGTCGCGCAGGGTACGTTGTATTTCAAGGCTGCCATACGACCATGTAGCCCAGGCGCTAATGACGGCGATGCCGCTCTTCAGGTCCTTGTTGCTTATCGTGTTGCCGTCGATGTCTTTTGTTGTGAATGATGGTAGCATGGCACCTTTGGCTGTCGCCTTCAGTCCCGTTACGTGTTGGCGCAGTCGTGAGATGTCTACGGCAGGAACATCTGACTTCTTCGCTTTCTCCATAGTGGCTATCAGCTGGAGAGTCTTTGTGAATGGGATGGTAGGAACCTGGACGAAATACTTTTGTAGCAGGTACAGGCTGACTCTTGAGCCAGGATGATCCTTGATGAATGTTTCCGCAGCCTTCTCCTCCTCAATGGGTGAGGCATTGGCTATCTGTGCCCTAAAGTCGCTCATCAGGTCGTTGTCGTCAGTACCCCTGATGGTCATCTCTTTCAGGTGGGAGGCATCCGCCTTGATGTCTACGCTTCCTCCGGGTTCTGCAAATACGGGATGTTGTGAGAAATTAGGGAATACCAGTATGAGTGTCGATGGTCGTTCCATGGGTGTCTGGTAGGCAAAGCGTCCTGCTTCGATGCGTATGGTGTCCATACCTTTTATTCCGCCATCAGAACTATATACATAGAGTTCGCCCTGATTGATATGTAGGAATCGCCCTTCAAGTTTGAAATAACCGCTCTTACCGCCACACGATAGGAGCATCAAGGAACAAAAGAATAATAAAAACAGGTGTGCCGCGAGCGGGACTCGAACCCGCACAGCCTTGCGGCCAAGGGATTTTAAGTCCCTCGTGTCTACCAATTCCACCATTGCGGCATAGCCCGATGTTTGACTGCGTCTCAGCATAGATGACTCTCTGCGTTCGACTTGCACAAACATTGCGGCATGGTTCATTATGCGGCTGCAAAGGTAATAAATAATTCGTAATGCGTAATGCATAATGTGTAATTTTTTTAATTCGTAATGCGTAATTCTTCGCTTAGTTCATTACGGTGATGTTATTTGCGTTGACCCTAACGACGTATTGCATCAGTCGTGGTCCACCCTGTAGGTTGGCACCAGTCTCGAGCGAGTAGCTGTGATCGCATCTGTCGCATTCCACCTCCATCGTCTTCTTACTCCAGGTGAGTGGCGAATTGAACATACCTGTGTTCTGCAGACAGTTTGGACATTGGCGGTCGAAGGCTATGGGACCGTTGAAGTTGGTGCTTCCCAGTATGATGCCGTTGTATGCTCCTAGCTCGTAGGTGACAATGTTCTCCTCGTCGGTAGCCAGCGGAATATCCTCGTCGCCACTCTGGTCGGCAGGATGCACCTTCACGTGCCAAATTCCATTCTTACGTTCCATCTCTATCCACACGAAATAGCCAGGGGCGGTGACGGCTGTGACTATCTTACTGGTAGGATGGAATAGGGTGTTGAAGGTGAAGCGGCACAGATAGTCATGTTCCTCTCCACCGCAGCCCGTAAGCACAAGGACCACCAGCATTAACAAGCAAAACCCTAATCTCCTCATCTCCTTACTCCTCATCTCCTCAACTCCTTATTACTCATCTCCTCAACTCCTTACTTCTCATCTCCTTCCACCAACTTTCTTTCAGCCTGTGTCATACGTTCGAAGCAGAAACCATCTATGATGCTTTGCATCAGTTCGGCTATCTTGTCATTACACAGATTGCCTATGCTGCCCTCGTGGGTGTGGTGGATGTTCTTGTCTGCCTTGAAGGTGCCAGCCTCGATGTCGAGTCCCACCTTCTTGTATGCGTCGCGGAAGGGCATACCGTTGGCAGCCAGACGATTTACCTCTTCTACTGAGAATATGGCGTCATACATCGGGTTGTCGAGTATGTGCTGGTTTACTTCCATCTTGTTGATGATATATGCCGTCATGCGCAGACAGTCTTTCATTTCGTCAAAGGCAGGCAGGAACACCTCCTTTATTATCTGCAGGTCACGGAAGTAGCCACATGGCAGGTTGTTCATGATGAGCATCACCTGCTGGGGTAGGGATTGTATCTTGTTCGACTTGGCTCGTATCAGCTCGAACACGTCGGGGTTCTTCTTGTGTGGCATTATGCTCGACCCCGTGGTACACTCTTTTGGCAGTTTCACGAACGAGAAGTTCTGGCTGTTGAAGAGGCATGCGTCGAAGGCGAGTTTTGCCAGCGTACCAGCCACCGTAGCCATAGCGAAAGCCACGTTGCGCTCAGTCTTGCCCCTGCCCATCTGGGCATATACCACGTTATAGTCCATAGAGTCGAAGCCCAGCAGGTCGGTAGTCATCTGTCGGTTGAGTGGGAACGAGCTGCCATATCCTGCCGCCGACCCTAAGGGGTTGCGGTTGGTCATCTTGTATGCTGCCTGTAGGAACAGCATGTCGTCGGCAAGCGACTCTGCGTAAGCGCCAAACCATAGTCCGAACGACGACGGCATAGCTATCTGCAGGTGGGTGTATCCAGGCATCAATACGTCCTTGTATTGGTTGCTCTTGCTGATGAGTTCGTCGAAGAGCACTTTCACTTCGTCTACTATCTCCTTCAGTTCGTGACGGGTGAAGAGTTTCAGGTCGATGAGCACCTGGTCGTTGCGCGACCGTCCGCTATGTATCTTCTTGCCCATGTCGCCCAGCCGTTGTGTGAGCATCAGCTCCACCTGTGAGTGGACATCTTCTATTCCGTCCTCTATCTGGAAGTTGCCACGCTGTATCTCTGCATAGATATTGCGTAGTTCGCCGAGCAACATCCTTAGCTCGTCCTTCTCCAAGAGACCTATCGACTCCAGCATGGTGATGTGAGCCATGCTGCCCAATACGTCGTAGCGAGCCAGATACAAGTCCATCTCGCGGTCCCTGCCCACAGTGAAGCGATCTATCTCAGCGTTCACCTCATAATTCTTCTCCCACAGTTTCTGTGCCATACCTAAAAACTATTTACGTTGAACGTTAACAATGCATTATGCACTATGAACTGATTCATACGGAATCATCGCCAGTGCGTCGGCTATCTTCTCTATAGCCTCCTGCAGCGGTCCCGACACCATACCTTTCAGGAAGATGGGGATGTCTGCCTTGATGGTCAGCTTCATCTTTGACGCTGTGTCGCTTGTCGGCAACAACTGTATCCAGAAGTTGAACGACATAGGCGCGTTCTCCGACTCAAACTTGATAGTCTTCGGCTCCTCCCGTTCAATGATACGCATGCTGATGGTACCCACAGGAGTGCCTCCCACGCTGATGCTGTCCTTGTCGAACGACACGTCCTTCAGCTTGTCCTCCGGAATCTTATCCTTTACTCTCTCAATATTACTCAGGTCGCTCAGCATGTTATATACATTCTGCTGAGGATATGGTATCTGTTTTATCGAACTTTCAAATTGTGCCATACCAAAAACTAAAAACTAAAAACCAAAAACCTACTACACTCCCCAAGTACTTGGATTCTTGCGCCACTCTCCGAGCACCGCCTTTTCCTCGTCTTTGATATATCCCGTCTTGGCAGCCTCCTCTACCACATGCTCGTAGTCGCTCAGAGTGATCAGCTTCACCCCAGCCTCAGCAAACGCCTGCTCGGCAACAGGGAAGCCGTAGGTGAACGAAGCCACCATACCTACCACTTCGCATCCTGCCTCGCGCAGAGCCGCCACAGCCTTCAGGCTGCTGCCACCAGTAGAGATGAGGTCTTCTACCACAATCACCTTTGCGCCAGCCTTCACTTCACCCTCTATCTGATTGCCCATACCGTGATCCTTCGGTTTCGGACGAACATAGCAGAAAGGCATACCCAGCTGGTCGGCAACGAGCGCTCCCTGAGCAATGGCTCCCGTGGCTACTCCTGCCACCACCTCTGCCTCAGGGAAGTTCTCCTGTATGGCATGACATAGCTCCAGCTTCACAAACGAGCGCAGCTGAGCATACGCCAGCGTCTTGCGGTTGTCCGTATATATTGGCGACTTCCATCCCGAAGCCCATGTGAAGGGGTCGGTGGGTTGCAGTTTCACAGCCTTGATGTCCAGCAGTTTGGCTGCCAGTTGGCTCTTAATGTTCTTTGTACTCATATTTCTTGTAGTTTTTTTGTTGTCAAGTTCCTTTTTGCAGAGGCTCTAAACGTGCCTAGAGCCCCGTAATAGAGTGCAAATGTACAACTTTTATTTCAGCTGACAAAACTTAGCCGATATATAAAACACCTGATCATTGAACTTCGTCTTGTAGAAGTCGCCCTGCTTGCCGAGATAGGGCAGTCGGGTGCCCTTCGGCAGATAGTAGGGCCTCCACTCTGCATCCAACCCCCAGTCGTCTTTCGCAGGCTGGTTGTTGTCCGTGATGAATTGGTTGTGATACACCGAAGCCGAGCTTGCAATATTATAGCAGTAGTATCCGTATTTCGTCGACGGACCCTCGCGCAGCCTCACGTTGGTACCCGTCAACACGAGATACCTCTCGCCCTTCACCTTGCCAGGCACATGAGCCACACTCCTTGGTATCACCACATTTGCCGCAGGGTAGGGCCAATAGTAGTAGTCGTCGCCACCACCCTCGTCCAGCACTTTGATAGCCGTACCTTTCGTCAGTTCCACGGGCTGCCCCCATCGCGGGTCCTCATACGTGTAGTTCCGACTCATCACCACAACCACCTCCTTAGCATCCTGCGCCATCACCGCCTGCGTCCGCATCACACATGCAAGCAGCAACAACATCATTACATTCCATTTCTTCATACCATTTCCCTTATTTTGTTCTTACGCCAGCAAAATTACGTAAAGTCGAGAGAAAATCCAAAAGAAAGTTTGCTTTTTAGCCTCAAGCTGCGATGCTTTGATGTTGCAAAAACGGCACTCTGACATCTGCAGACATTCGTCAGCAGACCTGCCGACCAATGTCAGCAACTCTCGACGCGCCCAAATTGTGCGAAGAAAACGTCGATATTACCGCATGATTACAGCCTTTTGTGGAAAAGATTATGTCGTTTTATTTCTTCGGTTTGCTCACCTCGAGCAAAAGGAACCAAGAAAAAAGGAAGAATAATATTCACCATCGAGGGCATGCTGCATAACTACTATTCAGATAAATATTGTGCAATTTGATCTTTTAGTGGTTGTAAATCGTTTTCTATGACATTCCAAAGCATATCAACTCTTACTTGAAAATATCCATGGACAATATGGTGACGCATTCCTTCTATCTGACGCCAAGGTGTGTCAGGATGAGAATTCTTGAACTCGTCAGTAAGCATATATGATGCTTCTCCTATAATCATGGTATAATATGCGAGTCCGCCAAATAGAACTTTGTCATTTGTTAATGATTCTATTGTCATCCCAGAAGTCCGTTCAAGGATAATGTCAATAGCTTCAAGCATGTGTTCAAGTCTGCCCTTGTCTCTAATTTTCTCTCTCATAAATAAGAACTTTATCCTGATTAGCACTTTGTTGAGCATAAGAAACAAGCGAGCCTACTGGAACAAGATCAATCTCACGTCCCAGCAAATCCCTTAAATCCATATACATACCACCAAGAGTAAACAAACTAAATCGCTGTGACATGTCTGGTTCAAAGAGAATGTCCACATCGCTTTCTTCCGTCTGCTCACCTCGAGCAAAGGAACCAAACAACCATGCTTTCAAGACGGGCTGTGTCTTGAAATACTCTGCAATCTGTTTACTTACATTCTCAGCACCCATTGTTGTTTATTATTTTATCTGATGCAAAAATAAACATACTTTGAGAAATAACAAAGAAAAAGATGGAAAATCATATCCACCACCGAGGGCATGCCCGTAGTGAGCATGCCCTCGATGGTCTTTTATTAGTTTATAGTATTACTTCTCTGAAATTTTTAAAGACTCAAGATCGGAATAAATTTTTTCGGTTCTTTTTTTAAAAGCTCTATACCCATTACATTTTTGAATGTCATCAGGAACAATATTCTTCAATTTTTTTATGGATTCAATTTCTCGTTTGTTTATGCGTTTCTCATAATCCTTTTTTATACGTACAACTTCTTCCATACATTGTAAAGAGACATCAATCCAAGTTAAATCTTTGGCTTTCAAAGCAAATTTATAAGCCTTTTCAAATTCAAGAAAAGCAGTGAATGGCATATTATTAAGGTGAGCGAACCCCCATGACATGTGCATTGCAATATTAGAATGAATTCTCAAAGATTCAAGACGTTTCTCGGTTTCATCTAGTGTTTTTAGTCTCTTTTCAATCTCATTCAGTCGTACCACATCAACAACAGATGCTCCAACAATCAGCGTCGCACATATAGCGATAGCTGCAAGAGTACCGTTTTCGAGCGATGTGCTAACACTACTCGAAAAGAATGCCAACATGCTGAAAGCTAAAGAGAACAACGAAAAAATCAAGATATAGCCCCCCATTTTACTACTTTACAATCACTTTTTTTGTTGTACCATCACTCATGCGGATGATATTCAATCCCTTTATGTATCCATGGTGTTTCACACCATTTATAGAGTAATTCGACACCTCATGAGCTTTGTTGGCGTTCTCTACATTATTAATGCCTGTCGCTCCATTGACAGTTAGTGTAGCAGTAGTATTCTCGATATCGTGTGATATGCCAGTCTGATCCGAAAATGCAATTTCCTTTAGTGCAATCTGATAGTCACCACTACTTAGTTCAGGATTCGCCTTCACCTTGATTGTTGCCACTTCGCCTTCATTTCCAGAAAATGCCCTACTTTTTGTTGAACTAACCAATAACAAAAGCGACCCATCGGGTTGCATTGCATAATCGAAAATGTTAGTGTTGCTATATGTAGTTCGGTCAAGACTTAGATTAACCATCAAGTCGTTATATTCGTCCTTCTGGATTGTTACACCTTCAGGTAAGTATACATTGCATTGGAAACCAGTAACAGCAAACTCGTTGTTCATTTTTAGGGACAATGTAGCTTCACCACTTTCATCCACCGTTGCATTTTCAATGTAAAGTGAATTACCCTGTGCAGAAGCGTTGGTGTTTTTTGGTCTTGCCTTCGCTAACATAGGTTTAGAATTGTTAGACGCTCCACGAATATCGCCATATAAAATTAAATTGGAGAGGCAGGTAATGTCTGCCACATTCACCTTTGTATCTTCGTTCAAGTCAGCCGCTGCTTTTACAAAAGTTGGGGTTGCCAAGCCAAGTATATGATTAGCTATAACCGTAATGTCCGCTACATTAACTTTTGTGTCGGCATTCACATCACCCAGTATATATGATTTGACATTGAGAGTGCTCTTCATAATCGGGACTGAGTAGTTTGTGCCGTACTTGTCTGAAAGTTCTGTATTTCTAATAACAAGTGGATATTCTCCATCAGCCAGACCCTCTGCCACATTCACACCAATTGTTACCACTTCTCCACTATTGCCACTAAACACAGCACTCTTAGTGGAACTGGCAAGGATGCGTAGTGCTCCATCGTTTTGCAGAGCAGTATCAAATATATTCGTCTTAGTTACTGTGGTACGTGTTGTATTAAGTGCCACATCATACTCGCCATCGCTATTCTGTGCAAAGGTAAATCCTTCTGGCAAATAGATGTCGCATTGAAAACCAGTAATCTCTTGTGTATTATTCATCTTCAAAGAAAGTGTGAGAGGCTTGCCAGTAAAAGCATCTGTTCGCTCAAAGAAGAGTACATTACTACTTTCGTCTATTTCAGAATCACCACCGCTACTATTTTGCACATATGTGGCTATAGCAGTTACGTCATGCCCTGGCATAGTAGATGGTAATCCGTCCCAACCAGTGAAAGTATAGCCATCTTTCACTGGAGCCACCTCGGGGGTAATAATATCACCATAGTGCATCAAGGTGGATTTGAAAACCTCATTATCTACAATATAGGTTAGCTTGAACCAATTGCTTGATGGAGTAACGTTAAGTATACCTTTGCGATAAGTAATGTCATAATTTGGAGAGGAAGCACCGGAAACTATAATATCATATTTTCCGACAGGACTCTCTGTAGTGGCAGAACATGTAAAAGTTGGTCTTGTTTTTAGAGAGTTTTCAGTATCATTATTCTTCCATCCTGTATACTTTGCATAAAATGTTGGATTACTTTCTCCCATTTCTCGCGTGTATTCGCCAGCATATATCTCCAACGGTGCCTTGCTTACGGTTAACGTTCCTTGGGTAATGTTTGTCACATCGTAGTTCTTTGCAGAGACACTACTTAGTATAATAGGATATGTCCCGACACCGCTGGTCGTATTAGCGGTAGTAGAAAAAGTTCCCACTGAGGTCAATACACTTGCATTTTCTCCATTTACGAAACCTGTATATTCGGCTTCGAAAGACGGGTTTACATTACCATACTCCTTAGTAGCATTCTTCACATTGATATTTAGGGGTACTTTGTTGATGGTATATGTATATGGAATTTCTACATCAAATGACATATCTTTATTAGCAAAGGTAAACGGAATATTCTGAGTGTATGTTCCTGCATCACTGTTCAGTACTGCCATGTTATAGCTGCTAATTGCGAAGTCTGCTGGCAATTTGCTGGTAGGTGTCACAACAGGAGCCTTTCCCGAATAGCTGAATTCGTTTTCATTCCACGATACAAAATCCTTAGCTATATATACAGAAGCATTCGAACCTAACGTACCCAATTTTTCGCCTAAGTAAATGATTGCCTGCAGGCGACTGCAACCAGAAAAAGTGTCTCTATAAATTGACGAGCAGGTAGCTGGAATAACGATATAAGATAACATTGTGCAGTCCATAAAAGCACAATCGGAATTAATACTTTTCAATGAATTTCCTAAATTGGCGACACGTAAGTTAGTACAGTCGTAAAAAGCATGACTACTTATAGTTTCAACTGTTGGAAATGAAATAGTCTTTAAGGAAGCACAATTAGAAAATGCGGATCTTCCAATTGATTTCAAATTGTTCCCTATTGACTTCACGCTGTTTAAAGAAGTACTACCATAAAATGCACTTGGGCTTATTTGAGTAACTTTGAACGTTAATCCATCAGAGACAATCGTTGCCGGAATTACCACATCCGTAGGACTTCCTACATATCCACTCACATACGCTTCCGTACCATTAAGCGTATATTTCAAATTACCGATGGTTATCACCGTACCGGCATAGCTGCTTATGCCTACAAAAAGGCAGAATAGCAATGATAATAGTTTTCGTGTTTTCATAGCTCTACTTTTATATATTTTAATTATCATTCTTTTCCGACCATGTTAGTGTACACTTATCGTAAGAAAAACATAACTCGGACTCTATAGTTTCCCTTATTTCTTCTGTCGTCGGCCTTTCTTTATACGCAAGATATACTGGTTGATATAACTCGTCAGGGAATGATACTCTTACGTAGCTAAGACCATTATTCACAACACTCTCTAACTGTTCTTCCGTAACGATTTTGGTTTTTGCGTTAAAATTTTCCATAAGCAATAAGTCTCATTGCCTATACACTCCCCAATTTCGGCGGTTAGTAATATTGTTTAAGTTATAGGAAATAAAAAAGGCATGGGAGTTTCTACTCTCGCCCATCCCTGAGTTCAGGCCTTCGCATTGCCCCCATGCAAGGATAAGCAACGCAGTTAGCCCACGCCAAGTGATATTATATATACAACACAGCACTATACATTTATATATATAGTACACTCGTCGGGATATAAATCACCCACGCAGACGTTTCGTTGCATTACCTCTGTGCATGTAGTCAAAGTTGCGAAGTTTGAACTCACAGAATAGTAACGTTCGTAAACGCCTTCGAGACCTCGCCATACAAATGGCTTCGTGGTCTCATTTCCTCAATGTCTTGACCCTCTTACCCCATCGGGCTATCTAAGTCTGTGGCAAAGATAAGAATATTTATTTTTCCCTCCAAGGAAATTGCCATCGTTTTTTATTTTATTCGGTGCAAAGTTGTTTTCCAAAGGAAAAGAAAAAAGTGCGAAATTCTCAAAGGAATACATCTATATGCTGAAATTCTCAATATATACTAGTCAAATTCATTTGCCAGATTAACGGAATCTGCTTTTTCTCTAACCTCAAAAAGGGTTATTGCAGTAAGCGATTGATGATGGGATAGCCTTATTCTATCCACGGTGCTTTGTCCTCGAAGTGGATGCGCTTGCCTGTGGTGGGGTGGGTGAACTCGAGGTAGTAGGCATGGAGGTAGAGACGGTCGGAACGTCTGCCGTAGAGGGGGTCGCCAAGGATGGGACAGTTGAGGCCGTCACGATGGGCACAATGCATGCGTAGCTGGTGGGTACGACCGGTGAGAGGGGAGAGTGTGATCCATGTGTGTCCGTCTTCCTCACGGTCTACATGATAACGGGTGAGGGAGGGCTTGCCCTGTTCATAGTCCACTATCTGACGGGGACGGTCATAGAGGTTGGGACGCAGGGGTAGGTTGATCTCACCATCACGGGGTGTGTCGTCGGACAGTATGCCGTCGAGGATGGCTCGATAGCGCTTCACTACGGTATGTTCGGCAAACTGACGTTGTAGTTGCCGTTCCACCTCACGGGTCTTTGCCACGACAAGCAGTCCGCTGGTGTCTTGGTCGAGGCGGTGGACGATGAAAGCTCCAGAGACCCCCTCTACTGCCCCCGAGGGGGCTTCTATTGCTTGTATATCTCTTAGTAATGAGTAGACGGAGAGGTGAGTGGTGACACCAGGGATGGTGAGCAGACCGGCGGGTTTGCTTACGATGATGAGTGACGGGTCTTCGTAGAGGATGGGGAAAGCCCCCAGCCCATCCCCAACCCTTCCCAAAGGGAAGGGGGTATTGCCACTTCGTGGGTTAGTTTTGCTTACAGTAGAAGTTGAGCAGTTAGACTCCCTTCCCTTTGGGAAGGGTTGGGGATGGGCTTCTTTTCCCTCTTGTTGGGGTTGTGCCATCATCCAACTGAGTATAGGTTTGCACTTACCGCTGCATGCAGGGTAGTAATGCAGGTGATGGCGTACCTCTGACTTGGGACTGTCGCCCCACCAGAACATTGCCATGCAGAGGGGACGCAGGTTGTGGGTGTAGGCATAATGGAGCAGCTTGGGTTCGCAGCACTCGCCAGCACCCGACGGGGGCTCGCCAAAGACGGTGTCGGCAAAGAGTTCCTGCAGGCTGCGAGTTTCTCCCTTATGGTTGAGCAACTTGAAATTATCGAAGAGCCATTGCTGTAGGGCTCGTGACTTCTCCTTACGCTGGTGTTCGAGGGTGTTAAGATGATTGTTATATACGGCAAGCTGACGCTCAATGGCTTGCAGTTCTTCGGCATATTGTTTCTTTATGCGTTTGAGTTGTGCCTTCTGAAACTGGCTCTCGCGGATGAGTTGTTCTTTGTCGTTCTCGGAGAGGAAGGAGTTCTTCCGTTGTTGATCCCTGAGCATCTTTGCACCAGTCATAAACAGGGAATACTTCTTTATGGCTTGCTCTGCCTCCAGTTGCTTGTTGTGGTATTGCTTACGTAGTCGTTGACGCTCTTCGTTGGTGGAGACGACGGCTATCTCATGATTTATCTGTGTGATCTCGGCTTCGTGAGTCTTGAAGTAGCCGTCGGGTTGCAGATAGTCGAAGACGGCAGGTACGAAATAGTCCCAGTCGCTGCGACCACATATCTGACCAGAATAGGCAGCAAGGAAGAGAAGCCCATCCCCAACCCCTCCCAAGGGGAGGTGGGTGTTGCCACTTTGTGGGTTAGTTTTTGTTGCTGAGGAATCTAACTGATTGGCCTCCCTTCCCCTTGGGAGGGGTTGGGCAACCAGCACTCCAAACATTTTTCCTCTATTGACCTCCTCAAGCCATTCGGGTGATTGTTGTGAGATATGTCGTTGTAGCTCCTCTGCTGCAAGAAGGCAGAGAGGATGGGGCTCGTAGTCGAAGGGATTGTTCATCTCCTCCGGTGGGAGGATGTCGGTATGTAATGGGTGAAGAATCAATCTAAGTCGACGTGTTTGACGTTGACAGACTCGTGAAGGAATATCTGGGCACTCTCACGAAACTTGTCCTCGCTCTCGGTGGTGAGGTATTGGCAGGTGCCGCCCTTAGTGCAGAGACGATCTATCTCGTTATGACGTTGCAGATAGCTGTTGAGGCTCTCGGCTACGTATTGTCCCTGGGGTACGATACGGACGCCAGGTGGCACGTGGCGCACAATGCTGTTCATGAGCAGTGGATAGTGGGTGCAGCCAAGGATGATGGTATCGATGAGTGGGTCTTTGCGCAGTAGCTGATCGATGCGTTTCTTTACAAAATAGTCGGCACCAGGGCTGTCAGCCTCGTTAGCTTCGACGATGGCTGCCCACAGCGGACAAGCCACACCGCTCACCTTGATGTCAGGATGGAACTTTGCTACCTCCAGGCTATAGCTGTTGCTGCGAATGGTGCCCTCGGTAGCCAGCACACCCACATGACGTGACTGTGTGAGGTCGCCCAACACTTCGACGGTGGGGCGGATGATGCCCAGTACGCGACGGTCGGAACCTATCTCGGGTAGTACCCTCTCCTGAATGCTGCGCAGTGCCTTAGCCGATGCGGTATTGCAACCGAGGATGACCAGATGGCATCCACGCTCAAAGAGTTTCAGTACAGCCTGTCGGGTGAACTGATAGACCACCTCAAACGAACGCGAGCCGTAGGGCGCACGGGCGTTGTCGCCAAGATATATGTAGTCATATTCTGGCAGCAGCTGGCGAATACCATGCAGGATGGTCAGTCCGCCATAGCCTGAGTCGAAGATGCCGATGGGGCCTGGAGTGTGGTTCACGGTCTATCGTTTATGGTTTACGGCTTACCTCAATTTACTAATCATGATCTCGGTGATGTTCTCACCATATTCCACATTGACAAACGGCAATGTGTTGTTGTCGCTATTGATGATGAATGCGTATTTCTCGGAGTTGCCAAACTTCTCCAGTTCAGCAGAGAGTTTCTGGCGTACGGGCTTGATGGCATCTTCCTTGGCTTGTTGGAGCAGTCGCTCGGCTTCAGCCTTGAACGCAATGCCGCGGTTCATCATATCCTGTAGTTCTACCTGTCGCTTGTTGCGTATGGATGGTGCCAGTGTCTGCTGCACTTCGAGGAACTCTTCGTATTTGTTGTTGAAGTCCTCCTCGCTACGACGTATCTCCTCGTCGTACTGCTTTTGCAGCGACTCGATATTATGCATGGCAACCTCGTATTCGGGCATGCTGTGCATCACCTTGTCATAGCTGAGATAGGCGAAGCGCAGTGACTGAGCACTACCTGTCAAGGGGAAAAAGGTAAAAAGGTAAAAAAGTAAAAACCCCTTTACCAAAAATCTGAGTATACTTTTATCATTATGTATATCCATAGCTGCCGTTGTATTTACTTTTCTACCTTTCTTACTCTTTTACTCTCTTACCTTTATTTCAGCTTAGCCTTTACCTTGGCGGTAATGTCTTCGCTGATAGCGGTGTTGACATACAGAGGCTGACCAGCTGACTGCTCCATGATGTAAACATAGTTGCCAGCCTTGGCTACTTCCTCTATTGCCTTGCGTACCTTGTCGAGGATAGGACCGAGCTTCTCCTGTTGCATCTTGTTGAATGCCTGCTGATTGTCCTGTGCAGCCTGCTGTATTTTGGTGTACATATCCTGCAGTGATTTTTCGGTCTCAGCCTGCTTGGTAGCATTCATAGTGCTCTTGGTCTTGTCGTAGTCCTCAGCCTTGCGCTGCAGCTCGTCCTGCATAGCCTTGAGCTCGTTCTCATAAATCTTGCCTTGTGCCTCCAGTTCGCTCTGTACCTTGATAGCCTCTGGCAGAGAGGAGATGAGAGCCTGTGAGTCGATGTGACCAAACTTTTGTGCAAACATTGTCATTGGTGCACAAAGTAGCATTGCTAAAATAATCTTTTTCATTTTCTTGTTCTTTTTTTAATTTATTGATTTTTGAATTTTTTTCTAGCCTATCTAGTCTATCTAGCCTATCTAGTCTATCTAGCCTTTCTAGTTGTTCTAGTCTTTATAGTTGTCTTAGTATTTACTGATAGCCCAACTTAGAAAGTACCTCGTTGCTGATGTCGATTTTAGGAGAGCCGTAGATGATACCTGCATCGGCAGAGCGGTCGACAACGAGAGAATAGCCACGCTGGTCGGAGATATCTTTCACGGCGTTGTATATCTCGTCCTGTATTGGAGAGAGCAGGGCGGTGCGTTTCTTGAAGAGCTCGCCCTCTGGACCGAAGTACTTGCGCTTCAGGTCGCTGGCTTCCTTCTCCTTCTGCATTATGGCTTCCTGCTTTTTCTTCTTTTGCTCCTCTGACAGGAACACTACTTCGTTCTGGTAGTTCTTATACATGGTGCCAGCCTCGGTGTTGAGAGCCTCTACCTCAGCCTGCCACTTCTTGCTCACTTGGTTGAGTTGTTCGTTGGCGCGCTCGTAGGCAGGAACATTCTTCAGAACGTACTCCATGTCTATCAGCGCAAACTTCTGTGCGTTTGCCGTCATTGCTGCTATAGCAAAGAGGCATATCATCATTACTTTCTTCATAGTCTTTATCTCCTATGTTTAATTATGTTGCTCTTTCTTTTGACGTTAGCTGTCTTCTTTCGTTTATTTCAAATTGTCAATTGTGAATTATCAATTGTCAATGATAACTTAGAACTCCTGTCCGAGGATGAAGTGGAACTGGCTGCCACCTTTCTTGTAAGAGTTGTTGTCGAGCACCTTGTCGAAGCCGTATGCCCAGTCGATACCCATCAGACCAACCATCGGCAGGAAGATACGTACGCCGACACCAGCCGAGCGCTTCATGTCGAATGGATTGAACTTACGAGTCTCATACCAAGCGTTACCAGCCTCGGCGAATGCCAGACCATAGATGGTGGTATTGCCAAGCAGGAACGGATAGCGCAACTCCACGCCGAAGCGGTCGTAGGCATAGCTGTTATAGCCAATGGCACCATTGTCGTAACCTCTGAGGGCGATAGTCTCTTCGGCATATCCATAGGAGTAGCCGCTCATACCATCACCACCTACGGTATATGTCTCAAACGGAGACTTCTTGTGCTTGTTGTATGCTCCGAGCAGTCCGAACTCTACACGTGTGGAGAGCACAAAGCACTTCTGTCCGCTGGTAAGAGCGGTATATGTACGTGACTTGAACTTCCATTTATGGTATTCCACCCAGCGGAACTTCTCCTGCATTTCTGCCTGATAGGTTGGGGAATTGAAGTCTTTGGCAAGGTTGGCATAGTCCTTATGGTCGAACTTAGACCAGGGTGGAGTGAGTGAGAGCGATACCGTGAACTCAGAACCACGACGTGGGAACAGCTGGTTGTCGGTAGATGTACGGTTGAGCGATATGCTCAGGTTCAGGTTGTTGGAGTTACCGTTGGTCATGATGAAGTAACGCCAGTTTTTCATCATATATCGTGTATATGCCAACTGGAGAGACAGCGTGAAGTAGTCGTCAGGCCAGCGCAGACGCTTACCCCATCCCACGCTTACTCCATACATCTGAATGTACTTATCTGGGTCGTAGTAGCTCTCGTAGTTGTTGTAGTAGTTGCTGCCGTAACCATAGTAATAGTTGTAGTAGTTGTTCAGCACGCTACTGTTATAGTAGTTGTCGGAAACAGAAGTCTGTTTGCTGTAGTAGCCACCGACAGAGAACTGGATGGGTCGCTTGCCACCAAACCATGCAGTGGAGTAAGAGACATTATATGACTGATAGTAGCGTCCGTTGGTCTGGGCACCTATAGACAGTACCTCACCATCGCCGATAGGCATGATGCCTCGATGCTCACCCTTCTTACGTAGCAGGTTTGCCATGGAGAAGTTGTTCAGCTTCAGTCCCACGCGCATGATGACTCCCGTCTGTCCCCAACCGAGCGACAGCTCGATCTGGTCGTTCGACTTCGACTTCAGATCCCAGTTTATGTCAACGGTTCCGTCTTCGTAGTTTGGCTTCACGTCAGGGCTCACAGCCTCTGGGTCGAAGTGTCCCATAGATGCTAGCTCACGTGCCGAACGTTGCAGAGCCTCCTTTGAGAAGAGGTCGCCAGGCTTGGTACGCAGCTCTCGGCGGATAACATTCTCGTATAGTCGGTCGTTACCATTGATGCGCACTCTGTTGATGTGTGCCTGTTGGCCTTCAGTTATACGCATTTCCAAGTCTATAGAGTCGCCTTCTATGTTCACCTCTGTAGGCTGAAGATTGTAGAACAGGTATCCGTTGTTCCAGTAGGCATTGCCTACGGCATCTTCATCTTCGGTGAGTCGCTTGTTGAGCAGTTTCTGGTTATACACATCGCCCTTCTTCATGTCGAGCAGATGGCTCAGATAGTCGGTGGTATATACTGTGTTGCCCACCCATGTGATGTCACGCAGATAATATTTCTTACCTTCGTCTACCTTGATGTATATGTTCACGTGTTTGTCGTCAACATTCCATACACTGTCCTTCACGATGATAGCGTCACGATAACCATATTCATTGTATTTGTCGATGAAGTTTTTACGATCTTCGTCCCAGCGCTCGGGAGTGAACTTCTTTGACTTGAACAGACTGGCAAACTTGCCAGACTCATGTAGTTTCTTCAGAGCACCATTCCTGAAGAGTCCACCTTTGAGCTTCTTGTCAGACAACAGTTGGTTGCCCTCGATGATGATTTCCTTTACCTTGATCTTCTCTTTCTTGTCTACCTCGACATCCAGTATCACCTGATTCTTATTAGCAACATCATCTCTTTGGCGTATGCTGACCTCCGCATTCTTGAATCCCTTTCCCTCAAAGTATTTCTGTGCGAGAGTCTTTGCACGGTCTATCATGTTTGGAGTGATCTGTCCTCCCTTGATCAGTCCCAATTTCTTGTCCATATCCTCACGTTCAGTCTTCTTCAGACCGATGTAGTTGATGGTAGAGACACGCGGGCGGAGTGATAGGTGGATATGCAAATAGGCTTTCTCTCCTACAATAGAGTCAGCGGAAATCGACACGTCAGAGAACAGGCCATGTTTCCAATAGCGTTTCACAGCTTCGGTAATCTCGCTGCCAGGCAGTTCTATATGTTGTCCCACAACCAGTCCTGAGATACCTACGAGCGTGTAGTCTTCATATCCCTCAACGCCCGAAACGGCGATACCGCCAATGGTAACCTCGCGAGGGCTGCCAGCGTACGTGATGTCTGGGTTGACTATTGTCTGTGCCTTGGTGGTCATGCCCATGCCCAAGAGCAGTATTAGCAGGCACACCTTATTATATATATAGTGTCGTCTCGTCATTATCGTGCTTTCTGTCTTTTGTCTATGCTTTATGTTTATTAGCGTTACTTGCCGCTTTGTTCGTCTTCTATCTGCTTCTCCGTCTTACCAAACCGGCGCTGTCGGCCCTGATAGTCAGCGATAGCTTTGTGTAGGTCAGCTTCCATGAAGTCAGGCCAGTAGGTGTCGCAGAAGTATAGTTCTGAGTAGGCTATCTGCCACAACAGGTAGTTAGAGATGCGCAATTCGCCACCGGTACGTATGAGCAGGTCGGGATCTGGCATGAAACTTGTCTGCAGACAACTGCTGATGAAGTCTTCCGTAATATCTTCCGGCTTAATGTCCTCAGCCATCATCTGTCGTATAGTCTCAGTTATCTCCCATCGGCTGGAGTAGCTCAGAGCTATCACCGCAGTCATCGCCGTGTTGGCAGCGGTATGTTGCTCCAACTCGTCTATTTTCATCCTGACCTCTTCTGGCAGTCGCTGTTTGTCGCCGATGGTGCGGAATCGAACGTTGTTCTTCATGAATATTTCTTCCTCAAGAGAAGTGAGGATGAGTCCCATCAGTGCCGATACCTCTTCTACGGGACGATTCCAGTTCTCGGTAGAGAAGGTGTAGAGTGTCAGAAACTTCACTCCCAGTCTGACGCATTCCTCAGTGATGCGCTTTACTGTCTCTACGCCAGCCTGATGACCGTTGGTTCGTGGCAGTCCGCGCTCCATCGCCCATCGTCCGTTACCATCCATTATGATGGCTATGTGCTGTGGTATGTTACCTTGTCTTATGTCCATTAGTCTTCGTCTTGATTGTGACATGTCCGACACTTTGCCCAGAAGCTATATGTCAGTGTCAGTTGTAGTGTGTGATAGCAGTCTGTATTTTTGAACATTCCCTCACTTTTTATGCCGTAGGGGTCTTTCGAGCCGTCGAGGTTGTCGCTCATGGATATATGTATCGCCCATTCCAGTCCGAGATTCATCCTCTCTGTGACCTTATACTTCAGTCCCAGTCCTATGGGTACGTTGGCGGTGAAGTCATTCTTCTTGTCGCTATTCTTCAGTTTTACGTACGTAACACCCAGTCCTCCGAAGACGAAGGGGGTCAGTCGTTGTGCTCCGCGATAGTCGCGACCAGTACCGTATGGCCAGAAGTTATACTCATAGGTCAGTGCCACATCTACCAGTTGGTTGTTGAAGGTGTATGGTTGTTCGGCATAGATAGGATAGTACGTCTTCACATCCTTTGAGCTACCCTTAATCTTACCATATGAGGCATTGAGCTTCAGTCCCATATATGGGTTGAAGTTATAGCGAGCCATGATGGTAGACATGGGTTGTAGGTTCTTCGTCAACTTACTGTTAAAGTCGCCCAGATACCCAATTACACCAATGCCGCCGCCCATCTCCATGCGGTATTCGGGGTCGTCCTGCGCTTGTATAGGTAGGACAGCAAACAACAGCAGCAAGCAATATACAATGCGTAATGTATAATGCTTAATGCTTAATGTGGATTTGAGCTTTGTTTGCAAAGAATGCATAAATAACTATGAACTATGAACTATGAACTCTGAATTATGAACTCTTATTGCCTCTCCCAGCCCAGTCGGTTGAGTCGTCCTCGCCACACCTGTCCGCTGTCGCCATAGAACAGCCAGATGAAGTTGTTGCCATCGACAGTTGTCGTGTAGACATTAGTGGTAAGTGGTGTCGGTAAGGTGTATTTGGAGCTAGCCGACCAGTTGATGCCGATGTCCTTGCTCACGTTATAGGTGGTGGCTTTGCCGTCTTTCAGTCCCAGCATCATGATGCTGTTGTCATAGCCGAAGGCGGAGATGCTGGCGAGCTGTGGAGTCTCCTTAGTACCCTCTACAAGTGTCCAGGGGTAGGCGAGTGGTTTTCTGTATTCTGTCAGTTTTGTCCATACCACGGTGTTGCCACTGGCGTCCTTGCCTATGACGGCTATTTGTCCCATGTCGCTATTGGTCTTCAAGCTAACATACGAGTATCCCTCTACAACAACAGGCATACTTGCGTCGTTGCCGCTCTCGGTCTGGTCGGCAGTCCACGTTTCTCCAAAGTCGTTTGACACCATAAATTTTCCCGACGTGCTTAGTGCAAACAGACATCCCTCTGCTGCACCAATCAGTTGGCGTAGTCCCGTATTTTCTGCCGCCGTGCTCCATGTCATTCCATTCCATGACTCCAACAGAGTCTCACCATTGAGAACATACATAAATTGGAATGCTGATACCATCGTTTTGTAAGCATCTGCCGGCAGAGTCACGTTGGGCGAACAAAGAGACCAGTTCTTGCCATCGTTCTTGTTGGTAGTGTATATGAGTGTCTCCGACCCGTTGCTACCGAAGAGATAGATGTTGTCACCAAGTGCTATAGCCTTCATTCCAGTTAGTGCTGTGAAGTCTGCATTGGCAAGAGCGTTGCCGTCATCATCCGTGCCCAAGGCACTCTTCCATGCGAACGCCTCGCCATCCTCCTGATGTACGTTTAGTTTCAGGGTGTACTCACGGTATTGTTTTCCGTCCTGTGCCAGCACTCTCAGTTTGCGTTCTACTGACAAGTCCATCGAGTCGGTGCTGACGTAGTAGTTATATTCATCGTCGTCGATGTTCTTGATGAATACAGTTCCGCTATTCAGCGTGCCGATGCTTGTCACCACGTGCGTAGCGTCGGTACCGTAGGGCAGTGAGTCCGTGTTGAAAATCAGTCCCTGCTCTTGGTCTATGTTGAATTTATATGTCGAGCCCGAGAATGTGCTCTTAGTGATTGTACCCTCGCTGTTAGCAAGGTATTTGTTCATGGTGCCGAGCGTGAAGGATGTGATAGCGGCATCGCTATAGTAAGTGTATTCATCGTGGTCGCTGCCACCCAAGCATGAAGTCATGCCGACAACCATCAGCAACGCAATTATTCCTTCGGTTATTTTGTTTCTCATTGGTATTTCGTCTGTTGAAAAAGAATTTTGCCTGCAAATTTACTTAGAATTCCTCAAATAGAACGCCTTTTACACCTTTTATTATGCAAATTAACGAAATAACACCTGTTTTTTAAGTTTGTTTTAGAGAATTTCATGTTGCAAGTGCATAAGCGCATTTGTGTGTGTAAACGGCGTTTTAGACTGCAAAAACGGCCTTTTTTTACCCAAAAACGACCCTTTTTGTGTTGTAAAATGACCCAATTTGATGATCAAATTACTGCTAATGCGTCTGCAGACAAGGTTGCATACCATGTACCCCAGTTTCTTTTCCTTGGTAGCTTAGCTAAAGATTTATTATTCTTGGAACCGATTGATAATTTCTGTATTATCGCTGTACGGAGATGGTGAAACTATAGTCTTAGAATCAAGAAGAATGTTGATAATTATATGCCCCATTAGCCACCCTGGTATTCTAAATCAGGGATGCACCATAATGGAGCATCCCTGATAAAAAGATATGATTAAATACTGTTTACAGCTGTGGACCAGCAGCAACGAGAGCCTTACCAGCCTCATTGCCTTCGTACTTCTTGAAGTTCTTGATGAAGCGTGCAGCCAGATCCTTAGCCTTCTCATCCCACTGAGCAGCGTCAGCGTATGTGTCGCGTGGGTCAAGAATGTTGGTGTCTACGCCCTCGAGCTCTGTTGGAACCTCGAAGTTGAAGTAAGGAATCTTCTTTGTAGGAGCCTTCAGGATAGCGCCACCGAGGATAGCGTCGATGATACCACGGGTATCCTTGATAGAGATACGCTTGCCTGTTCCGTTCCAACCGGTATTTACGAGGTATGCCTTAGCACCGCTCTTCTCCATCTTCTTAACGAGCTCCTCAGCGTACTTTGTTGGGTGCAGCTCGAGGAATGCCTGGCCGAAGCAAGCAGAGAAGGTTGGAGTAGGCTCGGTGATGCCACGCTCTGTACCTGCCAGCTTAGCTGTGAAGCCAGAGAGGAAGTAGTACTTGGTCTGCTCTGGAGTGAGGATAGATACTGGAGGCAGTACTCCGAATGCATCAGCAGACAGGAAGATGACGTTCTTTGCGTCTGGACCTGCGCTCTTGCCATTTACATTTGCAGCAATCTTCTCGATGTGGTTGATTGGGTAGCTTACGCGGGTATTCTCGGTAACGCTCTTGTCAGCGAAGTCGATCTTGCCGTCCTCAGCAACAGTTACGTTCTCGAGCAGAGCATCGCGGCGGATAGCGTTGTAGATGTCTGGCTCGCTCTCCTTGTCGAGGTTGATAACCTTGGCATAGCATCCGCCCTCGAGGTTGAATACGCCCTCGTCGTCCCATCCGTGCTCGTCGTCACCGATGAGCAGACGCTTAGGATCGGTAGACAGAGTGGTCTTACCTGTACCTGAGAGACCGAAGAAGATAGCGGTGTTCTTACCCTCCATGTCGGTGTTAGCAGAGCAGTGCATAGAAGCGATGCCCTGGAGTGGGAGGTAGTAGTTCTGCATAGAGAACATACCCTTCTTCATCTCGCCACCGTACCATGTATTGATGATTACCTGCTCGCGGCTTGTTGTGTTGAAGGCAACGCAAGTCTCTGAGTTCAGACCCAGCTCCTTGTAGTTCTCAACCTTAGCCTTAGAAGCGTTGTAGATAACGAAGTTTGGCTCGAAGTTAGCGAGTTCCTCCTCTGTAGGCTGGATGAACATGTTCTTAACGAAGTGAGCCTGCCATGCTACCTCAACGATGAAGCGCACTGCAAGACGTGTTCCCTCGTTAGCACCACAGAAAGCGTCTACAACATACAGGTTCTTGTTGCAAAGTTCCTTGATGGCGATGTCCTTAACTGTTGCCCAAACCTCCTCGGTCATTGGGTGGTTGTCGTTCTTGTACTCCTCTGTTGTCCACCAAACCTTGTCCTTCGACTGCTCGTCGCATACGATGTACTTGTCCTTAGGTGAACGACCGGTGTAGATACCTGTCATAACGTTTACGGCGTTGAGCTCGGTGTTCTGACCTTTGTCATAGCCAGTCAGCTCAGCCTTTGTCTCCTCCTCGAAGAGGAACTCATAGCTTGGGTTGTGGGCGATCACGGTAGAACCGGTGATGCCATACTGTGTTAAATCTAACTTTGCCATTTGAATTAAAATCTATAAAGTTGTTATTTGATAATCCTTTTCCTTAACCACTAAAACCTTGCACATGTGATCTGCCAAGTGCAGGCCTTTTCTCACTAATCGGTTGCAAAGGTACTCAAAATGACGCAAACTGCAAAGTGTAAAGGTACAAAATCAATTTTTAATCCCTGCTTTTAGTTAAATAATATAAAATTCCCAACATCTTTATAACCATTTGGCACGCAGACTTTACAATTATAATTTCTAATCAGTACTTTTGCAATATAATAGCTATACTTAAATGAAAATAATCAATTTCTCTGAACAAAACAGTGTCATCAACCAGTATATGGCACTGCTTCGCGACAAAGCCTATCAAAGAGGGCGCATGGTGTTTCGCCGTAACGTAGAGCGAATAGGCGAGATGATGGCCTACGAGTTGTCAAAGACATTGGACTACAAAAAGAAGAAAATCACTACACCGCTGGGTTCAATAGAAATGTCACTGCCAAAGGACGACATCGTACTCGCTACCGTACTGCGTGCCGGACTGCCTTTCCATCAAGGCTTTCTCAATGTCTTCGACAGGGCAGAGAATGCTTTTGTCTCAGCATATCGTATGTATACCAATCGTGAACATACCGAGGTGGGAGTACATACGGAGTATCTGGCATCGCCATCGGTAAAAGGCAAGACGCTTGTCATCTGTGATCCTATGCTGGCAACGGGTGGCTCGATGGTAGCAGCCGTAGAAGCTCTCCTTAAGACGGGTGCTCCCAGAAAGATACACATCTGTTGTGTGGTAGCTGCCCCAGAGGGCATTGAGTTCCTGAAGCAGAATCTTTCAGATGATATCACCGTATGGTGTGCTGCTATCGACGATGGCATGAACGAGCACAAATACATCGTGCCTGGTATCGGTGACTGTGGCGACCTCTGCTACGGTACGAAGCTATAGGGAGGGTGTTGCGGAGGTCGCCTTGTGTGTTCATGGCTGGAAGTCCCAACCTTCTGGCCAGTCTTTGTCCTTTATTGGGATGACAGGACAGGCATACGAACTACCGAAATTGCTAGAAATGGTAACAAAACTGCCCCATTTGTTCGAACTATTACTATTCCATAAGAATGGAGTACAATACTCTATGCCTAATTGTAAACTCATGTCCTCATGTGAAATAACAGATGTCCACGTTACGAAATTTGCGGTTTCCACAACGGCTCCATCGGAATGTCTGCGCCAACCTGCTGTTTTGTATATGGTGGCATTACGTTTTCCGTTAACGCTGAGATAAAATAAAAATCCTTTTCCTGCAGCCTGATTGGTGTATGGACCTTGATAAAAGAAAAACAATGGATCTGCTATGTGGTATCCAACGGGACTGGGATCGTAGATTGACTTCTCAAACTCAGAGTTGCCTGGCCAGCCAACACCTTCTGAACCGTTCTCACCACGTTTGCAGGTGATGAATTTACGATTGATACTGTTCCAGAGATTACACATACGATTGTTGTCGTAGAACACGTTTCGCCAAGCATATTGTTTTGACTTTGCGGCATACATTATGTTAGGATTTTGAATGCTTGTACCAATAGAAATTCTTGGATCGCTGGCATTCTCTCCAACTTGTTCAACTCTCCATTCTTTAGATGCATTGTATATGACGGCGTTACCTGTACTCGTATCGTTGAGGCGGAGCATTGGATCTTTGCGTCCCCATTGATAGTACAGGGGTGTACCATTGTATAACGGGACTTCTTCTTCTTGGCCGTATTGTTTTATCAATAGAATGTCAGTGTATCCAGTTCCTGCCTGTTCGTACTTAACCCACACCTTTCGGGGTTCCAGATTTATGAAGTTTTGTCCGATACAACCTAATAATAGTTGTTCTTTGGAGAAATCACAATTCTGAGTTACGTTGTCATTAGGTTCGTAATAACTTGCGTAACTATAATAGTAATCCTTATAATAGCTTGGCCACGTCTTGTATGCGCATTTGTCGGTAACCCAAATATGCCAACTCCATAAGATAGTGCCAGAAGCATCAGTCACGGCAATGATGGAGTTGCCAGCTCTCATGTTGTCAGACTTCATCTCGAAACATAGGTAGTCACCATCTACTCGCACATTTTCAACAAGATTGTTTACATCCTGCCAAACAATCTCTCCTCCTGAAGGAGTACATCCAGTATTGTTTTTAATCCATGGGTCTGTAATAGGGTTGTCAAGATGGTTGACAAAGACACGACTTACTATTTTATCAGAATAAAGTGTCGGAAATCTCGAATCACTCCCTGGGTTGTATGCCACTTCGTTGGTAGTTCCATTCTTGATGGCATTGCCGTATACCAGTGGTAACTTATATGTACCAGGACGATTGACGATATAGCAGTTGGCGGTATTGCGAGGAGCTACCTCATAGTTGAAGTTATGGGTGGAGAGGTCGTAGTCGGTTACTGGTTTACGCTCGCTGAACTCAGTTTCAGTGTTTCTCTCCTTCATGTCAGCAGGATGCTCTTCCACAATCTGTGCACCACCAGAAGTGCCATCGCGTAGGGTGAGCCAGTTTGGACGAGTTGTCGTCCAAGTTGTACCACCATCTACAGAGTATCCCGTGATGTTCCATTCTACAGGCTCCTTTGCGGGCGTTACACCGCTTGCGTTTTGTTTATAGCTGACTACGGTGAAGGGCAGGTTGTCGCCAAAGTTATTGTTCTTTCCATCGATGTCGTAGTTCAGCGCATCCTCTACCACTTCAAAATAGTATTCGGGATTGGCATATTGCGATGTCCTAATGGAGTAGGTGGTAGTATGTCCCTCTTGCCATGTAGCCACCTGTCCGAGTGTCTTCAGGTTTGCCTTTAGAGTCTTCTCTACAGCCACACCATTCTCCCTGTAAGAAAGGGTGATGATAGCTAAAGCATTGTCAGGAACGTCTTGTGGTGGGAGGAAAAACGTTTCATCAGCAGAACCAACATACGTACCTTCAAGGCTCTCGCCATCAGCACCGATGGTGACGTGGTTGGGTTCTATGAAGAAGTTCTTGGTCTCATCATTGAGATCCCATGTATCAGCCTCCCAATTGTATGTACCCTTGTATTTCACATTCTGTAGTTCTATCTTTTTAATTACTCCAGACTGTATTCTACTGCCAATCTTAAAGCGTATGGCGGTAAGTACGTGTCGGAAGCGAATGCTCATAGAGGTTTGTGGTACGCCAGTGATGTCTACTGGTGAGGTGCTCACCATTAGGTCTTGCTGTCCTTTTACTCCTTCGGGTGTAGCGTAAGATATTGTGGGTACTCCCGATTTTGTCTCTGCAGAGAGTGTGACACCGTCGCCATTGTATGGAGCATAAGCATAGAAACGTGTTGTGTTCTCTTGGTTCCACTCTTTGGATATATCTGCTTTCCATTTTATACCGTCTCGCGTAAGTGGTTGGTTGTATAGGAAGTCAGGAGTATCTATAGTCCCGCCTTCTGCGACAGTGTAGCCAAAAAGTCCGAAGGTGTTGTGGAAATTAGCTACATCGTTGATTTGGCGCCCTTTGCGTGGACCACTTGGCATATTAATTGATGTGGCAGTAGCTGTTGTTGGTACAATGCCGTCAATCTGTCTGCTTGCAGAGGTGATGAAGCCGTTTATTGTAGTTGCTTGCAAGTATACCTCCTGACCATTAATGCGTTCGCCTGTTTCTATGGTGTAGTTGGTAGAAGCAATCTTTGCTGCGCTTTGTGCAGGACTATTCAGAGCGTTCCAGTCTTGGTCAAAATCTATTGTGAACGACAGTTCCTGTGTCTTGCTTTCTAACTTTGTATCCTTTGTGGCATTGTCTTCGTCACTACAGGCAACACCGCATACCATCATGATACAAAATGCTAATATTTTGGTTAGTCTCAATTTGTACATAAGGCTATTTGAATTTAAATTCTTTGTCTCTTGTGATATAAATTAGCAAAGAGTCTTCCTCGTGGAAGATTTCGTTCATCCTCTTTGCCTCGTTAAAGTCTATCTCGCCTCCATCGTCTTCCTGCCATGGAGTAACGACAGGACTTGACTCTACCATGTTTGTTTGCAGTAAGTCTTCTCCTAATTTTACAATGTCAGTTGAAGGAACTGTATATTCCTTCTTCCGTCTTTTAAGCAGAATCATGTGTTTTTAGAATTGTTATGATAATAGTAGTTATAAGCCTATTTGTGAGGCAAAGTTATTAAATAGTTGAAATATATGCAAACTTTTTGTTGAAAAATTAAGGTTTTAGATTGTTATTCCCCATAAATTACTTGTATTAGTGTCTGACCCACCGCCTTGAGCGTTGCTTTGTCGATGTGCTCCATCGTGTCGTTGATGGTGTGCCATGTGGGGCCGAACGAACTGGCTTGACAGTCGGGATAGTAGGGTATGATATCGATGGTAGGAATCTGAGCGATGTCGTTCACGGGTACATGGTCGTCGTTGACGTATCCGCCCTCAGAGATAGGGAAGAAGCTGCCGTAACCCGCTACCTTGGCTGCTTTCCATACTTTGCTTACAATATTGGGAGCATAGCGTTGTGACATTCCTTCCTTGTGGAATTGGGCTCCCTCGCCGCCAACCATATCCAGGAGGATTCCGAATTCAGGTTTATGTCCTTGTGGCAGGTGGCTTGCCCAATACTGAGCTCCTAATGCCCATGAACTGCCGTCGTCCTCAGCGTCTGACCATGTGGGTACGCCCCAGTCTTCAGCATCGAAGCATACAAAGTCGATACCTATTGAGGCATTTGGCGATGGTTGTTGGGCGTTGGTAGAGTCTACATCCTCTTGGCTAAGTAGTCGTGCCACTTCAAGCATGATAGCCACTCCACTGGCTCCGTCGTTGGCAGCCATGACAGGTGTCTTATGATTGGCCTCGTCAGGGTCGTTGTCGGCCCATGGCCGACTGTCCCAGTGAGCGCATATCAGTATACGTTGTTGCACATCAGGGTTGTAGCGTGCAATGATATTGGTAGACTTCAGGATTGTACCGTCATAGCCCTTTAGGTCAGCCTTTTGGAGTTCCACACTACAGCCGTAACTCTTGAACTTCTCGGCTATCCACATTCCGCATTTCTCGTGGGCGTCGGAGTTCATCGTGCGAGGACCAAAGTCACATTGAGCTGCGGTGAAGGCGTATGCTGAGTCAGCATTGAACTCTATCTCTACAGCTTTTCCTTCTGCTTCACCATTATCAGCCTTCTTGGTAGCGTTGCAAGCAGTAAGGAGGAGAAAACATAATGCGTAATGCATAATGCGTAATGCGTAATGCGGATTCGAACTTTGCTCGCTTGCAGAGCGTAGCGACGCAAGAATGCTTAATGCGTAATAATTCATTATCAATTATCAATTATCAATTTTCAACAACGTTTCGCCATACTCGCATCCAGTTGCCGCCCCAAATCTTGCGGATGTCTTCTTCGGAATAGCGACGGCGCAAGAGCTGAATGGTGAAGTTGATTATCTCAGACGAGTCATTCATACCTGGTACACCGCCATCACCGTCAAAGTCAGTCCCGATGCCAACATGGTCAATACCCATAATCTTGATTGCATGCTCAAGATGGTCGATTCCATCGATGATTGTTGCTTCGCTGGTGGTACGCAGAAAACCAGGATAGAATGTGGTATGCGCCACACCACCCTTTTGGGCAAGTGCACGTAGTTGGTCGTCAGTAAGATTGCGCGGAACGTCGCACAATGACTTACAGCAGGAATGACTACAAACGATAGGCTTGCTGCTGATGTCGAGTGCGTCATAGAAGCTCTTCTCTCCGCCGTGGCTGAGGTCTACCATGATACCAAGGCGATTCATCTCCTTGATTACCCGTTCTCCCCACTGGCTCACTCCTCCGTGAGTGTTGTTGCCCTTGGCTGAGTCGCAGATGTCGTTGTCACCATTGTGACAGAGTGTGATATATGCCACTCCGCGCTGTTTGAAGTGTTCTATGTTCTTTATGTCGCTCTCCAGAGCCAGACCGTTCTCTATTCCAAGTACTATGGTCTTCTTGCCAGCTTGTTTGTTGATCAGCAGGTCGTCCGGAGTCTTGCCGATAGCGATATATTCGCTGTTGGCATCAACTATTTCGCTGATTTTGTCAAAGATATTATCTGCGTATGATTTCGGTGAAGGGTGTTTTGAGTTGAGCGATTCGGTTGTAGGTTGTGGAATATATGCCACCATGAATACAGCATCTTGTCGACCTTCTGTCATCTTATGCAGGTCTACTTTGATGCGAGGATCCCTTTGTTCGAAGTGGACATCTTGTGGGAAAAACATCGGTGTGTCTACATGCGTGTCGATAGTAAGTATTTTCTGGTGAAGTTGTTTAGCCTCTTTATACTCACTGGCATGGCGCACCAGCCACTCGAAGAGAGGTAGTCCGTCGTCACCCAGCCATTCTGGATGCCACTGCACACCCATGATGGCCTTTTCTTCACAACTCTCTATAGCCTCTATCACACCATCTGAGGCGGTAGCCGACACTTTGAAATGTGGACCAGCCTTTCTTACTGCTTGGTGATGGAAGGAGTTGACCAGAGTGTACTCTCCATAGATGCCGTATAGGGCAGTTTCCTTAATGATGTCCACCTTGTGAGTAGGCTCCCATCGATCGGCATCTTGTGAATGACGTAACATGGAGCCTCTCGCTTCTTCACTCTTGCCCCTTGTCTCATAAATGTCCTGTTCCACCTCGCCGTCAAGTGCCATTGCGAGGGTCTGTATACCTCGGCAGATGCCGAGCATCGGAATCTGACGATTGTATGCCAGTCTGGTGATAAGCAGTTCGGGCAGATCGCGTGTGGCATTGATATGGTGAAGGTTGGGTGAGGGTTCTTCACCTGCCCATAGAGGATTGTAGTCAGCGCCACCACTCAGAAGCAAGCCGTCGAGTTGTTCCAGAGTATTTATGATCACATCCTTGTCGTCGACAGGTGGAATCAATACAGGTATTCCTCCAGCCCTTACTATCTGCATGTAGTAACGGTCGCGCAGTGATGCGTCTCCGTCACAAAAATTAGCGGTAAGTCCAATGATGGGCTTACTCTTTGCAGGTGGAAACTGCGCATGAATCTGTTCTAAATGGTATTGTAATGAAAAATTCTTCATCTCCTCAACTACTCATCAATCTTCACGGGAATCTCGCGCTTCACGCTTTGCTCCAGTGAGATAAGCGTTTCGGTACTTACGACGCCAGGTATGCTTTGCAACTGGTTGTTCAGAAGATCCATCAACTGTTCGTTGTCCTTGGCATAGAGCTTCAGTAGCATGGTGTACGGACCTGTTGTGAAGTGGCACTCTACAACTTCGTGAATGAGTAGTACTCGTTCTACTACCTTTTTATACATGTTGCCGCGTTCCAGATTCAGTCCCACGTATGTGCATGTACTGTAGCCGAGGCTCTTTGGGTTTACGTCGAAGCCGCTGCCAGTGATTACACCATCCTCAATCAGTCGTTGTACGCGCTGATGGATAGCGGCTCGCGATACGCCGCACTCTGTAGCCACATCTTTGAATGGGATACGTGCGTTCTTGGATAGAATGCTAAGAATCTTTCTGTCCAGTTTGTCGATTTTTTCCATTTTCTTCTAAGTTAGTTTTTAGGTTTTGTAGTTCCTTGTTTTACAAACTGTCAACAAAAGTACACTTTTTTATTGAAACTGCAAACAAAATGGGCAAAAAAATGCAAGCAAAACAACATTTTGCTTGCATTTGTGATGAAAATCACACTTTTCTTACTTAATTCCCAAGAGCTCCAGGGTGAAGATAAGTGTGGAATATGGAGGAATATCTGAACCTGCTCCGCGCTCACCGTATGCCAGCTCTTGTGGGATGTAAAGTTCCCATTTAGAGCCCACAGGCATCAATTGTAGCGCTTCGGTCCATCCCTTGATAAGTCCACCTACGTTGAAAGTGTCACTATTGGTACCATGCTTAGCCGTTGCATCAAATACTTTACCGTCGAGAGTCTTACCTTCGTATATAACCTCTACCTTGTCAGAAGCCTTTGGCAGGGCGCCGTTACCCTTTTTCAGGATTTTATATTGCAGTCCGCTGGCGGTCGTTATGATACCATCCTTGTTTTTGTTCTGGGCGAGAAACTCCTCTCCTGCTTTTTTGTTGGCTTCGCCTTCCAGTTTTTTTGCTTTCTCCTGTTTCTCTTTGGCAGCCTGTCGAGCATCGGCAAAACGCTTCTTGGCGTCAGCCGTGCTTACGAGAGTGTCGTTTGACATAACTCCATCCTTGAAACCTGCAAATACCAGTTCTTCGTTGGTGATACCAAGTTCCTGCTGCAATCCGGGTAGCATGCTCTTGTTGAGTTGTTCGGCTATCATGATGCCTGTACTGTATGCTTGGAAAATGCTGTCGTTACGCTGTTTGAAGGCATCACAGAGTCCGCGTACGAAGTCTGCCTTCTGAGCGTCGCTAATACCATACTGGCGTTCCAAGAATGTTTCCAGACCTTCAGTGAGAGCTTTTCCTGCTGCATAACTTAGAGTGTCCTCGCTGCTTTGAAGAGCAATTTGGGCGGGAACCTCGGTTTTCACGTTCTTCTTTTTCTTGTCCTTCTTGTCTTTTGCCAGAAGGGTATTGAAAGAAGCACCCGCCACGAGGACGAGTGCCATGATAATTATCTTCTTCATAATAGTTTTATTACCATCGAGATAGGTTTATTTCTTTGCTGCTTGGGCTTTAGCCTTTGCCTGAGCCTGCTGGACAACCTGAGGAGTGGTAGGTTTTGGAGCAGCTTCCGCACTGAGCAGCTCTACGGTGAAGATAAGTGCAGAGAATGGCTTGATGTCTGGACCAGCCTGCTGTGCACCGTATGCTGCGCTATAAGGAATGTAGATCTCCCACTTAGAGCCGATAGGCATGTGGGTAAGGGCCTCGCTGAATCCTGCGATAGCACCGTTGGTGTTCATCTTGGCACCGTCGCGCTTGTCAAAGGTCTTACCTTCGATAGTCTTACCCTCGTAATTGATAGTAACCATTGAGCCTGCGGTAGGAATAGCGCCTTTGCCTTCTTTTAACACCTTATACTGTACACCCTTAGCGAGAGTCTTAATGCCTTCCTTCTTGGCATTGGCTGCCATGAAGTCATCAGAAGCCTTCTTCTCCTTGGCGTATGTCTTCTCAGCTTGTTTGGTCTGGATAGATGTAGCAATCTGCTGACCTACGGTACGAGCAGTCTCTGGACTCATCAGCGTATCCTTGCCGATGGCACCTGCGATGAATCCAGCGAGGAGGTTCTTCAGCGAGAGTTGCTGTGTGGAGTCGTTCTGGAACAGCTGACGGCTGTATCCCTTATGCATCATGGCAATCTGCTGACCTACGGACAGTCCAGCATAGTATGCTTTGTCTTTCTTGTTGTCGCCTACCTGTGCAGCCTCGCTTACGCCCTTGAGGAACTCGTTGATGTAGGCAGAGTCAATCTCCATCTGCTGCAGGAACTGCTGTACACCCTGTGATTGTTCTAAACCGAAAGCGTAGCTCAATGTGTCTACGTCGCTCTTTAAATCTGCCTTTGGTGCAGATTTTCCGCAGCCGACAAATGCCAGGACTGCGATGGCTATAGAAGCCAAAATACTGATTTTCTTCATTGTTATTGTTTTTTTGTTATTTTTAACAGATACTATAGTGACTGTAAGTACTATATATACGTGATATAGATACTCCCTTTATACTACTTCAATAAGCTCTACGTCGAATATCAGAGCAGCGTATGGTGGTATAGATGCTCCGGCACCGCGCTCTCCATAGCCCAGCTGGTATGGTATGAAGAAGCGGTATTTACCACCCTCCTTCATCAGTTGCAGTCCTTCTGTCCATCCGCTGATGACCTGATTCAGTCCGAATACGGCAGGCTCGCCACGCTGGATGCTACTGTCGAAGAGTGTGCCATCAACGAGCATTCCTTCATAATGGCAGCGCACCTTGTCTGTGGCTTTCGGGCTCTTACCATTACCTTCCTTCAGCACTTTGTATTGCAGTCCGCTGGCGGTGGTGATGATGCCCTCTTTCTTTGCGTTGTCAGCGAGGTAGGCCTCACCCACAGCCTTAGCAGCCTTGCCAGCCTCGGCAGCAGCTTTGCGCTGCTCCTCTTCCTTCTTCTCAAAAAAGTCTTGCAGCAGAGTTTGTGCCTCGTTATCGCTCACCTGCGGTTTCTCTCCAGCGAGTATGTCTTTTATTGCCTGTGCAAAATCGTCAATGTTAAGGCTTCTTGCCCCCATCTGTGCCAGCTGGTGACCAATGCTCAGTCCCAACGAATAACTAAGTTTGTCCATCTTTTCTTGTTATCTGTTTGTTTGTCAATACTAAAAAAACAGCGCAAAGGTACAATTAAGTGATAGAAGTACAAAATAAATTAGTTAATTTTTACTTCCGAGCGAACGTACCTTAAACATAGTTAAAGGTACTACTTTTACTGTAAGAGCAAAGAATATAAGTACAAAATAACATTTAAGGCTCCCCGTTGCAGAGAGCCTTGAATGTATATACTTATACTAAAAAAGGGGGTTACAGTTCCTTCAGTTCTGCAGGCAATGTGGGCATAGCACCATTCTGAGTGCAAACGAAAGCGCTGACTTGTACAGCTCGCTTGTGTGCATCCTTGATATTGATGCCTTTGAGGATGGCTGCGCAGAAAGATCCCGTAAAGGAGTCGCCTGCACCTACTGTGTCAGCCACTTCCACCTTCGGAGTCTCCTGGAACGACATCTCAGTAGGTGTAAATACGTAGCTACCATTAGTGCCACATGTCAGCACGAGTATGTCAAGGTCGTATTTTGCCACCAGTTCCTTGCACTTCTCTGCCTGGTCAAGACCTTTGAGCTCGAACATACGGCTGACGATAACCAGTTCCTCGTCGTTTATTTTCAAGACGTTGCATAGACGGAAAGACTCCTCTATGACTTCCTTGCTATAGAATTCCTGACGAAGGTTGATGTCAAAGATCTTGACGCAGTCTTTAGGAGTGCTGGCAATAAACTGTTGTATGGTAGAGCGTGACACGACGTTCCTTTGTGCCAAAGAACCGAAACATACGGCGCAGCAGTTTTTTGCCACCTTTTGTATTTCCTCTGTGAATGGGATGTTGTCCCATGCCACATTCTCCTTGATGTCGTAAGTCGGTATGCCAGCCTCGTCGAGAATCACCTGTACCGTTCCCGTGGGGTAGGGTACACGTGGCATCAGGTATTTCAGGTTGCGCTTTTCAATTGCTTCAATGGTCTCGTCTGCCAGTTTATCTTCGCCAAGTGCGCTAACGGCGAGAGTGTTCAGTCCGAATTGTCCTGCATGATAGGCGAAATTAGCAGGTGCTCCTCCCAGTTTCTTTCCGTCGGGAAGCATGTCCCAAAGGGCTTCGCCCAGTCCTACGATGTATTTTTCCATAGTTTTTAGTTTTTAGTTTTTAGTTTTATATACCATACTACAATAAATAAGATAGGCGACGCCTACAGCCATCACGATGACAGCGCCAGCCTGTCCTATCGCGTCGCTTGCCAATCCCATGACGAAGGGGAAGATTGTGCCTCCGAAGAGTCCCATGATCATCAGTCCAGACACCTCGTTCTGCTTCTCAGGTACTGAGGTAAGTGCCTGCGAGAAGCACAGTGAGAATACGTTAGAGTTGCCGTAGCCTACGAGAGCAATGGCTGTAAACAACATCCACTTTTCTGTTCCTACGAGCAATCCTGCCATAGACAACACCATCATGCATACGCTGATAATGAAGAACAGCTTGTTACTCATAATACGAAGGAAGAAGGAACCTGTCAGACATCCGATGGTACGGAAGATAAAGTATAGGGATGTTGCAAATGCTGCCTCGTTGAGTCCCATGCCCAAACGTTCCATCAGAATTTTCGGTGCAGTAGTGTTAGTACCCACGTCGATACCTACATGACATACGATGCCGAGGAACGATAACAGTACTACGGGCACGCTTAGCAGTTTGAAGCAGTCGTAGAATTGAGCCAGCACGCCCTTCTTTTTGCCGTCCCATCGTCCTGCTTCTACCTTTTCCTCTCTCTTTATTGGGGTGACGAAGAGAAGAATGGTGGCCAACAGTCCGACGACGAAGTAGATGGCAAACAGGACGCGCCAGTCGAGTCCAAACTCAGGGATAGCCTTTGTCGCACCCCACATGGCGAGATATGGTGCCAGGAATGAGGCGATGGCTTTGATGAACTGACCAAAGGTAAGTGTCGACGCAAGGTTGCTGCCGCCAATCACTGCCGACACCAGCGGGTTGAGCGACGTCTGCATCAGAGCATTGCCAATGCCAAGCAGTGAGAATGCTATCAGCATCACCTCAAAGCTATTGCCGAAGAGTGGTATGAACAGTGAGAGCACCGTCACCACGAGCGACAGCAATACCGTGTTCTTCTGTCCTATCTTGTTCATCAAAATTCCCGTTGGAACCGAGAAAATTAAGAACCAGAAGAATACCAACGACGGGAAGATGTTTGCGGTAGAGTCCGACAAGTTAAGGTCGGCTTTGACATAGTTGGACGCGATGCCAACCAAGTCTACAAATCCCATGGCAAAGAAGCATAGCATCAATGGGATAATAGAAAGTTTCTTAGTGTTATTCATAATAGTTATTATTTGTTTTATTTCGGTTTTTACCTTTCAATGTTCAACGTTCAATATTATATACGTTCGCCTTTCCACCTTTCACCTTCAATGTGGTATATGGCTCGGTAGGGAACACCAGATTGGTCATAGCCATCCTGCCCTCAGCGTCGAAAGCCTCGATGCTGGAGTGGTCGATAAAGATGCGCAGTTTCTGTATGTTGCCATAGACAGGTGCTGTGGTCACCGTAGGGAATGCCTCACTGAAACTTGTGTTACCACTCTTGGTTCGATCCATGGCGAAGGTTTGTTTCTTTTCGTCATAAACCATCTTGACTTGCTCACCCTTACTATTGGATAACAGTATCTCACAAGTGTTAGACTTTATGTCTACGACCACTTCGCAGGCATCGGTAAGAGTTTTCACTTTCTTGCCTCTTAGTGCCAGCATCTCTTTTGAGGGAGTAACTCCGCAATAGGTTTCATCCTTATATTCGTATAGGTCAAGGTCGCGTGGTATGCTGTTGGCACTGCGATACTGTTGTGTCGGTACATCGTTGGCATACTGCCAGTTAGACATCCATGCCATCACCACCCTGCGGTTGTCAGGAGCGTTATAGAACGATACTGTGGCATAGTGGTCCTTGCCGTAGTCCATCCATTTGGTTACCTTCGGCATCGACTCGCACGTAAACTTCTTTCCGTCGAAGTCGCCAATGAAGTATTGAGTTGCTGATCCTCCGAACGGACCGCCAGGGTTTATGTTGCAAACGAGCATCCACTTTTTCTCTGTCGTACCTCTGACAGGCAGTTCCATCAGGTCTGGACACTCCCACACACCACCATGATTGCCATATTCCTTACCGAAGCTGCTCTCGTATGTCCAGTCCTTCAAATTGGCTGATGAGTATATGCGCATCTCCTGTCCTGCAGCAAGAATCATAATCCACCTTTTTGTACCCTCGTGCCACAAGATGTTGGGATCGCGGAAGTCTGGTATGTCAGCAGTGAGTATTGGATTTCTCTCATATTTCGTAAAGGTCTGTCCGTTATCCGTAGATACAGCCATCGACTGTGTCTGACTCTGTCCGGCAGAAGTGTAGAATGCCACCACCTTGTCCTTGTCAGTGACACACGAACCGCTGAAAATTGTGCCCAATCCATCGGGTTCTATTGCCAGAGGTTGAGGCTCCCAGTGTATGAGATCTCTCGATGTAGAGTGTCCCCAGTTCATATTCTCCCATTGCGATCCGTAAGGGTTCCATTGGTAGTATAGGTGCCATACGCCATCCTTATAGAACATACCGTTGGGGTCGTTCATCCATCCGTACCGAGGAGTATGGTGGTATACTGGTCTGTATTTCTCGCGGTTGGAAGTGTCGAAGTTGTCAGTATATTTCATCTCTCTCCAGCAGACGTAGTCCTTCAGATTGCCAGAGTGTCGGCGTTCGCCGTGAAAAATTATGTCCAGCAATTGCCCGTCACCTATCTTCAGCGGCACATAGTAGTCGGTGTTGTTTACTGCCAGTTTCACGTTAGGTGTGTGCATTACATTATTGTCTTTGCCCACAACCCTCACGTTAGCTATCTCAGCCTTCTCCTCAACGGGAAGGAGGATATATTTACCTGCATTGTCATCCAGTCTGACCATTGCGTGGTTCTCTCCCAGAATCATAGGAGTCTGGGCGTTAGAGGCAATCATGGCAAACGTTAGTGCCGCAAAAGATGTCAAAAGATTTTTCTTCATAATTATACAGTTAATGTGTTTTTATATTCAATTTAGGTATATAGCTTTGTAGGTTTAATTCACCACTGGTGCAAATATAATATGTTTTTATATATAAGGTGTGTCATTTTACGTTCATAAACTAGTAAAAATGTTTCGTAGTATCAATTATTCCACAAAATGGTGCAATAATGATACTACGAAGACATCACTTTAAGTTTGATAGTTTATTTTTGAATAAACTACAGTTTGTCGTACTTAGCAGCCATAGCAGGTACCTCGCCCAGCGTGAGTGTACCGTCGGCGTGCTGTATGATTTTGTGGCATACGAGTGCTCCCCGACCAGTTTGGTTCGCCCTCAGCACCGACGTTGACATTACGGTCGAAGATAGTAGTACCCGAGCGGAACGGACACCATCCCCAGATATAACGGTCGAGCACGACCCTAATAGCTCCATGCCTTTGGCTCCTCCACCTCCACGGATCCGTTTTCGCAGAAGATGCTCCACGGATTGCGAGCCATGTTGTATATACGGTTGGTGAATGCTATCTTGTCGTTGACGTATACTACGATAATTGACTGCTCATGAACAACCTTCAAGTTATAGACACCATCAGAAGTACGTGGAAGTGCTATCTGACTGATTTCCGTAACGCCACCACCATTTACATCCTTGTTCAGGTATAGCTTCTGGTTTTCCAGATTCAGGCGGAAGGAATAGCGTGTGTTATTGCCATCGCTATAGTCGCGTACCGAGAACCCGAATACCTCATTGGTGTTGCTGTTCGCCTTGAAATTTATCTCCAGTTTGTTTGCCCTCTTCAGTCGTGCAAACTGTACCCTGCTGTTAGCCCCCAGAGAGTATTTTCTTCCTGACAGGCTCACTGAACCAGTCTGACTGAGTTTCGGAAGGTCAGCACGTGTGGCAAACTTTTCCTCAAACTTATAAGGTACGGTCAATGACAGTTTGCCATTCTCGTCGGCATAGAGCTTGTGAGTGATAAGCGAACCTGCCCAGTCATCACTGTTTCCATTTTCCTTTGTGGTAGTACACCATCCGAAGAGATAGTAGTCATCATATTTGTCATCAGTATAGTGAGCCGTTTTTGCAGCATAGAGTGACCAGTTGTTACCGTCAAGTTCTCCACCGTAGGTATAGGGACCAGTGAGTGATGAAGAGTATACATAGCGAACAACCTTGTCTTTTTGGTCAGAATATATAATGTAATACTTGCTGCCAATCTTAATCAGGTCGGGACACTCCATCATTTGTTCACCGCTGGTTCTGTCGGTCAAGGTATATAAAGGATCCTGTAGGGTCCATGGACCGTCAAGGTTGGTGGAAGTAAAGTGGGCAACCACGGGGTTATCGGCACTACCATTCCACTTCATTGCAGTTATGATCATGTGATAAGTATCGCCTTCTTTGTAGATTTGAGGGTCGCGGAATTCATTCTTGTTATAACCATCTGGAGCCTTCATCACAAAGCCCTGCTTAGTCCAGTTCAGTCCGTCATCGGATGTAGCCTTGAATATCACCTGCTTTCTTTTGTCGTTACTATAGTCTCCGTTACCTCTTTCCGCAGTATAGAAAGCATAATACTTTTCTTTTGTCTCATCGTATAGCATGCATCCTGTACCAAGGTGAGCCTCCTGTGAGTTGGCATCGCCGCAGGACAATATCTCTGTGCCCTCTACAAAACTGCTGAGGTCGCTCGACCTGACCATATGGATGGGGTGGAATGTTCCTTCTGATGTGGCAATCCTGTCCTTCAGATACAACACCTTGAACTCTCTAGCATGTGTATCGTAGTATGGCATCACGTCACCAACATATCCTGTTTGTGGGGTGAAGTAAGTTGGCATGCTACTGTATTCTTTTGTTTCCACAAAGCGTGTGGTATTGAATGCGTCAGCCACGGGGATGGTGTTGTCGAGCCATGCGTTGGCATAGATGAGCATGTTGGGATTGATGCCGGCAAACACATTGTATGCACCCCTTACATCAGCACCACGCATGTCCACAGATGTCACACCGGGAGTGAGTTTCGAAGCCAATAGTTCAAAGTCATCGTAAGTGAATTCGGTCCAGGTATTGTCTACTACTTTAGAGCATTTGCCGTGCATCCATAGTCCTGTCAGTGTGATTGCGCCAGAGAGTGAACCGAATGGCACCTCTGACAGTTTCATGCCATTGGCGTATGGAAGATCCTCAACCATCACATTATCTATATATACATCCTGACTGCCCGAAACATCTGCTGTCTGTGCAGTTATGGCAACCACGCCTGGGTCGTTGAAATAGTCATGGGTTGAGAAGTCGAATACCACTTTCTGCCATTGTCCGTTGCCACTATACCATGTAGCAGCCCTGTGCCAATATCCCGATGCACCTCCTGTAGTAGGGTCAGACAACTCAATCATCACGTTCTCGTCCACAGCCTTCCTTATCATCAGCGATATTCGCTTACGACCATTCAGAAGAACCCTGTTGTCGCCAGTCATCCAGTCACGGAATGGTATCTTCACCGTCTTGTCGCTGTTGGTCATCGTGAAGTGCAGACACTTGTCCGATGTGTTTATCCCTGTCTTGTCGGGATTTGCAACTACACGTGGGCTGCCGTCATTCCAACATCCACCCTGAGAGTTGATAGCGTAGTTCTCACCATCCCACAGCATTGTGCTGTTTTGTGCCGTCATTGCAGTTGCCATGAGGCATCCGAGTATTGTTGTTGTAATCTTTTTCATATAGCCTATTTCAATACCTTTTTATTATTGATAATGTAGATGCCCTTTGGCAATGCGTAATGCGTAATGCTTAATGCATAATTATTTGCAATTTTGCGGCCTTGTAGGTCATATATAACGTTATCGTTCCCGTTAGTGTTATCGTTCCCGTTAATATTGTTAATTCCACTTGTTTCATCATCAAGTACAATGCTCTTGGCACTGCTGGATGATGCGGGTTGGTTAGACAGGAATGCTGCAAACGACTTGATGGTAGCCTCGGAGCTGCCTTTTACAAACTTGTCAGCATTGCCAATACCCCATTTTCCCTCAGCGATAATGGTTCCTTCGTAGTTGCCTGCGAAATCATCAGTTGAGCTCTCTGTAGGTGATATTGCGAAAGTTTTATTTGAAAAACTTATGGGTGATGTGGCAGTTACTTTCGTCATTAGGAACGGTTCGTTGGCGTCAATGATGTTCTTCTGAGTAAATTTAACCTTGTCGTCGTCCTGCTCCTTATAAATGTATGTCTTGCCGCTGTTGTCGGTACTTGCAATGTCTGTTGCTACTACGCTGAATGGCAGGTAAAAGGTGCAGTATCCATTATGAATTGTCCTGTTGATGTTAACACTGCTTGCCGTGAAATCGTCTGGTACTGCGAAGGAATACTCCGTGTAGAGCTCCACGTGCGTGGCTTCGCCATCGACAACTACATTGTAGTTTGCCTCTGGATAGGTTGTCTGTGCAGCTATGCTACCACTGACAAACAATAACAATAATAATGTTTTTATTTTCATTTTAACTGTTTGTGATTATTTAAAGAGAAGGATGGTTTTAATATTTTATATTTATGATGGTACCTTTTGGACTTACTGCCCTTCTCGTCCTTTGCCACATTGAGAGATTAGTTTAGCAAAGGCTACAGGCGTATGGTGGCAGCCAAAGTGCAGTCTGCGGTAATGTATTGTTTCTTAGTCATGTTTTTAGGTTTTAGGTCTTCGGTAGGTAAGTAGGGGTGTCTTGTGTGGTTCTCCGGTGGCAGGAACCCTATTGGTTCCTACCGCCGTGAGAATAAAGAGTATTTAATATAAGTCATCGTTGGGTCACTTGTAGTCAAACATCTTCTTGTAACCTTCGTCGATGTCTGTTGTCCAGAAGTAGTTTTCGTCCCATTCTCCAGAGAAGTAGTTTTCGTCCCATTCTCCAAAGAACCCTTTGGCATCGAACCCTCCGTTATATGTCTCGTTTGTCCATTCGGGCTCTATAAATGTGCCAGCTAAGAGATGTGTCTCTGTATGCTGAGTAATATGTCTTGTTATGGGTGTAACATATATTTTGCGTTGTTTTCCCATTTTAGTATAATTTTTAGTTTTATTAGGTATTTATTGCTCGCAAAGTTATTCTTTTACTTAATGATCTTCTTGCCGTCTACGATATATATCTGTCGAGGCAGGTTGCCCTTGAACAGGTCTGTACGTGGATAGCGGCGACCATAGAGGTCGTATACGTAATCGGAGTTGTTATCCTTATTATTGTTTGCATCCGTCATGGATACTCCTGTCAGTTCCATCATCTCAAGATTGAAGCTGCTGAACATCTTTGCTGCTGAGCCTGCTGGGAAGTCAAGGTATGCACGGAAGGTCTTGAAGTATGAGTTTGGTCCTCCCTTCTTGAAGACGCCGTTTACAAATCCCCAATAGTTTTCACCGTCGGTTCTCTGATATACGCCGTAGAGTTTGCCTGTGCTTGCTTCAGATGCGTACTTGTGGCTCTCGTCTACGGTACTTACGGTGCGTGAACCCTTAAACTCCTGATAGTCATATGCAATCTTTGAGGTGGTGTTCTCGCCAAATGTCAGGTTCTCAGTGATGTACGGCACGTTGGGTTCTGTTGCTGTCTTTGGAACGAAATACAGTTTGTTGGCATCCTTGTGATGATAGATGGTTCCAACTCTTGAGCTGTGCAGCTCATCTGCTGTCAGAGAGAAAGGATAAACTAAGGCATTGAATCCTTCAATCATTCCTCTGTGAATCTTAATCAGGTTCTCCACGGTGAATTCCTGAGGGTTCAGGAATGGGTATTTGTCGGTCAGTTCCAGTTCCCATGCCTTCCAACTGTTGTCATTACTATAATGTATTACGGCATTTGTGTCGTGCCAGTTAGCGGCAAGGTTGTCAACCTCGTCAGGGAGAATACAACTCTTCTCTGCAAAAATAAGTACGTTGAGATTGTCGATGAAACGGTCTGGATATCCTGCGGCAGCTTCTGGTGTGCCGGTATTCGTTCCTAACAAACCGCCACGATCACCCCACCTCAGTTTTGAGTCTTTATGGAATACCATCAGTTTGACATCGCCTGGCTTAACGTGCCATGAGAGGTCACGGTACTCATTGAACTCATAAACCCACGGGTTTCTTCCCGCTACAACCTCCTTTTCCCAAATTTCCGGATTAACAATGTTCTGACCTTTCAGCCAAGTTCCTGAGAGATGTATCACGCCATTGCTTTCGGATAATGGCAGGGCACAGTTTGTTGTATTCCATTTGGGTGTAGCATCTGCATTGAATGTACCCTTTGGCAGGTTTGCATCATCATGAATCCAGTATCCTTCAGCGTAAGGTACGTCTTCTATCTTGATGTCGTCAATGTAGTATACATCATTAGGCGAACAGGTGTGCGGCTCGTGCGATTTTATAGTTCTGTTATCAGAATCGATAGTTGCTGTGCATATTTTCGGTTTGAAGACCAGCTGGTAAGGGGAGTCACCTATCACTTTGGTATGATAGCCTGGTGCATTGTAATTATCTGTTGTATTATAAGGTGTGAAGTCAAAATAGAGTCTTTTCCATCCGTCGTGACCTGTCTGACCATTGTCGATGGCATCATAATAGGCTCCGAGGCAATAAACCTGTTTTCCGTCGGTGCCGTAGTTTGTCTCCAACTGCAATTGTGTATAGTAGCCGTTGCCAAGATGTATCTGTGTCTCGTTATTCTTGCCAGCCTTAAACAACATTGAGATGCGACGACGGCCATTCAGGTTTGGAGTTTCGCCCAAAATATCCTTAAAGTTTATTCCGATTGAGCCGTCGTGGTTCCTACATGTCACCTCCAAGCAATTGGTGCTGGTATTGATGCCGCCCTGTGCTGGATTTTCAATCACTTTATATGTAGCCTTGTCTTCGGTTGTTCCTGCTGTCCATACACCAGCGATTTCTGTCAAGTTAGTGTCGTAATTGTCTGGTTCGAACAGAACCTGTTCTCCTTTGTGGCGATCTCCGTAATCTACCGTAAAGTTTGTGCTAATCGTCATTGGAGACTGAGCATAGGTCTCCAGTGTCATAATCGACAAAAGTAAAAGTGTAAATCTTTTCATCTTTTTAATCTGTAAAAAATAGTGTTGTTAATCGTTTTCAGTTGCAAATTTAAATATATGCGTACATTCTCACTATCAAAAAACGTTCATTTTCTAAAAAGTTTCTTTCATTGAAACAATCATTTATTGATTGAACGAATTTTTAAATCACGAGATATGCCTATGCCGTCCCCTGACCCCCGAAGGGGTAGAGCCCCCCTCTCTTCGGGAGGGGTTGGGGGTAGGCTACGCTTTGTTCTCACATTGCAAAGGAACAACATCCGAGTAGGGGCTTGCAAGAGAAAGTTTGAGTATTTTTGATGGAGGAAGAAGATTTTCCGAAATCTTTACAAAACGCAAAAGAAAATCTAATCGGCGTTTTAGAAAATAAAACCAATTTGTTTATTCTGCATAAAGTGTAAGCGTCCACCGTCCACCGTCCACCTTATTCTATTTTTTATGAAAATATAGTAGTAGAATAATATCGCGCGAACATTATTATATATA
>ONCJ01000026.1 GCA_900316295.1 uncultured Prevotella sp.
TCCTCCAAAACTTGGAACTCGGGCACTATGAGTGCCGAGACAAACTTACGCTGGTCGGCGACGATACAAACCTGCTCTACAAACTTGTCGACGAGCAGTAGTCCTTCGAGCATTTGTGGTGCTATATACTTGCCGTTGCTCGTCTTGAACAGGTCCTTGATACGTTCTGTTAGGAACAGCTCGCCATTCCTTATGTAGCCGGCGTCGCCGGTATGGAAGTAGCCTTCCTCGTCGAATGCCGCAGCGTTGGTGGTGTCACGCTTGTAGTAGCCCTTGGTGATGGTCGGGCCTTTGAGCATTATCTCGTCGTTCTCGCCTATCTTGATGCTGATACCCTCTATGGGTCTACCCACCGAACCGATGGTATAACCCTCGTCGAGGTGGTCGCACGACACGGTGGCAAGGCTCTCTGTCAGACCGTAGCCCACAACCATCTTCAGTCCGATGGAATGGACAAACTCTTCTACCTCAGGCGACACGTATGCACCTGCTGTAGGGAAGATGTTGGGGTTGATTAGTCCTATCTGCTTGCGCACCAAGGAGAGTACGGTGTTGTTGATCACCTTATACTCCAGCTCCACTGGCAATGGCACTCGCTTGCCATGAGCAAGGTATTCCACGTTGCGTTTCTTACCTACAGCCAGAGCGTGGCGGAACAGGCGCTGCTGAATGGGACTGGCACTGTCCATCTTCTCTTTTACACCTACATATAGTTTCTCCCAGAAGCGTGGCACAGAACTCATACATGTGGGATGGGTCTCCTTGAGCGATTGTTGTATCTCCTTTGGGTAGGTGTTCACTATCAGTTCGGCACCCACAGTCAGACATAGGTATGACCATCCTCGTTCGAAGATATGGGTCAGAGGCAGAAAGTTTATTATTCTGTCCTTGTGGCTGACGGGTACACACTTGCCGTTGGCTTCCAAGGCAGCACGATACTGTCCGTAGGTGAGCATCACCCCCTTCGGGTCGCCAGTGGTGCCGCTGGTGTATAGGATGTTACACAGGTCGTCATCGTTGGCTTGTTTCCATAGCTCCTCTACTTCTGACTGGCGTGGCAGACCCTCGCCCAGTTTCAGAAAGTCCTCAAAGTATATAGCATTGGGGTCGTGGCTGCTGATGCGCACGCTGGGGTCGAACACGATGATGCGCTCCAGTGACGGACATAGCGGGAATACCCTATGGGCCTTGTCGTACTGCTCCTGCTCGCCGACAAAGAGGTAGCGCACTCCGCCATCCTGTATCATAAACTGTATCTGCTGCTCCGAACTCGTGGCATATAGCGGTATTGATACCACACGGATGCCGTAGGCTCCGAAGTCGGTATACAGATATTGTATGCAGTTTTGGGCGAAGACGGCAATCTTATCCTGTGGCTTCAGTCCGATGTTGAGCATGGCATTAGATACTTGTTTCACTCTCAGTGAGAACTGGTTCCATGAGACGCTCTTCCATTTCTGGCTACCAAATTGGCGGAAGGTGATTACTTTCTTTGTGCCATAACGCTTCGCTTGCTCGTGTACGAGGACGGAAAGATGACAGTTGTTCTGCATAATACACATGTTTTAGAAAAAACTATGCGCAAAAGTAACTAATTCTATAGAATTAAAAGAATATTTGTGGTAAAAAGTTTTTAGTTTTTAGTTTTTGGTTTTTTGTTTTATCGTCAGAAAATAATTATCTTTGTCCCCATGGAAAAGCAAATAGACCAACTCACTTCTCAGGCTGTCGAACTGCTCAGACACCTGATAGCTATCCCGTCAGTAAGCCGTGATGAGACTCGTGCCGCCGATGAAATCGAAAGTTTCCTTTCTAATGCAGGCTTCCGTCCGCAACGTCATAACAATAATGTATGGGCTATGTCGCTCCATTGGGACGACACCATGCCCACAGTATTGCTCAATGCCCACATTGATACGGTGAAGCCTGTGGCTACGTGGACACGCAATCCCTACTATCCTGACGTTGAGGACGACTGCCTCTATGGTCTTGGCTCTAACGACTGTGGTGGAGGGCTGGTCAGCCTGTTGATGACATTCGTTACTCTTGGAAATGTATCTTGTGTGGGTACTAACTACAACCTTCTCTTCCTCGCGTCTGCTGAGGAGGAAGTGTCTGGCAAAGATGGCATCAGCAGTGTGCTGCCTTTGCTACCAAAAGTCGACGTGGCGATAGTGGGAGAGCCTACGGGCATGCAGCCCGCTATTGCCGAGAAGGGACTGATGGTGATTGACGGGGTCGCTCATGGTAAGTCGGGACATGCGGCTCGCAATGAGGGGGTGAACGCCATCTACGAGGCTCTCGACGATTTGGTATGGCTTCGCGACTATCGCTTCGAGAGGGTTAGTCCGTTGCTTGGTCCCACCAAGATGACAGTCACTGTGCTTGGTGCTGGTACTCAGCATAATGTCGTACCCGATGAGTGTCGCTTCACCATTGATGTGCGTACTAACGAACTGTATACCAATGAGGAGGTCTTCGAGTTTTTACAGCAAAACACGAAGAGCGAGCTTCAAGCCCGCTCCTTCCGCTTGCATTCGTCAAGTATTCCCGAAGATCATCCGCTTGTCATAAGGTGTAAACAGATGGGCATGACGCCTTTTGGTTCGCCAACGCTCAGTGACCAGGCTCTCATGGCTTTCCCGTCGTTCAAGCTTGGTCCTGGTGAGTCGTCTCGTTCTCATTCTGCCGATGAATTCGTAAAAATAAGTGAGATCAGACATGCTATAGATACCTATCTGCATCTGTTGGCATAGCCTCAGGGGGAGGATTTTTAGCTGTCGACATGGTCTTCATGTCTTTGCAGCCTACCTTGCTCCTACAGGGTGATAGCGGTCTCCAATGCCAGTTTGATCATGTTGGCGAAGGATGTCTGTCGCGCTTCTGGAGATAGGTTCTCTTTTGTGACAAATGAGTCGCTGATTGTCAGCAGGCATGCTGCATGTTTCTTCAGCATGTTGGCATTATGGAAGAGAGCAAAACTCTCCATCTCTACGCAGTCAGAGCCCGTGCGTTCAGCAATGTCTTGCCACGTGCCTTGCGAGGGGTCGGAATAGAATACGTCGGAGGAATATACCGTGCTCATTTTCAAGTCGATACCCATCTCTGATGCTTTCTTCTGTACGGTATCGTTGATCTTCTTGCTTGGCAGGAGCTTGTTGTCTTTCACTCCTCCCTGAACAAGGGCGAAGCTCGACTCGCTCACCGCGCTTTCTGCCAGTGTCACGTCCATGACGTTCAGCCAGTCCTTATAGCTGCCAGCCGAACCTACACGGATGATGTTCTCCACTCCGAAGCTAGTGTATAACTCCCATGAGTAAATGCCGATGCTTGGCATGCCCATGCCACTTGCCATCACCGTCACTTTTACACCCTTGTATGTGCCGGTAAAGCCAAGCATGTTTCTTACAGATGTTATCAACTTGGCATTCTCAAGGAATGTCTCTGCTATGAATTTTGCACGTAGTGGGTCGCCAGGCATCAATACCGTCTTGGCGAAAGCACCCTCAGGTGCCGAAATGTGTGGAGTTGTTGTCATAGTAGTATTTGATAGTTAGGGTTTAGTTGTTGTCGCAGATATTTGTCTGCATTTTTTTCATGAGCAAAGGTAAGCACTTTTCTTCATAAATGCAAATGATAGCTCAAAAAAATACGTTTTATTACAATGTTATTGTCAGGAAAAGCCTACCTTTGTGCCCATGAACATTGAACGTTAATCCTCTCACCCCTCACCTCTATAATATGTATACTGCATTAGTTATCGGACTCATCATCCCCCTATTAGGTACTATGCTCGGAGCGGCATTTGTCTTTCTGATGAAGGACCAGATGTCGGCTCGACTACAAAAGTTGTTGTTAGGCTTTGCCTCGGGTGTTATGGTGGCGGCATCGGTATGGTCGTTGCTCATACCTGCGATGGAGATGGAGGAGGGCGGTGGTGCTTGGTCGGTGGTGCCTGCTGCCGTCGGCTTTCTGTTGGGTATGGGTTTTCTGTTGCTGCTCGACGAGATGACACCTCACCTGCATATCGGTACCGACACGCCTGAAGGTCCGCGTTCTCACCTCTCACGCACGGCGATGCTGGCATTGGCAGTCACCATACACAATCTGCCCGAGGGTATGGCGGTAGGTGTGGTGTTTGCCGGAGCAGAGGAGGGAGTGACTGGATTGACGATGGCTGGTGCTCTGGCTGTGAGTATAGGTATTGCTATACAGAATATACCAGAGGGAGCTATCATCTCTATGCCTATGCGTGCGGCTGGCAATAGTCGTTGGCGCTCTTTTCTGATAGGTAGTCTTAGCGGTGCGGTGGAACCTGTCGGCGGACTGGCAGTGGTTCTCCTGGCATCGATGATGACACCAGTGTTGCCCTATATGCTCGCCTTTGCCGCGGGAGCGATGTTCTATGTCGTTATTGAAGAGCTGATACCCGAAGCCAGCGAGGGCGAACACTCCAATCTCAGTACCATAGGTTTTGCCGTCGGTTTTGTATTGATGATGGTGCTCGACGTGGTGATGGGGTAGCAGTCTGTCCCTTTCTTACTTCTGCTCTCCCAGTGCTTGCAGAAGAATAGAGCCCTTGCCTGCTGCTATTTTTCCTGCTTTTTTCGATAGATAGGTGTGGCGTGATCGATGTCAATATGTGCCGCTTTATCTTCCTAACCACTGCTCTGGGTTGAGCTTGGCTGTTTCCTTGCGTAGCTGGAACTGGAGGATGCCGTCGCCACTGACGGTGCCGAGCGACTGGCGGGCACTGACCTTCTGTCCCTTGCGGACGTTGACGGTGGCGAGGTTGCAGTAGACGGAGATGTAGGAGCCATGACGGACCATGACGACGGTGGTGCCACTGAAGCCGAAGACGGCACTGACCTCTCCTGCGAAGACGCTGCGTACGGCGGCTCCTGGCGAACCCTTGATGTTGATACCGTTGTTGGAGAGCTGTACGTTGTGGAGTCCCTCTACGGAATACTGACCGTAGTGGCTGATGATGCGTCCGGACATAGGCATAGGTAGGCGACCCTTGTTGTTAGCAAAGCTACCGGAGAGCTGACGATCTTCGGTACTGAAGGCGTTGTCGCTGCTCTCTGCCTCACGGCGTGCAGCCTCTACCTCACGTTTCTCACGGGCATTGTCTACCTCTGCCTTGCGCTCTGCTGCCATACGTGCTGCCTCTGCCTCGCGAGCGAGCTGTTCGGCTCGTTCCCGCTTAGCTGCTGCCTCACGTGCCGCCTTCTCTGCTCGTGCCTTCTCTGCCTTCTCTGCCTTGGCAGCTGCCTCTGCCTCGGCTGCTTCCTTGGCTTTACGAGCTGCTTCTGCCGCCGCACGTGCCTCTGCCTTGGCTCGCTCCTCACGCTCCTTGGCCTCGGCTATCTTACGTGCACGTTCTCTTGCTGCCGCCTCGGCTGCTGCTTTCTTGCGTGCTGCCTCCTCGGCTGCTTTCTTCTTTGCTGCCGCAAGTGCTGCCGCGCGTGCCTTTGCCTCTGCTGCGGCGCGCTCACGTGCCTTCTGAATCTCGATGGCTACGAGGCGGTCGATCTGTGAGTTGAGGGCTGCCTGTTTCTGTCGCTGTTGGGCGATGACTCCCTGTAGGGTCTTTTGCTCAGCTCTCAGGGACTCTACCACCTTCTGTTGTTCTTGCTGTTTGCCTTGCAGGGTGGCTTCTGCCTGTCGTCCCTTGCTCAGCAGGTTGTTCTTGTTGCCTCGCACCTGAGCGAGCTGCTTGTGTTTCTGCGTGACTTGTTCTTGCTTCTCACGGACGAGCTGTCCCTGTGCACGCTGGTAGGCGGCATATTCACGGACGAAACGCAGTCGACGGTATACTTGTGTGAGGTTCTTGGCACTAAAGATGAACATCAGCTTGTCTTGTATGCTATTGTGACGAGCCATGTAACGCATGGACTTGATGAACTTTGCCTTGCGCTCGTCGAGTTGGGACTCGAGTGACGCAAGTTGGCTTTTGAGGATGTCAATGTCGCCGTCGATGACCTTGATGTCCTTTTGTATGTCGTTGATATTAGTACGTTGTTGTTCTATCTCAGTATTGATGAGTACAAGGTTGTCGAGCCGCTGGCGTACGTCGTGCTCCTTGGCTTTGAGCTCCCGTTCCTTGTTGCTGATTTCTTTTTGTATCTGAGAGCGCTCCTTTTGTAGCCCGCGTATCTCGGCAGTAGTCTCATAGGAAGTGGATTTGGACTTGCTTCTCTTCTTTGTGGAAGCCTTCTTCTGGGTTGTAGTCGTCTTTTGACTGGCAGTCCTCTTCTTCTGTGTCGTTGCTGTCTTCTTCTGTGAGGTTGCTGTCTTCTTCTGAGCTGTTGCTGTCTTCTTCTGAGCTGTTGCTGTCTTCTTCTGTGTTGTGGCAGTACCTTTTTTCTGTGCGTGGACAGGGGCTACAGCCAGAAGCAGAGTTATGAGGATGGTATATATGAATGTGAGATTTCTCATCGGTCGGTGGTTGTTGTCTTATTAGTTTGTATTGTGGTGTGCTTGTGTGTTGTGTTTTTTATTTGTCTATCAGCATCTCCATCACCTCCTCAGCACTTACCTCCTTGTATTTGTCGCTAACGGTGGTGCGTGTCTCCCAGTTGCTGTCGGCAGTGACCCCGCTGAGGTCGAATACCAGCTGAAACACTTTCTTCTCTTTGGTGGCGGTCGTCTCAATGTCGATGACTTGATGGTTGGGATATTTCTTTGAACCGAACGACTGGAAGTCGCTGTAATTCCATGAGAGCTTGGTGGTGCCATGCTTGGAGCTTACGTATGTGATGTCGGCATTCTCGATAAGGGCTGTGGTCTTGTCGGCACTCCACACGAAGGACATGGCTCCCTGTCGGAAGTCGACGGGAACGAGATTAGCAGTGGTGCTGATGTCGGCATTATATTGTTTGAGCAGACTCTCGCTCACCTTCTGCTCGCCAGGCAGAAACAGCTGGTTCCAGAATAGTGACTGGAGAGAATAGAATGACAAGCCTTTCTCGCGCAGGAAGTCAATCTGATTGTAGTCTGCCTTGATATATTGCTTGTGTATACGGTCGATGATGAGTACATAGTCCTTGGTGAGTTCCAGTCTGCCAATCTCGCTGCCCAGCAGGGGAATGAACACCTGCAGACGGATGACGTCATCCTTGCGCATGTGGAGTGAGGCAGGCAGGGTGATGTCCTTGGAGCCTGCCTTGAGGTTGAAGGTCATCTTGGTGGCGACAACATTCTTCTGGTATAGGGCGTTGTCTGATACCCTTTGTACGAAACGGAGTGCTTGTTTGGCTTCGCCAGTGTTGCTGGCAGTTACGGTCGTGGTAGTGCTGTCGTTGGCGATGGCTGACTTCTTGGCTGCACATGCCGAGACGATGAATGCCGTCATGCACACGGCTATAATCTGTATCTTTCTCATAATGATTATTTTTTCGGTTCTTTAATGTATTTTCTTTGTTTTATCTTCTTGTCGAGGGTAGGGCTTTCCACCTTGTCGTCCTTGGCTTTCTGCCAATATTGCAGGGCTTCGTCCGTGTTGCCGGTCATGGCATAGATGTCGCCAGCGTGTTCGTAGATGACTCCTCCGTCGCCCTGAAGGTGTTTTACAGCCTGATCGATATATATTTTAGCTTCCTCATAGCGTCCTTGCATGAAGAGAATCCATGCGAAGGTATCGAGGAAGGTGCTGTTCTCGGGTTCAGCCTTGATGGTCTTATAGCTCATCTGCTCGGCACGGCTGAGGTCGCTGCCGTGGATGCTGAGATAGTAGGCGTAGTTGTTGAGAGCGCCGAAATTGTCGGGCTTCCAGTGTAGACAGCTGTCGTATGCGGCGTACGCTTCCGTGTCGAGCCCCTTGTCGTGTAGGATGTCGCCCATGATGGCATAGAAGTCGCTGACGATGCGGGGGTCGCTGCTGCTGTTGATCTGAGCCACTCCCTTGCGGAAGGTGTTCAGTGCTTCGTCGTGCTTGCCTTGCTGATAGTATGCTATGCCTTGGAAATAGTAGAATGCCATCTCGTCGGGATTGTATTGCTGGGCAGGGCGACAGAGGTCTATCACCTTGTCGTATTGCTCCTCGGGCCACAGATTCTGTATCAGGATGAGGCGTGCCTGGGCATTATCTGGCTCTACCTTGATCGCTTGTTCGTAAACGCTGTTGACGGAGTCTTTCGGCATGTTGATGAGTGTGAGGTAGGCTGCCTTCAGCATGTAGAGGTCGCTTGTCTTCTGGGGTTGTGAGAGTGTCTTGTCGAGGAGCTGAAGTATGGCGATGCTGTCACCTCCCTGCTGTTGATTCTCGTATATGGCACGTCTGAGCAGTGAAACCTTTGTGCTGGTCTCTGTCTTCGGACTTGACAGGAGGTTGGTGAGCAGTTCCTCAGCCTTGGCGTCCATACCCTCTATACGATAATAGTCGAGCATGGATATCTGTGCTGCTTCGTTGTCGGGCTCTTCTGCCATGACATACTTGTATTCTTTAAGTGCCAGTCTTGGCTTGCCGTTCTGTAGTAGCCAGTTGCCGAGCATCACTCTGTAGTTGAGATCATTTGGGTGTTTGTCAACGAGCGACTGCAATTCCTTGAGAACCTTGTCTTTGTCATCCATCTGCTCGTAGATTTGCATCTTTGTGAGGGTGATTTGTTCGCTGCCGCCTTCCAAGACCTCCATACGATTGAGAACTTCAATCATCTTGGCATAATTGTTGGTGGCTCCGTAGAGGCGCAGCAGAATCTCGAGCACGTCTTCACGGCCTTTATTGGTGGAATAGAGCTGTTCGTAGGTACCAATCGCCTTGTCATATTCCTGTTGGGATACATAGAATTGGGCCAGTCGTTCTTGATATGTGCTGTTCTTGGGGTTCAGTTCGGCTGCCTTCTCAAAGCACATACGCGCAGAGGCATTGTCTTTCATATCGAAATAATACTGTGACAGCTGAAAGTATGTCTCAGCAGCCATAGGGTTGAGGTGCTGAGCATATTTCATCAGGTCAAAAGCTGCCGATCTGTTGCCTTGTTGTTGCTGCCGAATGGACTCTAGATAGAAATATTGGTATGAGCGGGCGGAGTCTTGCGAAAGAGCCTTTGCAGAAAGACATGACAACAGGGCGATGACAAACATAGCCATCACTACCATGGTCCTCATGATCTTCTTATTATTCATCTCTATATTACTCATCTCCTTACTACTCATCTCCTTACTACTCATCTCCTCATTACTCACCTCCTCATCTCCTCATTTCACTCCCGTATGTCCGTATCCTCCAGCACCACGCTCAGTCTCGTCGAGCTCCTCAACGATCTTGAATTCTATCTGTTCGTGCCGACTGATGACCATCTGGGCAATGCGCTCTCCGTCTTCAATGACAAAGTCTTCTTGTGACAGGTTGATGAGCAGTACGCCCACTTCTCCACGATAGTCGGCATCTACTGTGCCAGGACTGTTGAGTACGGTGATGCCCTTCTTCAGTGCAAGTCCGCTACGTGGACGTATCTGAGCTTCGAATCCTTCGGGCAGGGCTATGTATAATCCTGTGGGTATCAGTCTGCGCTCCATGGGGTGCAGGGTTATAGACTCGTCAAGGTTGGCACGAATGTCCATGCCAGCACTCATGGGGGTGGCGTATGCAGGGAGTTGCTGATGACCTTTGTTGATGATCCTAATCTCTGTCATAATTACGTGTTCTATATTAGTTATGTGCAAATTTTGGGCAAAGGTACGATAATAAGTTGAAAGATGAAAGTTGAAAGTTGAAAATTGCTTTACGGTTCACAATATTTTAACGCAAATAGTAAGTAAAACGAAAACTTTTTGGTAATTTTGCAATTGATAAAGTAACGAAATCACAATGGACTGGCAGAAACTGATAACCAACAAACGACTCGGACAGGAGATTGTTCATGCGGAACGACATGACGACCGTTCAGAGTTCAAGCGCGACTATGACCGACTGATATTCTCGGCACCATTCAGACGGATGCAAAATAAGACCCAGGTGTTCCCACTGCCTGGAAGTATCTTTGTTCATAACAGGCTGACCCACTCGCTCGAAGTGTCGAGCGTGGGAAGGTCGTTGGGTGATGATGTGTCACGAGCCCTGATGAAACGACATCCGGAGCTTAGAGGAACATTGTTTGAGGAGATAGGAACTATTGTCTCTGCAGCGTGTCTTGCACATGATATGGGAAATCCGCCCTTCGGACATAGTGGCGAGAGAGCCATACAAGCCTACTTCCTCGAAGGTCCTGGTAGGGGACTTCAGGCAATGGTGTCGCCAGACTTCTGGTCGGACATCACTCATTTTGAGGGTAATGCCAATGCCTTCCGCCTTCTTACCCATCGGTTTAGGGGTCGTAGAGATGGCGGGTTTGTGATGACATACAGTACGCTTGCCAGTATAGTGAAATATCCTCATTCTGCTTCTCTTGCAGGCAAGAAAGGGAAGTTTGGCTTCTTCTCTACGGAGGCGATGCTATACAAGCGAATTGCCGATGAAATGGGAATAAACAGAGAGGATGTGGAAGGCGAGGGACTACGGTTCTGTCGCCATCCGCTGGTATATCTTGTTGAGGCTGCCGACGATATCTGCTACGAGATAATGGATATAGAAGACGCCCATAAACTGAAGATTCTATCATACGATGAAACCGAGGAACTGCTGTTGGGGTTCTTTGACGAGCCCACCAAAGCCAATATCCATAAACGTATCATCGACGAGGGGGTTACGGATAATAATGAGAAGGTGGTGTATATGAGGGCGTGCGTCATAGGCAAGCTGGAGAATGAGTGTGTCAAGGTGTTTGTTGACAATGAGGATGCTTTGCTTGATGGACGGTTTGAAGGTTCGCTGATAAATGGCATGCCGACGCTGCAGCGTGAAGCCTATCTACGATGTGTCGACGTGTCGATGAAGAAGATATACCATAGTAAGATAGTGCTGGATGTGGAGCTGAGTGGTTATAAAATTATGGACACGCTGATGAACAACTTCATCGGTGCAGCAGTAAGCCCAGAGAAATTCCATTCACAGCAGCTTATAAGACGCGTGTCAAGCCAGTATGATATACAATCGGACGATCTTGAGACTCGCGTGATGTCTGTCATCGACTACATCAGCGGAATGACGGATGTGTATGCGCTGGATATATATCAAAAAATAAACGGAATCAGCCTTCCCGTAGTGTGATGGCTGACTCCGTTTGTATTAAGTGAAGGGTGTGTGCCCAGTACTAATCTTTGTATATCACCTTGTTGGCTCCGCTAGTGATGCGCATAGCTTCGGGGTGAGCCTTAATGAATGAGTCGATGTGACGCTTGCGCTTATCCTCGAGTATCTCGTCAATGGCGATAAGGATGCCAGTCTCTTCAACATCACCAAATCCATAGTTTATGGCAGTGCCAAAGAGTCGCATGGTAGGACTGAGGTTCATGTATGCATTGACAAGAGGTGGAATATTGTAACCAAGCTTGCGTATCTCAGTATTTAGAATCACATAGTCCGCGCGGAAGTCATCCTTGCAGAAGAGCTGTTCTAACTCTTTCTGGTCAGTTTCGATTTTTAGCGGTTTCATCGGTACAATAAGGTTCTCCTTGTCGTCGAAATGTTTTTTCAGGAAATAGAGTATCATGTCTCTGCCTCGACGAATGTATGATGGATACATCGTCATTTTTCCGAAAAAGTATTTTATCTCTGGGTTAAGAACAACCAAGGCGCCAAGTCCGTCCCACAGGTTATCAAGAGCGAACAAACTCTTTGCTCCCATTCTCGAACTTTGATAGGGTAAGGAAACAAATGATCTGCCGAGCTCCACGGTGTAGGGGACGTACTCCTTCATGAACTTCTCAGAGAAATGGAACATGTGACTGGTGGCGAGGTGGGGCTGTCCGTTAGGCATTATCTCCCACTCAGTACCAAACTGATAGCGATATCCACCCAGAATGTCCTCTGCCTCAGGGTTCCATACAATGAGTTGCTTGTAACAGTTGTCGCATGTGTCGAACTCGTCTATGTCGAGCGCTTTGCCTGTACCACCGCCTGCCTCTCGGAAGGCAATCTCGCGAAGACGACCTATCTCCCTCATGACGTTGGGTGAGTTGTGGGCAGTAACGATGTATATCTCGTTATTGCTCTTGTTGGTCAGTCGTAATTGCTTCTCGGGTGTCAGTTCGCTCTTGATAAGTTCTCTGTCTACCGGTTGGATAATCTCTTGTTCCATGTCGTTCTGGTTGTTATTGTTTGGAGTTCTTATTTCTCTTTAGGCAGTTGATATACCCTTGCTCGTACTTCCTGTGCCCACTGGGTAGGCGTTTTCGATTTGTCGAATGTCTGCCATGATATGGGTTTGCCTATCGTTATCTGGAACGATTGGTGCCTGTTCTTATACATCTCGTCAACGAGGAAGAGCATGGCTATGTTGAACTTGATGCCCAGCATCTTGCAGATATTGGCTAGGCGATAGAAGAACATCGAGTTGTGACCGCTGAAGTGTATCGGTACGATGTCTCTCTTATGCTCGACACTCTTGGTGATGAATGTCTTCTTCCAGGGGATGTCTTGAATTATCCCGTCGATTTTCCTGGAGCACAGTCCTGCAGGGAACATCACCATGTGATCGTCGCTGGAGAATCCCGTCTCCACCATTGCCGGGAAGTTGCGGCTCTGCGAACCAGTCTTGTTGATGCCGATGCACAAAGGAGCGAGTCCTGGCAGGTTCATTAAAAGGTCGTTGACAAGGTATTTGAACTTGTTGTCGTAATGGCGACCGATAATGGAACCTATTGCTACACCGTCGATACCTCCAAGAGGATGGTTGGAGACGAATGTGTAGAGTTTGCCGTCGTTCTTGTCAGGCAGGTTCTCTTGCCCCCTTATTTCTAACGACATATCCAGATACTTGACGCATGCCACCAACCAGTCTGTTCCAACCAGATCCTTGTTGTTCCATAGGAATTCGTTTACCTGGTCCTGATGGGTGATATGCTTGAGCCATGTGACAAGTGGTCTGGGCACGTACCTGCTTTTTGTACCCATTTTGCTCTTTAGTATCTTGTCAATGTCAATCGTTTTTTCCGTTACTTTTTCCATTCCAATGAGGGATATTCGATAACAAATTGCAAAAATAATCAAACCTTTTGTAAAAAAGTGCTCTTTTTGTGATAAAAAGTTCTAAACGGCAAAAAAAAGATATTTTTTACTCTCTCCTCGCTCTTTACTTCTCATCCCTTGAATGAGTTAAAATAATAAAAAAACATCGTTTTTAAAAAATATTGTGGAGATTTGTGGTGGAAAGTGGGGAAAAATATGTAATTTTGGAGCCGAATTTAAAATATAAAGATGTAGATGAGATTTTTCGGCAACATAGAAGCAAAGACAGACTCGAAAGGAAGAGTGTTTCTTCCTGCGGTTTTCCGCAGGGTTCTGGGCTCGGCAGGCGAGGTGAGTCTTGTGATGCGTAAGGACATACATGAGACGTGTCTGGTGCTCTATCCCGAATCCGTATGGAATGAGTATCTCGATCGTCTCAATGCGAAGATAAACAAATGGAATGCAGAGCAGCGCAGGGTGTTCCGCAAGTTTGTCTCGGATGTTGAGATTGTGACGCTTGATATGAATGGTCGCTTCCTTATACCGAAAAGATACCTGAAAATGGCGAATATAGGACAGTCTATTCAGTTTAAAGGTATGGATGACACGATTGAAATATGGGGTCAGCAAGAGGAGGAAAAGGCGCAGATGAGCTCGGAGGAGTTCTCGCAGTCGATGGAAAAACTAATGGGAACAACGAATAGTGTCTTCGATGAATGGTGAGCAGTATACATATCATACACCAGTGCTCTTGCAGGAGAGTATCGATGCACTTGACGTAAAGGCGAATGGCGTCTATGCGGATGTCACTTTTGGTGGTGGCGGACATAGCAGGGAGCTGCTCTCCCGATTAGGCAATGAAGGTCGGCTGTACAGCTTCGATCAAGATGAGGATGCTGAAGAGAATATCGGTCGGGTAGAGAATCGTGGGTCGTTCACCTTTGTTCGTAGCAATTTTAGGTACATCAGTAACTGGATGCGCTATTATGGCGAGGAATATTTGGACGGAATATTGGCGGACCTCGGAGTCTCCAGCCATCATTTCGATGACGCAGAGAGAGGATTCTCGTTTCGTTATGACGCACCCCTCGACATGAGGATGAACAAACGAGCAGGAACAACGGCTGCCGATATTATTAACACGTATGACGAAAAGCAACTGGCAGAGATATTTTACCTCTATGGTGAAATGAAGAACTCCAGAGCGGTGGCTAAAGCTATTGTCAATGCGCGTCTGCAGGACGAGATAAAAAGCACAGGACAGCTGGCGTCGGTATTGGAACCTGTGCTAAAGAAGGAGAGAGAAAAGAAAGAACTGGCGAAGGCGTTTCAGGCATTGCGAATAGAGGTGAACCATGAGATGGAGGCCCTTGCTGAAATGCTCGCCTCGGCAACTAATCTGCTTCGCTCGGGAGGACGACTTGTGGTGATTACCTATCACTCTTTGGAAGACCGGTTGGTGAAGAATATCATGAAGACGGGCAATGTAAGAGGTGTGGTGGCAAAAGACTTCTTTGGTAATGTTGACTCGCCATATAAGATGGTAGGCAAGGTGGTACTTCCTACGTATGAAGAACAAGAACGAAATCCTCGTAGCAGAAGTGCTAAACTAAGAATAGCAGAGAAACGATGAAGGAAAACGAGATAAACAAATCAGAAGAATCTGCCAGTAAGCAGGACCCTGTTGTTGGTCAAGAAACAAGAACAGAAAAGGGCGCTGCCGCGGAGCATGAGATGGCTGACGACCACCAAGGTACGGTTGCCGAGGAGTTCAAAGAGGCTATCCAAGAGCGTGCGCGTGAGGACGAGCAGCCTCATTCTTCTAATTTTACGCTGAGAAAGATTCTCGGCGGTGACATCCTGACGGCTCGTCTCATCCGAAGTCAGATATGGCTGGTGGTGCTGGTGGTGTTTTTTGTGATACTCTATATCTCCAATCGTTATAGTGTGCAGAAAAACCTACTTGAGATAGACCGGCTGAATAGGGAACTGAAAGATGCTAAATATAAGGCATTGTCGAGTAGTAGTATGCTTACGGAGAAGTCGCGTGAGAGTCATGTCATCAAACTTCTGCAAAGCAGTAAGGACAGTACATTGAAAATGCCCAATCAGCCCCCGTACATCATTACGGTACCGAAGAAGTGACGGGAAAATGTAAGAATTGAAAAAAATAAATTATTCGTGAAGTTCGTGTAGGTTGTACATAGTACATTAAAGTTGTAATAATATAGATGAGTAGTAAGTTCGATTATAAAAAGATTATGCCTCGGTACAGTATCATAGCGATTGCTATGACGCTGGTTGCCATCGCTGTCATCTTGAAGGCATTCTATACAATGACGGCCGACCGCCAGTATTGGATGGATGTTGCCGCACGACTCAAGGTGGACAGCATGGCGGTGAAACCAATTCGTGGCAATATTCTCAGCAGTGACGGCCAGTTGATGGCAAGTTCATTGCCTGAATTCAAATTATATATGGACTTCCAGGCCCTCAAAGAGTCAAAGAATGATTCTTTGTGGATGGAGAAACTTGATAGTATATGCGATGGATTAAGCAGGATTTTCCCAGAGAAGTCGGCTGCAGATTTCCGTAAACATCTTGAAGAGGGACGCCACCAGATTCAAAAAAACGGAACGGAGGGTTCACGCCATTGGCCTATATGGAAGTATCGTGTGGGGTATAATGTCCTGTCCGAGGTGCAGGAACTGCCAATCCTTAGTCTTCCGATGAATTCGGAGACAGTCACTCCTGAGTTTACTATCAGAGCATCATATAAGAGCGGCTTTAATGTCGAGGAGTATAATGCTCGTCGTCGTCCGTTCGGTTCGTTAGCCCAGCGTACAGTAGGTGACATGTTTGGAGCTAAGGATACGGCCCGTTGCGGTTTGGAATTGTCGTATGACTCTATACTTCGTGGTGAAAATGGTATAATCCATCGTCGTAAGGTGCTTAATAAGTATCTAAGTATCACTGATACTCCGCCCACCGACGGTATGGATATTGTTACCACTATTGATGTGGGTATGCAAGATCTTGCAGAGCGTGCCGTTCTCGATGAGTTGAAGTTGATCAACGGAAATGTGGGCGTGGCAATCGTCATGGAGGTGGCTACGGGCGATATCAAAGCCATCGTAAACATGGAGAAATGTATTGATGGCGAATATCGCGAGATAAAGAACCATGCCGTAAGTGATCTGCTGGAGCCAGGATCGGTCTTCAAGACGGCGTCTATCATGGTGGCACTCGACGACGAGGTGTGTGATACCAACTATGTAGTAGAGACTGGCGGCGGAATATATAATATGTACGGACGCGACATGAAGGATCATAACTGGACTCGTGGCGGTTATGGCACGATGCGTCTGCCAAAGACGCTTGAGGTGAGTTCAAATATCGGAGTAAGCCGCATTATTGACAAGTTCTATCATAACAATCCTGAGAAATATGTCCAGGGACTCTACGATCTTGGCTTGGCTACCGACCTGCAAATACCTTTGGTAGGTTCTACTCCTGCACGCATCCGTATGCCAAAGAAAGATGCGAAAGGCAAACAATATGTCAACTGGAGCAAGACTGCTCTGCCGTGGATGAGTATAGGCTATGAGACACAGGTGCCCCCTATCTCCACCCTAACCTTCTACAATGCCATTGCCAATAATGGTAAGATGATGCGTCCTCGTTTTGTAAAACAGGTGATGAAGGATGGCGAGGTTATCATGGAATTCCCACCAGAGGTTATCAAGGAGCAAATAGCCAAGCCTAAGACAGTCGCTACCATACAGACCATTCTCGAACATGTGGTGAGCCAGGGTCTTGGTAGAAAGGCAGGATCTAAGTCGTTTAAGGTAGCGGGTAAGACAGGAACAGCACAGATATGGACTGCGAGTGGTAAAACCACCAGTTTCCTGTTGTCGTTCGCAGGTTTCTTCCCAGCTGATGCCCCACGTTATAGCTGTATAGTATGTATACAAAAGTCGGGTCTTCCTGCTTCAGGAGGCGGAATGAGTGGTGTCGTGTTCCATCATATCTCTGAGGGTATCATGGCGCAGAGCCTCCGTCTTGATGCTAAGGATGCCAAGTCGGCGTCGTCAGTCCTCGTGCCTGAGGTGAAGGGTGGCAATGTGCTTGCAGCCGACTACGTGTTGAATCATTTTGGCTTTAAGGTGAAGAATGGATGGGGCGGTGCTCATGCGTTTGGCAACCCTGTATGGGGTACAGTCAGTCCTAACGGCAAGTCGTTAGTGATAAGCAAGTCAAATTCAAACACTGCGTCTCGTCATAGTGTACCCGATGTGCACAACATGGGAGCTCGTGATGCTGTCTATATGCTTGAAGAGCGTGGCATCAAGGCGGTTATAGTAGGACGTGGCAAGGTGCACGAGCAGAGTATAGCACCTGGAACTGAGGTGAAGAAAGGTATGGTATGTACGCTAAAATTAATATAATATATGAAACTGAGTGAGATTATTCAAGACATCAAACCGCTGAACGTCACAGGCGACACGTCTGTAGAGGTCAATGGCATTCACATAGACAGCCGAAAGATAGCTGAGGGCTATCTGTTTGTCGCAATGAAGGGCACGCAGGTCGATGGCCATCAGTATATTGACAAGGCCATAGCTCAGGGAGCCTGTGCCGTACTGTTAGAGGATATGCCCGTTGATCCTTCTCCAGAGATCACATATATACAAGTTGAGTCAACTGAGGAAGCTGTCGGACCAGTGGCTACAGCCTTCTATGGCAATCCGTCAAAGAAACTCAAGTTGGTGGGTGTCACTGGAACTAATGGCAAGACTACTATCGCTACATTATTATATAATATGTTCCGAAAGTTTGGTCATAAGTGCGGTCTTCTCTCCACTGTATGTAATTATATTGACGGTGAGGCGGTACCCGCCAGCCATACCACTCCCGATGCTATTGAGCTCAATGCTCTGCTTGCGCGCATGGTGGATGCCGGTTGTGAGTATGCCTTCATGGAGTGCTCCAGCCATGCTATCCAGCAGCGTCGCATCGGTGGACTTTCTTTTGTAGGAGGCATATTTACCAATCTCACCCGTGACCATCTTGACTACCATAAGACGTTCGAAAACTACCGTGATGCCAAGAAGTTGTTCTTCGATACACTGCCAAAGAACGCCTTTGCCATAATCAATGTCGACGACAAGAACGGAATGTTCATGGTACAAAACTGTAAAGCACAGCTGAAGACCTATTCCACCAAGAAGGCAGCCGACTTCAAGGCGCATCTCCTGGAATGTCATTTCGAAGGAATGTATCTCGAGATTGATGGTCGTGAGGTTGGTGTACAGTTTATTGGCAAGTTTAATGTCAGCAACCTTCTCGCAGTCTATGGCACTGCTGTGATGCTGGGCAAACAGCCCGAGGATATCCTCCTCGTTATGAGTACCTTGAAGAGTGTCAACGGACGTCTTGATCCTATCTCTTCGCCTGATGGATGGACTGCCGTGATAGACTATGCTCATACTCCCGATGCATTGGAAAATGTGCTCAATGCCATCCATGAGGTGCTCTCTGGTAAGGGGCACGTCATAACAGTATGTGGAGCGGGTGGAAATCGTGACAAGGGAAAACGTCCGCTCATGGCTCAGGAGGCTGTCAAGCAAAGCGATAAGGTTATTATCACCAGTGACAATCCTCGATTCGAAGATCCGCAGATGATAATCGATGACATGCTCGCAGGACTAACTCCCCAGCAGAAGAAGAAGGTGGTCACTATTGTTGACCGACGTGAGGCCATACGTACAGCCACGATGATGGCAGAAAAGGGTGACATCATACTCATTGCTGGCAAGGGACACGAGGACTATCAAGAGATAAAAGGAGTAAAGCACCACTTTGACGATCACGAGGTGGTACGTGAGGTGATAAACTCATAATCTAACAATAACAGAAATACAATAAAAACATGTTATACTATATTTTTAGATTTCTCGATCAGTTTGGCATCAGCGGCACCCATTTGTGGGGCTACATCTCGTTCCGTTCCATTCTGGCACTGATATTGTCGTTGATAGTATCAGCATGGTTTGGCGAACACTTTATCAAATTTCTTAAGCGACGCCAGATTACGGAAACAGCACGCGACTCAAAGATCGATCCCTTTGGTCAGAAAAAGATTGGTGTGCCCTCGATGGGAGGAATTATTATTATTGCCTCCATCCTGATACCAGTGCTCCTTCTGGGTCGTCTGCGTAATGTATATCTGCTACTTATGATTGCCACTACGATATGGTTGGGTTTCCTCGGTGGAATGGATGATTTTATCAAGATATTCCGCCATAACAAGGAAGGTCTCAAAGGAAAATATAAGATAGTTGGACAGGTGAGCATCGGACTGATAGTCGGACTGGTATTATGGATGTCGCCAGATGTCAAGGCTAACCTCAATGTAGAGGTGGAACGACCAGGTCAGACTGTCACCGTCACCCATACTCAACAGGCAGAGAAGACTCTGAAGACAACTATTCCGTTTGTCAAAAATCATAATCTTGACTATTCTAAGATTATGTCGTTCTGTGGCGACTATGCCAATGCTGCGGGATGGATTTTGTTTGTCATCATGACAATTCTGGTAGTCACAGCCGTGTCAAATGGTGCCAATCTCAATGACGGCATGGATGGCATGTGTGCCGGTAACTCTGCCATCATCGGAGTGGCTTTAGGTATTCTCGCATACGTCAGCTCTCACTATGAGTATGCCGCCTACCTTAATATAATGTATATCCCAGACTCACAAGAATTGGTAGTGTTCTTCTGTGCGTTTATTGGTGCTATGATAGGCTTCCTGTGGTACAATGCTTATCCGGCTCAGATTTTTATGGGTGACACGGGGTCTCTCACCATCGGAGGTATCATCGGTGTTGGAGCTATCATTATCCATAAGGAGTTATTACTGCCTATCCTCTGTGGTGTCTTCTTCATGGAGAGTCTTAGCGTAATCATACAAGTGTGGTACTTCAAGTTGGGCAAACGCCGTGGTGTCAAGCAGCGTGTGTTCAAGCGTACCCCGATTCATGATAATTTCCGTACCACTGATGCTGAACTCGATGCCGACTGTAAGTATCTGCTGCGTTGGCCACGTGGTGCATGGCTTGAGTCAAAGATAACCATCCGCTTCTGGATTGTCACGGTGCTTCTGGCGGCTATGGCGATTATCACGCTGAAGATAAGGTAGAGAAATGAAAAATTGAAAACTTGAAGAACTGAATTGTTCGAATTATTCGTGAAAGTAGTACATTATAAATTGTCAAATTGTAAATAGATGAAGAAAATAGTAGTGTTAGGAGCAGGTGAGAGTGGTGCAGGTGCTGCGGTTCTTGCAAAAAAGCAAGGATTCGAGGTGTTTGTGTCAGACATGTCTGCTATCAAGGATAAATACAAGTCTATGCTCGATTCCCATCAGATAGAGTGGGAGGAAGGACGCCATACTGAGGAGAAGATTCTCGATGCCGATGAGGTCATCAAGAGTCCAGGTATCCCCGATCAGGCACCAATGGTACAGAAAATCATAGCCAAGGGTACACCTATCATCAGTGAGATAGAGTTTGCTGGCAGATATACCACGTCTAAGATGATCTGTATCACAGGTTCCAACGGTAAGACCACTACCACCTCGCTTATCTATCATATCTTCAAACAGGCAGGATATGACGTCGGACTTGCAGGCAACATCGGCAACTCGCTGGCTCTTCAGGTGGCTGAGGACCCTCATGCCTACTACGTCATCGAGCTCAGCTCCTTCCAGCTTGACAATATGTACGACTTCAAGGCCGACATTGCCATACTTCTGAACATCACTCCCGACCATCTCGACCGTTATGACAACTGTATGCAGAACTATGTCGATGCCAAGATGCGTATCATTCAGAATCAGACCGAGCAGGACGCATTCATCTACTGGAACGACGACCCCATCATCCAGCGTGAACTTAAGAAGTATGACATCCGCTCTGTCACCTATCCATTCTCCGCTTTGAAGGAGAACGGCTCCATAGGATATATCGAGGAAGGCACATATACTATCGAACGCCCTACACCATTTAATATGGAGCAAGAGTCGCTCTCGCTTACAGGTACTCATAACATATACAATTCCCTCGCTGCCGGTATCGCCTCAGACATCAGTGGTATCAAGAAGGAGGTAATACGTAAGAGCCTTAGCGACTTCCCTGGTGTTGAACATCGGTTGGAGAAAGTCTGTCGTGTTGGTGGTGTGCAGTACGTCAATGACTCCAAGGCTACCAATGTCGATGCCTGTTGGTATGCTCTTGAGAGCATGACCACTCCCACCATACTCATCATCGGAGGTAAGGACAAGGGTAATGACTATGAGCCTATTAAGCCCCTTGTACGTGAGAAGTGTCGTGCCATAGTATATCTCGGTGCCGACAATCAGAAGCTTCATGACAACTTTGATTCCCTCGGTCTACCTGTCGTAGACACTCACAACATGCGTGATTGTGTCGATGCTTGTTATCGTCTGGCTCAGCCTGGCGATACTGTTTTGCTCAGTCCATGCTGTGCCAGTTTCGACCTGTTCAAGAACATGGAGGATCGTGGCGAACAGTTCAAGACGCTCGTAAGGGCATTATAAACGAAAAACGATTATCCCCAACTTCAAAATAAAGTGAATAAGAAATTAGGAAATATCTTCAAGGGCGATAAGGTCATCTGGATGATCTTCTTCTTCCTGTGTATGATTAGCATTGTCGAGGTCTATTCAGCTTCCAGCTCGCTATCATACAAGGGAGGTAACTATTGGAGTCCTATCCTGAAGCATTGTGGCATCCTTGCCGTTGGTACGTTTATGATGATTCTTGTACTGAATGTCAAGTGTAAGTACTTCAAGCTTGTGACTCCCTTCCTGCTCCTCTTCTCTTTTATCACGCTTCTTGTGGTGCTTGTAGCTGGTGAGACCACCAATGGAGCTAACCGTTGGATAGGTTTTCTTGGCATCCAGTTCCAACCATCAGAGTTGGCTAAGGGAGCGCTCATCCTCGCTATTGCTCAAATACTGAGCGCCATGCAAACCGACAAGGGTGCTGATGATAAGGCCTTCCGCTATATTCTTAGCGTGAGCGCCATCATGCTTGCTCCTATAGCTCCCGAGAACCTCTCTACCGCTATGCTTATTGGTGCTACGGTGGTTCTGATGATGTTCATTGGCAGAGTACCATTACGTCAGATAGGGAAACTCATCGGAGGTGTTGCCATCGTGGTGATCTTTGCTATCGCTATGGTGTTTCTTGTCGGCGATGACGTCGAGAAAGAGGTATCTGAAAAGCAAGTGCTTACCGAACGGGTTGAGGTGGCAGCAGACGAGCCCCCCAGTGCTCTTAGCAAACTCACCCACCGTATGGGTACATGGAAGTCGCGTTTCAAGCGATTCCTCAATAATGAGGAGATACCACCCGAGAAGTTCGATCTCGACAAAGATGCCCAGATAGGTCATGCCAATATTGCCATCGTCAGTTCCAACATCGTTGGCAAGGGACCAGGCAACTCCACCGAGCGTGACTTCCTCTCGCAAGCGTTCTCTGACTTCATCTATGCCATTATCATTGAGGAAATGGGCATTGGTGGTGCCACCATCGTCGCACTGCTCTATGTGTTCCTCCTCTTCCGTACTGGCAAGATAGCCTACCGTTGTGAGAATGCCTTCCCTGCATTCCTCGCTATGGGCATCGCTCTGATGCTCGTCATTCAGGCACTATTCAATATGATGGTGGCTGTAGGCCTTGCACCAGTCACAGGTCAGCCGCTACCCCTTGTCAGCAAAGGAGGTACCTCCACCATCATCAACTGTATATATATTGGTGTCATCCTCTCCATCTCTCGCTCAGCCAAGAAGAAACCATCCTCCTCGGCTGATGCCGACAATGACATAGAGGACTATGCCCTGACGCCCATACCCCAAACGCAATTCACCCAACGAATATCCCCCAATATCTAAAAGGAATACAATCATGAAAGTAATCATCAGCGGCGGTGGCACAGGAGGCCACATCTTTCCAGCAATATCGATAGCCAATGCTATCAAGGAGAATCATCCTGATGCTCAGATACTCTTCGTGGGTGCACTGGGCAGGATGGAGATGCAGCGTGTGCCAGCAGCCGGTTATGACATCAAGGGACTACCTATCTGTGGTTTCGACCGCAAGCACCTGCTGAACAATTTCAAGGTGTTGTACAAGATATGGAAGTCACAACGTATGGCAAAGAAGATTCTCCGCGAGTTTCGTCCCGACGTGGCTGTCGGTGTGGGAGGCTATGCCAGCGGTCCCACTCTCAATACTGCAGCTTCGATGGGTATCCCCTGTCTCATACAGGAACAGAACTCATTCGCAGGAGTTACCAATAAGCTCTTGGCAAAGAAGGCACAGAAGATATGTGTAGCCTATGAGGGCATGGAGCGCTTCTTCCCCGCAGAGAAGATTATGCTTACGGGCAATCCTGTCCGTCAGTCGCTGTTACATTGCGATCTGTCCCACAGTGAGGCTGTCAGTTCCTTTGGATTGGACCCTACACTGCCCGTAGCACTTATTATCGGTGGTAGCCTTGGTGCACGCACCATCAACAACAGCGTCCTTGCCCATCTCGATGACATCCGTGCCACACGGGTGCAGTTCGTCTGGCAGACAGGTAGCTACTATCATGCCGAGATACTACGTCAGCTGGCTGAAAAGGGTTGCCCTGCCAATCTCAAGGTTATGGACTTTATCAGCGATATGGGTGCAGCCTACCGTGCTGCCGATCTTGTCATAAGCCGTGCCGGTGCCAGCAGCATCAGCGAGCTGTGTCTTTTGGGCAAGCCTTCCATCCTCGTACCCTCGCCTAATGTGGCTGAAGACCATCAGACCCATAACGCCATGGCACTCGTGCGTCGTGAGGCTGCCCTCATCGTCAAGGATGCTGATGCGCCAGCTCAGCTCATACCCCTTGCCATCAGTACCCTGAGCGACCCCGTACAACTCTATACCAATCTTGGAGCCAATGCCAAGAAGATGGCTCTGCCCGACTCTGCCAACATCATTGCCCAAGAAGTGGAGAAACTGGCAACTCATAAACTTTAAAATGTAAACTGTAAACTCAAAAATCGCAAATGTTCAACTCAGTATATTTCATCGGAATCGGAGGCATCGGCATGAGTGCTCTTGCCCGCTACTTCCTCCATCGTGGACTCGTCGTTGGTGGCTACGACAAGACGCCAAGTGACCTTACTCGCCAGCTCGAAAAGGAAGGCGCTCAGATACATTATGAAGACAACCTCCAACTCGTACCCGAGCCATGTCTCGACAGCCAGCACACTCTCGTCGTCTATACCCCAGCGATTCCTGCCGACCATAGCGAACTTACTTATTTTCGCAATCATGGCTTCGACCTGCAGAAACGCGCTCAGGTGCTCGGTACTCTTACTCGTACTCATAAGGGACTCTGTGTAGCGGGTACCCATGGCAAGACGTCAACCTCTACCATGTGTGCTCATATCATGCATCAGAGTCATCTCGACTGTAATGCCTTCCTTGGTGGTATCTCAAAGAACTACGGAACCAACTATATCCTGTCCTCCAAGAGTGACTATGTAGTCATTGAGGCCGACGAGTTCGACCGCTCCTTCCACTGGCTCCGTCCGTGGATGACCGTCATCACAGCCACTGACCCTGACCATCTTGATATCTATGGTACCAAGGAGGCATACCTCGAGAGCTTCCGTCACTATACCACGCTCATCCAGCCTGGTGGTGCCCTCATTCTCCATACAGGTCTTGAGATGCGTCCTGATGTTCAGCCAGGGGTGCGTACATACAGCTATAGCCTTGACAGTGGCGATTTCCATGCCGAGAATGTCAAGATAGAGAATGGCGAGATTACCTTCGACCTTATCTCACCCATTGAGAACGTTGCTAATATCCAGCTCGGTCAACCCATCCCTATCAATATAGAGAATGGAGTAGCTGCTATGGCGATGGCACAGCTCAATGGCTGTACACCCGACGAGTTACGTGAGGGAATGAAGACCTTTGCAGGAGTTGACCGCCGTTTCGATTTTAAGGTGCGCAACTCACGTCACGTCTTCCTCTCAGACTATGCCCATCACCCCAAGGAGATACTCCAGAGTGCGCGCTCCATGCGCCAGCTATATAGCGATCGCAAGATTACCGCACTCTTCCAGCCCCATCTCTACACCCGTACACGCGACTTCTATAAGGAGTTTGCCGAGGCCCTTAGCCTCCTCGACGAGGTCATCCTGTGTGACATCTACCCCGCCCGTGAGAAGCCCATCCCTGGCGTCACCTCTCGTCTCATCTACGACAACCTCGCCCCAGGCGTCGAGAAGAGTATGATTCATAAGGAAGAAGTGTTAGACCTTGTACGCTCTCGCGACTTCGACGTGCTCATCGTACTTGGAGCTGGCGACCTTGACAATTATGTGCCACAAATAGCCCAGATACTCTCATGACGTGGAAGAAAGTCATCATCACCTGCCTTGACGCGTTGCTTGCCGTCTATCTCGTCCTGGCGATTACCTCGTTCAACAAACCCGACGAGGGCGTTGGCGAGTGTACTAAGGTGACCATTGATATCACCGACTCCAATAATGCGGGCTTCCTCAGTGCCGCTGAGGTTAAGAACATGCTTCTCAAGCGTGATATCTATCCACTCCATAAGCCCATGCCTGAGGTCAACCCTCGCAGTATTGAGGAGTCTCTCAAGAAAAGCCCCTTTGTCAATACTGCCGAGTGCTACAAGACCCAACAGGGACAGGTTGCTATCAGCGTCACCCAGCGCATGCCCATCGTACGTATTAAGAGTCAGAGTGGCGATGATTATTATCTCGATGATCAGGGCGGCATACTGCCCAATAGCCACTATACCAGCGACCTCGTTATCGCCACTGGCAACATCAACAAGTGGTATGCCCGTTACTACATCACCCCCTTGAGCAAGACCATCATGAACTCCGAACTATGGAACAATCAGATTGAACAGATCAATATCCTGCCCGACCGTGGCGTGGAGCTCGTGCCGCGTATGGGCAACCATGTCGTCTATATCGGTCAGCTTCCGCAATATGGTCGCAAACCAGCTACCGAGAAGGAGATTGACGAGTATGTAGCCACCAAGCTCTCTCGTCTTGAAAAGTTCTATCGTTATGGACTCTCTCAGGCAGGCTGGAACCGTTACGACTACATCAATATCGAATTTGACAACCAGATAATATGCAAGAAAAGAACGGAGAGAAGTTTATAGGAGTTAAAGGAGTTAAGGGAGTTAAAGGAGTTAAAGACGATAGTCTTTTTCCTTGAATATTCCCTATAGGAGTAGAGATTTAAGAAGTAAAACATTTTAACTCCAAAAAGTAAAACTTGAATTACTAATAAAAAAACACAAAATCTAAAATATATGGCAGCAACAAAAGAATTCATTGTGGCAATCGAGCTTGGCTCGTCCAAGATCACGGGGATAGCCGGTAGAAAAAACCTTGACGGCAGCATCTCCGTGTTGGCTGTAGTCAAAGAAGACGCCACCCAGTGCATCCGTAAGGGCGTTGTCTACAACATTGACAAGACAGCCCAGTGTCTTACCAACATCATCTCTAAGCTCAAAAACCAGCTCAAGAGTGAGATAGCTCATGTCTATGTGGGCATCGGCGGTCAGTCCATCCGCAGCATCCGCAATGTTGTCAACAGGGATTTGCCTGCCGATACCATCATCACCAACAACATGATCAATCAGCTCATGGATGACAATCGCAATATGGACTACCCCGAACAGGAGATTCTCGATGCTGTCACCCAGGAATATAAGGTAGACAACCAGTACCAGCTCGATCCCGTAGGTATAAAGGCATCGCGCTTGGAGGGTAACTTCCTCAATATCATCTGTCGTGAGACGTTCTACAACAACATCAATGTATGCTTCGACAAGGCAGGCATCGCCATCGCAGAGCTCTTCCTCGCTCCGTTGGCACTCGCCGAGAGTGTCCTTACCGAGGCTGAGAGTCGTGGAGGCTGTCTGCTCGTCGACCTTGGTGCCGACACCACTACCGTCACCGTCTTCCATAAGAACGTGCTGCGCCATCTCGCTGTGATACCACTTGGAGGTAACAATATCACTCGCGACATTGCCTCCCTCCAGATCGAGGAGCATGATGCGGAGAAGATGAAGCTGCGTTATGGATGTGCCTATACTGACAATAGTGACATCGACAACACTCTCAACTACCCCATTGACGAGGAACGTTCAGTCGAAAGCCGTAAGTTCATCGACATCGTCGAGGCACGTCTCAATGAGATTATCGAGAACGTGTGGCATCAGGTTCCATCCGAGTATGTCGACAAGCTGCTTGGCGGCATCATCCTCACCGGTGGTGGTTGTAATATGAAGAACCTTGAGCGCGCTTTCCGTCTCCATACCCATATCGACAAGATACGTATCGCAAAGTTCGTCAATCAGACCATCACCTCCAGCAATCCTGATGTCAATGCTCATAACGGAACCATGAATACCGTGCTCGGACTGCTCGCTAAGGGAGACGACAACTGCTCTGGAGGACCACTCCATCAGGATCGTGACATCTTTGACACACAGGGTCAGCCTAACCCTCCCACCACAGCCGACCTTCATGCTGCAGCACGTCCTACCAATGAGGTGGCAGGCAAGGGCATCGTCCTCACCGCCGCCGAGAAGGAGAAGGCTGAAGCCGAGCGTCGTCGCCGTGAGGAAGAAGAGGCTCGCCGTGAGGAGGAAGAGGCAGAGCTCTTACGCAAAGAAGAAGAGGAGCGCCGCAAGAACTCCTTCTGGAGCAAAGCTGTGCGTGGCTTACGCAAGTTCGGCAACACCATTATGGACCCTGAGGATGAGTAATTTTGCCACAAAACTAATGTCTTTAACTCCTTTAACTCCAATAATAAAATAAAAAATTAGACCATGGATATATTAGATTTCGGAACTCCCGAGCAGGAGAACAGTATAATCAAAGTCATCGGAGTAGGTGGCGGTGGTGGTAATGCCGTCAATCACATGTATCGTGAAGGCATCCACGACGTGTCGTTCGTACTCTGTAATACAGACAATCAGGCACTCAACGACTCCCCCGTCCCCGTCCATCTGCAGCTGGGCAAGGAAGGACTCGGAGCTGGTAACAAACCCGAGCGTGCGCGCCAGGCAGCCGAGGAGACCCTCGACGCCATCACCGACATGCTCAATGACGGCACAAAGATGGCATTCATCACAGCCGGTATGGGCGGAGGCACAGGCACAGGAGCCGCTCCTGTCATAGCTCGTGTCAGCAAGGAACTGGGCATCCTCACCGTCGGTATCGTCACCATCCCCTTCCGTTTTGAGGGCGAACGTAAGATCGATCAGGCTCTCGATGGAGTAGACGAGATGTCCAAGTATGTCGATGCCCTGCTTGTCATCAACAACGAGCGCCTCCGTGAGATCTACCCCGAGCTCACCGTCCTCGATGCCTTTGGCAAGGCCGACGACACCCTCAGTGTCGCCGCCAAGAGCATTGCCGAGATCATCACCGTACACGGACTCATCAATCTCGACTTCAACGACGTTAAGACAGTCCTTAAGGATGGTGGCGTAGCCATCATGTCCACAGGCTATGGCGAGGGCGAGGGCCGTGTCAAGCAAGCCATCGAGGATGCACTCAACTCACCGCTGCTCAACGACAAGGACATCTACAACTCCAAGAAGATACTCATCTCCATAGCCTTCGCCAGCGAGAACGGTACAGAGAACCAGACCCTCACCATGGACGAGATGAACGATGTCAATGACTTCATGGATCGTTTCGGCAGTGGCTTTGAGCTCAAGTGGGGACTCGCCATCGACCCAGAGCTTGGCAAGAAGGTAAAGGTCACTATCCTTGCTACAGGCTTCGGCATCGAAGATGTCGACGGCATGTCCAACCACCTCAAGAAGCATACCGAAGAGGAGGCACGCCTTATTGCCGAGGAGGAGGAGCGTGCTGCCGAGCGTCTCGACCGTCGCAACCGCTACTACGGCAAGGACAGCCGTAACACCCAGTACAAGCGTCGTGCACATATCTACCGCTTCCGTCCAGAAGACCTTGACAACGAAGACATCATCCTCGCCGTAGAGAACACCCCCACATACAAGCGCACCAAGGTGCAGCTCAAGGACATCCAGAGCATCGGTGCCGCTGCGCAGGCGCACGAGGAAGAACCCTCCTCTGACAACGTACAGGGAGTCATCAGCTTCGTCTGATCAGAATCTTGTTTTTACTATATAATATGTTCTCAACTTTCGCAAGTTGAGAGGAGTTAAAGGAGTTAAAGGAGTTAAAGGAGTTAAGGACAAATGTTTTACTTCTTTAATCTCTACTCCTATAGGGAATATTCAAGGAAAAAGACTAACGTCTTTAACTCCTTTAACTCCTTTAACTCCTTTAACTCCAAAAAGTTGAGCGAATGCGAAACTTGAATACGTTTTTTTAGCACTATTCTCTTGCCCCCTGCCCCCTGCTCCTTGCCCCTAATAATTTTTTTAGTTTTTATTGGACGTTGGACGTTGGACGCTTTGTGTTAAATTTTATTTTTTTTGTTTTATTTGTTTTGAATTTAACGTAGAACATTCTATCTTTGTATCAATAATACAATCTATTACTATTCACTACATGGCACTAGCGAGAAAATTTAAAAGGTTGTCTTTACAGGCAACGATTATGGCTGCTATTCTTATTTGCAGTCATGTATTCACAGCATGTTCGAACAATGACGACAATACTGGCTCCATTTTAGGTCGTACATACAGTCTCAACCAGAAGATAACGAACCGTCGGGAGTGTCACGCGCTGCAAATGATTGCGAATGATGCGCTGAACTTGAAGTTCCGTCAAATCGTGTTCGAATATACCAGCGTCGGTCCCGACATGAAGACACCGGTGCGACTGACAGGCGTCATTTCAATGAATCCCGCCGTATATAATAAAGATGAGGCTCCACGTGGTCTGATGCTCTACAATGAGTTTACATGTGCCAAGCATGGTGAGCGTACTTCTCAGAACGAGATTGACGACATCGGTCTATACATGAACAAATACCAGAATCTCATTATGGTTTCTGCCGACCTCTATGGTTGGACGCTCACCGAGGACAAGCCACAGGCCTACTGCTGTCCGGAGATTACCAGTGTTGAGACCATCGATGCTTGGGATGCCGCCATGCAGATTCTGAAAGACGAGGGCTATGCCATCAGCGGACTGCCCACCTTCAATGTGGGCTATAGCAGTGGCGGTTTCTCGGCACTCGCCGTTCAGCGCTACTGCGACGAGAAGCGTCCTGATATCCATTGGAACCTGACCTCGGGAGGTGCTGCTCCCTTCAACTTGCATAGCGTTTATATCAGCAACATTACCAGCCCCACCTCTGGTTATGCTTGTTCTTTCCCACTCGTGGTGGTGGCTTACAAGGAGACTTACCACATGGACTTTGACTACAAGGACGTGTTTGTAGAGCCTCTTGCCAGCAACATCCAGAAGTGGATACTCTCCAAAGACTACGGCACATGGGAAATCAACAAGCTCATTGCCGGTGGTGATGAAGCAAAGGCCAAGGACTGCCCCGTCAACCTTATTCTGACGCCCGATGCGCTCAATCCTCAGTCGACCGTCGGCAAGAAACTGGCCCAGAAGCTCCGCGAAAACTCCCTTTGCGGCGAAGGACAGACCTGGCAACCCAGCACCAAGACCAAATATTACATTATGCACTCTGCCGGCGACAAGTACATGGACTGGCATGTGGGCGAGGAAATGGCTAACTACCTAAAGGGGCACGGCTGCAACGTCGAAACCGAATTTGGCGACTGGGGCAACCACGTAGACTACGGACTCTTCCAGCACATCGGCAAGACCATTCTCTTAATGGAAGACTGCATGCCCGACAAAGATGCTACCAGGGAGCAGGCAATAAAAGATGCTATTGATAAGGCTAAAGAATACATCAAGGATAAGGTGTATGATATGACGGGTATCCCCTTGTAAACAAATACAGAGGACTAACATAAAACCATCATGATTATGAATCTTAGAAAGTTTCTATTATTAGCCCTTATGCTGCCTGCAGCAGGAGCATGGGCACAAGGAAACCTCGGCTCGTTGCCGAAAGAGGTTGACGTGAAAGATGTCATAGTGACTAAGGTGGAGTACGCCATCTTCAGCAGTCACGATAGCATCTGTGTAAATCCGAAAACAGGACAACAAGACACTCTTACGGTTGATGAGGGCATGGAGATTGTCACTCCCGAGGTGTTCCAGGCTAAGCGCGAAGCCAAAACCGCAGCCATCAAGAAATTAGTGCAGCAGGCGAAAAACCGTCGTGCTTTAGCCCCTTCCGTCAATGCAGATTCTGACTGGCATTACGAAGGCCAGCAGGAGCGCTCGATGGCACAACTCTATTACTACACCTACCCCTCGGTAGATGCCGACGGCAATCCCGTACGTCTCTCGGCAATGATGGGTATACCGGTAAACACTGTGTTAGAAGATTATTTTGATATAATATCCTCAACTTTTTCAGTTTTCCCCTGGGGTAACAAGATAGCACCCGACTGGAAAGTCCGCCCCAGCAATGTGGTCATTGGCTGTCACGTCACGATTACCAGCAACTGGGAATGCCCCACATCCTACGAGCGTTACGATAATTCGAGTTTACTTGGCTTTGATAATTTCTCGACCGATGCGGGCATGATGCTCTTCTACACCCGCTACGACGTGCTGCGCCAGCCCTGTTGCCTTGTGATACTGCCCGACTACGAGGGTTATGGCTGCACTGTAGACCGTCCACACCCCTACCTCTATCAGGAACTGACCGCACGCCAGTGCGTAGATGCTACCCGCTACGGGTTGGCGCTCTACAATTCAAAGGTTGCCTCCGGAGACGCTCGGCCGTTGGAGAATGACTGGAAGACCGTCTGCGTGGGTTTCTCGCAGGGAGGCTCCGTGTCGCTGGCTACCCACAAGTATATCGAGACCAACGGACTGACTGACGAGCTCCGCTTTGCAGGCTCCGTCTGCGGCGACGGTCCCTACAGCCCCGTCGACCATCTGCTCTACTATATGACTGACGATGGCACAACCTACGATGGCGACAACAAGACTTCCCACAAGGCAGGGCGCGTGTCGATGCCTATCGTGATGCCGCTCATACTGAAAGGCATGCTCGACAGCAATCCCTATATGCGCCAATACAGCATCACGCAGTTCCTGCAGCAGGATTTCCTCAACACGGGTGTCATCGACTTCATTGAGGCAAAGAAGAACCCGTCCAGAAAAGACCAGTATAGCACGGTCGATGTGAATAAAGAGTTCCGTAAAATAATACTGACGAGAACACATAATGGCATCACCATCCACAAGGTCGATAGTTTGTTCCCACACGACGATGGTGAGAACGTACATGGCTCACTGGAGTATATGCTGACACCCGAATGTTATGGTGACTTTGTGCATCTCACGAAAAATGAGGCGATGAAAAACACATTCATGAAAGACTTGGTGAAGGCACTGGAGAGCAACAACCTTACCAAAGGTTGGACACCTCAGAAGCGCATCGGCTTCTACCACACTACCTACGACACCGTTGTGCCATACATCAACCTGCTCACCTTTATAAAGAACCAAGACGGACTGACCTACTATTTCGACGACGAAACAAGAACGCGCTCGCTGACGGCTGGGGTGGATCCTACACACGTTGGCTCGAAGGAACAGGCGGATGTCATGATTATAGACACCGACAGTAAGGAAGACCACGTAAAAGCTGGTAAGGATTTCTTTCTGCTTAGCGGTGTTACATCGCCAGACTATGAGCTGATGAAATGGGTTCTTGAGGGCAAGAAATAAAATAGAAAGGAGAATAAAACTATGAAGAAAACTATATATATTTTGATAGCCCTGCTGCTGCCACTTGCAGCGAGAGCCGACTACACTCTCAGCACGATCAACGTGACTGTGGGCGGCAATACGCAGGCCGCCGTAACGCGACTGGATGCCACCAATAAGATTGCACTGCTGGGTAATGGCTATAATGCCTGTATACCATACTGGAGCGAGGGGGCACTCACCATTCCGGGAACCGTCAGCGTGGGAGACGATACCTACACCGTAGAAGTGGGGCCTGTAGCCTTCCGGCTGTGTACTAATCTGACAAGCATCACCATTGGAGAAGGCGTTACGAAAATCGACGACTATGCCTTTGTGGGCTGCTCGTCGGTAGCGAAGATTACACTACCGGCGACGCTGACCACCATCGAGCGTGGAGCCTTTGTCAACATGAAATCACTAAAGATCATGGTTTGCAATGCTACCTCAGCACCGGCATGGAGTTGGAACGACATCTTCAGCGACAAGGGTACGAAGGAGAGCATGACAAACATGGCGGCTGAGCGCATCATGTACGTTCCTGAAGGACATGAAAGCAGTTACCTTTCTACCAAATTCGATGGAACATCCTACGGCAAGGAAACCGTAGGCTGGCAGGAAGCCTTCACACGTATCTACGAGATGAACGACGAGCCGCAGGAGATTACATCGCTACAAGACTTGGAGGACTTCCGCGATGCCGTGAACAGTGGCAACAAGTATAAAGGCAGCAACAACAAGATGGTGACACTGACGACAGACCTCGACCTGTCAAGCATTGATAACTGGACACCTATCGGCACTTCGGTACATCCTTTCGATGGCATCTTCAATGGTGGTGGCCATGTCATCAAAAACTTAAATGTTAGTGGAAGCTCAAACTACAACGGTCTGTTCGGGTATGCCATCAAAGCCACCATCTACAACATGCATCTGCTGAATCCCACGGTGTCCGGTCCTGACTATGTTGGCACTGTGGTTGGGTATGTTGATGGAGATAGCCATATCACTGACATACTGGTCACCAGTAATTGCTCCGGTAACGATGGCTATACGGCCAAGGCAACGGATGGTAGTGTTGGCGGTATCGTAGGTCGTGCTAATAATGCCACCATTGAGCGCTGTCTGTTCAATGGATGGGTAAAGGGAACTGGTTGGACAGGCGGTATCATCGGTAATGTAAACACTAACGTGACCATCATCGACTGCTCTGCTTCCGACTTTGTACAGAATACGAAAAATATATATGTTGAAAAGATACCTTTCACTGGCGGCATTGTTGGTGGCGCCGGTTATGTCACCATTGAGCGCTGTTTTGCGAGAAACACTGTTAGCTATACAGGAAGCCCATCAACATTTCCTGGCATCATCGTGGGAGGCACAAACAATGTGACGACAAGCACTATCAAGAACTGTGCATATTTGGATATAGGAAGATTGTTGATAGGACAGCCTCAAGCAGGTAGTAATAATACTGAAACTGATAACCAGGGTTATGCAGAGAGATCAGACATGAACCAGGACAAGACCAAGAGTGTTTTGGGCGAGGACAACTGGTACTATTTCACCGACAACTACATCGACTACCCCATACCTGCTACGTTGAAGGACATGTATCTTACCAATTGCGTAGATAAGGTTGACGGCGATTTCGTTTATCGTCCGGCAAAAGCCGCTGATTCTGAATACGAGGTGGTGGCCTATACCGGTAGCGCCACATCAGTCACTGTCCCCGCTACCTACGACGGTAAGAACGTCACAGCCATTCTTCCTGAAGTGTTCAAGGACAACACCACGATGACATCGGTCACCATCGGTGATAATGTGACAACCATCGGAGCGAGCGCCTTCGAGAACTGCGACGCACTGACTACGGTCAACTTCGGCTCTGGCGTGACAACCATCAACGCCAAAGCTTTCTACGACTGCGATGCACTGACCAGCGTTGACCTGCCCGATGCCGTGACCGATGTGGGCAGGGATGCCTTTGTCAGTTGTGACGCTCTCACCACCTTCAATATCGGCAGAGGCTTCACGGACCATACAGGCAACTTCCTTGCCTATTGTCCTCAGCTGACCACGATGACCACATCGAGAGGAAACGACAACGGCTACCTGTGTGTTGATAATGTGCTGATACATAACGTAGGCTCCTATCGCAGTTATGTCATTGCGTGTGCGCCTGGCAAGACGGGTGACTATGTGATACCTGTCTCCAGCCTGACTAATTATACGGTAAATGTGTTTGGCAGTTGTTTCGCTTCCTGCACAGGGCTGACAAGTGTCACCTTCCCTGCAGGAAAGAAGTTCTCTTTAGGCAAGGGTGTATTCGACGGGGCATATAACCTGCGCTATGTCGACCTGTCGGCCATCACAGGGACTATTGAAGATGTAAAGTACACTGTCAACCGTAGCGATGCAGACTCACCGTTCTACGGTATGAGCGAATACACCATGATTTATCTGCCAAGCGGTCATAGTGCCGCTAATGACGAGGTCAATGCGGTAATAGGCGGTACGGCTACGGCAGGAATAAAGCTGAACGATGGCTGGGACTTCAATCCGCCACTTTCCTTCACCGCAGGGAGCGCCACGCTGAATCGTGAACTTACAGCAAAGAGTGTTACCTACGCCAAACTTGTCACTGACCCAGATGGCAATCCTATAGTCATTGGTACAGTGCCAGTATATGATGATAGTGGAAATCCAGTATATGAGGAAGACGGTATAACTCCAAAGACACGGAATATCTACCAGACGGAGTCCGAGGAACGTCTTGAACCCTGTGGCTACACCTGCTACCTGCCTTACGCCCTGACGCTCAGTGAAGAGAACGCCAAGGTCTATAAGCCTTACACTTCAAGCGTAGAGGATGGTGTGACCACCATCACCTTCGAACAGGTGGAGAATAACGCGATGGAGGCATATAAACCCTACTATATCGTGGTAAGCGGAAGTAGCGGTGTTGACCTGAGCACAGATGAGAATATTACGATCGTCAGCGACACCAACGGCTCATGGACGGTGGGAGGCTATGAACTGAAGGGCACTACAGTGGAGATACCTAACAGCTCGCTCTACGATGCTGACAAACCTGCCTACCTGCTGCAGAGCGACGGCAAATGGTATAAGGTGCCACAGAACAATGAGAATGCCTACGTAAGTCCATTCCGTGCTTACTTCCAGGCTATTTCTAGTAGTGATGCCCAAGTCCTCGATATGGTATTAGAGTACGATGAGACAATCGACGTCCAGCAAATCCGCACCATCGATGCCGACGGCACAGAGCACTACTACGACATAACCGGCAGACTGCTCAACGGCAAGCCTTCGCAGAAGGGCATATATATCCACAACGGTAAAAAGTACATTAGCAAATAGGAGGACACAGCAATGAAAAACCCGCCACGAGCGTGGTAATGCTTAAGTATACTGAGTCAAAGTTTAACTGAGTTTAAAGAATTGTCAGCATAGTTTAAGTGAGTTTAAATTCCGTGCCAGATTGACTTTCGCGATTGTCATTTTGGCACGGATTCGCTCTATAGGCACGTACTTTGCACTATCCTTAGTGAAAGTCGCGAGTAAGCGAGAGCCATCAAGCTCGCTTGAATGGCCGAGCGTGAGCGACTTATTCAAAGTCGCGAGCGATTTATTCAAAGCCGAAGCAAACAAGCCGAGGCGATCAAGGCTGCGAAAGCAGACTCGACCGAAAGGTCAAAGAACAAATAAGTTAAACCAAAAGTATAATTAGGAGGTATTGATTATGTTGAACGGATTAATGAAAAGCAATGGTTGGTTCCCAGCAATGTTTGATGATTTCTTTAACACTGATTTCATGCCTCGTGCCAACAGTACAGCACCCGCAGTCAATGTCAAGGAGAGTGAGAAGGCCTACACGATGGGTTCAGCTATTCAAACTACGAGCAGAACTACGAGTTGCCTGACGATGTTTTGAAAGACCAGATTTCTGCCAAAGTGGAGGACGGCATCCTGACCATCACGATGCCGAAGACCGAGCCGAAGAAGAAGGTCACCAAGGCCATCGAGGTCTCGTAATGGACATTGATTAACCGCATAAACGGAAGTCCCGACCTGCAATCGTGCAAGCCGGGACTTCTTTTGCGTCACCTCTTCAACCACGTGATTATACAGGTGACCCGTTTTTGACACACCCTTCATCTTTTTTTTTATTTCGATTGCTATTTTTAGTTTTTAGTGGACGGGTGGACGGTGGACGCTTTGGTGAAAATTTCCTCCTGCCTATCTCGTATATCGGTATGAATCATTCGGGACTTCCATACTCGCTAATATATAAACTGAACAAATAGTGTCAGATAGTGTGATTATAAGAAAGGAATCAAAACCTGTCCCTATGATTTACTGCTCCGATTTTTTATGTATCTTTGAGAATACTTACCCCTTAGAACTAAAAATAAATCGGAATTTATTTTGTATTCCACTCGCTTAGTCGTATCTTTGCCTACATGTTGTAAGTCTCAGCGGAGACGAGCAGCCATTTTGTGGAAATATAACATAGCGTTAGTGCTATTCGGTGATGTCCCTGAACCTTGCAACTTCAAATGACATCTAAAACACGAATGAGTACCTACGCCTACGTGATAGCGTGGGCTGGACTTTTCGTTTTAGATGGGTTTTGCAAGGACCTTGGGACATCGATAAGGGCGGTTCGCGCTTTTATTGTGTCCTAAGGTTCTGTGTTGAGAACCCATTATCATCCGAGATAGTCCTTTCGCTCCTTAAGTCTATTGCGTAGATATGGCAGATATACCTATATCGTCCCACTTTTTTACTAACCGAGGTGGGAACACATTGATGAATGAGTTTGAGGGGATACTTGAGAACAACCCTCAGGTAAAGAACCTTGATGCCGTCGTTGGATTCCTTCGTGCGTCGGGCTATTTTGCTTTGCGCCCGTTCTTGGATGGTATCAATAAGGTGCGCATCCTTATTGGTATCGATGTGGATAAATACATTGCTCGTGCCCATCAGAAAGGCATGCTGTTTATGGGTGCCGAGGAAGAAGTGAAGGAAGAATGTCTGCAACTCTTGAAGAAAGACATCGAGCAGTCGCATTATAATAAAAAGGTAGAGGACGGCATGCTCCAGATGCTCCAGGATATGATTGACGGCAAGTTGGAACTGCGCGCCCATCCTTCGAAACGCATACATGCCAAGTTCTACATTCTCTATCCTGACAATTTCAATCAACATACCTTCGGCGCAGCCATCACGGGTAGCAGCAATCTCAGCGGCAATGGTCTTGGCATCGGCGAAGACAAGCAGTACGAGTTTAATGTGAAGCTGACGCAATACGAAGATGTTGCTTTTGCCCGTCATGAGTTTGAACTGCTTTGGGACGAGGCAAAGAATGTTGCTATCGACGCAGAAGACTTCAAGGCAACTCTTGACGATACGTATGTGAAAGAAGATGTGTCGCCCTACGAGCTCTACATTAAGATGCTGATGGAATACTTCTCCGATCGTGTCTTGGCAATTGACAACGACGATCCATTTGATATGCCCGACGGCTATTCGAAGTTGGAGTATCAGACAGATGCCGTCATCGAGGGCTATCAGAAACTGATACGCTACGATGGTTTCTTCCTTGCCGACGTGGTGGGTCTTGGTAAGACGGTCATTGCTACGATGATAGCCAAGAAGTTCCTAATTGAGAATGGTCGCGACAATACTAAGATACTGGTTGTCTATCCACCTGCCGTTGAACAGAACTGGAAGACAACGTTCAAAGACTTTGATATAGACAAGTATGCCCGTTTCGTAACGAACGGCAGTCTGTCGAAAGTCCTTGACGATGACAACTACGACTATTGGAATGCCGATGAATATGATTTGATACTTGTCGACGAGTCGCATAAGTTTCGTACCCATACCACAGGTGCCTTCCAGCAGCTACAAGAGATTTGTAAGATGCCACGCATCAACAAGGGTAATATTCCCGGATATAAAAAGAAGGTGATGCTTATCTCTGCTACTCCGATGAACAATGCTCCTGTTGACTTGTACAATCAGATTCTGATGTTCCAAGACCCTCGCCAATGTACCATCGACGGTGTGCCCAATCTCACGGCTTTCTTCTCTCCCTTGCAGGTGGAGTTCCGCAAGTTCCGTAAGCAGGACAATTTCGACATCAAGCAGTTTAAGAAACTGGCTGAGAGAGTGCGCGACAGGGTCATCAAGCCTCTTACCGTTCGTCGTACCAGAACAGACATCGAGGGTATTCCGCGCTATACGAAAGATGTGAATGGATTCCCTAAAGTGGCAGACCCCATCAAGAAGGAGTACGAACTGAACCCACATCTTGCCAGCCTTTTCGACGAGGCAATGAACATTTTGGACAAAAGCCTCAACTATGCGCGCTATAAAGCCATCGCTTACTTGAAGCCCGAAGCGGCTCCTGGACTCTACGACAACGCAGAACTGATCAGCCGCAGCTTGGCAGTCATACGCAAGAACGGAATGGTAAAACGACTGGAGAGCAGTTTCTATGCCTTCAAGATTTCCGTCGAGAACTTTCGTCAAGCCAATCAGAATATGATTAGCATGTGGGAAAACGACAAGATTTTCATCGCTCCCGATATGGATATCAACAAACTCTATGAGATGGGGTATTCCGATGACGAGATAGAGGAGAAACTGAACGAGAAGGCAGAAGATAATCCGAAGAATGCAGTCTTTGAACGTGACGACTTTCAACCAGAATACGTCGAGCTACTGCGCCAAGACCAGGAACTGCTCGACCACATGTGGTCACAATGGGAAAACATCGACGATGATGATGACTCAAAATTTGCCAAGTTCGAGGAGCTCCTTGATAGTGAACTATTCAACAGCGACAAGAACCTTGAAGGTAAGTTAGTGGTATTCTCAGAATCGGTTGATACCATAGAATATCTGTCGCGTCGCATCCATCGCGACGATGTGATGGTTATCTCTGCCAAGAATCGCGACCAGCAGTTCAAGACCATACGCGAGAACTTCGATGCCAACTGGAAGCAGCAGAAGAACGACTATAACATCATCCTTACTTCCGATGTGTTGGCAGAAGGTGTGAACCTGCATCGTTCCAACATCATCATCAACTACGATACTCCTTGGAACTCAACCCGTCTGATGCAACGCATAGGTCGTGTCAATCGTATTGGCTCTAAGTCGGACACCATCTATAATTATGTGTTCTATCCTTCGCGTCAAGGCAACAAACAAATCAAACTCAACCAGATTGCTTTGAGCAAGATACAGACTTTCCACACCACGTTTGGCGAAGACAACCAGATCTATTCAACAGACGAGATTATAGACCGTGATTTGGATAAACTGTTCAAGGAGGGAATCAAGAAAGAACAGGAAGACCGCAACCTGGAACTGCCGTTCTATGAGGAGTTGCGCTCACTTTACCAGCAGAACCGTAAGGAGTACCAACGCATAGAAAAACTATCTCTGCGCAGTCGTACTGGAAGAGAGAAACGAGAAGTGGAAGGCACCTTGCTTGCCGATTCAACCCTTGTATTCCTGAAGACTAACTTCCGCAAGTTGTTCTGTCTTGTCAACGACCAAACGGCAAGTGAATTATCTGTGCTTGATGCTCTCAAATATTTCAAGGCTACACCAGAAGAAAAGGCCGTCGCAAGAATAGAACGGCATCATGACCATGTTGAGAAAGCTGTGAAGAGTTTCCATATAGCCAAGGTGAAAGAGATGCAGGAAGAGGAAACCAATCAGAACCAACGTAGCAACCTTGGTGCTCAGGTGACGACAGCTGTCAGCCTTATCAACAGCATGTTGCCACATGTGCAAGACGATGAGGTGTATGTCAAACTGGTACAGTTGAAGAAACTGACAGAACGAGGTACCATCACCCTTATAGCCAAACGCTTGCAACGCATACAAAAAGACCTGATGCGTCAAGGTGGCAGCAAGGCAAAGATGACCTTCGACGAAGCCCTGAAACAGGTACTCATGATGGCAGACAAGTATAACGCCTACTATCGGGACACACAAAAGGCAGAAGAGGAATCGGAGCCAACCATCATCCTCTCCGAGAGTTTTCAATCATGAATTATCAATTGTAAATTATCAATTATCAATTAACCTATGGACTACAGACCTATCATCGAATCTAGATACAATCGTGAGAACTGGCAGCAACTGCTGCATGACATCTTCGGACGCAAAGTAGAGTTCTGGCGCACACCGTCAGTCGTGTCAACCAATAGTCAGTTTGCCCGTCAAGCCCTTTGGCTGGGTACTATTACGTTGAGTGATGATCAGACCATCTCTATCTATGAGGTGGAACTATCCGATAGTGTTGATATTGAACGTAATCGTCGAGGCATCCGTGATATGTTGCTCACCCAATGGCGCAACAATGGAAATGCTGGAGCCTTTATGTTCTGCTATCGTAAGAACGAAAGCGTATTACGTTTCTCTTATGTTAGCGAGGCTTGGACGTTTGCCGATGATGGAACGTACCAAAAGGAGTCAACCGATACCAAGCGCTTCACCTATCTTTTAGGTGAGGGGCATCGCAGCCGTACGGCTATCCAGCAATTCGAGAAGCTGCGTGATAGTAGTCTTACGTTGAAAGACCTGACGAAAGCGTTCTCTGTAGATGCTGTCAGCGATATGTTCTTCGATGGCTACAAGAACCAGTACGAGGACATTATTCAGTATGTCACAGGCAAACGAATGGTGAAGAAAGGCAATAAGTGGGAAGAAGAAATCAAGAACGACCCCTGCGAGGAAATCATGCAGGAGTTTGCACAATTTCCTAACCCAGAGAAGGCTGTCCGCGACTATGTGAAGAAACTCATGGGTCGTCTCGTATTCCTCCAATTCTTGCAAAAGAAAGGTTGGTTGGGTGTACCCGTACATGCAGAGTGGGGAGCAGGTGATGCTGAGTTTATCCAGAATCTTTTCGCTGAATGTGAAGACAAAGACCACTTCATAGAAAATGTTCTTGAAGTCCTATTCAATGACCTCAACACAGAGCGCAAGGATGATAATTCTCAATTGTCAATTTTCAATTATCAATTAAAAGTGCCTTATCTCAACGGAGGCTTGTTCGAGCGTGATGCCACAGACGAGACGGAATTCCCTCTGCCAGCCAAATATATGCAGAGCCTGCTTGACTTCTTTGCCTCGTATAACTTCACCATCGACGAGAACGATCCTGACGATGCAGAGGTAGGTGTTGACCCAGAGATGTTAGGCCGGATCTTTGAGAACCTGCTGGAGGACAACAAGGACAAAGGAGCCTTCTACACACCAAAGGAAATCGTCAGCTATATGTGTCGCGAAAGCCTCATTGCCTATCTCCAGACAGATATAGAAGACGAAGCTACCAAAGAAGCCATTCGCCAGTTTGTAACCACTCATGATATCAATGCTCTTGGTACTAACGACAAATTCCGTGAGCAAGTGGATGAAGCTCTTAAGAACGTCAAAATCTGCGACCCAGCTATTGGCTCTGGTGCTTTCCCAATGGGCTTGTTGAAAGAACTCTTCCAATGTCGAACAGCCCTTGAAGGCTTAGACCAAAGCAAAGCAGCAGAAATCAAGAAGCACATCATCCAGCAAAATATCTATGGAGTAGATATAGAGAAAGGTGCAGTAGATATAGCACGTTTACGTTTCTGGCTCTCACTCATAGTAGATGAAGAAACACCACAGGCTCTGCCAAACCTTGACTTCAAGATTATGCAGGGCAACTCACTACTTGAGCAATACAAGGGTGTTGATTTGTCCAATATAACAGAGTTAAAGCAAGACAAGGTCGGAGCTTATCAAACCACCATGTTTGATGATATGCTTGATGTATTGCGTCTTGACCTGCGAAAGAAACTCGACGAATACTATAGTTGTCCCGACCACAAAAAGAAAGCCATCTTGAAAAAAGACATTATTAATAATGTAAAGCAACAACTCAGGGAACAGAGTATCAATATTGATTTTGGCAATTTAGACCTTGCAGGCAATGACCAGTTCATGCTTTGGCATACTTGGTTCTATGATGTGTTCTCACATGGAGGATTTGATATAGTAATTGGAAATCCTCCTTATAATGAGCTTCGAGATTTATCCGATGATTTCCAAATACTTTATAAAAAATCACCTTATTTCAAATATGCACAAGGAGGAAGAATAAACATGTTTCAATACTTCTATCCTCTAAGTAGCAATATTTTATCAGAAAATGGAATATGTTCACTAATCACTCAAAACTCACTATTGGCAGAAGATAGTGCGCTTAATAACAGAAAACTATTCTTTGAGAGATTCAAAATATGTGCAATTGATTCTTTTCCTGAAAGAGATAATGTAAAACTTAGAGTATTTGAATCTGCCAAGATGAGCGTATGTATTTGTTTGCTACAAAAAAGATCAATTATAGATGATAGTTTTGATATCCATGTATGGAAAAGTAAATACATGAATGCAGGTCATGTCCTTTCTTTGAAAAAGAAGGATATACAGAGTGTCTATCCTGATGATTTGATTTTCCCCATTTGTAATAAAGAAGGATGGCAACTTCTTTTGAAGATGAAAGAACATTCTGATTTCATTATTATTGCTCAGGCAGGTGAAATTGATATGACAAAATATAAATCTCTGTTTTTACGTTCAAACTTGAATGGAGAGCAACGAGTAATTACAGGAGCTCAAATATTAAGATATAAGATAACCGACACACCATCTCAAGGAGGTCTTGTATATCTAAAACCTAGTATGGTTAAATTGACAAATGACAGAATAGAATCTGTATCAAGAAAAAGAATCGTTACGCAAAGAATTACAGGAGTTGATTCAAGAATTCGTATAATATCCACATTGGCCCCTGCTAATATTTACTGCGCAAATTCCACCAACTACATTAGTCCAACAAAGAATAATGTAGATTTGAAATATCTTTTAGGCATATTGAATTCTAAGTGCGTAAATTTCTTTTTTAAACAAACTAGCACAAACACGAATGTAACAGGAAAAGAGATAGCAAAATTTCCGATACCATTAACAAATTCAAGTGCTCGAGATGCTATTATTGAAAAAGTTGAATGTATCTTATCCAAGAAAAGGAACTATAATTCAGAAGATACTTCCGCTTTGGAATCCGAAATCGATCATCTTGTATATCAGCTCTATGGCCTGACGGAAGAAGAAATAAAGATAGTTGAAGAGACAAGTTAATGTAAAAAGTTAAAAGACCACGGACTTATTTAAGTTCGCTTTGGAAATGTCGAAATAATTATCTATCTTTGCAAAAAAGGAGAGCATATGATACAAAACAAATTTGTCAATACTCTCATAATTGAGAGGATAAAACGAGAGATTCCAAGTAGTATGGGGCAAAAGTTGCATTCGTATCAGGAAAACAGAATGCAATGGCTCTATTACGGCGCACTTATTTATCAAGAGCAGAATGAGTTAAGACGCTTAGGCCTGAAAGCATGGCAGGGATACTATTCTCTATACGATATGGCATCCAGCGAGAAGCACCACAAAGCATTAAGCGAATACCAAAACGAACAATTCAAATATTTCCGCTCCATGTGCTGTGATGTATTGGATATCTGTAATGATTTGTTTTCGGAGTCCTAATCAAACATGGGAGAGGCATAATAATGATTGAGCTATATGGTCCTAAGAATATTGAAATATTTTGTCTATGAAACTTTACCACTTCACCAACTTGGATAGTTTCCTAAAAATTTGGAGACACCAACACATTCTGTTTTCGACATCACATAAAAGAACAAATAATGATATATTAGAAAAACAAAAGTATATCACTATAACAGGTGATGCTATTTCTGTAAATAGAAGACATATGGATGCGTTTTGGGAAAGCCTTGATAGGTATAAGCAAATCAGTTTAACAATGGACTATAAGGATTGTCGTGGCTGTTTATCACCAATGATGTGGGGACAGTATGCAGATAATGCCAATGGTGTTTGTATAGAGTTAGACTATGACAAATTATTATATTCCGGAGGCAAGATATGGGCAAATAAAATAGTATATAAGAAACAACATCCGCAAGTTACGATAGATGCAGAGACCATAAAAGATTGTTCTGCGCACAATGAGTTTATAATCAAAAAACGGAATGCGATATTTTTCAAAAAACACAAGCATTGGAGCAACGAGAATGAATTTAGATTAGTTTCTAAAGATTGTACCTATGTAGATATATCTAATGCAGTTGTCGCAATATATGTGTACAATCAAAAGGGCCATACCGCATATGTTGTAAGAAAAATTGTGTCGGATGATAGGAAAGTAAACTACTTAATCGCAATTCCTCAAGAAGGAAATATGACGCTTTCTTCCGTACCTTTCAAGTAAGTTAATGATTTATGAATGTGTCTTGATGTCAAGGGACAGTTAATTGATATCAATAGTGTGACTATACAAAAAGGAGTATAACATATTAAATATTTTCTCAATGAAATTAGATATATTTCTTGACTACTACAAACCGCTTGATTCCAAAATGAAAATAGACAAGTTGTTTGAACTTTGTTTCAAAAGTAAGCATCAGCCAATGCTCGAAACTGATTTGTCTAAAATAGTGGATGTTACTATTGAAGACATTAAACCGTATTTATTTGAGAAAAAAGCAGAATTGGATAGATATATAGATCAATTAAAGAAAGTGAGAAAGAAACGTGAAAAGCTAAAGAAGAAAAGAGCAAAAAGAAGCAGACATTCACCATCAGTGTATAACAAAGATGAAATAGTTTATAAGCGAATACACATCATTAGTACAGCCATGTAAAGTTCTTCGGGATTTGGATGGTTCTAAAAAACAGCAATATATAGTTCTATATGACTCAATACCCCTCTATCTCCATTACTACATTCCACGATGTTGAAGTCATCGTAAGATTCTTTGAAGCTAATCGTGGCTCCTACGATCATGTCGTGGAGAGTTGGATAAGAGATAATATAGGAGAAGATAAAGAAATCCTTGACTATTATTCTCAGCAAATGAACAACACTATTACCAATTATTGGATGATAGCAAGCACAAGAACTAAAGTTTTTAATCGGCGGCATAGGGAGAAATTTGACAAGAGGATAAAGAGATTTGAAGATTTGGTATTAAAACTCAATACCTTTAAGCAAGAGTTCGAGGCAAAGACTGTATCTATGACTATCGCAAAACAATGGGTTTACAAAGTAGTTTCTTTACCCCAACCTTTTGCATCTTTACTCGTCTTAGGTTTGTTAGAAGAATTTCGAGTCACTAACGTTGAGCAATGTAAAGAAGGTGATTTTATCTATGTTTATGCTACAGAAATGACACAGGAAGCAAAGGAGAAGTTGTGGTATGACAATAACATTTATGGGAAATTCTACAATGCTCTTGAAATGGGGAATCTGCCTAATGAGCTTCCAATAAATGCATATATCGGACAGTTTAGAATTAAGGATTATAGGCCATACAGAAAAGTTGGAATAGATAAGGCGCTGGTATTTGACAATCCCATCATTTGTGATTTTAATGAGATGCCAAAGTTTATAGCAACTTATTCACGCCACCAAGCCCCAATCAAGAACATAAGATTTAGAAACCGCATTATTGAAGTGCCTCTCTCTGAAGAGAATTGGGAGAATTTGGACAACATGAAAGATGAATTCTTCTTATATTGGGAGGAAGACTATAACCAGTTTTGTTCTATGTGGGGCAGTAAAAAAGATGAGCAAGGTCTTTATGACATCATATTTTACAATGGGCCAAACAGAAAGCGCTATAAACAATTAGATAACCAGGCGGTTCTTTGTAATGTTAGAAAGGACAAACAGACTAATCTAGCATTTTACGTTTTAGAGTTTTATTTTGAGTATATTGAAGAAAGAAAAGAAGTAGATAATAGCTCATTCAATATCCTACAAAAGAAGGATTGGATATTGGATTGGAACTGTGTAAGATTTAAGGATGGATATATCGTAGTGTCTGCGCCATTGGATGATAGCGTGAGATTTAAGACAAAAGCATTCCCGCTGAAAGGTTCTATGGAAGCTTTCAATTATCTAAAAGACTATCTGAACGACAGACTGGCACCTGTCCATTGCACAGTTGAGAAGATGGATATAACCATTTACGATCAAATCAGATTGAGCGAGGCCATTCAAACATTTGCCAAAGCAGTCAGGCAAAAAGGGGTGCAGGTGGCAAAGGCTGCTAAAGGACCAGTAAGAATAGTCCCACAGCAATCATCATTCAAAAGAGCGTTATCTAAGGCGGAGGAAATGACTCCTGAGGAGTTCCAAAAATATAAGTCACAGTACATAGACTATTTGGTGAGTCTGCAAAGAAAAGATATTAAAATCATTCCTTGTGTGGAGCGACTGGCTCATTCAACAGGAGATATGTTTGAAACGGCCTTCATGTTTACAGTAAATTGTAAGAACGGAAACATGCTAATAATTCATGAGAACGTCAATCCTTCGAGATCAACATTGTTGTTTGAGGTGAAGAAACAAGATATCATGAATACCATCCGCGCCATCTATGATTTTTTGCAGAGTGCAGAGATTAACAAGCGAAGCAGTTTGAGGAGTAAAGACTTGGATATTGATAATGATAACATCATAAAGTATCGCTCGCTGAACCATGACTACTTTTCCAGTTGGAAGGCTTCACTACTGTATTATCGAGGATATAGGGACTCTATCTATTGGTGAATCCGAAATCGACCGTCTCGTCTATCAGTTGTATGACCTGACCTACGATGAAGTCCTCATCGTAGCCCTAGAGACACCAATAACAAGAGAAGAATACGAAAAAGAATAAGAAAAACCAGAGGATCAAAGAACCGTCCAGTGATTCAAAAGGTTCTGTATGCTTAATACACAGGCTTCACCACTTCCACCCTCATTCCAAGGGCTGCAATGATACGAT
>ONCJ01000027.1 GCA_900316295.1 uncultured Prevotella sp.
TAGCAGTAGTAGACGACATACGCCAAGACCTGATATCTCTGGAGAATATGGACGCTCGCCCTTGCTACACCATTACTGAGGTAGCTATGATGTTGAACACGCAGATCTCGCAGATTTAGCAGATAACCTTTATATCTGACCACGGATAATGCGGATTCACACGGATTTTCTAAAAACTAAAAACTAAAAACTAACCCCATAGGGATATAAAACGTCCACCGTCCACCGTCCACCCGTCCACTAAAAACTAAAATAGCAATCGAAATCAAAAAAAGACAGAGGGGCGGCTCACAGCCGCCCCATCTCGTGATAAGAATAGTACATCCCGTCGGTTAGGATGATATGGTCAAGGAAATGGATGCGCATCAGCTCACAGGCTTTCTTAATGCGCTCCGTGAGACGATCGTCGTCCTTGCTTGGCTTGGGGTTGTTGCTTGGGTGGTTGTGACAGAGAACCATAACGGTGGCATTTGCCATAATAGCCTCCTTCATAGCTACCCTTACGTCGACAGCAGTCTCGGTGAGTCCTCCGTGAGAGAGTCGCACAGTCTTGATAAGCCGATAGTTCTGGTTCATTAGTACTATCCATGCCTCCTCTACGTCTAAGTCTTGTGTCCGGGTATACATATAATTATATATGTCGGTAGCAGTAGATAGTTGAGGCCTTTCTTCTGCCTTTTCGCGTACTCGACGCTTGCCCAGTTCGCAGGCAGCGAGGATAGTGATTGCCTTAGCTTCGCCAATGCCGTTATATTGACACAGGTCCCGTATACTCATCTTGCCAAGGGTGTTTAGGTTGTTGTGACAATTGACAAGTATGCGTTTCATGAGCTCTACAGCTGTCTCTTTGGTAGAGCCAGACCCTATAAGGATAGCCAGCAGCTCGGCATTGCTTAATGCCTCAGCTCCCAGGGTCATGAGTTTTTCTCGGGGTCTGTCTTCTTCAGCCCATTGGTTGATGTTCAGCTTTGTGGTAGTTTCTTCGCTCATAATCGTTTCCCTCTACTATTTGTAGAAATTCTTCTCGTATGCCTGGAACTCATCCTGCCCGAGGACGCAGCGCTTCCACCATGCGCTGAGGAAACCGCAGCCGTAGCCCATGAGCTGGACGAAGGCGGCAGGGACGGAGAGTAGCCCTACACGTAAACTCTTGTTCTGAAGGGTGGAGTGGGTACAGATGATGATGGAGTAGAGTAGGAGGGGGGACAAAGCTACTATCCCGATGATCGCAGAAGGGAAGTACTGACCAGATATCGCAGTAACAATAATGCTGATGATGGTAGCCATGCAGCAGAAGAAGACTCCGAGGGTGAAGACCATGGGCAGCAGGTGGACGAGTTTGAGGGTGCCTGGGTGACGCTTCTCGAGGTTGATGCGGGCGATGCCGCTGTTGTAGACCTGACGCCAGAACTTGCGAAGGTCGGTACGGCGCTTGTGCCATACCCATGCCTCGGGGATGAGGCGTGTGGCGTGGCCTGCCTCTACTATACGATATGAGAAATCTATGTCCTCACCGAAACGCATGCGGCTGAATCCTCCAAGCTGACGATAGACGTCGCTGCGAATGCCCATGTTGAAACTCCGGGGGTAGAACTTGTCGAGCTTCTTCTTGCCTCCTCGGATGCCTCCTGTTGTGAAGAAGGAGGTCATGCTGTAGGATATGGCTTTCTGGATGGGTGTGAAAGAGGGGTGCGAGGCATCGGGACCGCCAAAAGCAGCATAGGGGACTGGGGAATGGGGTGCCAATTCTTCGTTTATCGCCTGTAGGTAGCCGTCGGGGAGTACGACGTCGGAGTCGAGGATGATGAGCCATTCGCCATGTGAACGGTCGGCTCCATAGTTGCGGCTCTGTCCTGGTCCGCTATTGTCCTTATAGTAATAATGTAAGTCAAGGACATCGGCGTACTTGGCGCAGATGTCCTTGCATGGGATATGTGAGCCGTCCTCGACTATGATGACTTCGAAGTCTTTCATGGTCTGACGGACAAGGCTCTGTAACAACTCGTCGACTTCGTCGGGACGGTTGTATACGGGTACTATAATGGAGTACTTCAAGTTGTTTACTCCTTGACACGGTTTACGTAGCTGCCGTCACGGGTGTCTACCTGTACGAGGTCGCCCTCATTGATGAACAGTGGCACGCGAATCTCGGCACCAGTCTCGAGGGTGGCGGGCTTGGTGGCGTTGGTTGCAGTGTCGCCCTTGACTCCTGGCTCGCTATGGGTGACGCGCAGGTTGGTCTTCACTGGCATCTCGGCATAGAGGATAGTATTGGTGTCAGCATCGCTGACAACTTCTACCACGTCACTCTCTTTCATGAAGTCAACACCTGTGATGAGGTCCTTGGCGATGGGTACCTGGTCGAAGGTCTCCTGGTTCATGAAGATGTAGTCTGCTCCGTCGAGATAGAGGTACTGGTATGGACGACGCTCTACGCGTACATCTTCGAGAGCCTCACCGATATTAAAGCGCTTCTCGAGTACGCGGCCGCTGACCACGTCCTTGAGTGTGGTGCGCATGATGGTGTTACCTTTTCCTGGCTTTACGTGCAGGAAGTCGATGCAGAAATAGAGCTTGCCATCCATACGGATGCATGTGCCTTTCTTGATGTCTTGTGATTTGATCATAACTTAAAAAATATTGCTAATTTTGTAATTTGGGTGCAAAGGTACAAAATAATGCGTAATGCTTAATGCTTAATGCGTAATTTTTCTTTCTTTCTTGCAAAATAATGCTTAATGCGGACTCGAGCTTTGCTCGCTTGCAGAGCGAAGCGGTGCAAGAATGCTTAATGCGTAATTTTTTTTATTGTGTGACTCCTTATTACTCATCTCCTCATCTCCTATCGTCTTTAACTCCTTTAACTCCTTTAACTCCTTTAACTCCAAAAAGTTGAGCGAATGCGAAACTTGAAATGCGTAATTTTTGAGTTAGGAAATAAAAAAAATGGGGGTTTTCTTGCTAAATCGAAAAAGTGTTTGTAACTTTGCAGCCCGAAATTGGATAATTTTGCGAGAATAATATCGTGTAAACAAGCATGGCTTCCGTGAGAGAATGGCAACAAAGAATGGTCGCAGAGTGCTGGCATCCCGCCGCGCTAAGGGACGCAAAAAGCTGACGGTCTCTGACGAGAATCACGGAAAGTAAGAAAGAAGAGTAGCTGAGCTGCTCTTTTTTTTTTATGCTCGAATATGAATCTATACGCAAACCAAAAACAGTATCTCTCACAGATTACACAGATATACACAGATATCTTATCTCACGCAGATCTCGCAGATCTCGCAGATTTTTTTTGACCACGGATCTACACGGATTCACACGGATGATTTTTTGTCCAGCAGATCTCGCAGATCTCGCAGATTTTTTTTGACCACGGATCTACACGGATTCACACGGATGATTTTTTGTCCAGCAGATCTCGCAGATTTCGCAGATTTTTAGACGAACACGCGCTCGGCGACGATAGGAGACGCTCATTCAATAAAAAAATTACGCATTAAGCATTCTTGCGCCGCTTCGCTTTGCAAGCGAGCAAAGCTCGAGTCCGCATTACGCAAAAAAAAAAATTACGCATTAAGCATTACGCATTAAGCATTATTTTGTACCTTTGCCACCAAATAACGATTACTCATGGGAAAGAAGAGTCTCTTGCAGAAACTGGCGAGTGCATACGTATGGGGAAACCTCGTGGCTATAGCCTTGGTGGTGATACTGTTGTCGATAGGCGTCAAGGTGGCTATGGACTGGTATACTCATCACGGTGAGTCGATAGTGGTTCCTAATGTCGTGAACATGCAATATGACGATGCCAAGGAGAAACTAAAGGCGCTGGGACTGGATATCATGGTTAATGACACGGGATATAACCAGAAACTGCCACCCGACTGCATCTTGGAACAAACCCCCGTGGAAGGCAAGAGGGTGAAAGGTGGTTTTGTGGTGTTCGTGACGATAAACTCGGCTGGCGCACCGACGCTGGTGCTTCCTGACGTGATAGACAATGGGTCTTGGCGTGAGGTAAGGTCGCAGCTGGTGTCAATGGGATTCCGTATGGCTGAGCCTGAATATATTCCTGGTGAGAAAGACTGGGTATATGGTGTGAAGGTTGGCGGCAGACGCGTGCAGACGGGCGACCGCATATCTACTGAGGCTAAACTGGTGGTTATGGTGGGCGATGGCACACGTAGCGCCAGCGACTCGGTCAACTTTGACTCGAGTGGGTTGGAATTTGAGGACTTCGTGCAGGAACCTGAATATATCTATGAGGAGGTGGAGGTGCCAATAGACTATGATGAGCACAAGGAGAAGGAGACTACTACAGAAGCTCCATCTGCGGAGGCTCCGAAGCCTTAGGAATTTTACAGTTTTCGGTTACGATTTTAAGATATGAACGGTATAGACGAAGAGGAAAGCTTGCTATATGAGCACTTCCGGATAGTGGCAGACAAGGGACAGGAACCTATGAGGGTAGACAAATTCCTGTTTGTCCATCTGGAACACTCGAGCCGAAACCGTATACAGAAGGCGGCGGAAGCGGGATTTGTCCATGTCAATGACCGACCGGTGAAAAGCAACCATAAGGTGAAGGCGGGTGACGTGGTGACGCTGATGCTCGACAGGCCACGACACGACACGACGATAGAGCCTGAAGACATACCGCTGGTGGTAGCTTACGAGGATGACGACGTGTTGGTGATAGACAAACCTGCGGGACTGGTGGTACACCCTGGTGTGGGCAACTTCCACGGAACGCTGGTCAACGCGGTGGCATGGCACCTGAGGGAGCTGGACTCATACGACCCTAACGACCCAGAGGTGGGACTGGTACACCGCATAGATAAGGATACAAGTGGACTGCTGGTCGTGGCAAAGACCCCAGAGGCTAAGACGAGCCTTGGCAAGCAGTTCTTTGACAAGACCACCCATCGCAGCTATGTGGCTCTGGTATGGGGCAATGTGGTGGCTGACGAGGGTAGGATAGAGGGCAATATAGCTCGTGACCCGAAGGACAGACTGAGGATGACGACACTGCCTCCAGGGTCGGAAGAAGGTAAACCCGCAGTGACCCACTACAGGGTGATGGAGAGGTATGGATATACCACGCTCGTGGAGTGTCGACTGGAGACGGGACGCACCCACCAGATAAGGGCTCACATGCGCAGCATAGGCCATCCGCTCTTTGCTGACGAACGGTACGGGGGAATGGAGATAATACGGGGAGAGCGCACAAGCAGCTATCAGGCTTACGTGAGAAACTGCTTTAAGATATGCCCCAGACAGGCACTACACGCCCGAACCCTTGGCTTCGTCCATCCCAAAACGGGCAGACAGATGGACTTCACCTCTGAACTGCCTGACGACATGAGGGGACTGATAGATAAATGGCGTAAGCGCACCTTTGGACTCCTATAGGGAATATTCAAGGAAAAAGACTAACGTCTTTAACTCCTTTAACTCCCTTAACTCCTTTAACTCCAACAGGTTGAGCGAAGCGAAACTTGAATAGTAAAAGACAAAAACAAAATATATGAAAAGAACTATAGCAATAGTATGTGGAGGAGACTCGTCGGAGTATGACGTCTCACTCCGTTCTGCAGAGGGACTGTACTCCTTCTTTGACAAAGACAGGTATAACCTATATATAGTTGTAGGCAAGGGTACCGACTGGCGTGTGGAACTGTCAACTGGTGAGACGGTGAAGATCGACATGAACGATTTCTCGTTCAAGGCGAAGAACAAGACCGTATGGTTTGACTATGCCTATATCACCGTACACGGGTCGCCGGGCGAGAATGGTATACTCCAGGGATATTTCGACCTGATAGGTCTGCCATACTCTACAAGCAACGTGTTGGTGGAGGCTCTGACCTTTGACAAGTATATGCTGAACAACTACCTAAAAGGCTTCGGCGTCAATGTGGCACCGAGCATACTCATACGCCGTGGCGAGGAAGACAACCTCGACGAGAAGATGGTGGAGAAGACAATCGGTATGCCGTGCTTCGTGAAACCAGCTAACGACGGATCGAGCTTCGGAGTGTCGAAGGTGAAGAACAGCGACCAGCTGGCTCCTGCGCTGAGACTGGCGTTCATGGAGTCGAACGACGTGATGATAGAGAGCTATATGCAGGGTACCGAGGTGACTGTGGGATGCTATAAGACGCGGGAGAAGACGGTGGTGTTCCCTGTGACTGAGGTCGTGTCCAGCAATGAGTTCTTTGACTACGACGCTAAATACAACGGACAGGTACAGGAGATTACTCCGGCTCGTATCTCGAAGGAACTGACAGAGGCTCTGCAGGTTGAGACATCACGTATATATGACATATTACACTGTAATGGCATTATCCGCATAGACTATATCGTGACTAAGGACGATAAGGGCAACGACAAGATCATGATGCTGGAGATAAATACCACTCCTGGTATGACAGAGACCAGCTTCATACCGCAACAGGTGAAGGCTGCTGGACTGGAAATGAAGAACGTGCTGGCGGATATCGTGGAGAATCAGTTTTGAGTTTTGAGTTAACGATGGATATTAGGGATTTTGACGAGATAAGACCGTATGAACTGGAAGAGATGGAGCAGGCATTTAATGACTTGCTCAACGATCGCCAGTTCTCTACCATGCTCAAGGGACTTGCTCCCTGGCTGCCAAAGACGGTACGCAACTCGTTGTTGAGACTTGCTTTCAGGGGAGTGAAAACGCCCCTCGACTTCCAGAAACGATTTATGAAACCGATAGTGAAGTATATCATCTGGAAGTATACCAACGGCTGCACCTTTAATGATGCGAGTCTTGCTACTAACCCCTCGAACCACGCTCTGCGCTACACCTTCCTGAGCAACCATCGTGACATCGTGCTTGACTCGGCTCTGCTCGACGTGATGCTGGTGGACAACCACTATCCCACGACAGTAGAGATAGGTATCGGCGACAACCTGCTGATCTATCCCTGGATAAAACGGCTGGTGAGGATGAATAAGGCATTCACAGTGAAGCGCGGACTGTCGGCTCATGAGATGATCCGTTCGAGCCAGCTGATGAGCAGCTATATCCACTTCGCCGTAACTACGAAGCATGAGAATATATGGATAGCCCAACGTGAGGGTAGGGCGAAGGACTCGAGCGACCACACCCAGGATGCTGTGCTGAAGATGCTGGCGATGGGCGGAGAGGGATCAGCCATAGACAGCCTGAAGGAACTGAACATAGTGCCGCTGACCATCAGCTATGAGTTCGACCCCTGTGACTTCCTGAAGGCTAAGGAGTTTCAGCAGAAACGTGACAACCCGAACCACAAGAAGAGTAAACAGGACGACCTGGTGAACATGCGTACTGGCATCTTCGGATATAAGGGACGCGTACACTACCACTGTGGCACACCCGTGAACGAGTGGATAGACGAGCTGGCAGGACTACCACACAATGAGTTCTTCGCTGCTCTCAGCCGCCGTATCGACCAAGAGATATACGAGGGTTACCGACTCTATCCCAGCAACTACATTGCATACGACGAACTGAATGGCACAACCGACTATGCCGCAAACTTTACGGCTAATGACAAGAAACAGTTTGACGAATATATCGACGGACAGATAGCCAAGGTGGATCTGCCTGACAAGGACGAGACATTCCTGCGCGAACGCCTGCTCACGATGTATGCTAATCCGTTGAGACATCACCTTGGGTTAATTGACTCAACTTTCGCAAGTTGAGAGGAGTTAAAGGAGTTAAGGGAGTTAAAGGAGTTAAGGACAAATGTTTTACTTCTTAAATCTCTACTCCTATAGGGAACTCCTTTAACTCCAAAGTTGAGCGAAGCGAAACTTGAATAAATTGATAATTTATAGTTGAGGATTATTTATGAAAGGCTACTTTTCCCTTATTCCGCGAAGACTATCTACTCCCCTCCATACATGTAGGGGTGGGGTTGTGGGTCTACTCCTTCTCCTCTTCCTCCTGGCTCTCACGGCTTGTGAGGATGAGACGTATAAAACGGGCGACGGCAGGTATTCATATCTCTGTGCCGACTTCGGCGAGGTGATGACGGGCGAGAGTATGCAGCTGTTGGGAGGCATCACCGACGAGGGCAAGAGTATGGCTTTCAGCCAGCCATATACGGCGCAATGGGCTACTACTCCCGACTCCACCTATCGTGCCCTGATATACTATTATATTTTGGACGACAATAGGACAACGCCGTATAGCATCTCGAGAGTCCCCGTGATGAAGCCATACGAGACCCAACGTCCCGACACCCTCAGCTATGATCCTCTGGTGTTTGAGAGTACGTGGGTAAGTAAGAACGGAAAATACCTGAACCTCGGGTTCTATGTGAAGACAGGACAAGCTGATGGTATCGACGGTACTCAGCGCTTAGGCTTTGTGCAGGAGGGCGTTACTACGCAGCCTGATGGCAGCCGTATGCTCACCTTGCGAGTATACCACGACCAGATGGGTGTGCCAGAGTATTACAGCGCACACGGATTTGTCAGCGTACCATTACGCGACATCTACGTCGACCAGATAACTCTCCACATACCTACCTACGACGGCTGGGTCAGCAGGACGCTGACAATAGAATAATGTGTTTCAAGTTTCGCATTCGCTCAACTTTTTGGGAGTTAAAGGAGTTAAGGGAGTTAAAGGAGTTAAAGACGTTAGTCTTTTTCCTTGAATATTCCCTGTAGGAGTAGAGATTTAAGAAGTAAAACATTTGTCCTTAACTCCTTTAACTCCCTTAACTCCTTTAACTCCTCTCAACTTGCGAAAGTTGAGTTATATCGTTTCAAGCATTCGCTTGATCACTACCTCGGCAGAGATTTCACGGTTGGCAGCCTCGGGGATGACAAGCGAGTTCTTGCTCTCGATGACATCATCGGTGACGATGAGTCCACGGCGTACGGGCAGACAGTGCATGAACTTACCGTTGTTGGTCCATGACATGTGCTCCTCGTCAACGGTCCATGACATGTCCTTAGATATTATCTTGCCATAGTCCTCAGGACGAGTCACGCCTGGACAACTCCAGTTCTTGGCATAGATGAAGTCGGCACCCTCGAATGCCTTCTTCTGGTCGTACTCCACACGAGCATTACCTACAAACTTTGGATCGAGCTCATAGCCCTCAGGCTGGGTGATGACGAAGTCCACATCGGCTGCGTTCATCCATTGGGCGAACGAGTTGGGCACAGCCTGAGGCAGGGCACGGCAGTGGGGAGCCCATGTGAGTACCACCTTCGGTCGTGCGGTAGCTTTGTGCTCCTCTATTGTTATCAGGTCGGCAAAGGCCTGCAGCGGGTGTACGGTGGCAGTCTCCATGGCGAAGACGGGCTTACCGCTATATTGTACAAACTGACCTACGATGGTCTCGGCATAGTCGAACTCACGGTCGGTGAGACCAGCAAACGAGCGTATGCCTATGAGGTCGCAGTACGAGCCCATCACTGGTATTGCCTCCAGCAGATGCTCACTCTTGTCGCCATCCATGATTACTCCGCGCTCAGTCTCCAGTTTCCATGCTCCGGCATTCACATCAAGCACAATGACATTCATGCCCAGATTCATTGCAGCCTTCTGTGTGGAGAGGCGTGTACGCAGGGAGTTGTTGAAGAATATCATCAGCAGCGTCTTGTTCTTGCCCAGATGCTGGTATCCGTAACGGTTGGCTTTTATCTCTTGCGCCTCGGCGAGCGCCTTGCGGAGGTCACCCAGGTCTTCTACGTTGAAAAATGTTCTCATATTGTATATTTATTTAAGTTTCGCATTCGCTCAACTTTCGGAAGCTCTGCTTCCTTAGGGGCAGGGAGACCTCCGCGAAGCGCCTGAGCACCTACGGAGCGCAAGAAGGGGCAAGGGGCAAGAGAAATGTTTTACTTCTTAAATCTCTACTCCTATAGGGAATATTCAAGGAAAAAGACTAACGTCTTTAACTCCTTTAACTCCCTTAACTCCTTTAACTCCTCTCAACATATTCTTTTGTCTGCAAAAGTACAATTAAGAAAGGACAATACAAAATGAAAGTATGATTTTTATTCTTTAGTGTACAGAAGTTTGTTGTTTCGTTTTTTTTTAATATCTTTGCAAACAGATAACCCCCTTAACCCCAACATACCATGAAAGTAGGAATTCCAAAAGAAATCAAGAACAACGAGAACCGAGTGGGCATGACACCATCTGGTGTAGCCGAGTTAGTAAAGCACGGACACAGCGTGGTCGTACAGCATACTGCTGGAGAAGGCAGCGGCTTTTCCGATGATGAGTACAAGAGGGCTGGAGCCTCTATCCTGGCTAACATCGAGGACGTATATGCTGAAGCCGAGATGATAGTGAAGGTTAAGGAACCCATAGAGCCTGAGTATAAACTCATACGCAAGGGACAGGTGCTCTTCACATACTTCCACTTCGCATGCGACCGTCCGCTGACTGATGCCATGCTGCAAAGCGGTGCCACGTGTATAGCTTATGAGACGGTGGAGAAGGATGACCGCTCACTACCACTGCTTATCCCCATGAGTGAGGTGGCAGGACGCATGGCGACACAGAACGGTGCCTATTATCTGCAGAAGACCAAGGGCGGCAAAGGCAAGCTTATGGCAGGAGTGCCGGGAGTGAAGCCTGTGAAGGTTCTGGTACTGGGCGGTGGCACCGTGGGCGAGGCAGCCGCGCGCATCGCTGCCGGCATGGGTGCTGATGTCACCATCTCCGATGTGAGCCTGCCACGCCTAAAGCAACTTGCTGCCGAACTACCTGCCAACGTTCACACGTTGTATTCTTCTGAACATAACATCCGCAAGGAACTGCCCGATGTGGATGTAGTCATTGGCTCTGTACTCATCCCTGGCGATGCGGCACCCAAGCTCATCACCCGTGACATGCTCAGCCTGATGGAGCCTGGCACTGTGCTCGTAGACGTTGCTATAGACCAAGGGGGATGCTTCGAGACTTCACGTCCCACAACCCATAGCGAACCAATCTATATCATTGACGGAATCGTACACTATGCCGTAGCCAACATTCCAGGAGCCGTACCCAACACTTCTACCACAGCTCTCACCAATGCCACCCTGCGTTATGCTCTCGCCCTTGCCGACAAAGGATGGCAGCAGGCATGCCGCGACGACAAGTCTCTGTTACGTGGTGTGAACATCGTCGGAGGCAAGTGTACCTACGAGGCAGTAGCTAAGGTTTGGGGCTTGCCATACACTCCGTTGAGTCTTTAGAAGTATAAAACACAAAGAGGTCGTGTCAAAGACACGACCTCGTTTGCAGAGCCATTATGTTTGCTGCAGGAGCGATTCCGTGCTCACGTGCGGCAGTCAGGTTCAACTATGTCCCAAACGTTTTCCTGTCTGTTGTACAAAATGGTGGCATGGTTGTATGAAATGAATGCTATTCAGGCTTCTTGTATTATTCGCCCTGCAAGGTGATGTTAGGTTGCAGGTGCCGTATGATTTGAATCATAAGTGAGTAATTAATGTTGAGTTAATTGCCCTAATAGTTTCTTTTGGAATCTCTAATGGAATAGCATAATCTGGCCAGTGAGCAACAATTTCTATCGTCTTTTCTATTATTTCGCGTGGCGCTTTTACATTCATTGACGATGCTACAGATAAAAGATCACTCATCGTAAAGTCCGTCCACTTATTATTGATAGACATTTGGTGCTGCGATGTCCATAGGCCTTCAGGATTATACGACCATGATATGTCATAGGCTGGGGACAGTCTCCATTTCCCTGTTTTGTCCATCAAAAATGAAATATTTTTAGTATGGTCGTCCTGATTCCTTGCCACCACATTGAATACCATCCTTCTGAACATCTCTTCTGCCTGAAAATAAGGCAACCTTAACTGTCGCATCACTTGGAATACCTGTTCGTACGAATAGGCCCTTAACATTTTGTAATCGTAGTGGGCTAATCCGCATAGTGTTTGCATGTGGAGTTTCTCCTTTCCTCCAATGCGATCAAAGCGCTTTGTCATGAAATGTGACCTGCCATTCTCTGAAAGAATTTTGCAGGGCATCATGTCTATTCCCGCATCTTTTGCCATCAGGTAGTAGGCATATTCAATCAATCCGTAATAATTTGGGTCGCCCAATTCGTGATTCGTCACTCCATCCAGTTTTAACAACCAGTGTTCAAAACCCTCTGGTGCATCTATTTGTCCAGAACGAACTTCCTGTGTCTTTTCATTATAGGCAATGACGGCTTTAGCTCTCTGTCCACCAGCAGAAGTACCCACCTTGATAATGTTGATAAGAGCTTCTTTTCGGTCTTGGCTGAGATTCGTATCAAGTTTTGATTTCTGATTCAGAGCCTCGCGTGCCACCTCCACTAGGGAGTCTATCTCTATCTTTGTGTCCTTTTCCAAAAAAGTGTCCTGTGCGGGTTCAAACTCCAATGCACCCATACTTCTTTTACCTTGATAGCACAGACGTTCAACAGGATTGGCAAAAGATCTTCCAATAGTTGCCAGCCATCTGTCAAGCAGAGCCTTACCATATGCATCAGGCAAGGCGTCGGCCAATAGTCCTGGTAATCCCATGAAAGTATCCTTTGATATGGATGTAAACTGATATGAACGATGTGGCTTTAAAGGCATCAAGATTGGTGACAAATTTAAGCCCAATCTCTCAAAAGACGGTTCATATTCAAATATGGCAGACTCGGTGTTCTCATTCCACATCACGACTCCAGCTCTTTGCCCCCAAATATTGATATAAGCTAACGTTACCATTCTGAATCTTTGCTATTTATAATGCTTGTCGATGACTTCACTCTTTCTTTCTTTTTATTATTCTTCATCAGTTTTGCGTATGCAACAGGACTTATAGACTCTTCTTGGAAGAAGGAATCAAGATAGTCTAAATGCTCAAGGGCTCTTAACAACTGTATGACAGTAAGCAAGGAGGTTGTCTTGCCATTTTCAATGGAACTGATAGTAAACACAGAAACTCCTGCTGCATCGGCAAGCTCCTTCTGTTTCATATTCTTTTCAATCCTCAGTTCCTTTAATTTTGAACCAATCTGTCGCATAATTGCGGCATTTGTTTGTATATACAAGTCCATATAACTATAGATATATCATAAATTATGGTGCAAATATATATATAACTTTTGAAATATCCAAATTTATTGCAATGTAATTTGAAGCTATTTGATAGTTGATGTTGTAGCTGTTTCACTTCCTGGAATCAAGAACCAGTCCCGCTGATTCTTGCTTTTCCCTTTCTTCAGGCGTTCTTGGTTCTGACATACTCATAATTTATTGTGTTTTAAAGTTATGCTTATAATTCCTTATATGATAAGTGGTTAAAACAAAAAAGCCACCCGTTTGAATAATGGGGTGACTTTAGGCACAGCCATTCTACCTTTCGGGAGATATGCTGCGATGCAAAGGTACAAACAAAATTCTAATCTCCAAAGCTTATAATCCCTTATATGATAATTAGGTTAAAACTAAACAAATTGAAAATACCCGTTTATCAGACAATCTGTGCCATCAGAATGCCAAGAAGTAGGCAAACAACAATAAATAACGCGGCTCCTCCTATAGTGTAGAGGACAGCCTGATTCTCTCTGCGTTTTCTTTTTCGGATAAATGCCAGTTTGCGCTCATCCGAAACATTAGGATTGGAAAGAAACGAGTTATACCCTTCCTGAATCTTACGTTGATGCTCAGCGTGTTTCTTTTCGCTCTCCGCAGCATCTACGACATAACGTTCAACGCTCTTAGTTGCCTTGTTAGACGCTCTGCTTATCAACATCACTATTGCGATTGCAACAACCAGTATCCATATTTCCGGAGGAAAGTAAAACATAACCTTACCCTTTCATTTATTTTGTTAGAAATGCCCCGCAGCGGGCTCACACTACGGGGCGGTGTGATTAGTAAACTTCGATGTAGCTAAGCTAAGCGAAATGAGCCTATATAGCTTATAATCCCTTATGTGATAATTAGCTTAAAACTTGTGTCACGTTATTTACTGATGCAAAGATAATTACAATCTTTTTGGAAAACAAAAAAATGATGGTTTTTATTTTAGAAATGGATTTTTCTTTATTTTTTTCTTAATTTCGCAGAAAAAGGGCAAAGCAAACATTAGTGATTGAATCAGCGAAAGAATTATCTCTTCGTAATGGTATGATTGTGATAACGGACAAAGAAACAGGAAACGTTCAATACGTGCCCTTTTGCCCTTCAATACGTGCCGTCTTGCCGTTCAATACGTGTGCTTTTGATGCTAAATAGATGACGTATTGGCGGGGTGGGGTGGAGATGGTGGAGATGTTTCTCTTGTTTTTTAAAAATAAATCATAAATAGACATATACTATATACTACTGATTTTTGATTTTTTCTTTGAGCGCGTGAGAAACAACTCCACCATCTCCACCACGATTGTGTCAGAAGGGGCGATTGTCGAGTTCCATGCCCTCCTGTTTACGCTCTCACCTGTCCTTCGCCCTCGATGAGCCATTTGTAGGTGGTGATCTCCTCGAGAGCCATTGGTCCGCGGGGGCCGAGCTTCTGGGTGCTGATGCCTATCTCTGCTCCCAGACCGAACTGGGCACCGTCGGTGAAGCTGGTAGGTGCGTTCCAATAGACGCAGGCGGCGTCGACCATCTGCTGGAAGGTGTGGGCTGCCTCGGCATTCTGGGTGATGATACACTCGCTATGACCGCTACCGTGACGGGCGATGTGGCTGATGGCTGCATCGAGGGAGTCGACGATGACAACATTCATCTTATAGTCCATGAATTCGGTGTCGTATCTCTCGACTTCGTTTTTGAAGAACTCTACTCTTCCTTCCATCGGTGAGAGCAGCTCTGGCAGGTCGTCAATGCGGTCTTTGTGGACGAGCAGGGTGTCAAGGGCGTTGCATACGCTGACACGTCGTGTCTTGGCATTGTTGATGATTGCCTTGCCCATCTCGAGGTCACCGTCTTTGTCAAAGTATGCATGCACTACTCCCGCACCGGTCTCGATGACGGGTATGCGAGCTGTGTCGCGTACAAACTCTATGAGTTTCTTGCCGCCGCGCGGGATACAGAGGTCTACGTAGCCTACGGCATTGAGCAGTTCGGCTGTGGCTTCGTGGGTGGCAGGGAGAAGGGCGATGGTCTCTCGCAGGGGCAAGGGACATGGGGCAAGGGGCAAGAGCACTGACTGGTAGTGGTCGAGTACTTCCTTTATGATGCTGACGGCGGCACGGTTGGAGAAGTCGGCATCCTTGCCACCCTTGAGGATGCAGGCGTTACCGCTCTTGAAACATAATGAAAAAACGTCGAAGGTGACGTTGGGGCGTGCCTCATAAATCATACCGATGACTCCGAAGGGTACGCTGATACGACGCAGGCGGAGTCCGTTGGGCAGGGTCTTCTCCTTTGTAATGTGACCTAATGGCGATGGCAGCGATGCCACGTTACGCATGTCGCTGGCTATGCCTTCGAGTCGTTGCTCGGTGAGTAGCAGGCGGTCGTAGAGCGGGTTGCTCTTGTCCATGCGTGCCAGGTCTTTGCTGTTCTCTTCGAGTAGGAAGTCTTTCTTTGCTATTATGGCGTCAGCCACGGCAAGAAGTATCTCGTTGCGCTGGATGTCGCTGATGAGTGCCAGCTGCTTGCTGGCTTGCTTTACTTGTTGGAAAGTATGTTGTAGATCCATTATTTCTTTGGTATAAACTCTGTATGCATCACGTCGAGAGGTTTCTCAATGAGGTCGATGAGGATGTTGTCACGATTGCCGTTGGCAATGACAACACGGATGCCGGCATTTGCCACCTGATGGGCGATGTTGCTCTTGGAGAGCATGCCGCCACGTCCTAATGAGCTCTTCTCGTCGCTGATATAGTCGCTGATGTCTCGATTCCAATATACTGATGGTATCACTCGGCTATGCGGATCGTTGGGATCACCATTGTATATGCCGTCGACATTGGTAAGCAGAATCAGCTCCTCTGCCTGCATCATCTGTGCGATGAGTCCGCTGAGCTCGTCGTTATCGGTGAACATCAGCTCAGCTACCGACACGGTGTCGTTCTCGTTGACGATAGGCAGTACACCATTCTCGAGCATCACGTTCATACATGCGCGCTGGTTGTCATACTGTTCGCCTGGCTCGAAGTTCTCCTTCATGGTGAGCACCTGACCGACATGGATGTGGTGCTCGCGGAAGAGGTCGTAGTAGAGTCCGATGAGCTTCACTTGTCCGAGAGCGGAATACAACTGTCGTTGTTCCACGCTGTCGAGTGGATTGTCTACTCGCAACTCGCCCTTGCCGCATGCTACGGCACCCGACGATACGAGTATCACCTCATAGCCCTTGCCTCTGAGCTCGGCTATCTGGTCGACTATTGCTGACATACGGGTGACGTCAAGTTTGCCGTCCTTGCGTGTCAGTACGTTGCTTCCTACTTTGATTACTATGCGTTTTTCCATCAAAAGAAATTCTTAACTATGAACTATGAGCTATGCACTATGAACTAAGCACTATACGCCGTCCTTCTTCCTTATCTCCACTCTCCTGATCTTGCCCGAGATGGTCTTAGGCAGTTCGTCAACAAACTCGATGATACGTGGATATTTATATGGTGCGGTAGTCTTCTTGACATGCTGTTGCAGCTCTTTGATGAGGTCATCGCCAGCTTTGTCTTTCCATTCCTTGCCGAGAACGACGGTGGCCTTGACCACCATACCTCGTATGTCGTCGGGTACGCCAGTGATGGCACACTCTACTACGGCAGGATGGGTCATCAGTGCCGACTCTACCTCGAACGGACCGATGCGGTAGCCGCTGGACTTGATGACGTCGTCGATGCGTCCCTCAAACCAGTAGTAGCCGTCTTCGTCACGCCATGCCATGTCGCCAGTGTGGTATACTCCGTCGTGCCATGCCTCGTGAGTGAGCTCGGCATCACGATAATACTCCTTGAACAGACCGATAGGCTTGCGCTTGTCGGTTTTGATAACGATCTCGCCTTTCTCACCATCCTCGCACGAGGAGCCGTCGGCACGCACGAGGTCAATGTCATACTGGGCGTTAGGAATGCCCATAGAGCCTGGTTTTGGCTGCATCCATGGGAAGGTGCCGAGCGTCATGGTGGTCTCAGTCTGACCGAAACCTTCCATCAGGGAGATGCCTGTGGCTGCCTTGAACTTGTCATAGACAGCAGGGTTGAGCGCCTCGCCAGCTGTACAGCAGTAACGTAGCGATGACAGGTCGTATCGGGAAAGATCCTCTCGCACCATGAATCGGTATATGGTAGGTGGTGCGCAGAATGACGTGATGTGGTATTTCTCCATTTGTCGGAGTAGGGTGTCGGCATTGAATTTCTCATGGTCGAAGACGAATACTACGGCTCCTGCAAACCATTGGCCATAGAACTTGCCCCAGACCGCTTTGCCCCATCCTGTGTCAGCCACTGTGAGGTGGATGCTGTCCGCCTTGAGGTTGTGCCAGAAGACGCCTGTCGTCAGGTGGCCCATGGCGTATAGATAGTCGTGAGCTACCATCTTAGGTTCACCGCTGGTGCCGCTGGTGAAGTACATCAGCATGGTGTCGTCATTGTCGTTGGCTACCGATGGACGGACAAATGCAGGAGCCTTGCTCCATTCCTCTTGCCAACAATGAAAACCTTCAGGTGCGGCTTTGTCTGCCTCAGCATCGCTATTGACAGCAATGACTGCCTTCACCGTCGGACTGTCAGGCAGCGCTGCGGCAATCTGTGAGGTGACATACTCGTCGTTGACACACACGATAGCCTTCACGCTGGCACGCTGATTGCGATATACGATGTCTTTCTTGGTGAGCATGTGGGTGGCAGGTATGGCTACGGCTCCCAGTTTATGCAGTGCCAGCATGGACAGCCACCACTGATAGTGACGCTTCAGTATGAGCATCACGGGGTCGCCCTTACTTATGCCGAGACTCTGGAAGTAGCTTGCCGTCTGGTCGGTCTGTTCTTTCAGTTCACCGAAGGTAAATCTTCGTTCTTCGCCTCGGTCGCTGGTCCATAGCATAGCCAGCTTGTCGGGCTGCTCCTCAGCCCAAACGTCCATCACGTCGTATGCGAAGTTGAAATTATCTGGAATAATGAACTCCAAGTTCTTATTGTAATCCTTAACAGACGAGAAGGTTGTCTGTCGCAAAAATCTTTCTACCATAGTTCTTAAAACTCATAACTAAAAACTAAAAACCAAAAACTCACTCCACTGTAAATGCAAAGAACTTCACTTCCTTATTGCCGCGAGCCATCATGCCATGAGGCTGTGTGGAGTCGAAATAAATACTATCACCCTCTTGCAGGATAATGGTCTTTCCGCCAATATAGAGTTCCATCTCGCCCTCCAGTACCATGTTGAACTCTTGTCCTGGGTGAGTGTTCTTATATATGGTATGAGCTTCGGGCTTTGGTTCTACGGTGACTATGAATGCCTCAGCCTTACGGTTCTGGAATCCCGCGGCGAGACTTTGGTACTTGTATGCCTTGGTGCGCTCTACGCTCAGCCCCTGCCCCTTGCGTGTGACATAATAGGAACGCATCTTAGGCTCCTCGCCAAACATCAGAACGTCGGCGCTGACACCGTATTTCTTGGCAATCTTCATTAGGTTTGAGATGGTGATGTCCACCTCTCCACGCTCTATTCGTTCATACTTCTCCAACGAGATGTCGCATGTGTCAGCCACCTCTTGTGCTGTGAGGTCCAGGACGTCACGCAGTCCCTTCAGTCGTTCGCCAATCTGTTTGATCTGCTCTTCCATAATATAATGCTTTCTTTTCAGTAGCATCCACTTCGTGGGAAAGTGTCTGCTGTAATTGTTGTTGCTGTTTTTGTTTCAAGGTGCAAAATTACAGCTATTTGTAGGATAAACCAAAGAAAATGTGTCTTTTTGTAGCTTTTTTACTACTTTTGCACCCACGGGTAAACAAAAAGGCAAAAAAAGATGTTGGATTTGATAGAATTTTTCAAGGGTGATCGCTTTGCGATGAATGCTGGTATAGAACTGTTGGAAGTTAAGGAGGGATATGGTAGGGCACGCATGCTCATTACTCCAGAGCATCTTAATGGCGGTGGCTTCTGTCAGGGAGGCGCCATCTTCACCCTCGCCGACCTCGCCTTTGCGGCGGCAGTAAATAGTCATAATGTCCTAACGGTGTCGACCAGTTCGAACATCACCTTCGTCAAGTCTGTGAAGTCTGGGTATGTATATGCTGAGGCTCACGAGATAGTGAACCATCACAAACTGCCTTATGCCGAGGTGATAGTCACTGACGAAGAAGGCAACACAGTGGCTGTCTTCACCTCCAGTGGCTATCGCAAGGGCGTGACAAATATACCCACATCAAAGTGATAAGTGACGTGGACAAGGAGGAGGACGTTGTCCTCTATGCCCACTTAGAGAGGTCTTTCTCTGCGATGAACTTCAGGTTGTTCAGGATAATGGTCTCACGGGCCTTCTCGGTATCTTCGGTACGGAAGATGAGTATGCCCTTGCCATTGAGCAGGAAGGTATACATATATGTGATACCAATGCCAGCATCGCTGATGGAACGGATGGCATCGGCGGCGCAGCCAGGCTCGTTGTCGAGCTCGAGTGCGAACACGTCAGAGAGAGCTACTGCTACTCCAGCGCTCTTCAACTCTTGGTAGGCACGTGCAGGTTCGCTGCAGATCAGACGGTAGATGCCATACTCCGCAGTGTCGGCGATGGTAGATGCAACGATCTGTATGCTTGACTGCTTCAGGATGTCGAGCACTTTTACGAGTGTGCCTGCCCTGTTCTCAATGAAAATGGAAAGTTGGTTGATTGTCATGGCTATTTTCAATTTACAGATTTACAATTTTTTCTATTTGTAGAGCTTTCCTTTTTTACTCTTTTACCTTTAAAAAAGTTTCCTCAGATCCTTCACGCGTACAGCTTTCTTCTCGTCAGAGACTTGTAGGGTACCCTTTGGTACGAGGCGTACCTTTGGCGTGATGAGTATCTCGTCCTTCAGTTGTCGGGTGATGTCTTTCTCCAATTGCTGCAGACGCTTGTAGTCGTCGGTAAAGAGCTGGCTTAGTTCTACGTCGATAGTCATGGTGTCACCGTTCTTTTGTGACTCGAGGGTGATGAGATAGTCGGTGCTCAACTCTTTGAACTTCAGAAGAATCTTCTCTATCTGTATCGGGAATATATTGACACCCTTCAGGATGATCATGTCGTCAGAACGCCCCTGCAGGCGAGCCAGACGCTTGTGAGTGCGGCCACAGGGACAGTCGCCCGAGATGATGCGTGTCAGGTCGCGTGTGCGGTAGCGCAGTAGTGGCATTCCCTCACGGTTGATAGTGGTCAGCACGAGCTCGCCCAGTTCACCGTCGGGTAGGGGCTCCAGTGTTACAGGATCGATTATCTCCACGATGAAGTAGTCTTCCCAGATGTGTAGACCGTTCTGTTCCTGACATTCGAAGGCTACACCTGGTCCCATCATCTCTGAGATGCCATAGGAGTTGTAGGCTTTCACGCCGAGGTTTTCTTCAATACGTTTGCGTTGTTCCTCGCTATGTGGTTCGGCACCGATGCACAGTACACGCAGTTTCGTATCTTTGCGAGGGTCCACACCTTCCTCCTTCATTACCTCATAGATGCGTGAGGCATAGCTGGGAATGGCATGAAGGACACTTGTCCCGAAGTCCTTGATGAACTTGATCTGCCGTGTCGTGTTGCCTGCTGCAGCGGGCACGGTGAGCATTCCCACCTTCTCGGCACCATATTGAAAACCCAGTCCAGCGGTGAACATACCGTAGCCGGCAGAGTTCTGGAAGACATCCTCAGGACGGCTACCCACCATCCACAGACAGCGGGCTACGGCATTGGCCCATTCGTCAAGGTCCTTCTGTGTGTGGAGTACCACGGTAGGGTTGCCTGTGGTACCGCTGGACGAGTGCAGTCGCACACATTCTTTCATGGGCACACAGCAGATGCCGAACGGATAGTTCTCGCGCAAGTCTTCCTTGGTGGTGAAGGGTAGCTTGCGTACGTCATCGAGAGTCTTTATGTCATCGGGCGTAATGCCTAACTCTTTGAATTTCTCCTGATAGAACGGAGAGTACATACAGTGTTTTACGGTCGACTTGAGACGCTCCAGCTGTAGCTGTTCCAGCTCCTGGCGTGGCATAGTCTCTATGTCGGGGTTGAAAAAGGGAGAATACATTGTTTCTTTTGTGTTTGTTGTTTTGTTAGTTATCTTGTTGTTTTTGCCGAACTTATTTCCGTTATTATAGTTTTCGGTTGTCTATCACATGTGCGCTCTTACCCTGACTGCGCTCTATGGTGTTAGGAGCCTTAAGCTGTACCTTGGCGCTGATGCTCAGCACGCTCTTCAGTTTGGCTGCCAGTTTCTTCTCTAATGCTGCAATGGCGGCAGGCGTGTCGAATGTGCCGGTGAAGTATTCCTGACGCAGCTCTACCTGTACTTGCAGGGTGTCGAGATTGTTCACGCGGTCCACTACCAACATGTAGCGTGGTGCAAACTCCTTCATCGACAGTACTACGCTCTCTACCTGTGATGGGAAGACGTTGATACCACGGATGATGAGCATGTCGTCTGAGCGTCCCTCGATGCGTCCCATGCGTATGTTGGTTCTGCCACATCCGCACTCACCAGGCAGTAGTGAGCAGAGGTCGCGTGTGCGATAGCGCAGCACAGGCATACCTTCTTTGGTTAAGGTGGTGAACACCAGTTCGCCAGTTTGACCTACAGGCAGGTTTTCCAATGTCACGGGGTTGATAATCTCGGGGTAGAAGTGGTCTTCGTTGATATGTGATCCGTTCTGTTCCTGACACTCGTAGCTGACACTTGGTCCCATCACCTCTGACAAACCGTAGATGTTATAGCCTTTCAGTCCCAGACGCTCTTGAATTTCCTTTCGCATGTTCTCGGTCCACGGCTCAGCTCCGAATGCGCCTACACGTAACTTGATCTGATCCTTGCTGATACCCATCTTGTCCATCGTCTCAGCCAGATAGAGGGCGTATGACGGTGTGCATGCTATACCGGTGATGCCAAGGTCGCGTATCAGCTTCAGGTGTTTCTCGGTGTTTCCTGTTGATGCAGGTACCACAGACGCGCCTATCTGCTCTACGCCATAGTGGGCTCCCAGTCCACCAGTGAATAGTCCATAGCCGTAGCTTACGGAGAAGATGTCGTTGCGGCTCACTCCAAATGCCGTGAGGCAGCGTGCCATACACTCACTCCATACACCGATGTCCTTGCGTGTATATCCCACAATCGTAGGGTTGCCCGTCGTTCCGCTGGACGCATGTATGCGTATTATCTCGCTCTGAGGAGCTGCCTGCAGTCCGAAAGGATAGTTGTCGCGCAGGTCTTTCTTTGTGGTGAAGGGCAGCTTGGTGATGTCCTCTATCGTCTGGATGTCATCGGGACGTACGTCCATCTCCTGCATCTTGTGCCGATAGAACGGTACGTTATGGTATACATATGATACGATCTTGTGTAGTCTCTTGCCTTGAAGTGCTGCGCGTTCGTCGCGACTCATGCACTCTTTGTTAGGATTCCAAATCATGATATGGTGCTATGTTTTCTTGTTTTTAGTTCACTTCAAGATGCAAAGATACGATTAAGTGAGTGAAAAGCCAAATTTATTTGAGTTTTTCTGAATAAAATATCTTATCTAAAAGTAAATAAATGCCACATATCACAATGCAAATTGTCGTTATTTTAGCAAAATAATATACTTTTGTCTATTTTTGCAGACTTTTATTTCATGGCGGCCTTGAGTTTCAGAATGCGGCGTACACTTTGGTTGATGCGTTCCTCGGTTATGATGCCTTTGTCTACTGCTGCAATTACAGCGTCGAAGGCTTCAGTGAAGTTCTGAGGACCAAGTACTATGTCAACTCCCGCCAGTATGCTGCCTATAGCTGCTTCGCTGTTGCTATACTGCTGGGTTATAGCTCCCATCTCCATTGCGTCGGTGATGATGATGTTTTGATAGCCCAGTTCTTTGCGTAGCTTATCCTGCAGAATCATGCTCGACATGGTGGATGGAATATTCAAACCCGTTACGTTTGGAACTGCTATGTGGGCAGTCATGATTAGTTGGCAACCCCATTGGATGCCAGCCTTGAATGTAATCATCTCGCACGATTGCATCTCAGTCCATGTCTTCATGCTCTGTGCGTAGCCAAAGTGGGTGTCGTTTTTGGTGTCGCCGTGACCTGGGAAGTGCTTGATGCACCCAGTGACTCCTGCGTCTTTGAGTCCTTGCAGATAGTTGGTTACCATTGGTGCTGCCGTCTGAGGATTGTCAGAGAAGGCACGTGCACCTATGACAATGTTCTCCGGGTTAGTATTGACATCGGCTACTGGTGCGAAGTCAATGTCAAATCCGTAGTGGTGAAGGTAGGTTCCTATAGTATTGCCACATTCGTAAGCATTTGCAGGGTCGCCCGTTGCACCAATGGCGCCCATAGACTCGTATTTCTTTACAGAGAAGTTGCTGTTGTTGGCGATACGTGCTACGCGACCGCCTTCCTCATCGATGCATAGCAGAGGATGTCCATTCAGGTTGCGTATCTGTGAGATGAATGTGGATAGCTGTGCTTCATCCTTGATGTTGTGTGCATAGAGTATGATGCCTCCTACAGGGTATTTCTTGTTTGTGGTGGCCATTTTGTCGTTAACCTCTTGCAACGATATTTCCACAAGGTCATCGTTTGTGCTCCAATGGAGTGACGGATCTAACGCCTCGGGTCTTATGTAGAACATCTGACCTACCTTCTCGCGCAAGGTCATTTTTTTGAGTTGCTCCTCGATCTGTTTGTTGGGATCTGAATAGTTGTCGTCATCATCGGAACATGAAGTAAATATCATGAGGCTGCCGACACAAAACAAAGCGGCCATCATCCAAATGGTTTTTCTTGTCATAATTTTAGCAGTTTGTTAATATAGGTGGCAAAGATAAACACTTTCTATCATAGTTGCAAATGATTGCATGAAAAATGTGTATTATGCTTATAAAATATCTACGGGAGCACCTTTTTTCAAAGATGCCCCCGTAGTAATGTGGTGTCTGAAATTTTATTCGTAGCACTTGAATATGCTATCGACAGTCTGTTTGTTCATTTTTGGAGTTACGATGCTGACTATCCATACCACAGGGAAGCCGCCAAGCATGGCGATGGCACCGCAGTTGATAGGGTTGATAGGGTTGCCTACGAGCATATTGACAACGGTGATGCCTACGCCCCATGCAAAGCATGCCCACACAGAGGCGGTGGTGACACCACGCCAGTAGAGTCCGAGCATGAAGGGAGCGAGGAAGGCTCCGGCAAGTGCTCCCCACGAGATGCCCATGAGCTGGGCGATGAATGTTGGTGGGTTGAGAGCAATCATCAGTGAGATGACGATGAAGAAGACGATGAGTACGCGCATCACTACGACCTTTCTGCGCTCAATATGCTCAGATACCATGTCGTCGATGGCGCCTTCCTCTACCTCGCCAGGCAGCGACTTCTTGTCACGATAGATTAGGTCGAGGGTCATGGTGCTGGACGAGGTGAGCACAAGTGAAGCCAGGGTGGACATGCTTGCCGACAATACAAGCAATACAACGAGGGCTATTAGTACGTCGGGTAGGGTAGTGAGCATCGACGGAACGATGCTGTCAAATGCTAACTTGCCATTGGGAAGGGTGGGCGGTGTGCCGAACAATCTGCCGAATCCACCGAGGAAATAGCAGCCTCCAGCTACGATGAGAGCGAAGATTGTGGAAATTATGGTGCCGCGACGGATAGCATCTTCGTCAGTGATGGAATAGAATTTTCCCACCATCTGAGGCAGTCCCCATGTGCCGAGCGACGTGAGTATGACTACACCGAGCAGGTTCCATGGGTCGGGACCGAAGAGCGTGGCGAAGCCGCCATTAACAGTGGGGGTGCCATCGGCAGGTATCTGTGCCAACTTATCTACAGCCATGGTGAGTCCTCCCTGCTGGTTGAGCACGGCAGCTATGATGGCGATGATGCCAAAGAGCATGATGATGCCCTGTATGAAGTCGTTCATGGCTGTGGCCTTGTATCCTCCGAGGATGACATATATGGCTGTGAGTATCGCCATGATGATGACACAATATTCGTATGGTATGCCGAATCCCATTTCGAAGAGGGTGGAGATGCCCTTATAGACTCCGGCGGTATAGGGAATGAGGAATACGAAAGCGATGACAGAGGCGGTGACACGTAGTCCCTGATCGGAGAAACGTGTACCGAAGAAATCCGGCATGGTGCGGCTCTCAATATGCTGGGTCATCAGCTTAGTGCGTCTGCCGAGAATGATCCATGCCAGTAACGAACCGATGATGGCATTGCCGATGCCTATCCATGTAGATGAAAGTCCGTATTTCCATCCGAACTGTCCGGCATAGCCTACGAAGACTACTGCGGAGAAGTAGCTTGTACCATAAGCAAAAGCTGTGAGCCACGGACCTACGGAGCGACCTCCGAGAACAAAACCGTCGACGCTACTTGCCTGCTTGCGACTGTATATTCCTACGGCAATCATGACTGTAAGGAATATGATGGTGAGGAAGATCTTTATGAACATAGTTTATTTGGTAATTTTGTTTTTCTTTCGTTATTCCGGCATTCCGTTATCACGATGTTGAAGTTAAAATGCTAACTGTAGCTGGGCCTGTAGCCAGTTGTAGTCCTTCTGGTACTCGCTCCATGTGCGGGTATACTGTAGTTGTAGGCGACACTTCTTGTAGAACCAGTACTGTACACCTGTGGTGGCTTGTGTCTGACGATAGTCCATGTCGGTGTTACGATCGAAATAGTCGATGGAACCGACAATATCTATACCTTTATATACTGGAACGGTGGTAGTGGCGTAGGCTCCTTGGCTGTCCACCTTACCATCCTTGCCAGCAAGATATTCGGCACGTATGCTGATGGGGCGTGCCTCCTTGTGTGGTCCAGGTGCATACTGACCGCTTTTCCATTCGAAACCTGCTGTGATACGATCGCGACGATAGTTGTCACCCTCCTTGATGTCAGGGTTCCATGCGGCTGTACCTACTGCATGTCCACGACCTTTCTGTCCGCTAACCACGAGACGTAGTTCCTTGATGGGCTTATATTCTACTCTTGCGATAACGTCTTTGTCGCTATTGCCGTCACGTGTGTTGATACCTTGCCCGTTCATCACCTCCAGCTCATAGCGTATGTGGTTGTCGAACAGATTACCATATATCTCCAGACCGATGTCACGACCATAGTTTAGACCGTACAGCGGGTCGTAGCAGCCAGAATAGCAGGTGACCGACTGAGAACAAACGTCGACGAGCTCCAGATAGACAGGAGACAGAGGGTTCTCGATGGAAAGGGAGTTTTTGAACTGTCCGAACTTGACATGCAGAGCATCGTTGTTGGTCACACGATAGTCTGCCCAATACTCTTGTACCTCGCTGTTGAAGTCGTGCATGAAGAGGGCGGTCAGTCGGTCGGTGACTTTAACTTTTGCCCATAGCAGCGTCCGCTTCAGGTTGAAGTCGCTCTTCGTCTTGCCATTAGCGTCGCTATAGGCATAGCCTGCGTGTGCGTAACCATTGATGGAGACATGTTCCTTGATAGTGTTGACCCACTCCATGTCCTTGTCGGACAATAGCTTTGATTGTGCCATGAGTGACGTGCTATAACACAGCATTACGATGGCAAGTAAATGTTTCATTATCCTGTTTTTGTTTATTTGTTATTAGCTTTGTTTTTCACATTTGACACAATGTAGCGTCTATACGGGGTTGTTCTTGGCAAAAATGGCCATCCGTTCGTCGAGTTGTTTGTACTGGTGATCCTGAATGAAGGATGTGCATACACGCAGACCTTCCTGATGGCTGCCTGTGGTGATAAGGCAGATGGCAGAGACTCCGTAATACATCAGCTCGTGAGCCAGTTGACCGCTGGTCATACCAGGGTAGCCTATGGTGAAATAGAATCCGTCAGCGATGGGCTGATCTTGGTCTTTGTCATATACGATATAGAAGTTGTGACGCTTGAATATCTCTTTCAGCTTATGTGCTCGTTGACCATAGACAATAATTTCGTTGCGGAAGTTGTACTCGCCGTCGCATGCTGCCTTGAGCATGGCTGCCATGGCATGTTGTGCGCTGTGGCTGGTACCCGACGACAGGGCATATAGCATACGTGTGGAGAATACCAGTCCGAAGGGCAGTCCTTCGTAGCGTGCACTAAGATCGTCATAGTGACGATGGAACAGATGGTTGCTGATACATGTCACACCAATGCGTTCGCCGGCATAGCTGAATGCCTTGCTGCCGCTGATGAGCAGTATGTAATTGTCAGTATAGTGGGCTACACTGGGCTGATAGGGCGCTTGGAAAGGAGTACTCAGGTCCTGGCGGAAGTCCATGGCAAAGTAGGCAAGGTCTTCCATGATGATGACATCATATTTATTGGCAAGGTCGCCAATGATACGCAGTTCGTCGTCAGTCATACATATCCATGCGGGATTGTTGGGATTGCTGTATACGATAGCGCAGATGTTACCGTTAGAGAGATAGCTTTCCAGCTTGTTTCGCAGTTTCTCGCCGCGGTAGTCGTAGACATCGAAGGTCTCATACTTTACTCCCTGTACCTGTAGCTGCATCTTTTGAACAGGGAAGCCTGGGTCGATGAATAGCACGGTGTCTTTCTTCTTGTCTGCTTGTGAGCAGGTGAGAAATGATGCGAAGGTGCCCTGCATGCTGCCGCATACGGGTACGCAGCCCTCGGGGTTGATGTCAACGTTGATGAATGCCTTGACAAAACGCGATGCTTGCTGCTTCAGTTCGGGAAGTCCTTGTATGTCTGGATAGAGATTGGCAATGCCGTCCTGCAGAGATTTGATCTGAGCATTAACGCCTACCTTTGCGGCAGGTAGTCCAGGAATACCCATTTCCATCTTGATGAACTCAGTGCCCGACTCTTTTTCAGCGAATGCCGCCACTTGTTTTACTTCACGGATGGTGGCCTTGGCAAAATCCTGAATGCCAAACTTACTGATCAGACCGTCAACCAGTGCTTTGCTAATAGGAGTGTTCATGACTGCTTCCTCCCCAAAGCTAAAGCCTTGATGTTTGCCTCAACCACGGCATCGCCTTTTCTGCCGAATACACGGCGGATGGCTTCTTCTAACTTGTCGTACTCAATACCAAGCGCCTTCTGCGCTGCACCGAGCAGGATGACGTTGGCTGAGCGGGGAACGCCATTGTCCTTAGCCAATTTCTCAATGTCTATAGCTACTACGTTAGGCAGTGCGTTAAGGTCTGCCATCACGGTGTCCAACTTGGGATAGTTGGGTATGTTGACAAATGGTGTGCTGCTGGTGATTATCCATCCTTCCTGCTTGAGGTAAGGGAGATAGCGCAGAGCCTCCATTGGCTCCATTGAGATAATGACGTCGGCACTGCCAAGGGCTATGAGGTCACTGTGGATGGGCTCGGACGAGATGCGCAGGTTGCTCTGAACGTCGCCGCCACGCTGAGACATACCGTGTACCTCTGCTTGCTTGATATAAAGATTTTCGTTCATGGCTGCCTCGCCGATGATTGTGGCGATAGAGAGGATGCCCTGTCCTCCTACACCACATAGAATAATATCTGTCTTCATTACTTCTTCTCCTGTGCTTTTTGCTGTTTCAGATGTCTTCTGAGAGTCTGTATACACTCTCTCCTTGGAATAATAACGCTTGTGCCCTTATAATTGATCTCCTCACGTATGATGCGAGTTATCTCAGGCATGTTTTTGGGGAGTGGAACCACTACGTGCAGATGCTCGTCAGGGAGTCCTAATCCGCGACAGATAGCTTCAAACTTGTTGGTACCTGCTGAGTCTTGTCCTCCTGTCATTCCCGTGGTGAGATTATCACTTATGATGACGGTGATATTAGCATTCTCGTTGATGGCATCGAGGAGTCCTGTCATACCGCTATGGGTGAAGGTGGAGTCGCCGATGATAGCTACCGCAGGCCATTGTCCTGCGTCTGCAGCTCCCTTTGCCATGGTGATGCTGGCACCCATGTCTACACATGAGTGAATGGCATGGAATGGTGGCAGGAATCCTAATGTGTAACATCCGATGTCGCCGAATACACGAGCATTGTCATACTCACGCAATACTTCGTTCAAAGCGGTGTATACGTCTCTGTGACCACAACCTTGACAGAGCGCAGGTGGACGTGGTACGACGTTTTCGCATGGGGCATAGCTCTGACTGCTCTCTATGCCGAGTGCTTTCTTTACGATGTCTGGATTAAGTTCGCCTGTTCGTGGCAGTTCTCCAGTAAGACGTCCAAGGATGTTGGATGGGAGCTCTGAGACACCACGTACCATATCCTCGATGAATGGTTGTCCTTCTTCTACGATGAGCACTTTCGCACAATCGTTCATAATGCGACGTACCAACTTCTTTGGCAGAGGATACTGAGAGATTTTCAGTATGGGATATGGACTACCTTCAGGGAAGCACTCGTTGACGTAGTTGTATGCTATTCCGCTGGCAATGATACCGAGAGAATGGTCTTTTCCGTCAATATAATTGTTATATGTGGAGTTGGCTGCGTCTTCCTCGAGTGTAGCCTGTTGGGTAGTCACTGCATCGTTACGCTTACGAGCATTGGCTGGCAGTAATACCCAGTTGGCGGCTATGGCATCATAGTTGAGTGGCTTCTCCTGTTGAGCCTCAGTCGCTACGTTGACTACTGCACGTGAGTGAGCCATACGGGTAGTGACACGCATTAATACTGGTAGTTTCTGCTGTTCAGAATATTCAAATGCTACAGCCATCATGTCGTAGGCTTCTTGTTGTGAACTTGGCTCAAACGTAGGAATCATAGCAAACTTGCCATAGAAGCGACTGTCCTGCTCGTCTTGTGAAGAATGCATCGAAGGGTCGTCTGCTACCAAAACTACGACACCTCCGTTGACTCCAGTCATACCTGAGTTGACGAAGGGGTCGGCACAAACGTTCAGTCCGACGTGTTTCATACATACCAGTGCTCGTTTGCCCATGTAGGACATTCCAAGTGCAGCTTCCATAGCAGTCTTCTCATTGGTTGCCCAACGGCTGTGGATGCCTCGCTCGCTGGCAATCTTGTTGCCCTGTATAAATTCGGTGATCTCCGTCGATGGTGTGCCAGGATAGGCATATACACCCGACAAACCAGCGTGGATAGCTCCAAGTGCTATCGCCTCGTCACCCAGTAATAGTTTCTTTTCTGTCATTTTATGTCTTTAATTATCAATTGTCAATTATCAATTATCAATTCTTTGACGCTCCTGCTTTCAGTCCGCGTATTACTGCTGAGGTGAAACCAGCATGTTCCATCTCATTGAGCCCCTTTATGGTCACTCCACCAGGAGTTGTTACTAAGTCTATGGCAGCCTCGGGATGTAGTCCGCTGGCTTCTAACAGGCTTACTGCTCCTTCCATAGTCTGCATGACAATCTTCTTGGCATCGTCAGCCTTGAATCCAAGTTCTACACCACCTTCAGAAGCAGCGCGAATATAACGCATGGCGTATGCTATACCACACGAAGCAAGTGTGGTGCCTGCAGCCAGATGTTTCTCGTCGGTGATGACCGTTTTGCCCATTTCATCGAAGACTTCCTTGATGGTTGTTGTCTGTTTCTCATTGGCTCCAACGGGTACCATAAATGTCATCGACTCCATTTGTGCGATGGCGATATTTGGTATCACGAGAAACAATGCGGGTTGTGATGGCATCCATTCGTAGATGTTCTTAGATGATACTCCTGCCGCTATAACGATAAGTATTTGTTTTTCGGCGTCAAATGAAGGACATAGTTCCTCCAGTACTTTCTGTACGAGCCATGGCTTTACACATACGCATACCACATCAGCACCATCAATTGCCTTGACATTGTCGTTTGTAACTTTTACTCCTGTGCCGGCAAAACGATTCAGGACTTCCTTTGACGGATCGCTGACAGTGATGTCCTCGTTCTTGAATGTCTTTCCCTTTATGAGCCCTTCTGCGGTAGCACCACCCATGGCGCCAGCTCCAATTAACGTGATTTTCATAGTTGTGATAATACTTTTGTAAATCGTTTGATGAATTCGTCAGCATCATTCCTGCTTAGGCAAAGTGGTGGAAGGAGACGCAGGACATTAGTGCCAGCACAGCCTGTGAAGCAGAACTCTTGATAGATAAGTGGTTGACGTACATCTTTGTGAGGGATGTCAAGGTCGATGCCTATCATCAGTCCTCGTCCGCGTACGTCGGTGATATGTTTGTTACTTTTTTGTAGGGTCTTGAGTTGCTCTATGAGGTATGACCCCACTTCGTTGGCATTCTCTACCAGATGTTCATGTTCGAAAACATCAAGCACAGCGAGTGCTGCGGCACAGGCGAGGTGATTGCCGCCAAAAGTGGTGCCCAACTGTCCGTAGACTGGTGTGAATTCAGGAGAAATCAATACGCCACCCATCGGGAAGCCATTGGCTATGCCTTTTGCCACGGTGATGATGTCGGGACGGATGTCGAGCCATTGGTGGGCAAAGAATTTTCCGCTACGTCCATAGCCGCATTGTATCTCGTCGCAGATGAGTACAGTACCATATTTTTTGCAAGCGGCTGCAAGACCTTGAGCAAATTCTTTAGTGGCGAGCTTGATGCCGCCAACACCTTGAATACACTCCAGTATTACTGCGCATACGTCACCCTTTGCTAACTCTGACTCCCATGCCGACAGGTCGTTTAGTGGCAGGTAGGTGACATGACCATTGTCGTTGATAGGCGCAATTATCTTTGGGTTGTTGGTGACCTCTACTGCCAGACTCGTCCTGCCGTGAAAGGCTTTCTCTGCAGACAAGACACGGGTACGTCCGTTGGTGAAAGATGCTAGCTTCAGCGCATTCTCATTGGCTTCGGCACCACTGTTGATAAGGAATAGTTGATAGTCGTCATAGCCACTGATGTGACCGAGACGCTCAGCCAGTTCTGATTGCAGCTTATTGATAACCGAATTGGAGTAGAAACCTATCTTACTCAATTGGTCTGTCACCTTTTCTATATAATGTGGATGGGAATGGCCTATGCTTATCACAGCATGACCACCATACAGGTCGAGGTATTCCTGACCCTTGTCGTCCCAGACTTTACAACCTTTGCCCTTGACAATGTTTACATCGAAGAGCGGATATACATCAAATAGTTTCATAATTATCAATTATCAGTTGTCAATTGCTTAAAACGCACTTGCTTTCAGCTTAAGCCCTGCAGTCTCGTCGATGCCAAACATGATGTTCATGTTCTGAACGGCCTGACCGACAGCGCCCTTCAGTAGATTGTCGATAGTAGACGTAATCATGAGCTTGTCACCATATTTCTCACAATGAATAAGACATTTGTTGGTATTAACAACCTGTTTCATGTTAATGTCTTTGTCAATGTAATGGGTGAAGGAGGCGTCTTTATAGAACCCTTTGTAGTATGCCACGATTTCGTCAATGGGCTTGTCGGTCTTTACTACTTCTGTCACAAAGATGCCTCGGGCAAAATCGCCACGATAGGGGATGAAATCAATGCTTGGTGACGAACCTTCGGTGATGGGCGATGAGATAACAGGTGCTTCACCTGGACGAACCTCGTTAAGACTTTGACATATCTCATACAGGTGCTGATGGGTGAATGCTTTGTATGTGCTCATATTGTTGTTACGCCATGAGAAATGTGTCGTGCTGCCAGGCTTTTGTCCTGCTCCTGTAGAACCCGTGATCCCGTTGACCATCACGTCGTCAGTGATAAGACCCATCTTGGCGGCTGGCAGCAGACCAAGTTGTATGCAGGTGGCAAAGCATCCAGGGTTGGCGAGATGCTGTGCTTTACTGATTGTCTCGCGATGTATCTCGGGCAGTCCGTATACGTAATCGTGGTCTCCCTTGATACGGAAGTCTTGAGCCATATCTATAATCTTAACACCCGATGGAATCGAGTGTTCTTTAAGAAAAGCTTCACTCTTGCCATGACCAAAACAGAAGAATACTACGTCGACTTTGTCGAACAGCATCTTATCTGTGAAACAAAGATCAGTCTCACCATACAGTCCTTCATGGACATCACTCACAGCATTGCCTGCATTGCTCTCACTATTAGCAAAGACTATCTCTGCTTGGGGATGATTTATCAGAAGTCTTATTAGCTCACCGCCAGTATAACCAGCTGCGCCAAGTATACCAACTCTTATCATCTTTTTTCGTCTTTATGTATGCCGTAATATACTCTCAGTGGGGTGCTCGATACTTTGATGAAGCCCTTTGCCTCGTCGGAGGTCCAACCAGTCTGAGTTTCACCATACTCTCCGAGTTTCGACTTCGTAAGGTCGTCATTACTGTCAATTCCTACGGTTTCGAATCCGTATGGACGAAGTTTCAGTATGGCTGTGCCATTGACATGACGCTGTGATGATGTAAGCATCGCTTCGATGTCTGGCATTACTGGCTCTAAATACTGGCTCTCATGCAGGAACATGCCATACCAGTTGGCTACCTGGTCTTTCCAATACTGCTGCCATTTTGACAAAGTCGACTTCTCCAACAGTCGGTGGGCTTCGATGATGAGTTTCGGAGCTGCAGCCTCGAATCCTACTCGTCCCTTAATGCCAATAATAGTGTCACCGACATTGCAGTCGCGACCTATAGCATAGCTCGCACCAACCTCTTCGATCTTCTGTATTGCCTTGATCTTGTCGTCAAATTTCTCATCGTTTACGGCTACTATCTCACCTTTTTCAAAGGTAATCTTCAGAGTGGCTTCTGGAGCTTTGGCGGTCACGTGCTTTAGATAAGCCTCTTCTGGTAGTCCTTGTGTCGGATCAAGAAGTTCACCGCCACAAATGCTTGTTCCCCAAATGCCTACATTATATGAATACTTGAGCTTAGTGAAGTCGGCGAAGAATCCGTTCTCGTTGAGGTAATCTACCTCTTCTTTACGTGTCAGCTTCTTGTCACGTGTCAAGGTGATGATTTCAACTCCTGGCGCCATCACAAGGAAGGTCATGTCGAAGCGTATCTGGTCGTTGCCAGCACCAGTAGAGCCATGTGCTATGGCATCGGCACCTATCTCATTGGCATAGCGTGCTATGGCGATAGCTTGGAAGATTCGCTCTGAAGAAACTGAAATGGGATAGCAGTTGTTCCTAAGCACATTGCCGAAGATCATGTACTTCAGGGACTTTTCGTAATACTCGTGTGTTACGTCCAGAGTGACATACTTCACTGCACCCAGCTTGTAGGCGTTCTCTTCGTTGGTCTTAAGCTGCTCAGCACTGAATCCGCCCGTGTTGGCACATGCTGCATATACCTCATAGCCTTCCTTGGCTAGTTTCATTACGGTGTAGCTGGTGTCCAGTCCACCAGAGAATGCTACTACTACTTTCTTTTTGCTCATATTCTTTTTCCTTTCTGTTATTCTAATTCAATTTTTTGCTTTCATCTTACTGTCTTTACCGTCAATCTTGCGAATTCGCTCTATCACATCGTCTGGTATCTTTGCCGGAAGATGCTCGGTGGGGTCATAGAGCATGGCGGTACATATACAATATTTCCTGCCTGTACGATGCAGTACGTCAACATTTATGCAACCTTCGCACCCACGCCAGAAAGCCTCGTCATCAGTAAGGTCAGCAAAAGTAACTGGCTTATAACCTAATTGGGTGTTCATGGCCATCACGGCAGCGCCACTCGTCAGAGAGAATATCTTAGCAAATGGCCAACGGGTACGAGCCAGTGAAAAGGTCATGTCCTTTATTTTTTTTGCTAAACCTAAGCCACGATAATCTGGATGTACAATCAGACCAGAAGTCGTGACGTAATGCTTGTTACCCCATGTCTCGATATAACTAAAACCGGCGAATTCATCGCCACATAGAGCTATTACAGCCTTTGCCTCCTTCATCTTTGTAGTCAGATATTCGTGTGTGCGTTTTGCAATACCTGTACCGCGGATTTTGGCTGCATCCTCTATTGTCTTTAAAATGGTGTCAACGTATTTCTCATGTGATGCGTCGGCAACGACCACTTGGATGTCTTTCATTTCTGTTTATTAGTTTCTTGATAAATATTATAATGTATTATTAGTGCTCGTAATAAAAATCAGACTGGATATTTTATGTCTGGTATTATCGTAGATAGTATCTCTATAACTTCCTCATTACGTATACCCTCCTTGATTGCTATAAAGATAGTGTCGTCGCCAGCAATAGTTCCAAGAATCTGGGGGGCATCACTCGAGTCTATGTTGTAAGCAATGCTGCTGGCATAGCCAGGACGAGTCTTGATGACTCCCATATTTCCTGTAAAGTGGATAGACAGGAATCCTGTCATCAAAAGCATTTCACGGGCGGTGCGAGGCGACGTGACACGTTTGTACATGGTTTCGTTTGGTAATACGTATACATATTTACCATTCATGCTTGCCGCCTTTGCAACTTTCAACTGCTTTAAGTCACGGCTCAATGTAGCCTGTGTCAACTTAAAGCCCTCTTTGCCTAAAGCTTGTAATACTTCTTCTTGCGAGCAGAGTTCCTGACTGGAAATGAGAATCTTAAGCGTCTCTAATCTACTGTTCTTATTTCTCATATTGACATAATTATGCGTTTCGAGGTGCAAAATTATGCATTATTATGCAAATATGCAAAACATTTATGCAAAAATATTTTTCGTATTTTTTGTTGCTTTGTTGCCACTATACTGCCATATGCACTGATAGATAAATAGTTACGTGTGGCAATAAAAGTGGCAAAGTGACAATAGAATAGATAGTCAACTAAACTTGTTAAACTACAAATTCGAAAAAACTCTTCGCTTTTTCTATTTCAATTTGACAAAGAAAAACTTTTTTTCTAAATCGGATTACAAAGTATTCTTAATAGGAATAAAATGTTTTCTTGGTCGGATTATACAAAAAATCTATATTCGGAATAGCGTGAGTTCTTATATATATAAATAATGTATACTATTCTTGTATTTGATATAGATCAACGCTAAATCTTAAACGAATGTTAATTTTGAAATTTTTTCCAATAATTGTTTGGTTGGTTTGTTGGAAAAGCATACCTTTGCATCCGCTTTTGAAAGGTGACCCTCTCGGAGCGTTAAAAAAGAGTCGTTCTTTGAATAGATTTACATAAGCAGAGAAGTAGTACAAGAAGCGAGGCGGCGCTGTTGTTTTGATGGCGTTGTCTTGGGTAGAA
>ONCJ01000033.1 GCA_900316295.1 uncultured Prevotella sp.
TTCATCATGTGGACACTACACAAACGGATGCCAGAGAAGATAGGTACCGGCTGGTATTTCGGCTTCTGTCTGACGTATATCTTCACCTTCCGTTTCTTCATCGAGTACACCAAGGAGATACAAGAAGCTTTCGAGGCATCGCTGCCCATCGATATGGGTCAGATACTCTCCATCCCGTTTATCATCCTCGGTGTGTACTGCATGCTAAGAGCCCGCAAATGAAAACACATATCTTTCAAAAGAGATGATGAAACAAGAAAATTTATCTTCCTCCTGATTGCTGCCCTTGCATTCGCCTCTTGTCGTCCAACGGCACGGCAGGCGGTGGCAGATGCAGAACAGCCGACGGACAGCACCGTGGCAGTGACCAATGCGGACACCCTGCGCCTCGTCATCGCCGACAAAAGTCTCTCGCAAACCGACTCCGTGGTGCAGGCGAGGATCATCAATTCCACCGACTACGATGTGAACTACGGACAGGAGTACACCATCGAACGCGAGACAGACGGGCACTGGCAGCAAGTTCCCTTCCCCAAGGAGTTCGGCTTCGCTTCCGTCTTGAGTACCGTAGCCGCCCACGACTCCGCCACCGTCTATGGCCATATCCGCCAGCTCCACCTCACGCCCGGCCACTACCGCCTGACCAAACAGATAGACGGCCGCACCCTCTCCGACGACTTCTACATCCAATGAAAATACACATAGAAGGCAATCTCCACCACAATCGTTATGATTGAAAGTAGCTTAATATTACTCCGTCTCGGCATAAAAAACACATGAGTTTGTTTTGTATTCTGCTCTCAACTATCACCAACTTTGGATAAGTTACTTGCGCTCGGGAATAAAAACAAAAGCACGCTTTTGTTTTGTATTCCGCTCGCTTAATCGTAACTTTGCACTCGTTTTTTACTAATCATATTATGTACAAACCAAGCTTTAACAAGCGCAGTGTTCTGAAGTTCACACACTTCACCCGTAAGGGTTACGCTCTCTTTGCATGTCTTGGCAGGGAGGTGATAATCGGTGTGCTGAGTGCCGCTACGTTGCAACACGCAACGGCATCGGGCATCAGCATAGACACCGAGAAGATCACGACTGATTCGACCCTGAGCCAACGACTGATAGAGCTCGAGGAGGTGAGCGTGACGGGAACGCGAGCGCCGCTGACCGAACGTCAGCAAGCGAGAATGGTAACTGTACTGAGCCGACAGGAGATACAGGCGGCGCCGGTACAAAGTGTTAATGACCTGCTGAAGCAATTTGTAGGAGTGGATGTCAGACAACGGGGCGCGATAGGTGCCCAGACGGATGTCAGCATCCGAGGAAGCAACTACGAACAAATTGCGATTCTGCTGAACGGGATAAATATCGGTGACCCTCAGACGGGACACAACGTATTCTCACTGCCCGTAGACATCAGCGATATTGAGCGCATAGAGGTTTTAGAAGGTCCGGCAGGCAGAATTTATGGTACATCGTCATTATTAGGTGCCATAAATATTGTAACAAAGGGAGCCTCATCCACAGCCCCTATCCAAAGGGACAGTGGGACAAATAACTTCCACGAAGACTATAAGCAAAAGAAATTTAATGTAGATACGCGTTTAGAAGGCGGAAGCTATGGCTATCTGAACGTAGGAGGAAGAGCATCCTTACTTTCTCAATCTATCTCTGCAAGCTTCACCCGTAGCGACGGCTACAGCCGCAGCAAGGCTGGCAACCTGAATGCTGACTATAAAGGATGGAAGGCATTCTACGAGGGTAGCCATAAAGGAACATGGATGAAGGCTCACTGGCATGCGGGCGTAGCGGTGAAGGATTTCGGCTCGAACACTTTCTATGGAGCGCAATGGGATGAACAGTTCGAGCATGTACTGAAAACCTACATGGCTGTACAGGCTGAGAACACACAAGGTGCCGTCCATCTGCGACCATCAGTATACTGGAACCACACGCAAGACCGTTTTGAACTGTTCAGAGACGCACCTGAGAAATATCCATTCAACTATCACCGCTCGAATGTATATGGAATGAATCTGAACAGCTGGTTTGACTGGACACTGGGACGCACGGCTATAGGTGCGGAGGTGAGGGCTGAAGAACTGGTCAGCACCAATCTTGGTGAACCTTTGGACAAGCCTAAGCACATACATGGCACCAATCGTGAATATGCATACGGGCTGAACCGTACAAACCTGAGCTTCACTCTCGAACATAACATCCTACTGGAGCGTTTCACCCTCTCGGCAGGATTTACCGCCGTACACAACAACTGGGCAGACATAGACTTGCGGTTATACCCGGGAATGGACATGAGCTACTGGATAAGCGACCGTATGAAGGTATTCGCCTCGTACAACTCATCACTACGCATGCCTTCGGCAACAGAGCTGTACTATTCGGTAGGAGGACATAAGGCTGACAAGCACCTGAAACCCGAGGAGGTGAACGCATGGGAAACGGGTATCAGCTACCAGACGACAGCGTTGAGGGCAAAGGTATGTATGTTCTACAACCATCATAAGAACCTGATAGACTGGACACGCCATACAGACGAGGGGGAGGATGCTCCGTGGCAGTCGATGAACTTCGGCCGCATTAACAACCTCGGCATAGAGGGGGCAGCAGCGGTCAACCTGCATGACGTCATACCGTCTCAAAAGCTTCTCAAGACTTTGTCAGTCTCCTACTGTTACCAGAACCAGCATCATAAGAGCGTAGCAAACATACAAAGCCGATATGCCCTGGAGTACCTGAGACACAAACTGACCAGCCGACTATCATGTGCCATAAGCCGCAACCTGCTGCTTGACATATCGTATAGATGGCAAGATAGGGACGGAGCTTACACGAATACCGACGGGAAGGTAGTGAGATATGCAAGCTACGGAGTGCTGGACGCAAAGATGAAATGGACACAACCACATTACGAAATATACGTGGAGGGCAACAACCTGCTGGATAAGTCGTATGTGGACTACGGCAACGTGCCACAACCTGGGATATGGGTTATCGGCGGAGTGAGCGTCAGGTTTTAGTCAGGCAACGCGCTACTCGTTGCTCATGATATGAAAGCAATGCTGGTTGCGTTCGAAGATGACTCCACACCTGCCATCCTTTCGCAATCCCAACAGCACCTCGCCGAGAAAGTTTGCCATCTGGTCGTTGTTGACGGGATTGCCATTCGTACTGATGCGATTGAAGCGAGTGTACGACAAGTCGAACGTAGTAGCATACATGTGGGCTGAGTTTTTTGCGGCATTGCCGTTGACCTTGCGCAGGCTGGCAACATCGGCACGAGTACGAAGCATGGAGGTGGCTATCACGCGATGAGCGCGATAGCCATTTTTCTTAAGCTTCTTCTGAAACTTCTTGCCTATGGTCTTGAGCAGTTTAGTAGCACCATCGGCAAGATAAGGCATGGAGTGAGTCATCGGGTCGAGCTTGTAATACTTAGTATCCTTGATATGATTAAGGCGGCGTACCTTCTTGCGTGCCTCCTCACGGTTCTCTATCGGCAGGATGCCTATACGCTCAGCTATCTTCAGAGTAGTGATATTGGGGTCCTTGAACGCATACATGCTGCTCACATTGGCTTGAGAAACACCGAAAGTCTGACCCTCGCCAACAAACTTTGACGAATGGCATCCAGTAATAGCCGTACCCAAGAACAGACATAACAATATCTTGATGTGTGCCTTCATAATATGTCCGTATTTTCAATATAAAAGAAAAGGACGTGCCTGACGACACGTCCCCATAGCTTTTGGTCGGGATGACCAGACTCGAACTGGCGACCACACGCCCCCCAGACGCGTACGCTACCAACTGCGCCACATCCCGATACCTGCAAAAAGCAGCCCTTCGTGGCTCGATTGCGGGTGCAAAAGTAATGCATTCAAACGAGAATTGCAAATTTTAAGGCATCTTTTTCGACTTTACAGATAATAATTATTACTTTTGCATGGTTATATATCTGATAACGACAACCATAATGACTCAATATATAATAAAGGCTCCGAATCTGCACAACACAACGATAGATTTGCCAGCATCGAAAAGTATCAGCAACAGGGCTCTGATAATACACGCTCTGAGCGGAGGAAAGGGTATACTGAAAAACCTATCCGACTGTGACGACACCAAGGTGATGATAGCTGCGCTGGAGCATAATCCCGAGACAATAGACATCATGGCGGCTGGTACTGCCATGCGTTTCATGACGGCATACCTGAGTGCCACACCTGGCAGTCATGTCATCACCGGTACCGAACGAATGCTGCACAGACCCATAGAGCCATTGGTAAACGCCCTACGACGACTGGGTGCAGACATCAGCTATGAAGGGGAAGAAGGCTTTCCACCACTACGTATCAACGGCAGCAAGCTCGATGGTGGTGACATAGAGATTCCTGGCAACATCAGCTCACAATACATCTCGGCTCTGCTGCTCATAGCACCGATACTGGAGAACGGTCTACGACTGCACCTGACGGGCGAGATAGTGTCACGACCATACATCGACCTGACCCTGCACGTGATGCATGGCTTCGGATGTCAGGCAGAATGGACAGACGTGAGCACGATTGAAGTGAAGCCACAAGAATACCAGCCCAACGACTATCACATAGAGAACGACTGGAGCGCGGCAAGCTACTGGTATGAGATTGTGGCATTGTCGAGAGCCAACAACCTCAGCATGACACTATCGGGTCTTGCCGACTCGTCACGACAGGGCGACTCTGTGGTAAAGTACCTGTTCAACTTCCTCGGAGTGAAGACACAGTTTGAAAAGACCGACGCACCACTCTCAGACGTAACTCTCGCCACAAAGCCATATATGCCGACGAGATTCGACTATGACTTCATCAAGCAGCCCGACCTGGCACAGACGCTCGTCGTGACCTGCTGCGCTATGGGAATACCATTCCGATTCACAGGCCTTGCCAGTCTAAAGATAAAGGAGACCGACCGTATAGAGGCGTTAAAGACAGAACTGAGGAAGGTAGGATATGTCATCAGCGACAAGAATGACTCAGAACTGGTATGGGATGGCGAGAGGTGTGAGCCACAGTCCAACCCTGCCATTGACACCTATCAGGATCATCGTATGGCAATGGCATTCGCACCACTCGCAATAACGATGGGCGAGATACGCATCAACGACCCTGAAGTGGTGAGCAAGTCCTATCCCAACTATTGGGAAGACCTGAAGAAAGCTGGATTCACCATCACCGAAAGTCCTATACCCACCACATAGTAAGTATCATCCGCAACCCAACACCTAACACCTGACGATATGGAATTCGCACTAATATGTATCGGAGCACTCGTAATACTGGGAGTAATAGCTGCGCTGGCTTCTCTCGGTAAGGACGACGACTGCATACAGGTGAACGACCAATGTGCGAGTTGTACCAGCAAGAGCGATTGCAAACTGGCTGAGATTGCGGCAAAAAAGAGGTCGAATTTGAAGTCAAAAGCACCCGTTTCGGTAATCATTCTGATAGGTTTTACGATGCTGATGAACGTGGGGTGTTCCACCCAAAAGAATACTGCTAAGAGTCGTTGGTGGCACGCCTTCAACGCAAGATACAACACATACTACAACGGTACGGTGGCATATATAGACGGAAGTCTGGAGAAAGAGAATGGCAACAAAGACAATTTCACAGAGATAATACCGCTGTATACCGTTGGCAACAAGAGCAGTAAGGAACTGGGAAAAGGTAACTTCGACCGAGCTATAGAGAAAGCACAAAAGGCAATACACCAACACAGCATAAAGCGTAAGCCCGAATGGACCAAGAACCGTAGAAAGACGGCTAAGGACATAGAATGGCTGAGCAGGAGAGAATACAATCCGTTCCTGTGGAAAGCATGGATGCTGATGGGACGGTCACAGTTTCATCAGGGTGCGTTCGACGAGGCTGCCGCCACATTCTCGTATATGGCAAGACTATATAGCACCCAACCTGCCATATTGGGGAAAGCCCGTGCATGGCTCGCAAAGTGCTATGTTGAGAACGACTGGCTATATGATGCCGAGGACGTGATACGCAATATGCAACGCGACTCTATGGACTGGCGAGCAGTGAAGGAATGGGATTACACCTACGCCGACTACTACATACATACTGGCGAATACAAGAAAGCCATACCGTATCTGCGCAAGGTGATAAAACACGAGATGCGCCGAAAACAGAAAGCACGCGAGTGGTACCTTATGGGGCAACTGCTCGCAGCAGACGGCAGACGCGAGGAGGCATATAAAGCCTTCAGACATGTTGTGAGACTGAACCCGCCCTACGAACTGGAGTTCAACGCACGCATATCCATGACAGAGGTGATGGCTAAGGGAAAGTCAAAGCAGATGATAAGCAAGCTGAAGCGAATGGCTGCCTCTGACAACAACAAAGACTATCTGGACCAGATATACTATGCCATAGGTAACATATATATGGCTGAGAAAGATACCACTAAAGCCATCGCTGCATACGAGAAAGGTAATGAGAAATCAGTACGCAACGGTATTGAGAAGGGAGTGCTACTGCTACATCTTGGCGACCTCTATTGGACTCAGGAGAAATTCTCGGATGCACGCAGATGCTATGGCGAGGCTATAGGCTTACTGGATAAGGATAGGGATGACTACGAGCAGATGTCGGAACGATCGAAAGTGCTCGACGAGCTGGTGCCATACACCGACGCCATCCATCTGCAAGACTCTTTGCAGCAGCTGGCGCGGATGCCTGAAGAAGAAAGAAATGCCGCCATCGACCGTGTGATAGAGGCTTTGAAAAAGAAAGAAAAGGAAGAGCGAAAGCAACAAGCCGAGACAGAATTACAGTCGCGCCAACAATCAGGAATGTCGGATATAGAGGTACGTGGAGCCAACCGCCCCACCACCCCCAAGCCTCAGCAACCCTCGATGGGCGGTCAAGCTAATGCCACATGGTATTTCTATAACCCAATGGCTGTGAGTCAGGGTAAGGCTACATTCGAGAAGCAATGGGGCAAACGCGAAAATGTCGACGACTGGCAACGCAGTAATCGTACGGTGGTGAGCGACATTGGTTCGCCTGACATCGAGGATATGACCGATGAGCAACGCGACTCCATAATGCGCGAAGAGGCAAAGATGGACTCGCTGGAACAGATTGCCGACAGCGCACAGAACGATCCTCACAAACGGGAATATTATCTTAAACAGATTCCATTTACTGAGGAACAACTACAAGCCAGCAACGACATTCTCGCAGACGGACTTCACCATGCAGGTGTGATATTCAAGGACCAGCTTGACAACCTCCCGTTGAGCGAGAAACACCTCATAAGAGTTGCCGACGAGCACCCTAACTATGAACACATGGACGACGTGTGGTATCACCTCTTCCTGCTATACTCACGAAAAGGAGAAACGCAACAAGCCGAGGCATATGTCGACTCGCTGAAAAACAGATATCCTGAAAGCCAATGGACGACCCTGCTCACCGATCCATATTTCAGGGAGAACTCCCAGTTTGGAGTACATATTGAAGACTCGATATATACAGCTACATACGAAGCCTTCAAAGCCAACAGGCTACAAGAAGTCAAGGCTGGCGTAGCCCTCTCGGAAACACGGTTCCCTATGGGTGCCAACCGTGACAAGTTCCTATTTATCGGCGGTCTAAACAAGTTGAATGACAACGATCCTGAAGGATGTCTTGAGGACATGAAGACTCTCGTTGAGAAATATCCAAGTAGCAGACTTGGTGAAATGGCTGGAATGATTGTCAACGGAGTGAAGGCTGGCAAGCGACTGCATCGTGGAGGTTTTGCACTGGGTGACGTGTGGGACAGACGTACCGAGGTGCTCACCAATCAGGATAGTTTGCAGGCGAGAACCTTCTCTGCCGAACGTATTGGTAACTTCATGTTCCTGCTCACCTACGAGCCCGACTCCGTCAACGAGAACAAGCTGCTCTTCGAGATGGCAAAGTTTAATTTCACTCACTTCCTCGTACGCAACTTTGAGATTACCATTACCGAAATTGGCGGACCTCACCAGATGCAGATAGACGGCTTCAGAAGCTATGACGAAGCATACCAATACGCTCGCGAGCTATATCAAAACAAAGCAGTAGCTCAACAGCTTGCCGGCATCAAGGGAATTATCATAAGCAGAGAAAACCTCGAACTCATAGGCACAAACTATAGCTATAAAGACTATGACGACTTCTACAGCAAGCACTTTGCACCACTCACCGTGACAAAGCGCTATCTACTCTCAGAGCCTGCTGAAGTTGCCGTACCAGAAGAGCGCGACCTTGAGGAAGAGATAAGCAGAAAGGTGCAGACCTTAGAGGATATGGAGAATGGCGAACAATACGACATTCCTGAAGAAACTGGCTTCGACATTCCTGAGGAATCGACTACAACAGAAACACCTGAGGAAAACACAATCGTAGTACCTGAAGAAAATACAATATCAGTACCTGAGGAGAATACAATAGTAGTACCTGAAGAAAACAAGATATCAGTACCTGAGGAGAATACAATAGTAGTGCCTGAAGAGACAAATACCATCACGATACCTGAGGAGTCAACAATTGTCGTACCAGAGGAAACGACTGTTATTGAAAATCCTGAGGAAACGACAATAGAGATTCCTACGACTCCTGCTGAGCCTACAACACCTTCAGAGCCAACTAAACAAACTGAACCTGTTAAGCGAGCAGAACCAGTTAAACAAGTTGAACCAATTAAGCAAGCAGAGCCAATTAAACAGGTAGAACCACAAGAACAACCGCAAGAAGACGTGATCTACTTTGACGACTTTGGCGACACACCGACACAACAAAACAATAAGAAGCAACAGCAGAAGTTGGACTTCAACATCGAAGATGAATATTACGACTTAGATGGATTCTAACGAATCACATATAGGCAGATTGAGATAATAATATTATAATGTTATGAGCAACGGTTTACTATTATGGGTTGACGACGAAATAGAACTTCTTCGTGCCCACATCTTGTTTCTCGAGAAGAAGGGATATGAGGTAATGACTGTGAGCAACGGTAGCGATGCTATTGAGCTATGTCACCAACAGACCTTCGACCTGATATTGCTCGATGAGCAGATGCCAGGTCTGAGTGGTCTTGAGACATTGCAGAAGATAAAAGACATACAGCCTGCAACCCCCATCGTAATGGTGACCAAGAGCGAGGAGGAGAACATCATGGATCAAGCTATAGGTTCGAAGATAGCAGACTATCTTATCAAGCCTGTCAATCCTAATCAGATTCTTCTCACACTGAAAAAGAACATCCACCGCAAAGAGATAGTGACCGAAGTGACCCAGTCGAGCTATCAACAGAGTTTTATGGACATCTCCACACAGATACAAGACTGCCAGACCACAGCTGACTGGGTGGAGGTATACAAACGACTGGTAAAATGGGAGCTGGAGCTAAGCAGTACCGAGAGTCCTATGACAGACATGCTACGCATGCAAAAGGAAGACGCCAACAACGGATTTGCCAAGTTCATCAAGAAGAACTACATGAGATGGATGGATGGCGACAATGAGGACCGTCCCCTACTCTCACCCGACATCTTCAAGAAGAAAGTGTTCCCATTACTCAATCAGGGCGAGAAAGTGTTCCTAATCGTTATCGACAACTTCCGCTATGACCAATGGCGCACATTGGCACAAGAGATAGGCGACATGTTTGACATCGAAGACGACATCTATATGAGCATACTCCCCACAGCAACCCAATATGCGAGGAACGCCATATTCAGCGGACTCATGCCACTGAAGATTGCCAAGATGTTTCCTGAACTATGGGTTGACGAAGAGGAAGAAGAAGGAAAGAACCTCAACGAAGCACCGCTCATCGAGACCCAGATAGAACGCTATCGCCGTCACGACAAGTTCTCATACCACAAAATCAACGATTCGGCAGGTGCCGAGAAGCTGATACAACAGTTTGCAAACCTACACTCCAACGACCTTAACGTTGTTGTCATCAACTTTATCGACATGCTCTCTCATGCACGTACAGAGATGAAGATGGTACGTGAGCTGGCAAGCAACGAGACCGCATATAGGAGCATCACCCTCAGCTGGTTCCGCCACTCCGCCATATCCGAGCTGTTCCGCATGCTCGCATCCTCCGACTATAAAGTACTCATCACCACCGATCACGGCTCTATTCGTGCCACACGTCCGATAAAAATCATCGGTGACAGAAACACTAATACTAATTTAAGGTATAAGTTGGGAAAAAACCTGAGCTACAACGACAAGGAAGTATTCGTCATCAAGGAGCCTGCAAAAGCCCAGCTCCCCTCGCCTAACATCAGTACATCGTATGTATTCTCATGGGGCGACGCCTTCTTTGCCTATCCCAACAACTACAACTACTACGTGAGCTACTATAAGGACACATTCCAGCATGGCGGTATCTCCATGGAAGAGATGCTCATACCGATAATCACCTTAACACCAAGACGCAGATGAACATAACAATTACCGACACAGAACTATCACTTCAACAGGCTGCTAAGACGTTTGTTGAGAACATGAAGGACCGAAAGATATTTGCTTTCTATGGTAAGATGGGAGCAGGAAAGACAACCTTTATCAAAGCTATCTGCGAGCAGATGGGTGTAAGGGATGTTGTGACATCGCCCACCTTTGCCATCGTGAATGAATATACTGACGGCAGAGACAACAGCCTATACCATTTTGACTTCTATAGGATAGAAAAACTCGAAGAGGTGTACGATATGGGATACGAGGATTATTTCTATTCTGGTAATGTATGTTTCCTGGAATGGCCAGAGCTGATAGAAGAGATTCTACCAAATGACACCGTCCGCGTAACCATCAGCGAACAAGCCGACGGTACACGGACGGTGGAATACTAACACTCTTCGAGGAATGGTTCTCCAAGAGTGAGAGGTAAGGATAAGGATTACAGCAGTGCCTTGAACTTTGCGTCAAGCACACTCTTTGGGGCAGCGCCTACAAACTTATCCACGATCTCGCCATTCTTGAAGAACAGTATTGTCGGGATGTTTCTTACGTTCAGCTCCATAGCTATCTCCTCTTCCTCGTCAACATCGCACTTTCCTACTACGATCTTGCCGTCATAGTCTTTTGCCAGTTCCGAGATAACCGGTCCCACCATCTTACATGGTCCGCACCAAGGAGCCCACAGGTCTACTACCAATGGCAGGTCACCATTCTTTAAGGTCTCAAAGTTCTCTTGTGTGATTTTTACTTCCATAGCTCTAAATTATTTGGTATATTTATATTAAAGTTTCCATCTCCTCAACTCCTCATCTCCTCAACTCCTCAACTTCTCAACTCCTCAACTCCTCATCTCCTATCGTCTTTAACTCCTTTAACTCCTTTAACTCCTTTAACTCCTTTAACTCCTTATTACCTAGTTTATCCTATACTCCAGATGATTCATATTTTCAAGTTTCATCAAGAACTTTCTGTCAACATCCACTCCCTTTATATGACTTTTCAGCAATAAGGAGGTTTGTGTTTCCGTATCATTCACCTGCACATAGAGAGGAGTATCACCAGGATGGTCATGAATTGTTGCCGAAAGCTCTGATGCATCAGTCTCTTCCAGTTCGTCCTCATTAAGCGTAATCGTGATTTTTTCGATCCTCTTTCGCTTCACATCATACATCTGCTCTACGCTTTGCACCTTGAATTGATACTTTCCGCTACCAGCCCATCGTTCTACATATTGTGCTACGACAAAAATCGTATAGTTTTGACTCATCAAAGGTTTCCAATGCGACCAGTCTTCGTCATACATCGCTATCTCGCCAGATGTCTCGAAGTCCTCAATAGTTACTATTCCGAACGGCTTGCCAGTCCTACTTGACGTACGCTCTTCAACTTTTGTTATAATACCTCCAAAAGTCATCTCATTACGTTCCACCAGTTTCTGTACGTTGGCATCTCGTCCCAGTTCGCCGCATTTTGTATTACATAGGTGATGCAGCACAACGTCATACTCGTCAAGCGGATGGGCAGACAAGTATATTCCTACGAGCTCTCGCTCCCTATTCAACTTCTCTATCGCCGGCCACTTCTCGACTACTAATGGTTGCGGGCGCACTATGTCTACAGCGTCATCAAAGCCGAAGAGCGAGTTTTGCATCTGAGTCTTACTCTGCTGATACAGCTGACCATATCTGAGCAATGCCTCTATGAATGTCTCGTTCTTGCCGCAAGGAGCGAAATACTGTTCGCGAGTAAACTGGAAACTGTCAAATCCGCCACTATACGCCAGACTTTCCATCACCTTCCGGTTTACATTACGCAGGTCCACTCTTTCTATAAAATCATATATAGACTTGTATGGTCCGTTCTTCTCCCTCTCTGCAATGATACTGTTGGCAGCGCCTTCTCCCATGCCTTTTATTCCAGCCAGTCCAAATCGTATCTCGCCCTTTTTGTTTGCGGTAAATTTGATACGGCTCTCATTCACATCAGGTCCCAGAGTCTCAATACCCAGCGCACGGCACTCGTCCATAAGTTTGGTGATTTCCGTTATCTGGTCTTTTCTGCGGCTCATGATAGCAGCCATATAGTCGGCAGGATAATGAGCTTTCAGATACGCCGTCTGATAAGCCACCCACGAATAGCAGGTAGCGTGACTCTTATTGAAGGCATACGAAGCAAACTTCTCCCAGTCAGCCCATATCTTCTCGAGTACAGCGGGATCGTGACCGTTCTTCTTTCCGCCCTCAATAAATTTCGGTCGCATCGCATCGACGATATCCTTCTTTTTCTTTCCCATCGCCTTACGCAGCGCATCGCTCTCGCCTCGTGTGAAATTGGCAAGCTGGCGTGAGAGGAGCATCACCTGCTCCTGGTAGACGGTGATTCCGTATGTGTCCTTGAGATATTTCTCCATACAGGGAATATCATATTTCACCAACGAAGGATCATTCTTACGACGGATAAACTCCGGTATATAGTCCATAGGTCCTGGTCGGTAGAGAGCGTTCATGGCTATCAGGTCCTCGAACACCGTCGGGTGGAGTTGCCTAAGATAGTTTTGCATTCCGTTTGACTCAAACTGGAATGTTCCTATGGTTTGTCCTTTCTGGTACAGTTCGTATGTCAAAGGATCATCGATGGGTATTGTATCCAAGTCAATGGTCTTACCTGTCGACAGTCGTATATTCTCGACTGCCTCTTTGAGCTCGGAGAGAGTCTTCAGACCGAGGAAGTCCATCTTGATGAGTCCAGTCGACTCTATCACGTGGCCGTCGTATTGTGTACAGTTCACCTTTCTGCCCTTATCGTCAGGATCATCGGCAGTAGACACTGGCACCCAATCGCTGATGGGGTCACGACAGATGATGAATCCGCAAGCATGTATGCCCGTACCACGAATGGTTCCCTCGAGCATCTTGGCATATTTGATAGTGTTGCTGAGCCTTGTATCTTCTGACACCTCAGCATCCTGCAACTCCTGAGTATACTTGATGGCGTTCGGCAGATTCATCTTAGTGTCCTTGCCCGTCACAGGATCTTTTGGCAGACGGTCAGGAATAGCCTTACACAAGCGGTTGGCGACTTCTATCGGTACCTTTTCCACACGTGCCACATCCTTAATGGAGTTCTTTGTTGCCATAGTAGAATAGGTGATGATATGCGCACAATTCTCATGACCGTACTTATCCTCCACCCATTGCAGCACCCTGCCTCTGCCGTCATCATCGAAGTCGGTATCAATATCAGGCAATGAGATACGGTCGGGATTGAGGAAACGCTCAAACAGCAAGTCATACTTCATCGGGTCTATCTTGGTAATACCCAGACAGTATGCCACTACCGAGCCGGCAGCCGAACCACGACCAGGACCCACCATCACGCCCAGTTCGCTACGGGCAGAGTTGATGAAGTCCTGTACTATGAGGAAGTAGCCAGGAAATCCCATCGTCTTCATGATATGAAGTTCGAAGTTGATACGCTCCCGCACGTCATCGGCAAGCGGATCACCATATAGCACCTTGGCTCCATCATAGGCAAGCTTTGCCAAGTACTCAGCCTCAAACTTTATTCTGTACAGTTTGTCGATGCCTCCAAGATGGGCTATCTTCTTGTCGCCCTCCTCCTTTGGCAACTGATTTTCACCGTTTTCATCGGAAGTAAACTCCCTGTAGATATCCTCCTCAGAGTATTTCCTGCGTATATCCTCCTCTGTTCCAAAACTCTCGGGGATTGGGAAGAAAGGCATGATGGGGTCATGCTCAATATTATAGAACTCCACCTTGTTGAGCACCTCAAGAGTATTCGACAGCGCCTCTGGCACATCCTGGAATATTGCGTTCATCTCTGCCTGAGTCTTGAACCACTCCTGCTTGGAATAGAGCATACGTGTAGGATCGTCAAGATCCTTGGATGTGGCAAGACAGAGCAGGTGGTCGTGAGCCTCAGCCGTATCTCTGTCAACGAAGTGGCAGTCATTGGTGCACACGAGTTTTATCCCATACTCATGTGCCAGTTCTATGAGCACCTTGTTAGCCTTCTGTTGCAGGACATACGTCTCGCGATTGGCTCTGACGTTCGGATCCGTCACCTCGTGACGTTGCAATTCCAGATAATAGTCATCGCCAAACACTCTTTTATGCCATTCTATCGACTCTCGGGCGCCCTCTATGTCGTCCTCCAGTATCTTGTGCGGCACCTCGCCCGCTATACATGCCGAGCACACGATGAGTCCCTCATGATACCGTTCCAAGTCCTCACGGTCGGTACGGGGTCGCATATAGAAGCCGTCAACCCATGCACGACTGACGAGCTTGATGAGGTTCTTGTAGCCCTGATAGTTCTTGGCAAGCACTATAAGGTGGTAGCCACTCATGTCGCGTTTGTCGCGTTTGAGATCCTTGCTGCCGTTCCTCGACACGTACATCTCACATCCGAAGATAGGTTTGAACGGTTCCAGCCCTTCCTCCTTGCGCTTTTTATTTACTTCGTTACAATAGTCAAACAGTTCCTTTACTCCGAACATATTGCCATGATCGGTGATTGCCATTCCCTTCATTCCGTCGGCAATAGCGATGTCAACCAACTTCCCTACAGGCGACTGCCCATCGAGAATGGAGTAATAGGTGTGAACGTGTAAGTGGACAAAATCTTCCATAACTGGTGAGCAAAATTACTATTTTTTTCTAACGTAACAAGCGTTGATAAGAATATTTAGTAAAAAAAATTACGCATTAAGCATTACACATTAAGCATTATTTTGTACCTTTGCAGCCAACTAACTGCCTTAAAGAAAAACCTTGATGAAAAATACATGGGAAAGAGAATAAAGAAACTAAAGAAGATCAGAATACACCGTGAGGGTACCAACACCCTTCTCTATGGTGCCATAGCTCTGGTATCCATAGCCATTGTGCTGTGGTTCATGTTCGACACAAAGATACCCTTCTGGGCATTCCTTGTTGTGTTCGGCACCGTATATGGTATCACCACCAACTTCTATCGCTGCCCTATCCGTTACTTTGGCACCGACGACACCGAGGACATCGTCGTAGCTCCTGCCGACGGTCGCATCGTGGTGATTGAGGAAGTCGAAGAGCACGAGTATTTCCATGACAAGCGACTCATGATCAGTATCTTTATGAGCCTGTGGAATGTGCACGCCAACTGGTTCCCTGTCGACGGCAAGGTGAAATTCGTCAAGCACAAGAACGGCAACTACCACAAGGCGTGGCTGCCAAAGGCAAGCGAGGAGAACGAGCATGCCGACGTTATGATCACCACTCCCGATGGCGAGGACATCCTCTGCCGTCAGATAGCAGGAGCTGTTGCCCGCCGCATCGTCACATACGCCAAGGAGGGCGAGGATTGCTACATCGACGAGCATCTGGGATTTATCAAGCTGGGTTCACGCGTCGACGTCTACCTGCCATTAGGTACCGAGGTTTGTGTCAAGATGGGACAGAGCACAACGGGCGACCAGACAGTTATTGCGAAGCTGAAGAAGAGTGTGTAGTTTTTAGTTTTTAGTTTTGAGTTTTTAGTTTTTTGTTTTTAGTTTTTAGGTGAAGAAACATATTCCAAATAGCATAACATGTTGCAACCTTATCTCAGGTTGCATCGCAGTAGTATACGCGCTGTCGTCTAATGCAGAGATGGCACTGATGTGGATAGTGATAGGAGCCGTGTTCGACTTCTTCGATGGCATGAGCGCCCGACTGCTTGGTGTCAGCTCACCCATAGGCAAGGAGCTCGACTCACTTGCCGACGTTGTCACCTTCGGCGTAGCACCGTCGATGTTGCTATTCAACGAGCTTCACACCCATGCCCTACCCGACCAGCTGGAACCCCTGAGGTTCTATCTGCCATTCGTAGCATTTCTCATGGCAGCCTTCTCCGCACTCCGACTGGCAAAGTTCAATCTTGACGAGCGACAGGCAATGGGATTCATCGGTCTGCCCACCCCTGCCAATGCCCTTTTCTGGGGATCACTCCTTGTAGGTGCCCCAGAGTGGTTACACAGCACTCCATGGATAGTCTATGCGCTTGTAGCAGGACTGCTTATCAGTTGTTGGCTTCTTGTAAGCGAGATACCGATGTTCGCCCTTAAGTTCAAGCATTGGGGATGGCAAGGCAACGAGGTGCGCTACCTCTTCATCATCTCATGCGTTCCCCTGGTCCTGTGGCTTCGTGTCAGCGGTATTGCAGCCATCATCCTCTGGTACATCGTCCTGTCAGTCATCGTCAGCAAGAAAAAGGAGGCATAGCAGATGGCATTCTTGAAGTTCATTCTCGTCTTCTTCATCGTAGCTTTCATCCTATTGTTAGCCACCGTCTACACCTTCTTCAGGCGCATCATCAACCGTGCCAAGCAATTCCAGCAGCGCGAGCGCACTCGTCAGACACAGAAGGACGGCAACATCATCTATGACAGTCGCACACCCGAAGAAACCCGCAGACGTATCATACCCGACGAGGAGGGAGAATACGTCGAGTATGAGGAACAAGCAGACTAATCCTTCCCTTGCCCCAAGTGTCTACTATTGATTCTTGACTTCGCCGTACGCAAGGCACCCGGGCTCATCATCATACATTCCTCTATTTTGGCATCATTATATTTTAGTTCCTCCGCCAGCAACAGCATAAACATGTTGCTCGGAGTCAGCGACCTGTAGTCTTTTTCCAGATGCATCACGAAAGGCAGGTTTACCGTACGATAATACTCAATGACATTCTCAAAGTCCTTTTTCTTCCACACCGCAGTATTACCACCCGCCTTCACATGTTCCATCAGCTTTTTACCATTATATATCATACTCTGCATGTCGCTACGCACCCTGTCCAGTTGCTTCTCCAGTTGCCTCATCTCAGCAGAATTCTCCTTCCCCTCTTTACTCAGTCTCTCTATCTGTTGGCTATAATCCACTATCAGCAGCTGTTTCTCCGCCAGTTCTCTCTTTGTTCTCTGTGCTTTCCATCGCAGGTACATCCATACCACGATGCCGAGCAAGAGCAAAGCCACTATGCCGCCGACAGCATAAGCCAGCATACGCTGTAGCCTCAACGTAGCCCATTCCTTGTCGTATCTGTCCTGTATTTCCTTTATTGCCTCCGTCTTTTGTCGTCGTGCAAGGCTATCCTTCATGGCAGGCAGGCGTTTCATAATTTCCCATGCTTCGTCATTACGTCCCTGTTGACGTAGCCATGAAGCATACGGCATGGCAAAAGCGATTCTCATTTTGTTATCGCTGGAGTCGGCAGCCCTCTCCCATAATCTGCGAGCCTCCTCCGTTCTTCCCTGTTGAGTATACAGTTCCGCTATCTGACTATACAAAAAACCATTTGGATAAATCTCCTTAGCTTTGTTTAGATATTTCTCTGCTGTATCCAGATCCCCTTTCCACCAGTGGCACAACGCAATATGTGCATAAGCCGTTGATTGCTCCGCTATAGGCATATATGGGATATATTGTTCTGCCTGTTCAAAATAATATGCGCTACTGTCTTTTTGTTCAAAAGGAATGCCAAGTTGCGAATAACAATATCCCAACCATCTTTTATTTCCCATGCTCTTAGCCTCGCTCAGGGCTCGCTTACCATATTCTATTGAGCTTTCATAATTCCTGGCATGTTCATTCTCAGCAGCAAGTCCTGACAATACACGTATTCTCCACTCTGCACTTTCAATCCGTGGCAGTAATTTCTCTGCCATCTTCAGATATACAACAGCATCTTCCGTCTTATCCTTAAACGACATTATAATTGACTTTTGCACATACGCAGCTGCCAAGTGTGTATAGTCTGTAGTATTTTCATAATAATCGATGCTAACATCTATTATTGTATCCGTCAAGACAGGAACATAAGTTCTAAACTCAGCAATTGACAACAGCAAATTGTAGTATGCCATATCGGCATCATTATATGCGGCTGGGTTGATTTGCTCCAAGCTATGCATAGCAGAATCGGGGTATCCCTGTTGCAATAATGAATCTATTGCAACCAGACGTGAGTCATTGACGGGACTTCCACATGAAACGCACAATACAACAAATATAAAAATAGTAAGATTTCTCATTTCTGTTTAAGAAAGTTTTGTGAGTGCAAAGTTACGGAAAATAACATCCAACTCCACTCTTCTTCAACTTTTTTGATACATTTTACATTGCGTTTTAAGAGCAAAACCGCACTTAAGTATTTATGATACTGTATTTTAAACCGGTTTTTCATTTGTAACAACCAGCACCTGAGAATTTGGAGAGTTCAACACCCATAGCTACTTTTGCAAATGCGAAATGATATATAAACAGTACTAAATAATGGGAGAAACAAGAAAGAAAACAGTCCATGTCCAATGATGTACGCCTGATTACAGAGCAGAAATAATAAATATTCAATGGTAGCTAATCCCGATGAAATCGAGGATTTTTACTCCTTGTAAGTTTTTTGTGAAATTACTGTGAAATATTTCTGCGGAAAAACTTGCACGTTTTCATTGTTCGGGGTACCTTCGCACGATAAATACTGCGAATTAAAGTCCGTTGGATAAAAATAGGATGTCAAGACCCTGTATGATTATGTGGAGAAAGAAAAATACTACTATGAGAAAGATTATTATTGTAATGTTGGTGTGCATTATGCCACACGTCGCATTCGCTCAGGGACAGATACAGGCAGACAGCAGTGTTGTTTTTGCTCTGCATGAGAAGGAACATCACTATTACTTTGATGGCGACATTGGTGACACACCTGTCAGATTCGCACTTGACACAGGTTCTCCGGCTATGCTTATAAGCGAAGATTTCTATGATAAGCATAAGGATGTTCTGCAACTGGAGGTAAAAGATGTGGTAGGTAAAAAGTTGAAGATACAGAGACAAAGCTACAACATCAGGTATCGTGGGAGAGGCCATCTTAGCATTGGGAATGCCATCTATCATGGTCCTGTGACAGTATTGTCAAATCTCAAAACATTCTATTTGCCAATACAATACCTTATGTTGAAATGGAACAAAACCTCAATAGTAAAGCTCGACCTACCTTCGCAAAAGATGTCTCTTCTTACAAGGAGGATGCTGGGTAACGATACTATAGATTGCAACTCGTTCCCCTTGGGCAAAACGGAGAAGGGACACTTTCCAACTATAAGGACACACCTTAGCATCTTTACCGAATACAAGACCATTCAGATGGATGGCGATTTCATCGTTGATACAGGTAATGCCAATCTGTTGTACCTTTCGGAAAGGAACGAGGAGGTAGCTAAACTCATTGAAGACAATAGTATAGAAAGACATTCTGCACGGAACAAATATGGTCTTGAACTAAGTAAGGGCTTGTATGCAGACCAATGTGCAATAGCTGGTTACAATTTTAAGAATAAGACTATTGGACTGACTGACAAACTGAAGTCCATAGAGAAGGAAGCGGGTATGATAGGGGTTGGTTTCTTCATATCACCCGTAATCTTTGACTTTAATAAAAAAAAGATATATATAAAACCAAATAATCAATAATAAAAGAATAAAATGAGAGAATTCGGATTGTTTTTAAGTGTAGTGTTGCTAAATGTGACTACAAATGTTTTTGCGCAATGTCGCTACTGTAATACTTATGATGAGTTCCGTGCTGACCAATGGACAGTACTTGACACGGTTTACTGCATTGGTCACAGCAAGAGCTCGCAATTTTGGTGGGGTGTCAACGACTATAAACTGACTACAGGAGATGAAGCTACCGACAAGATCTTGAAAAAGGAGGCTTTTCTCGTAATGATTGGCGACACAATGTATGTTAACTTGCGCAATCTGCAATTTGAGAAGACACGCTTTGGCAGCGGATATACTATAGCTACACTAATAGGGAAGGATACTCTGTTGTTTGTAAATAGGCAAATAGGGAAATATATGAAACAACGCGTGAATGTGGGTATGATGTTCGGTGCTATCGGTGGTGCCATAGCTGCCAGTAGTATGATGAAGCAACAGGTATGCTACGCCATATCCAATGGTGCAGGAGAAAAAGGACGCATACCCATACAACTGATAAACGATAATATGATTGACAAGATGATTGCAAATCGAAGTGACCTGCGTGAAGATTACTACTCAGAAAAGAATGACAATAAACGAATACGTGCGAATCATGTCATCCCCATACTCGAAAAAGCAGGCATAATTGTAACAGACGATAAACAAATGAACACGGGACTCTGTTCGAACGATTAAACTCGATATCAATGATATTATATTTTAAATGATTATTGTTTTATGAAGACATTCTTTTTGTTTTTACTGTTAGCTCTCCCGTTATCTGTTAATGCTCAGACTGCTGATAGCTTGGATATTGAAGACCAGAAAATATTGGCGAATTACACAGAGGAAGAACTGAATGAGAAAATGAGACCTCCACAGTTTGTGAGCGGAAGTGTGATGAAATATCTGAGCACTCATCTTAAATATCCCGAAATGGCAGGTAAGTATGGCATACAAGGCTCGGTGAAGATTCGCTTTACTGTTGAAAAAGATGGGACAGTATCTCATATAATAGCAGCAGACAGCACAGCATACTCTAACTCGAAACGCTGTAAGAAAAAGGATATTAACCGACAAAAGGAATTGGAAGACGTTGCAGCTATGCTCTTCGCAAAGGAGGGCGAGCGCGTAGTTAGAGAGATGCCAGCGTGGAAGCCTGGAACGTTGGAAGGTCAACCTTTCCGTATAGAAATGACCTTGCCAATAACATTCCGCTTCAAATAATCACGAGTGATCATGGAGCTGGTTCTGCTGATTGTTTTTAGAAATAATAATTTGGATGATTATGGAAATCTGAGAATGATCACTAGAACCGACCCGCTGATCCTTGAAATATAGGAATAAGAATATCAATGAAAATCCTGAAGCTTATGAGTGGATTTATAACTATGATTATACATATCCTGATAACCCAGATGGAACATACC
>ONCJ01000028.1 GCA_900316295.1 uncultured Prevotella sp.
GGTATATCTAATCTCGTCATCGAGGGAACTCTCGTAGGTGCTGCTGCACAGACGACGAAGTATGTCCTCACAACGGCTGTTACTCCAGAGGGCGCCGGAACCATCACCCTTGATCCTGAGGTGGCTACATATAAAGAAGGTAAGGAGGTGACGCTGACTGCAAAGAAGAACTTCGGATATAAGTTCAAGGAGTGGCAGGATGCTTTGGGCACTGTGGTAAGCACAGACGCTGAGACCACCATCACCATGGATGCCGACAAGACGATGACGGCAGTATTTGAGGAGATTCCTGTATATACCGTAACGACAAAGGTGGCTAACGATGCTGAACGTGAGCTGGGTAGTGTGACACTCTCACCTAACGACCATAATGGTAAGTATGAGGCAGGAACCGTTATCACCGCTACTGCCAACGAGACAAAGATACTGAAGTTTACTAACTGGGAGGATAATACCACCTCGGCAACACGCGAGATAACCGTCAACGACAATATGACGATCACTGCCAACTACGAGGTGCAGGACTTCATCGCGGTGTTCGATGCCAGCAAGAGTTCTGGCTATGCCTCACAGGGTGGCTACCCATTCGCTGCTGATGAGACGTGGGATGCCAACCGCAATGCTAAGGTGAGCGTCGTAAAGCAAAGTGACGGTACGCTGGTGACTGGAACAAACGCTACACCTGTAGTGCGCAACCGCGCCAACAGCGGTGTGCTCCCCACTCTGAGTGGCGTGTTCCAGAATGGTTACAACACAGCCGAGATAGCATGGCAGTATCAGTTCTCTACCGTGGACTTCACCTCGGCTACCTTTGAGGCTGACATGGCAGCGAAGAACGCTGCGACAAAGAACTGGAAGGCGCAGATCTCTACTGACGGAACAACCTTTGAGGCTCTTGGTGACGCATGGGAGGTGACTGCCAATACAAGCAAGTCGCTGAGCTTTGAACTGCCTGCCAGTGCCATAGGTAAGGAGACTGTATATGTACGCATCATGGGTACTGGTACCGAACTGCTCTTAGACAAGTATGCGTTTAACGCAGGTACTTCGGCTGAGGGACTGGCGTATGCCACTAACTCCGAGGCACAGATAGGTAATGTGTATGTGATTGGTGAGGCTGTGGTAGAGGCTGATGAGGTGGCTCCTGTAGTTACAGGTACCATTCCTGATAATGATGCCGAGAATATCAGTGCAAGTGGTAAGATTACAATATCTTTTGATGAGCGTATCGAGGCTGTTGATGCAAATGCAAAGGCTATACTTAGCGCTGGAGGCAGAACTTCAGAGATTGCTCCGACATGGAGTAACCGCTCCGTAAGTTTCAGCTACAACAATCTGGAGTATAACACCCAGTATAGCTTCACAATGCCTGCCAACTTCGTTCAGGACAAGTCGGGCAACAAGTATGCTGAGGCTGTCACCATCAACTTCACCACGATGGACCGTCCGACGGTGGCTAAGGGTGAATACGACAAGGTGGTTTCGACGACAGAGGAGCTCGTGGCTGCTGTCAATGAGGCTAATAGCCGCAGCGATAAGAGTGCTCGCTATCGCATCTTCGTGAAGAAGGGTACATATAAGCTGCCTACCGGCGCAACAAAACACTTCATTCACCAGAACAACGACAAGACTGTGATCTATTGGGAAGGCGACCTGCCAGATCCTATCACATATATCACAGCTCCAAACATCTCGTTCATTGGTGAGGATCGTGATGCAACGATTATCACACAGGACATCAGCAACGATGAGAGTATGTTCTTTACTGGTGCCAATGGTGCCACACTCCATAAGTATGAAGAGATAGGCAACAGTGCTGTGTTCCAGCTGGAAGGTACTGCTACGGATACATACTTCCAGGACATAACCATCAAGAGCGGTATCAATGACGCTCTCGGCAGAAACCTTGCCGTGCACGACAAGTCGTCGAATACCATATATAAGAACACCTTGCTCTGTGGCTATCAGGACACATGGACTTCGAACAACCAGAACGGACTCTATTACTTTGAGGACGGAGCAGTGCGTGGACGTACAGACTATCTGTGCGGAAAGGGTGATGCCTTCTTCCAGAACCTTGAGTTGCGCCAGATAGCAAGTGGTTATGCGGCTGTTCCTTCTACTCCTAAGTCGGTAGGATGGGTATTTAAGAGTTGTGTGATCAATGGCGAGGCTGGTCCTGAGAAATACGGACAGGCAGAGACCGCTGCCGACAAGGTGGGTGGAACATACTGCCTCGGTCGTCCTTGGGGTAAGGGCACACCAGTGGCTGTGTTTATTGACACCAAGATGAACGTAGCGCCAAAGGCTGAGGGCTGGACTGAGATGAGCGACGGATGGCCTGCACGATTTGCAGAGTGGAACTCTACTAATTCTGCTGGTGCGGCAATAGACCTGAGCAACCGTAAGACTACTTTCAGCAGTACACATGCCAACAACCCTGTTCTGACACAGGAAGAAGCTGAGAGCTATGCAGATATGAATGCAATGTTCGGTGACTGGCAGCCTACGCTGCTCACTGAGCAGGCTCCGCAGGTTAGCAATGTGGAGTTCGACGGTAGCACCATCAGCTGGACAGGTAATGACTACTCGTTCTGCTACGCTGTATGTCAGGATGGCAACATCATCGACTTCACTACCGAGACAACCTACACCGTGCCTTCTACAGCAAAGGCTCTCGGCGGTGTGACGGATGCCACATCCCCAGTCTATTCAGTGCGAGCAGCTAACAATATGGGTGGACTCAACGAGGCTGTTGAGGCTACGTCAACATCTGGCGAGACTACAGGCATCAACGAGATTGGTGCAGGCGAAAACCTCGGCGGTAAGGTGGCTTCAGTGGAGTACTATACCACTGACGGTAAGCAACTCGCTTCTCCTGTACGTGGCATCACCATCGTACGTATGCGTATGGCTGATGGTAGTGTTCAGAGCAAGAAGCTCGTTAAGTAAAGATTGTTTTAGTTAGGTTAGATAGATGCATGGTGTCTGTCCTTGTAGGATTGACATCATGCTTTTTTATTGCTTTTCCTTTGTCACTATACAAAGAATGGTTATCTTTGCAGCACTAAAAAATAAATACAACACATGAAAATATTCGCCGTCGGCATGAACTATGTCGAACACAACAAGGAGCTGAATAACACGTTATTGATAACGGAGAAATATGAGCGTAAGACAGAGGAACCGGTGATTTTCACTAAGGCTGACTCAGCGCTGCTCAAGAACGGAAAGCCTTTCTTTATACCTGACTTCATGGGTAGGATAGACCATGAGGCAGAGTTGGTGGTGCGAATATGCCGACTTGGAAAAGGCATACCTGAGAAGTTTGCTCATCGATACTATGACGCAGTGACTGTGGGTGTGGACTTCACCGCCCGTGAGGTGCAAAAGAAAGCTAAAGACCTTGGTCGTCCATGGACTATCGCCAAGGGATTCGATGGCTCGGCAGTGATAGGAGAGTGGGTGCCAATTGCGAGGAGTGAGGAACGTTCAACGTTCAACATCCAAGACCTCCACTTCCATCTTGACATCAATGGAAGTACGGTACAGACGGGTTTCTCGGGCGACATGCTCTATAAGGTGGACGAGCTTATAGCATATATCAGTCGTTTCTTCACGCTGAAGACGGGTGATCTGCTCTATACCGGTACGCCGGTAGGCGTGGGTCCTGTCCATATAGACGACCATATAGAAGGATATCTGGAAGGACAAAAGGTACTGGACTTCTGGTGTAAGTGAAAAAAGGTACCTTTGCCGTCACAAATAGCTGTATGTTAAACACAATAAGGAGTAAGACAAGACGTTATTATATTTATGACGTGATAATATAAGGATACCAATTTGGCAGAATGAGAAACAGAGTGCTATTTAATTTCAAATGGATAAGAATGCTGAAGGTATTCTTAGTCTTATGTGCCTTGTCCTATAGTTCTGCCACAATGGGAACCGTATCGTCCCGTTTCTTCAATCTTGCTGCTACTGAGGTAGAGATTGACTCGGTGATGCCCGTGTTTCATTATTCCGTACCTCTTTATGACAACTATGCTGATTCCACATACGAGGTGAGCATAAAATATCCCGAATTCATCGACATGACAGAGGCTGATATAGCTGCCTTTGAACGTATCAACAGCCATTTGGAATCACCTGTGATACTGCAATCGTTGCCAACGATAGAGCAACAGATAGTAGTCGACAGGAAAAAGGCAAGTCTGGAGATAGGTTTTGTGCCAATAGTATATCGGGAAGGTAGACCGAAGATTCTTGTCAGTTTCATGCTGGAGATAAAGGGTGTTGCGTCGGCAAAGTCCAGACTTGCTTCGCGTTCCGCTAATCCTGCTTCAAAAAAAACACCTTCGGCCAAGGCTGACCGCTATGCCGCTCACTCGGTACTTGCCAGTGGCAGGTGGGCAAAGATACGTGTTCCTGCAGATGGCGTGTACGAATTGACAAGCGACGTAGTAAGAAAAGCGGGCTTCTCCAATCTGAATAAGGTTAAACTCTACGGATATGGCGGTCATCTGCAGAACGAGCGACTGGTAGGCTCGGAGCTTGCTGCGCTGGACGACCTGCAAGAGTTGGCTACATGTACGGTAGGAGGCAAACGCTTGTTCTATGGTAAAGGACCCGTGAGCTGGAGTAGTAATTCGATAACTCAGCGTACTCGTAACCCATATTCTGACTATGGCTATTACTTTATCACGGAAGATGGTGGAGAGCCTCTTTCTGTTGACAGCGTTGAGTTTGTCAATTCTTTTTATCCATCGGCTGATGACTATCATGACCTGTATGAGGTAGATGACTATGCATGGTATAAGGGAGGAAGAAATCTGGTGGAGAGTGCACCGATAAACGCAGGTGCGTCGAAGACTTACGTTCTGGAGAATGCTGGAAAGTCAGAGAAGGGTAGTGTGAGGGTCGTGGTGACGGCTGCTGCGGCAACAACATACTGTGTAGTGCTCAATGGCGACACCATAAGTACTATGAATATATCGCGTATCACCGACACCCATGAGCATGCCAAGGTGAGCAGTGTATTGCGCTCAGTAGATGGGCTGCACGGCAATGATACTATTGTGATAGCGACGTTGACAGGAGGGCCTCTGCGACTTGATTACCTTGCTGCTACATACGCAACCCCGAGAAGCGAACCCAGGCTGAGCCGTCAGTCGTTCCCTGCACCACAATATGTTTACAACATCACTAATCAGGATCATCATGCTGACACTGCGGTAGACATGGTGATAATCATTCCAACCAGCCAGCAACTACTGAAGCAAGCTAAGCGTGTGGCTGACTTCCATACCCAGCGTGACGGTATGAGGGTGCGCATAGTATCTGCCGACGAACTGTATAATGAGTTTGCCAGTGGAACACCTGATGCCAATGCCTATCGCCGATACCTGAAGATGCTATACGACAGGGCAGAGAGTGAGGAGGATATGCCGCGATATCTGCTGCTCTTCGGAGATGCCGTGTGGGACAACCGCATGGTAACCGTAGATACAAAGTCGCTCAATCCTGACAATTACCTGCTTGCCTTTGAAAGTGAGAACTCATATCACTCAGTCTATTGCTATGTAGACGATGGATGGTTTACTTTGCTTGACGATGGTGAGGGTACGGCAGTTACCACCAGTGATAAACAGGATGTGGCTGTGGGCCGTTTTCCTGTGACTGAAGATAGTGAGGCTGCTATAATGGTGGATAAGATGATTAACTATGTGAACAACAAGAATGCGGGCGACTGGCAGAATACCATAATGTTTATGGGTGATGATGGCAATCAAGACCTTCACATGAAGGATGCCGATGAGGTGGCTAACCTCGTATCATCTCTATATCCTGGCTATCTCATAAAGAAGGTGATGTGGGATGCCTATCCTCGAGAGCAGTCGTCGACAGGAGCCTCTTATCCTGCTGTCACTCAGCTGGTAAAGCGTCAACAGGCAGCAGGAGCTCTCGTGATGAACTATGCCGGACATGGATCAGAGACGCAGCTGTCACATGAAAGGGTTCTCGAAATAGGTGATTTCGCAGCCTTTAATAATACCAACCAGCCTCTATGGGTTACCGCCTCATGTGATATTATGCCGTTCGATGGAGTGGGGTCCACAATTGGTGAGACGGCTGTACTAAACAAACGAGGTGGTGCGGTGGCGTTTTATGGCACCACACGAACAGTATATGCCTCGGACAACAAGAAGATCAACCGTGCTTTCATGAAGTATGTGTTGCAATATAAAGATGGAAAACCAATGACACTTGGTGAGGCGCAGCGCCTTGCTAAAAATGAACTTATCGAGACAGGACAAGACCGGACGCAGAACAAGCTGCAGTACACTCTGCTCGGTGACCCAGCCATGTCACTCAACCTGCCATCATTACAAATCGTGGTCGATAGCATCAATGGCATACCGATGAGTGAATCTCCAATATTGAAGTCGGGATCTGTCGTCTCGTTGGCAGGTCACATAGTGTCTGGAGGTGAGCTTGTCGATGACTTTACAGGTATGATGTCTGCAACGGTGCTCGATACTGAGGAGAGGATTAAGTGTAGACAGAATGATGCTTCGGAGGCTGCTGAAACACCGTTCGAATATACTGACCGTCCGAAGATATTATATAATGGTACGGATAGCGTGCAGGGTGGTAAATTCCACATATCATTTGCTGTGCCGCGCGATATCAATTATGCCACTGGTACTGGCAAGGTGGTGATATATGCTGTTAATGAGGCTCGTACCATCAGTGCTCATGGCGTCGATGAACGTTTCTATATCAATGGTACTGAAGAAGTCTTCAATGACTCCATCGGTCCGTCTATATTCTGCTATCTCAATTCACCTTCTTTTGTCAATGGTGGTGATGTCAACTGCACACCTTTCTTTGTGGCGGAGATTACGGACAAAGACGGCATCAATGCGTCGGGCAATGGCATTGGCCATGACATGCAGCTGATAATCGACGGAGAGGCAGTGCGCACATATAATCTAAATGATAATTTCACATTCGACTTCGGAAGTTATACCAGTGGTACCACATTCTATAGCATTCCTGCACTGTCACCAGGTAGGCATACGCTGAAGTTTAGGGCTTGGGATATACTGAACAATCCCAGTACAGCCACGCTCGATTTTAATGTGGTCAACGGTCTGGCACCAAAACTTCTTGATGTCAATGTCACCCGTAATCCTGCGGTGTCGTCGACGACATTCATCGTGACACACAGCTTCACAGACTCTGATGTCGATGTGATACTGGATGTGTTCGACCTCGGCGGACGCATCTTGTGGAGACATCAGGAAAAGGGTACGTCCATTGGTAATAGCTTTACTGTCGATTGGGATCTAACAGTGGATAGTGGAGCACGCCTGCAGACTGGTGTGTACCTTTATAGAATACGATTGAGCTCAAATGGTAGTGCTCGTGTGTCGAAAGCTAAGAAACTGATAGTCTTAGGCAATAATTAAGCTGATGCCTACGTTAATGATAACGGACTATAAAGAGAAAAGATGAAAAAGAGCCTAAGACTTTTTGTGGCAACAGTATTGATGCTGACAGTATATGGAGCATACGCACAGGATAAGCGTAATATGTTCAATCCCGTCAACCATGCAGTGATATCACAGATCATAGCTCCTGATGCTCGTTCGGCAGGTATGGGTGATGTCGGTGCTGCTACAGACCCTGATGTCAACTCACAATACTGGAATCCTGCAAAATATCCTTTTAATATTAGTAGGGCTGGCGTTGCTATCAACTATACACCATGGTTGCGCCAACTGGTTAATGACATGGATATGGCATACGTGGCAGGATACTATCGCATTGGTGACTATTCGGCAGTGAGTGCCTCGCTGAGGTATTTCTCACTGGGTGAGGTCTTTATCAGTAGCGATGAGTCGGGGTCTAACGATATGACCATCAAGCCATACGAGATGTCACTCGACGTAGCATACTCGCTGATGCTGAGTGAAAACTTCTCGCTGGGTGCTGCCGTACGTTGGATCCATTCTGATATGCGTTACGACTATAGTGAGGACTCGTCGCCTGCATCGGCTTTCGCTGCCGACATAGCGGGGTATTATCAGAACTATATCAATTTAGGCAATCGTGAATGTCAGTTAGGACTTGGACTGAACATCTCGAATATTGGTAGTAAGATAAAATTCAGTGGCGACGACGATTCGGAGTTCATTCCTACCAATATGCGCTTGGGCGCAGCACTGATGGTTCCTCTTGATGAGTTCAATAAGCTTACAATCGCTGCCGATGCCAACAAACTGTTGGTGCCTACGGTACCAAAGCAGGAGGAGGGCGAGGCAACGTCTGACTATATCGAACGTGTGCGCAAGGAATATAATGATGTGTCTAGTATCTCTGGAATCTTCAAGAGCTTCCACGATGCTCCTGGTGGTTTTAAGGAGGAGATGGACGAGATACAATGGAGTGTAGGTGCTGAATATACTTACAACGAAAAATTTTCACTGCGTGCAGGCTACCACCATGAGGCAGAGAACAAGGGAAACCGACAGTACTTCACTGTTGGTGGAGGATTCAAGATGAATGTCTTCTCGCTCGACGCCGGATATGTTATCGCTACGTCAAAAAGCAATCCTCTCGACCAGACCCTGCGCTTCACTCTCGCCTTTGATATGGATGGCATCAAGGATTTGTTTAGAAGAAGATAAATCCAACTATACATAACATATTACATAGTATTATTATGAGGGTCGGATTTGGATATGATGTTCACCAGTTGGTCGAGGGTAGGGATCTTTGGCTGGGTGGTGTGAAGATAGAGCATTCTATGGGTCTTCTTGGTCATAGCGATGCCGATGTACTTATCCATGCAATATGTGATGCCCTGCTCGGTGCAGCCAATATGCGTGATATTGGCTATCATTTCCCCGATACGTCTGATGCTACTCTCGATATGGACAGCAAAGTTATACTTCGGGAGGTTATACGATTGATAGGTGAGAAGGGGTATCGCTTAGGTAACATTGATGCTACCATCTGCGCTGAACAACCTAAGCTCAATCCTCACATCCCTGCTATGCAGCAATGTCTTGCTGATGTTATCAACACCGATCCTGACAATATCTCTATCAAGGCCACAACTACCGAGCGTCTTGGCTTCACTGGCAGGCGAGAGGGAATCTCTGCATACGCTGTATGTCTTTTGGAAAGTAAGAAATAAGAGATAAGCGACGCTTACTTTATTATAAAAAAAACTAAACGCTAAGACTCACCTCGAGCCCCAGCGTTCTTGTTATGTTTAACTAAAAATTCTGTCTGAAATCAAAGGGAGCCTCACGGTTCACCTTTGTCATCCTTTGAACAATCGTTAAACTTTCTACCTTAAACAAAAATAACTAAAAACCTAAATCTATTACTACTAACCTAAACAATCTATTAACCTTTTGACAATGCAAAGGTACAACCATCTGCAACATCTCGCAATACTTTTATATGTATTTTCTTCAAAAAACGTCTTTTTATTGATATAAATCAAGCGGTGTGTACGTACACAACGACTTTTTTGCCCTAAAATGGGGTTTTCTCTGCAAAATGCTATATCTTTGTATGCACAATAGAAATGCTATGAGGGTATTGATAGTAAACACAAGTGAGCGGACTGGAGGTGCGGCGGTGGCAGCTAACCGACTAAAGGATGCACTGAACAATAATGGTGTGAAGGCGAAAATGCTGGTCAGAGACAAGACAACTGATGATATTACCGTTGTTGGTATAGGTGGCGGGTGGCGCTCACATCTTTTTTTCCTATGGGAACGCTGGTGTGTTTTCTGGCATCTAAGGTTCAATAAGAAGCATCTTTTCGAGATAGATATTGCCAATATCGGTCACGATATCACCAGCTTGCCTGAGTTCAAAGAGGCTGATGTCATCCATCTGCACTGGATAAACCAAGGTATGTTGTCACTCAGGGGTATTAGGAAGATTCTAGATAGTGGCAAACCGGTGGTGTGGACTATGCACGACATCTGGCCAGCAACGTCATTCTGTCATGTTACGCTCGATTGTCGTAATTATGAACGACAGTGTGGTCAATGCCGATACTTGTGTGGTAAGAGCTCGATAAAGGATTATTCTGCTAAAATTTGGCGACGCAAGCAACGCATTCTGCAGGGACAGATAATCCACTTCGTGGCATGTAGCCGTTGGCTGGCAGGGGCAGCACGTCGTAGTGGACTACTCGAAAGACAGCGTGTAGAGAGTATTCCCAATGCTATTGATACCAAGATATACCATCCCAAAAACCGTGAACAAGCTCGCCAACGCTTGCAGCTTCCACAGGACAAACGCCTTATCCTCTTTGTGGCACAACGGGTCACAAATACAAATAAGGGAATACAATACCTTATTGATGCATGCTCTAAGCTTGTAGCGGACTACCCTGAAATGGCAGAGTCTACAGGTATGCTTCTTCTTGGCGGTCATGCCGAAGAGTTGGAAGACCGCTTCCCCTTACCTGTCTATCCGCTGGGCTATGTCAATGAGGAGAGCAGGATAGTAGATGTGTATAGTGCCGCTGACGTGTTTGTCATGCCTTCCTTGTCAGAGAATCTTCCTAATACCATCATGGAGGCTATGGCTTGTGGTATTCCATGTGTGGGCTTTCGTGTAGGTGGCATCCCTGAGATGATTGTTCATCAAAAGACGGGCTATGTGGCTGAATACAAGAATGCTGATGACCTAGCTAAGGGAATACGATGGGCTCTTGATGCCGACCCTGAACAGATATGCAGTAATGCTACTCGTAAGGTGGCTCAGGAATACTCACAGAGTGTTGTGGCTAAAGAATATATAGAAGTTTACAACGAGGCGATGGCATTAAAAAACTATAAGCTATGATCTCATTCTCTATTATAACCATATCCTACAATGCCTCGGAGGTCATACAACCGACGCTTGACAGTGTGTTCTCGCAAGACTATCCGCATGTGGAGCATCTCATTGTCGATGGGGCTTCTAATGACGATACTGTAGCGATGGCACAGAGTTATAAATCAAAGAATGATGCCAGCGGTGGAGAGCACGTGGTTGTGATAAGCTCTGAGCCAGACAAGGGATTATACGATGCCATGAATAAAGGTCTCCAACTGGCTACTGGTGACTATGTGCTGTTTCTTAATGCTGGTGACTGCTTGGCAGCGGCTGATACCTTGAGTCGTGTGGCAGGAGCTGCAACGGTGGGCGACGGCGAGCAACTCCCTGTTGTCATCTATGGCGACACTGATGTATATGATGCAGATGGCAGATACGTAGGACCTCGTCATTTGTCTGTTCCCGAACATCTCACATGGCGTTCCTTCCGCCGTGGTATGCTTGTCTGCCATCAGGCTTTCTATGCCTTGCGGGAAGTGGCAGCAGTCGAACCATATAATCTTGATTATCGTTTGTCGGCTGATGTCGATTGGTGTATACGTGTGATGCGCAGGGGAGAGACTGAAGGCAGGTCACTGAAGAATGTCCATGGTGTCGTGTGCCATTATCTCGAGGGAGGCATGAGCATACAGAACCACCGTGCATCGCTCAAAGAGCGGTTCCACATCATGCGCAGCCACTATGGTCTACTTTCCACTCTGCTCTGGCATTGTTGGTTTTTTGTCAGACAGATTCTAAGAACCAAAAACTAAAAACTAAAAAAGCTATCCATTCAGGATAGCTTTTTTATACTTTCGTTTTACGATTCAATTACGAGCACTTCAATACCATTCCCCGAGTTAGTGTCGTAAATCTACCAATCTTGTTGATGCGACAGAGACTTTCTATTGATATTCCTGTACGTTCGGCAACGCTCTCCAGAGTGTCACCCTGTCTAACGGTATAGTAGCTGCCGTCGCCAGTGATGATCAGACCAGTAGCTTTGTCGTCTTTGTTGTCAGCGAGATTGTCATTGTCTTTCTTCGCAGGAGTGGTGCCCTGCACCTCCTCGCGTGTATATCGTCCGCCATTCTTTACGCCACGCAGAGCAGTAGCCTGAGCCGACTCATGAGCGATGGTGGTCTTGCGGAAAGTGTAGAAGTCGCCAGTGACATCCTGATTACGGAAGTCAAACATAAGGGCTGGGTTCAGCGCTGTACCACAGAGACGAGTCTCGAAGTGGAGGTGAGAACCTGTGCTGCGGCCTGTGTTACCGCCGAGACCAATCACCTGACCAGCTTTTACGATCTGGTTTTCGTGCACCAGTTGTGCTGAGAGGTGACCATATACGGTCTCCAGTCCGTTGTTGTGTCGTATTACAATATACTTACCATATCCACGACCTTCATAGCGTACCACGCGTACTTTACCAGAGAATGCTGCGCGGATGGTGTCGCCGATATATACCTTGATGTCCAGTCCTTTGTGCTGACGACCCCAACGATGACCGAAGTTACTGGTTATAACGCGGCTCTTTGTTGGCATGTGGAATCCACGTAGGTCAATTTTGTAGCTCTCTGGGAGTGGATATACGGCATGAGTACGTTTGTTCTCCCACTCGTCGTAGAGGTTGGAAGAGGGGTTCTCCAGATTCTCGCGCTCTATGGTGTTCTTGAGCGCCATCTGTTCTACTACTTTGTTTTTGTGGTCCACCGGTGCTTGGCGAGCCATCAGGTCTTGAGCTGTAGCATTTGTCGTGGCAACAGCCATGACAGATGATAACATAATACTCCTTAATATATTATTTATAATCATAATTTCTCAATTATTATTTGGTCATAGATGCCTCGGTAAGGGCTTTCTTCAGTAAAAAACCGCTGCAAAGATAACGGTTTTTCTATTGTTTTGGTGTGTATTTAACAGTTTTTATTCGGCTTTTAACATCCTCAGAATGTGTTTTTTGTGCTCGCAAACACAGTGGCAGACAAGTTTTCAAGCAATTTTATGTGTATAAGTATGCATTTTCATTTAAGAAATGACAGCCCAGTTGATATTAGACTTTCTTAACACTTGCAGTCTATTCCACATTATTCTATATATACTCTTTTCGCAGTCAGGATCATCGTCTACTATCTTTTGTGCCTCGTCGCGTGCCATTTGTACAATCTGTCCGTCGTGTGCAATGTCGGCAATCTTCAGATCGAATGCCACGCCGCTCTGTTGTGTGCCCTCCAGATCGCCAGGTCCTCTTAGTTTCAGGTCGGCTTCGGCTATCTGGAATCCGTCGTTGGTTTCACACATTATATCCATTCTGCGTGCAGTTTCTTTGCTCAGCTTGTAGCTTGTCACCAGTATGCAGTAGCTTTGATCGGCACCTCGTCCCACTCTGCCTCGCAGCTGGTGTAGCTGTGACAGTCCGAAGCGTTGTGCGTCGAGTATCACCATCACCGATGCGTTTGGCACGTTCACTCCCACCTCTATTACCGTTGTCGCAACAAGTATTTGTGTCTCGCCACTGACAAAGCGTTCCATCTCGGCTTCCTTCTCTTTGGGTTTCATCTTCCCGTGTATTTTGCTCAGTCTGAATTCAGGAAAAGCCTCTTTCAGAACCTCAAAGCCATCCTCGAGATTCTTCAGGTCTATCTTCTCACTCTCCTTTATCAGTGGAAATACGATATACACCTGCCTGCCAGCCTGTATCTGTCGGCGAATGCTTTGGTACAGGCTTGTCTGTTGGTTGTCATACACGTGGCGTGTCTCTATTGGCTTTCGTCCAGGTGGCAGTTCGTCGATGACGCTCACGTCCAGGTCGCCGTATATGGTCATGGCGAGGGTGCGAGGTATGGGTGTTGCTGTCATCACCAGTACGTGGGGTGGCACCTCACTCTTCCTCCATAGTTTAGCTCTCTGTGCTACTCCGAAACGGTGTTGCTCGTCAATCACAGCCATGCCAAGATGGGCAAACTGCACATTGTCTTCTATCAGTGCATGTGTACCTACGAGTATGTTGATTTCGCCAGTGGTGAGGTTGCGAAGTATCTCCTCACGACGTTTGCCCTTGATACTGCCAGTAAGTAGTTCTGTGTGTACAGGCAGTCCCTTTAGAAAGTCAGAGATGGTCTGATAGTGCTGCTCGGCAAGTATCTCGGTAGGTGCCATGATACATGCCTGAAATCCATTATCTATGGCAATCAGCATCGACATTAGTGCCACAAGTGTCTTACCTGACCCCACGTCGCCCTGTAGCAGACGGTTCATCTGTCTGCCCGAATTAGTGTCGTTGCGTATCTCGCGTATCACCCTTTTCTGTGCGTTGGTGAGTTCGAAGGGCAGGCTCTCCTTATAGAATCGGTTGAAAGCTTCGCTAATGTGTCTGAATCTATAGCCTTGGCTCTTACGTCGCTGATTGTTGGCATAGCGTAGTATGGCAAGTTGTATGTAGAACAGTTCTTCGAATTTCAGTCTGAAGCGTGCCCGTTGGCTGTCCTCGGCAGTTTTGGGATAGTGTATCTTGCGCATTGCCTCGTCACGACTCATCATATGTAGGCGTTCAGTGATGAATGGCGACAGGGTCTCTGGTAGCGGAGTCGTCAATCTCTCCAACAGGTTCTTCACCAATTTTTCTATTGCTCGCGAGTTCAGTCCTGCCTTCTTCATCTTCTCCGTAGTACCATAATATGGCTGCATACCCATCATGCTGAGCTCTATTTTTGCTGCGTCCTCGATGTCTGGATGGGTTATCTGCACTCGTCCGTTGAAAGCTGTCGGTTTGCCAAACACTACATACTCTATGCCAACCTTGTAGCTTTCATAGATATATTTGTTTGCATTAAACCATATCAGGTCACATATCCCATGACCATCGCTCAGGTGGGCAACGATGCGTTTCTTTCTTGGTCCCATCTCGAACTCCTCAAATCCCAGTATGCGTCCTTTTATCTGGACGAACGGCATGTCGAGAGTCAGTTCGCTGATGGTATATATTCTGCTGCGGTCGACATATTTATAAGGAAAGTATTCCAGCAGGTCGTTCCACGTATGTATATTAAGTTCCTTGCTCAATATCTCACTTCTACGTGGACCGACACCCGAAAGATACTTTATGTCTTGCTCCAGAATATCAGTCATTGTTTTTTATAGTATCAATAGTACCTATAGTAATATCTCTGCTATCTTCAGGTCGAAGGGTGTGGTTAGTTTTATGTTTTCTCTGTTGCCTTCAACCATCGTCACCTCTTTTCCAATGCTCTCTACCACCGATGCGTCGTCGGTGAAGGCATCGCTATAGGGCTGGTCGAAAGCCTCATGAGCCAGTTGGATGTCAAACACTTGTGGGGTTTGCACTATACGATAGTTGCTGCGTAGCACGTTATATGCCTTATCCGTGTCTCCCACCTTGCGCAGGGTGTCCGTCACAGGCAAGACGGGTATGGCAGCGCCCGTCTGTCTGGCAATGTCATAACAACGCCTTATCACCTCTGTTGATACGAATGGGCGCACTCCGTCATGGATGCCTACCACACCCTTGCAGTCTTTGGCTATCAGTGCTAGTCCGTTCTTTGATGAGGCGAAACGGGTGTCGCCGCCGTCAGCTATCTCGTGAGGGATGTCACACCGATACTCTCGGCATAGCTCTCGCCAGTAGTCTTGTTGGCTCTTTGGCAGCACGAGGATTATCTTCATGTCCTTGTCACATCTGTGAAATCGTTCCAGCGTATGCATCAGCACAGGCTTCCCGCCTATCGGCAGGAACTGTTTTGGGATCTCACCACCCATCCTCAGTCCTTTGCCTCCAGCAACAATGATGATGTAGTCCATGCGGTCTTTTTTGTTATGGTATCTATAGTATTTCTCTCACTCTGCGTTCCACGTTCCGTGCTTCTTACTCCAGATACATCATACCCTGCTTTAGGGTCTTCACCACACGTTCGTCGGTGAAGTGGGCGAGCAGTTGGTAGCCGAAAGCCATAGCCGCACCTGGTCCCTTGCCTGTAGTGATGTTTCCATCCACGGTGACGGGCTCGGCAGTATATTCTGCGCCAGTAAGAGTGTTCTCGAAACCAGGATAACATGTTGCCTTTTTACCCTGTAGCAGTCCCAGTCCGCCGAGTACCAGCGGTGCTGCACAGATGGCGGCTATACGCTTTCCTTGTGCCTGTTGGTTAAGTAGCGCCTGCCTTACCCCTTCATGCTCATTCAGATTCTTCGCTCCAGGCATTCCGCCAGGCAATACCAGCAGGTCGGCATCGCTAAGGTCGCCCACTGTGTCAAAGGTGGCGTCAGCGATTACAATCACGCCATGAGCGCTCTCCACATCCCTCTCGTCGTTGATGCTGACAGTTACAACTTCTATGCCGCCACGACGTAATATGTCTACTGGTGCCAGTGCTTCAATATCCTCGAAGCCATTGGCAAGAAATACATAAACTTTTGCCATAGTAATCTGTGTTTTTTTCGTTATTCTTGCGACAAAGGTACGATAAAATTTTTTGATTTATGGGAAAAAGCGTGATTTTATTCGGAAAATAACTACCTTTGCCCCCGTAATGGGTATTTGCATGGAAAAAAAGAAACTGCGGTTTGCCATCTTTGGCAATGAATATCAGGCACGCAAGGCTACGGCGATACAGAAAGTGCTGTCAGTCCTGGAACAGTTGGAAGCGATGGTCTATATCGACCGACCGTTTTATGAGTTTATTACCAAAGAGCTATGTCTGACAGTCGATGTGGCTGATGTCTTTGATGATGACAATTTCGATGTCGACTTCGCCATCTCTCTTGGTGGCGACGGTACGTTCCTGAAGGCTGCCAGTAGGGTGGGCAGCAAGAAGATACCCGTCATTGGAGTCAACATGGGTCGCCTCGGCTTCCTTGCCGACGTGCTGCCCAGCGAGGCAGAGACTGTGCTCACATCGATTGCTGGTGGCAGCTATGAGATAGAGGAGCATTCCGCCATAGAGATAGAAACCGACGGCGAACGACTGACTGAGATTCCCTGGGCTCTTAACGATATTGCCATTTTGAAGCGCGACAATGCGTCGATGATAAGCATCCGCACCTCTATTGATGATGAATACCTCGTTACTTATCAGGCTGACGGACTCATCGTATCTACCCCGACAGGGTCTACTGCCTATTCACTCTCTAATGGCGGACCCATCATAGTCCCACAGACCGATACGTTGTGTCTCACCCCCGTGGCTCCCCATTCGCTCAATATCCGTCCCATCGTCATCAGTGGCTCCAGTGAGGTGACGCTCAGCGTCGTCTCTCGTTCGCACAACTACCTCGTAGCTATCGACGGACGTTCGGAGAGTCTCTCCGAGAATACTCGAGTGACTATTCGTCGGGCTCCCTTTACGGTACGTATAGTGCGTCGTAGCGGTAATCGCTACTTCTCTACATTGCGCGAGAAAATGATGTGGGGAAGTGATGTGAGGAATGTTTAATGCGTAATGCGTAATGCGTAATGCGTAATGGTTAATGCGTAATGCTTAATGCGTAATGCTTAATGCTTAATGCGTAATGAGTTTATAAGATGAAAAAGACAGAAGAAAATATTATAGCTGTAAAAAGCAAGGCATTTGCTATAAGGATAATAAAGCTATATAAATATTTATGTGACGATAGAGCTAATGAAGTGATAGGTAAACAAATCCTAAAAAGTGGAACGAGCATCGGTGCCAACGTTAAAGAGGCACTAAGAGGACAGTCGAAAGCAGATTTTATTGCAAAAATGAGTATTGCTCTGAAGGAAGCAAGTGAAACGGAATATTGGATAGAACTGTTGGAAGAATCTGACTGTATAACAGAAACACAGGGAGCGAGTATCCAAAATGATTGTGTGGAGTTAATAAAAATATTGATGTCAATAACAAAGACAGCGGAAAAGAAATAATTATGCATTACGCATTACGCATTACGCATTATAGAATAACAGACCTGCTTTCTTGGCTTTGGCGTGCCTGGAGGGGCAATAGGTTGCAGGCGACTATCAATGCTCTTATCGGACTGATAGGAGTAGTGGTGAGTCTGTCGCAGGTGTGGGCAGTCAAACACGCTGTCGATGTGGCTTCCCATGCCGTTGAGGGCGACCTCTACTGGGCTGTGGGCATCATGGGACTGCTCGTTCTTGCCAATTTTGCCCTGAATATCGCAGGCATATGGGTACGTAACATCCTTGGCATCAAGGCACAAAACCGTATGCAGCAGCAACTGCTCAACCGTATGCTGCGCTCAGAGTGGCACGGCAAGGAGCGCCGCCATTCAGGCGACATCCTTAATCGCCTCGAGAGCGACGTCAGCAATGTAGTAGGTTTCCTTACCGAGACGATACCCAGTTCGCTGTCCACCCTGGCGATGTTCCTCGGAGCTTTTTTCTATCTGGCGTCTATGGACTGGCGTCTGGCGGTAGTCATCACTCTCATGGTACCCCTCTTCCTTCTCGTCAGCAAGATCTATATGCGTCGTATGCGCCAGCTCACTCGTGAGGTGCGCGAGTCGGACTCTCAGGTACAGAGCGTCTTGCAGGAGACCGTTCAGAACCGTATGTTGATAAAGACCTTGGAGAGCGACGATATGATGGTAGACCGACTGGAGTCCACTCAGAGTGAGCTGCGCCATCGTGTGGTGCGCCGCACCAAGTTCAGCGTGTTCAGCAACCTCATTCTCAATAGCGGTTTTTCACTTGGCTATCTCATAGCCTTCCTTTGGGCAGCCATCCGCATGTCCGAGTACACCCTGTCGTTCGGTGGTATGACGGCATTTCTCCAGCTCGTCAACCGTATACAAGGTCCGGCGCGGTCGCTTGCCAAGCTGGTGCCAGCCTTCGTCTCAGTACTCACCGCCGTAGAACGACTCAAGGAACTCGAGGAGGAGCCACTCGAAGAACAGGGCGACCCCATCCTCATGCAGTCACCATGTGGCGTAAGGCTCACCGACGTGTCGTATGCGTATGATGACGAGGAGCGAGGAATGAGGAACGAGGAACGAGAAGTGAAGGTTATTGACCATTTGTCGTTCGACTTCCGTCCAGGTACGTGTACAGCCATCCTTGGTGAGACAGGCTCTGGCAAGACCACCCTCATTCGTATAATTCTCGCCCTGCTACGTCCACAAGAGGGAATAGTCGAGATATACGACAACACACATGCCAACACGATGTCGCCCCGCCATCGTGCCAATCTCGTCTATGTACCACAGGGCAACACCCTGATGAGTGGTACCATTCGTGAGAATCTCCTCTTGGGCAAGCCTGATGCCACCGACCAGGAGATGCAGGAGGCTCTGCGTAAGAGTTGTGCCGACTTTGTTATGTCGCTACCTCAGGGACTCGACAGTCCGTGTGCCGAACAGGGAGGAGGACTCTCCGAGGGGCAGATACAGCGCATCGCCATAGCCCGTGCCCTGCTGCGCAACCGTCCCGTCATGCTCTTCGATGAGGCTACCAGCGCCCTCGACCCAGACACCGAGGCTCAACTGCTCAAGAACATCCTCTCTGCCAACGACAAGACCATCATATTCATTACCCATCGTCCAGCCGTCGTCGACTATTGTGACAACGTGCTTAAAATACAGAAGCAAACGAAGTCTTAAATAATTTCTATTTCACGATCTGACCTTGTGCGTTGTATGTCCTGCCGTTCTTCTCAATCAGCACCATACCATTGCGGAGAACCTTGATGGGCTTGTCCTTTGTCTTGGCTTCGTCCATTATGATATTGTCAACGCCAGTGTCCACGCGTGTCACCTTGAAGTTGTCGGCATATAGGTTGACTTTGCTTGTAGATGTTGGTTTGGTGGGTAGGGTGAGTCCAATTGTCAGAGTGCCAGGCTCGTTGAGCGTCGTCTGTACGGAAACTTCTTCGGCTGTCTTCCAATCAGAATAGGCAGACACAAGTGTTTTGTCATCGTTAGCGAAGAGATAGATGCCATCGTAGTCGGAGTGAACCACAGCCTTGACGGTATAAGTGCCGGCAGGCATGTTGTCTTTGCTTTGATATATGATGTTACCAACGGAGAGATTGCTGGCAGAGGAAGTCCAGGCTTGAGCAGCGTAACCAGTTACCATGCTTGATCGCTCTCCTGTCTTTGGCCAAGGGCCATCACCCCAACCAGTATAGACAAGTGTCCACACAATATTGCTCTCACCATTCTCGAAGTCGAGGTTCTCAAAGTCTGTTACTTCGGTTCCTTGTTCCTCCTCGTCTGGAGTCTCGCCGATGAAGGCCATCATAGCGGTAATTGATGCAGCACCGATGAGTGTATGTTGTTCTGCGGATGACTTCCAACTTCTGCTCCAGAAACCACGACTATCGTATGCGTCCATCACGCGGTTTGTTCCCGAATCGTCAGCACCATTGCCGCACTCCTCAGGCTGCCAGTAGTAGAGTCCGTCCACATTGGCGCACTCATTAAGCATACTGATAAGGTCAGTAAGGAAGGTCGCTTGCCCTGCAGGAGTGTAATCTGTCTCGCTTCCGTCGTTCTTGTATCCCGTCTCAACGATTTGTATCTTCTTGTTCGGAAAACTTGTTGTCAAGTTGGTAATAACGCCTTTGAGCTTGGCAACCGTGCCGTGCCATTGTGGGTAGAAGCTTAGACCAATCACATCATAGTCTGTAAAACCGGCTTGCTCAACCCATGTGTAGAAGTTATTGACAGCGGATGCTCCATCACCAACACGTTCACAATGCAACACAATCTTGGCAGTTGATGCGCTTGAAGCCTTCACACCTTCGGCGGCAGCCTTGAGTAGAGTGGCAAAGCGATTGATGTTGGTTTGTTGTGCGTCGTAAGTGCTACTTGTAATGAACCAGTTACTCTTGTTTGCACCTGAAGCGCTGTCCCACAGCATACCATAGCTCACCTCGTTGCCTACCTGTACGTAGTCGGGCTTTGCTCCGTATGCCGTTAGGGCGTTGATGGCTTCTGTGGTGTAGCTCTTCACCTTTGCTGCGATAGTTTCTGTAGCGGTATTCCTGTTCATGTTCCAGCTCGTGGGTATCCACTGCTGGCTCACGTCGGCCCAGGTGTCGCTATAGAAGATGTCGAGCAGTAAGTTCATGCCGGCATCCTTGATGCGCTTGCCGAGTTTCTTGACGTATTCGATGTCTTGACATGTAGCTACATAGCTGTCCTGTGTCGGATCCACCAGCAGGCGCACGCGTACTGAGTTCCACTTCGCCTTTTCTTTTACGAAGCCAAGCATGCCGTCGGTATATGTTGTTTTGATATTGTTGCCGTCGGCGTCAAGCCATACGTCGCCTGCTGCTTCGTATGCAGGAACAAGACTGAGGTCGCCTCCGAGCAGCTTTGTCGTCTGTGCTTGTGAGGATACGGCTACTGTTGTCAGTAATGAAATTAGTAGAGTTTTTAGTTTCATAGTATTGTAGTTTAGTTTTGGTTTTGTGCAAAGGTAGTGGTTTCTGTTTAATTGGCAAAGGAAATGAAAAGAAAAAGTCCTCCGTGCGTATGTGCGGGAGGACTTTATTGAGAATAATTGTAGTTACATGTTTTCAAGATGGCTTTCTTTTTTATCTTGCAGATAGAAGTACAACCATCCTACGAATGCCATTACAATGACAAAAATAAGTATTACATCTGCAGGTGTCATAAATTATTTCCCTTTCTTTTTTCTTGTTATCGTCTTTATATAGGGCTAATCCAAATATCGTTGCTTCTTTTTCGGATAAATACAAATAATCTATGTTTTTTTGATTAGAAAATATGCTTAATTACTTAATCACAATTTTTTTCCCGTTTTGTATCACGATGCCCTTATAGGTCTTGTCAACTCGCTGTCCTGCAAGGTTATAGATAGCATTGTCGTTGTGTTTTCCCGACAGGTTGCCATCGATGGTGATGTTGCTGATGCCAGTGACTATGCCTTGTTTTCCGGAATAGTTGTAGTATCCACCGTTTGTGAAGTCGAAGTCGGCAGTTTGTTGGCTGCTGTTGTGGAATATGATACCCGTGGGGGAGCCTTGAGGTGTTGTTTCTGTGGTTTTTCCGTTGTTATAGCATTTTCCGTTCCAAGTCCATTTGTACACTTTGTTTCCGTTGTCGGCAGTTCCCACAAGTGTGCATGTAGTGGACGTGTTCCAGTTTCCATCGGTATAGTTCAGAGATGAGTTCCATGCCCAGCAACGTATGGGGGCAGTCCATGTTGATGGAGCCTCAAAGAAGGCACATGTCTCATTGTCGTCCCATGTGCAGAAGGAAGGTGCTATGAATGTGTCATCCTCGATATTCTCGATATCGCTGATATCAATGCTTTCCGATATATATAGCTTGTAGTTAGTTCCTTCGGTAGCCAGTTTAAATCCAGACATCTGTGGCGCTATGTTTCCGAGCACAAGCATCAAGTCGCCTTTTGTTCCTCTGACACGTACGTAATATCCTTCGGAAGATCCGTTGTTAGTGATAATCTTACTCTGGTTGTTGATACCTGCGAGTTTACGTGCGGTAATAAGCTTCTTGATTTGTGTCTTGAATCCTTGCCAGTGGGTAAGCCATACGCAAGGAGTGCCTGGCATAGTGAGTATGTAGGCGTTGGCAGCCTCGACGTTGGCTTTGAGCATGTTGCCGCTATCACGTCCTGTGTCATGATTGTCAACGAAAGTTACTGCATAACGGTTGTAGCCCGAGCCAATGAGCGATTGTGTGGAGAGATTGGCAAGTTGACTCCATGACGAGTTATTGAATGCGTTGTTGATGAGCCATTTAAGCTGGAAGTCGAAGGCGGCTGATGTCATGCCCGTGCCGTCTATCCATCCTTGAAGTCCTGTCAACCCGTCATCCTTCCAGTACTCGCCTACACTGAATTCGGGGGTTGCACTTTCGTTGTAGATCTTGGTGTAGGCAGGTGCATAACCGCCTGTCATGTCATAGCGGAAACCAGCATATCCCATCTCCTCTTGAAGAAACTGCAAGTAGAGTTTGATGTTTTTTTGTACGTTAGCCGACGTGTGGTCAAGGTCGCGGCATCCGTTGAAGTCGTCGCCCGTGTCGGCATTACCTGTTACGGCATAACCTTTAGCTTTAGCCTCGTCGGTTTGGCAGATGTCAGCCAACGACCACGTCATTGTCTGTCCATTCCACGTCTCTGTGGGGAAGTCGCACCAGTTTGTGTTGCCGTTCTTGTGGTTGATGACTACGTCAGCAATGGTAAGCAGACCTTTGTCCTTGAAGGTACTAATCATGGACTTTAGCTCAGCGGCTGTTCCAAAGCAACTCTTTTGATCAAACCACCAGATGTCAGAGTATCCCATTTGATTTGTCAGAGAGTTGCAGTAACCACTCTGAGGCACCCATATCAGGTTGAAATACTGTGCCAATTCGCTGGCTTGTGATTCCAGATTGGTCCACTTGGTGTCGCTGAAGGAGTTCCAATAGAAGCCTTGCAGCATTACGCCTTCATAGTTGGCTGGCCATCCCTGTACGTCGGCAGCCGCAAGCGAAATGGTCATCAGTAGACCAAGTAATGAGGTGTAAAATCTCTTCATGTTATTTAGTTGTTTAGTTATTTGCTACAAAGGTAGATATAATAATGTGTGATTTGTAATGCAATACGTACTTTTATTTGTGTTTTGTTTGTGCAAACGGTTGCGCTATGAAGTCCGTGGTACAATACTACAAAAACAGAGGAAGACCATATAGGCATCCTCTGTTTTTGTGAAAGTCAAGTAGACTATTCCGTTACCTTGATAATGTTCCAGTTTCCTGTGATGTCGTTCAGGTAGAAGTCGTATGTTCCTGCAGGAACAATGATGTTCTCACTGCCAGGAGCGGCATAATAGATGTCTTCGCTGACGGCCGTGCCCTTTTCGCTGCATCCCCAGCTGGTTGTCCAGTCGTGGTTGGCACGGAACTTTAGTTCGACATCGCTGTCGAAGGTGTGGCGAACGTACCAGTTGTGTGGGGCAGAGTATGAAGACAACTGTTCGGATTCGTTATTGGCCAGCTCTACCATGTCAATATCAGTGCTCCAGTCCCAACTACCGATGAGCGATACACTGGTATAGCTTGTCGTCGGTTCGGAGATGATGGTCCATTCATACTGCTTTGTAGCCATGTTGATGGTGAGTGTTGCCCACGCACCACCTTCAGAGGGTCCGAAGGCTTGAGAATTGGAATTGATGAGAGAACCCGACTCGTCTGTGCTTCCATCAACTGTACTGCCAAAGGCTGCATCCCAGTTGCCGAAGTTGTCTTTATCCCAGATTTTTGTTGCCCATTGGTTTGGCCAGTATGTGGTGTATGAGTATTGGTTGCCTCCTAGTCCGTAGAGCGGACAATGCTTTCTATTGTCCTTCCATCCATTGGGAGTTCCCACGGAATAGTATACCGTCTCCTTAGGCTCGTATGTGAATGAGAACTTGTTCATGTCGAGCGTTACAAGCCACATGCCTGCACCTTCAATCATGATTGTGTTGAGAGAACCGTAGCGTGGATCGTTTGGCCATACCAGCAGATTCTGTGGAGAGGTATCTCCGTTCACCTCAACACCGTATGCATTGGCATCGCAAACACTCCAGTCAGGTGTGTCACCCATGAATGGGGTAGCATTGTAGAACTTGAACCAGTTCTCTTGTACGGTTGTGATGACCATCGCCTGATATATTCCAGGCTCCACTTCTGTCATCCAGGTAGGATCATTCCTGTTCCAGTCTTGCCATTGTCCTAACATGACATAGCCGTTAGGGTCTTTCTCAGGGGTGTTGGCATACGGAGTGACTGATGCCTGCGACTCGCCCGCAACCTGAACAGATTCGCCTGAGGCGAGTGTTGCCACGAAGTTGCTTGTGGCAGTGAACTCATGAATGGTGGCGGAACGGTCGAGGGTGGAAGCCTCAATCAGAGAATCGAGTTGTGCTGCATTGACAATCACGGTGCCTGTCTCCTCATCGAATGTGGCAGGTAGGGTAGAGCCATTGATGATGAGTGATTGCAGTTGTAGCTTTGCTATATCCGGCTGGTTGGCAATGACGTTGACCAGCTTGATCGTCTCTGGAGTGTTGTCGTTCATGACAACATTAGCCTGTTCTCCTGCAGTAACGGTGATACCGTAGGTTGCGGCAGGGTCGCCCTGCCCGTTAGACTGTGGGCTTGCCCAGTCGTCGAAGTCCTCGCTACAGGAGGTGAATGCTGCTGCACAGAGCAGCATTCCACCTAATAATATATGTTTATTCATATGATTCATGTTGTATTAAAAAGTTATTCAATAGAACCAGTATTGTTGTCGAAGTTCACCGTGAGAGTCTTTCCGGCACCTACCGTCTGACTGTAGTTCTCTGGATCTTCCTTAGGAGGATTAGCCTTCTCTGCGGCACCAGCCTGCCAGTCGCTTGGTATGTCGAAGTCACGGTAGTAAACGGTCTCGCCCTTGTACATCGTGAATTCTGTGCGCCACCAGTCTTCTCCCGGTACTACGATGTATGCACGTAGCTCGCCCGTTGCGGTGAAGGCATTAAATGTCCAAGAAGTCTTCGTTGCAGGCATGCTTGTGACGATTCCATCCCAGCTGCCGATAGAGTTTCCGATAACTCCTACCTGACCTGGGGAAACGATGACCTTTGTCTGCAGTTCGCTACCGACAACCTTGCAGATGAACTCGAGTGTGAACCAGCCCGTCTGATTGAAGATGATGTCCCCAGCAGTGCCACCATCGTTGCCAGATACGGTCAGTCCGGGAGCATTGCTTGTATCCCATTCGTTGATCTTCTCAAATCCGAACCAGTCGTTTGGCTTGAAGCCCCACTTGAAGCCGTCAGCGTTGTTGTAGATCATCGTGTAGAAGCGTCCTTCCTTGCCATAGACAGGAGCCAAAGGCTTCCAAGTTGTCCATGCTACGTCGATGGAGTTGCCGCATACATAGATGGCGGTAGGCAGAGTGACATCGGATGGAGTGTCATAGCTTATGACATTGAGTGCTACGGCATTTGAGAACACTTCACCGAATGAGTCATTAGTGCCATTGCCTGTCAGGTAGGCACGCAGACGTACGTAGAGAGGTAACTCGCCCTCGGGATCAGCATCGTCGTTGGCAGCACGGTACATATCCAAAACTGCTGCGTTGACTGCTGCTGCGGGAACCTTGATATTGGTGCTCGTATATTCGTTAGCGAGTTCTTGCCAGCCTTCCTCATCGGTGCCATCGAGCGACAACTGTACCTTATATGTCACGGCTGCCGGCCATCCACCATAATCTGGCTGACTGGTTGTCAGGTTTACGAATTCCGATGCCGGAAGATCGTAGACTTCTATATATTCTTTTCATATTCATTGTCTCTGTTATAATTATTGAATGTAGTTTTTAGTAGCCTTCGTTCTGCTTAAGATTTGGATTGTTGGTCAAATCGTTATTAGGCAACGGATAGATATAGCGGTATGATGCTACGTTGTATGTGCCGAAGCGAACCTGGTCGATGCGGTTTCTTCCTTCGAACCAGAACTCCTTAACCCATTCATCCTGAATGTCCTCCAGAGTGTAGTTGGTCTTTGTAGTAGCATGGGCGCGTCTGTGCAATGCGTTAATCTTGTTTGCTGCATC
>ONCJ01000018.1:0-1392 GCA_900316295.1 uncultured Prevotella sp.
ACAGGCCAAATCAACCTGTATGTTCAGATTTCCAAGCGCCATAGAGTCCTCCATTTCCTTAATTGTCAGCTCTTTCTGTCCATAGGCGAACTGTGCAACCATGCCCAGCAACGCGACCAACGTCAATATTGTTTTTTTCATCATTGGTTGTTTATTTAATTCTGCAAAGGTAAAAACTTTCTATAATTGCTACAAACTATTTCCTTTCACTTTTTACACAACTTTTACACACGTATCACGGATTACCGATGAAATCGACAAAAATCATCCGTGTGAATCCGCATTATCCGTGGTCATCTAAGAAAATCTGCTAAATCTGCGAGATCTGCGTGTTCAACATCATAGCTACCTCAGTAATGGTGTAGCAAGGTAATGTACGACCAGTAGCGTCCTTGTATGTACTGAGGTAAAATTTTCCCTGAGTAATTTTCCGTGTTCCGCCGTTAGGCTGACTGATGATTCTCGATACCAGCTGAAATTTCAGCCCGTTAACTTTCTCCCATGCTGGCTCCATGTTTCTGATAGCCTTCTATTTATTGATGTTGGAGCGTCCAACGTCCAACGTCCAATAAATCTTGTTTTAGCAAAAATTGCTATATATATAATAATGTTCGCGTGATATTATTCTACTACTATATTTTCATAAAAAATAGAATAAATTGGACGTTGGACGGTGGACGCTTATGCTTTATGCTGAATAAAAAATTCGGTTTTATTTTCTAAAACGCCGATTAGATTTTCTTTTGTGTTTTGTAAAGATTTCAGAAAATCTTCTTCCTCCATCAAAAATACTCAAACTTTCTCTTGCAAACCCCTACTCGGATGTTGTACCTTTGCAACAGCAAGAACAAAGACAGCCTACCCCCAGCCCCTCCCAAAGGGAGAGGGGGGAATAAAAATCCCTTCGAGGATTAGGGTATGGCAAAAGAGACAGGCTAAATGAGGACAACGCCCCTCTCCGGCTCTCCGATGAGGAGAGAGTAGACAGGAGTCAGCTGCAGATGACGAACGAATACTCCAGAATGGCGCCAACAAATGAGGCGGACCTCATCACTCAAAGCACACACCCACTTGCAGATCGAGATCGCAGAGGTGACTGGTAAGCCACACAATGACGTACTGAAAGCCATCCGTGCGATGGAGCCAGCATGGGAAAAAGTATCGCAGGGAAAATTTTCCCTATCATCCAGAAAGGTCGAGCAGCCTAATGGTGGCATACGGGAATATCCTTGCTACTCACTGACCAAGACCGAGTGTCTATACATCGCCACCAAGTTTAATGATGAGGCACGCGCAAAGCTGGTACTCCGCTGGGAGCAACTGGAGAGGGAGAGGATAAACGCAGAGGTAAGGATGCCGATGCCTGTCCACTGCCTGCCAACCGAGAAGGCT
>ONCJ01000018.1:1407-40303 GCA_900316295.1 uncultured Prevotella sp.
TACTCCGCTGGGAGCAACTGGAGAGGGAGAGGATAAACGCAGAGGTAAGGATGCCGATGCCTGTCCACTGCCTGCCAACCGAGAAGGCTATGATAGCAGCAGTAGACGACATACGCCAAGACCTGATATCTCTGGAGAATATGGACGCTCGTCCTTGCTACACCATTACTGAGGTAGCTATGATGTTGAACACGCAGATCTCGCAGATTTAGCAGATAACCTTTATATCTGACCACGGATCTCACGGATTCACACGGATGATTTTTTTGTCCAGCAGAGCTCGAGCGTTTGGTTTTTAGAAAATCTGTGTGAATCTGTGAAATCTGTGAGAGACCTAAAAACATTCCTGTCCCCATGATTCCAGTGTCCTTAGGACCAGAGAAGCATCGACAGGTATTCCCTAAAATGTTCTTTCACATGATATGGAATGAATGGGAACATTCCATTTACATCCGAGATCATAAATACAGGCAGTGTCACAAGTACCATGAAATATACAATCCGCTTAGTGAGAAAACGAGACTTATCTATGCCACACTGAATACGTCCAGATAAACTGTAACAAAAACGTGGCAAAGCTGTCGTGTCATCAAAAAAATAGTAAAAGAAAAGTGTTGAAATAGTAAGATAAGGGATAGTGCGCCACATATCACACGACAGAAAGCCGAACAATGGGAATACCGCCGCAAACTGAATCATAAAGACACCACCAAGTATCGTACTGTTCACAGATACAGATTTGCTTGTGAAAAGACTTATTGTGTTGAGTCTTGTGAGCAGATAGAACAATGCCGCAAAGACATATACATTGACAATGGCAATGGGGATGACACGCAGGAAAGGACTCTTCCAAACTATGCCTGTGTGAAGTGATAAGGCATACCATATATCCTTCTCAAGAAATCTTACTCCCACACCTATCTCGTTCAACCCCATTTCAGCACCTCGGCTGGTGGGATATCTCTGCATACAATCATTCCATGAAGCCCAGATGACCTTTGTAACATCTTCATTGCCATTGAACACATAGACCAACACCATCACTACAAATATTGGAAACCAGAACAAGAACGTTTTTCCTGCGCTCATCACAACACCCAGCCCTGTCCGGTACCATCTCATTAATGTATGCAACATCAATATCGGAAAAGTGAAGAAGAAAGATGCCTCATGCGTCAGAACAATTAAAACCGACAATGCCATAAGACATACATAGCCCCATATTGCAGGGCGGCGAACCATGTTCCGATAACAATAAAATATAGCACATGTCAAACATAGAACAATAGAATCGCGGCGACAACTCAAGAAACCCGGACCTGCAAAATTGTAGAAAAGCAGTATGGGAAATGGCAAGAGATAACAGGACCATCCCCGCCGCCTAAACATTCTTATAAGGGTCAAGGTCAAAGCAGCGAACCCAATGTGATACAAAACGATGATGACATAAGGAAGGCAATAGGGACGTATCTCATATATCTGATAAAGCAACTCACCGACAAGACCTCTACGTACAAATCCTCCCTGGTAGTTTATCATCCAGTCGCTAATAACAATATCATAATATTGTATGCCTTTATCAAAGGCACCAACCACCTGATATATCCATGTAGCACAGCCACTTGCTATAGTCAACAAGAAAGCCAACAAATAAAGAGATATTCTCCTGTCTTTAAAATATGTTGGAACGCCTACCATTTTTCTATCTGTTTTTAATCTCACAAGATATCAACTATGACTACGATACTCTGTAGGAGCCTTCCCAACAGAACTACGGAAGCACTTGGTGAAATACTTGGGATCGCCGAAGCCACAGGCAAAGGCTATGTCGGAGACGGAGCGGTCGGAGGAGCGTAGGAGCAGGCATGCTCGCTTGATGCGTGCCTCACGCAGGAAGTCGGCAGGGGTGAGTCCTACAAGGGCTTTCATCTTACGGTTGAGTCCTGACCTGCTGACTGCGGCGGCTTCAGCCATATCATTGACGCTGGCATCGGAATCACCGATATTCTGCTCTACAAAAGCAACAATCCTCGACATGAAAGCCTCATCGTCGGGTGAGAGATGGACATTATTGATAATGCTTTCCGCCTCTCCATCGTCCTCCTTGTCATTTCCAAGCTCTTCATTAGCATCCGACTGAGGTCGCTGCGACGACCTGCCTATCAGTTCGAGGTATGCTCGTAGGGTTTCTTTCTGCTCACGTTTGATGCGGCGTATATATAGATATGTGTATATGACAGCACCTATTATCCCGATAAAACCGAGCAAAATGAGCAGCTGACCATACCAAGCCTCGAAGAAGGTTGGCTTGACGATTATCTCCAAAGTACGTATATTGTCTACCCAAACGCCATCAGCATTTGTGGACCGTAGCAGCAGATGGTATGTGCCTGGCTTCAGACCAGCAAAAGAGGCTGAGCGGCTATGACCGATATAGTTCCATTCCGGATCTTCCTCCATCTTGAAAGCATACACGATACCGTCGGGATTGTCGGTGTCGATGGCAGCAAAGTGGATGATAAGACTTCGTTCATCGGAGTCAAGAGTGATAGTCTCGAGGTGGTTGACGCTATACTCTATACCCTTACCCTGTTTGTCGATTGCCGTGAGCACAATAGGTGGACGGTACATGCTCTTGCGCGCCGCCACGTCGGAGAGTGAGATAAAACCGTCAGACACACCGATGATCCATCGCCCGTCATCGAGGTGGATGGGTCGGCACTCCGAGAACCGAAAGCTCTCATGGAAGAAATGGCTGTCGAGAAAGTCGAAGGTACCGTCGTCGATGTTAAGACGCATGAGCTGATTGCTACCAACTATCCACAGCGTGTTACCGATATTTGCCAACGAGAAGGTGACATCGCTATTGAGACCAGTGCTGGTATTATAATGGCGGAAGTCAAGAGACGAAGCCAAGAGGTCGGCATCATTACCTATCTCGCAGATGCCTCCACTCTCTGTGGCAATAAAGATACGATGGTTCAGGGTCTCGAGAATGTCCATCGTAGCATTGCTGCTGAGACTGGTTGCACGGTTTGCCTCACGCTGATGCAGCCTGAGGGTCATCGTCCTCACATCCGCCTTGGGTATGCGTCCCACCATCAGTCCCTCGGTGGTAGCGGCAAGTAGTATGCCTTCATGCGTGATATGCAGGCGGCGCACCTTTGACTCTTGTGTCTTAGGATAGCCTGGGACGGTGCGAAGCTCGATGAAATGGGGATTTTCTGCATTCTTGTCCTCGCATACGAGGATGCCACCACCCATCGTTGCTATCCACAGTCTGCCGCGGGCGTCCTCCACAATATCATAGACATCGGTACAAGGCAGGTCAGAGAAGCGGTCAATATGCCATTGTCTATCTGCCATAGGGCGCAGTCGGAATAGTCCGCCAGGCTTACTTCCCATCCATAGCGTGCCGTCACGCATCTGCCGGATGCAATATATCGGGAAACCGAATTCCACAGGGGACTGCTGCAGGTGACCCGAGCTATTGAGATAGCCCAGCAGGGTGTTGTGACAGTCGAAGAGTTGTACTGTTGACTGTTCTGACCGTGTGGTGAGCCAGTAGTTGCCCTTAGCGTCGAGATATGCACAGCTACCTTGTGCCACAGGTGTGTCCTGAAGCCGCTGTGACGGTAGGAGGATGAAGTTGAGACGGAAGATACCGTTGTCGCCAAAGAGCCACAGGTTGTCCTGATGGTCAACCATATAGAAATGAGAACGGAGCGAGTAGGCTGTAGGCACGGCTACCGAGACGCTGTCAGCACCTTTGTATGAGAGGCTGCCATCCTCGCTGATGTGCCACTCTACACCATTACGGTCCTGATAGTCGATTGGTCGATTGATGCATCCATGCGCCTGTCTGCCCGTAATACCGCTATTAAAGACCGAGACCTGCGATTTGTCTGCCTTGTCGAACGTGCCGTCCTGCCTGTTAAAACGAAACCACTCGGTGTCTGCCATTACGTAGATGGTGCCATCTTCCGACATACGCATGTCACGCAGGCGGTCGGTAGGCATGAGTACCTTGTCGCCTGGCCGGGACTTGAAATGGACAAACTCGTATCCGTCGAAGCGGTCCAAACCGTTCCATGTAGAGAACCACAACATGCCGTCCTTATCTTGCAACATCTGTGAGATGCGCCACTGCGACAGTCCGTCGTCCTCGCCATAGCGGGTGATTGTACATACGGGCTGTGCCGTCGCGACAAGCGATGACAGCAGCATGACAAACGATAGAATGATTACCTTGTCTTTCATCTCAAATGCAAAGGTAAGGAAAATGTAAGAATTGAAAAATGTAAAAATTGAAAAATTGAAAAAGAAAAAGGCATTGGTTCCTAGATGGGACCAATGCCATTATCAATATATCGTGCAATCCGATTACTCTGCAGCGAGAGTGAAACGCTTGAAGGCAACGATCTTGAGCTCCTTGTCCTGAGCAGCGAGCCACTGAGAAACAGTAGCCTTGTCGCCGTCACCGAACTGGAACTCCTGGTCAACGAGACAGTTCTCCTTGAGGAACTTCTGCACACGACCCTTAGCGATGTTCTCGATCATCTGTGCAGGGAGGTTAGCAGCCTTCTCAGCAGCAGCCTTCTCCTTGAGCTCACGAGCCTCTTTAGCCTGCTCCTCTGTGAGCCAGCCCTTCTTGATGTTAGACTCGATGTGATCCTCAGAGTCAACGAGGTTAGGATTGATGCCAGCCTTCTTCAGCACTGACTCAACATACTTCTCCACCTGCTCGAGCTTAGTCTTCTCAACGGCAGTCTTGTACTCCTCGTCGATGATAGCCTGCTCAACGCTGTCCTTATCAAGGGCAACTGGCTTCATTGCTGCCACCTGCATAGCGAGCTTGTGACCAATCTCGGCAGCAGGCTTGTTGAGCTGTACCATTGTACACAGGGTATTCTTGCCCATGTGGTTGTAGACCTCGATGTTGTCACCCTCGAGAACGAGGTAGCCGTCAAGCTCCATCTTCTCTCCAGTGATACCAGAGCGCTGTGTGACAGCGTCCTGAGCTTTCTGACCGTCAGCCAGAACAATCTCCTTCACGGCGTCGAGATCCTTAGCCTTTGCAGCGATAGCTGCATCGAGGATGCTCTGTGTCAGTGCGATGAAGTCAGCACCGTTAGCCACGAAGTCAGTCTCACACTTCAGTGCGAGTGTTGCAGCAAAGCCGTCAACAGCCTTCACGAGTACACAACCATTAGATGTCTCACGGTCGGAACGCTTTGCAGCGATAGCCAAACCACGCTCACGGAGCAGCTCCTTAGCCTTGTCAAAGTCACCCTCTGCCTCGGTAAGAGCCTTCTTCACGTCAGCCAAGCCAGCACCAGTCATGGCGCGCAGCTTCTTGATATCTTCTATTGAAATAGCCATTGTTTTTTACTTTTTTATTCGTTATTGATTACTCAGCCTTTGGCTCCTCTGCCTTCTCCTCAGCAGCCTCAGCAACAGGCTCCTCAGCCTTTGCCTCCTCAGCAGCTACGGTCTCTGCCTCTGCCTTTGGCTCTTCCTTGCGGGTCTTGCGTGCGCGCTTTGGCTTAGCCTCAGCAGCCTCTTCAGCCTGCTCAGCAGCAGCCTTCTCGTCAGCCTTCTCCACCTTACGCTCAGCCTGTCCCTCAGCAATGGCGTTGCAGCATGCTGTCAGGATGACGTCGATGCTGTCCTTAGCGTCGTCGTTAGCAGGGATCACGAAGTCGATATCCTTTGGATCAGAGTTGGTGTCAACGATAGCGAACACAGGGATGCCCAGACGAACAGCCTCCTTGATGGCGATGTGCTCCTTCATCACGTCAACGACGAAGAGTGCAGAAGGCAGACGTGTAAGGTCGGCGATAGAACCGAGGTTCTTCTCGAGCTTAGCGCGCTGGCGTGTCACCTGCAGAAGCTCACGCTTAGAGAGGTTAGCGAATGTTCCGTCCTCCATCAGCTTGTCGATGTTTGTCATTTTCTTCACTGCCTTACGTATTGTTGGGAAGTTGGTGAGCATACCGCCTGGCCAACGCTCGATAACGTATGGCATACCTACAGATTTAGCCTTTTCCTCTACAATCTCCTTAGCTTGTTTTTTAGTAGCGACAAACAGGACTTTCTTACCTGATTTAGCAATCTGCTTGAGAGCCTCAGCAGCCTCATCGATCATTGTCACAGTCTTGTGCAGATCGATGATATGAATACCATTGCGCTCCATGAAGATATAGGGCGCCATTGCTGGGTTCCACTTACGACGGAGGTGGCCAAAGTGACATCCTGCCTCCAAAAGCTGGTCAAAATTTGTTCTTGACATTGTGTTTCTTGTTTTTAATGTTTACTTTCTTTTTTAATTCTATCTTGTTAGAACCAACCGGTGAGTAATTGAATAATACTTAATGCGGACTCGAGCTATGCTCGCTTGCAGAGCGGAGCGGCGCAAGAATGCGTAATTATCAAGTCTCAGCGGTTTAGATACTAAACTAAGTCAATGAGTTCCACTCCCTTCTGCCGTAGGCTCCACCCTCGCCCATTGGAGAGGGGGTTAGGGGGTGAGGCTCCATTAACGCTTACTGAACTGGAAGTGACGACGAGCCTTTGGCTGTCCTGGCTTCTTACGCTCAACAACACGAGAGTCGCGTGTGAGGAAGCCTGCATCCTTCAGTGCCTTCTTGTCCTCAGCGTTGATCTTCACCAGTGCGCGGGCAATAGCGAGGCGCAGAGCCTGGCTCTGACCGGTGAAACCACCACCATCGAGGTTAACCTTGATGTCATACTTGCCCTCGAGCTCCAACAGCTGCAGTGGCTGCTTAACCACGTACTGCAGGATAGCAGATGGGAAGTACTTCTCGAGTTCTACCTTATTGATAACAATCTTGCCTGTTCCCTCTGTGAGGTAAACACGAGCCACAGCGCTCTTACGGCGACCAATTGCATTTATCTGTTCCATCTTTTCCTAACTTATTTATACTGGTTAATATCAATAGCCTTTGGCTTCTGAGCCTCATGCTTGTGCTCTGTGCCATTGTAAATATAAAGGTTGTCGAGCAGGTGACGACCGAGGATACCCTTTGGAAGCATACCCTTTACGGCGTGACGGATGATGCGCTCTGCGCCGAAAGGCTTCTTGCGAAGCTCCTCAGGAGTGTTGAAGCGCTGTCCACCTGGATAACCAGTATAACGAGTGTAGACCTTGTCGGTCTCCTTCTTACCAGTGAATACCACCTTCTCAGCATTGATGATAATCACGTTGTCACCACAATCTACATGTGGAGTAAAGTTTGGTTTGTACTTTCCGCGAATCAGCTTAGCTACCTTAGAAGCGAGGCGACCAACAACCTGGTCTGTGGCATCAACAACCACCCACTCCTTCTTTGCTGTTTCCTTGTTAGCGGAAATCGTCTTGTAACTTAAAGTGTCCATTTTTACTTTTAAAATTTTACTACTAAAAAACCTTTTATTCTTTCCACCTTATTATATATAGACACACAACAACAATACTTGCAGCTGTTTGCCACAATATTCCAAGGTGTGCACGAGCGATTCACTAACCACGATGTGCGGCCAAACACACCGCTATTAACACTCCCGTGCGGGGAGTCTAAGGGGTCTCCCCATGTAATAATCGGACTGCAAAGGTACGATTTTAATGCGTAATGCGTAATGCGTAATGCGTAATTTGGCTAAACATTTAACGTTTTTTATTCTTTCGACTCATCCTTCTCTCCGATAAAGCAAGATTTACGTCATATTTTTTTGACATTAAAGTAATTAGTCTTATCTTTGCACGGAAGAAGACATATCAATAAATAACACAACTATGAAGAATCTACTAAGAAACATCTCAATGATGGCAATGGTCGTAGCATCCATGGCATGTAGCGGAGGCGACGACGGCGACAAAGGAGGAGGAAGCAGCGGCGGTGGTGGCTCCACACCCCAAACGAAAACACCAAACCGCACGATTGCTTTTCCTGGAGCTGACGGAGGAGCAAGTAACATAACAGGCGGTGCTGGTGGAAACGTATATATTGTCAATAATCTGGAAGATTCTGGTTTGGGAAGTCTACGTAACGCCCTGCAAGGTGACAATCGCACCATCGTATTCGCCGTTGGTGGACAGATAAACCTAAAGAGTAAACTAACCATCTCAGCATCAAACATCACCATAGCTGGACAGACCGCTCCTGGCGACGGAATAACTATAGCAGGCTATCCTGTGTTTATATCTGGAAGCAATGTAATACTGCGTTTCCTTAGATTCAGGATGGGAGATGAAAATATTAACAAAGCCAACTTCGTAGCATCAGATGGTGATGCATTAGGCGCAAAAGACTGCAACAAAATTATGATTGACCACTGCTCAATATCATGGTCAACCGATGAGTGCGCATCCTTCTCAAGGGTAAAGAACTTCACCATGCAATACTGCTTCATTACAGAGAGCATGAAACTGGCTGGCCACGAGAAAGGCAATCATGGATATGGAGGTATATGGGGCGGAAGCAACGCAACCTACCACCACAACCTCATAGCCAACCACGATTCGCGCAATCCACGATTTGATCACAGCTACGTTGGAAGAACATACTGTGGTCCTATCGACTATTATAATAACGTGGTATACGGATGGGGCGGCAACTCGACATACGGTGGCGAGACTGGCACAAGCAACATTTTCCACATCAATATGCAAAACAACTACTACAAGCCTCTTTCATCATCCAGTCATAAAGACAGACTTATAGAAATAACCACTGCATGCAGTAACTGTAATTCAACAGCGCCATGTCATGCGACACCCGGAAAATTCTACCTGAGTGGAAACTATGTCAACGGCACTGCAAACAAGGACTGGAACGGAGTGGATTTTGGGAAAAGTACGAAACTAAGCGGGACAACATATACAGACAATCGTACAGATGCTGAACTTACCAATATGGCCAAGCTAACAGAACGCTACACGTCTGGACTGACAGCAGGCTCATTCATGGAATCTGCTACGGAAGCATACAATTCCGTTCTTAATTACGCTGGTGCATCCAAGAAACGTGACGCAGTAGATGAAAGAATTATTACTCAGGTAAAGAATGGAACAGGTAAAATTATAGACTCTCAGAACGATGTCGGAGGATTCCCGACACTCGTATCAGGAACGGCTCCGAAAGACACCGATGAAGACGGAATACCTGACACTTGGGAAACTACCAACGGCTTAAATCCAAACCTAAAGGCTGATGGTGCACAATATATCATTACCGACAAATATACAAACCTCGAGGTTTACCTCAACTCGTTGGTAACCGACTGTTTTCCTGCAGCAGCCAAAGCTGGAGTAATAAAATAGCTTTTACACAAGACACAATGTAGCAGGAGAAGCATTACGGAGAAGCAATTCGGGCGGACACTCAGCATGTCCGCCCGAATTTCATTTTATTAGGAAACCATATTATATCCCCTCTATGTATGGATTCTTAGATGCGCGTGCTTTATTTCGTCTAACGTATCTGGCGAGATCACACCCTCATTCCATAATTTGTCAAGCTTTTGATCAAGCCTCTCCCGATAATAGCGGCACAAGACCTCTTTCATTTCTGAAAGACTCTGCTCATCAGAATTTACTTCAAACATCCTAAGAAGATGCAGCTGTATTGGATTAAATATCGTACGTGTCTCCATAATCATTTCCTTTCTCATTTGCAAAGATAAAAAGATCTTTTTATACCACCAAACAAAATGGGGAAAAACAATCGGGCGGACACGTCGTGTGTCCGCCCGAAAGACTTATAGGGACAAATTTCTCTTACAATTATTTAATCCAGCGTGGATCACCACACTTATTTGCCTTCAAATCATCACTACCTACAGTTAAATCACCACTATCGTAACCTGCATACTGAGGGTCATAAGCAGAGCCAGCATTATCATAATACTTGGCTGTAACACCTTCTTCCTTAGTACTCTCCACAAAGTTTGGAGATGCATAATAGTTGTTATTTTCAAATGTCGGTGTCTGGAATGGGGTAAAGTTTGCAAACAATCCCTTAGAGTTTGTTACATTATTATTGGTGAATACTATTGAAGCCCCATTTCTAATGTAGAGAACTCCCTTACCAGAAGTATTCATGCCATCGAGCGTACAATGATCAATGATTGCTGCTGGAGAAACACCATTTACAGACTTCGCATCAGCACGTATGAACGAGTCACCACCTGATACTTTGTAGAAGGTACTATTAGTGATCTTCAGCGTCTTGAACACTCCTCCCTGAATGTCAACGAAACGCTGTGACAATGGCATGTCATGAACGATACAGTTATTGATTGTTATGTCAATGGCCAGATTTACCTTACCATCAAAGATAAAGTCCTTTGTATATCCCTTTATCTCACAATCTTCAATCTTCAGCGTCCTTGTTTGCCCTGCTGTGGAACCTGTATAGTCGAAGGCGATACCTGCATCTTTATTTCCATCAAGTACAATCTGCGTCATTTCAATATCGGCATCTTTCAATACGAATGCCGCCTGAATCACCGCACGATCATAAGAGCGTACAGACTTGAATGATACATTCTTTGTCAGGGTATAGGTACCTATCTTACCTTCGTCATTAAGCATAGTGTATGTTCCTGGCATAAATGCAAAGGCATCGCCATCCTCAGCCGCATCAAGTTTAGCCTTCAAATCATCACCAGGCTTTACAACAATAGCACCGCCAAGGTCAATTGCCGTCTTAGCTTTGATTGTTCCACGAGTCTTCTCTCCATTCTTGAGCACGAACGTGTAAGTCTGCTCTGGAGTCAGTCCAGAGATTGTCTTAGCACCAGCAGCAACTTCATCAGCTGTGACAGGATACTCTACATCACCAGGTGTAACGAATACAGAAGTAGCATGCTGACCTGCAGGCCAACGTATGGTAATGGAAGTTGCAGTAATATCATTTTCCTCATCTACATCGAAGAGTATTTGCTCCGCATCGGTCTGTACGACAGCCGTGCTCCACTTGGAATCTCTGTCTTCGTCACCTTCAGTAACAGCCTTAACACGCACTGAATAGAAAGTCTCACCTTCAAGACCTTCTACCGTATAGGTGACGGTAGGGCCAGAGCCTGCGGTGATGCCTGTGATTACCCTTACAGGAGTGCCAGTGAACTCCATATTCTCATCATTAGCATACACCTCAACAGTATAGCTGTCAGCATCAGACTTGTTCCACTCCAACTTGATATTGGTCTTATTGATGACCTTAGCAGAGAAAGCCACTGGAGCGAAGTTCCTATCAAGAACAAGACTTGTAATCTCATCCATCGGATCGCTACAGGAACTCATGCCGAGAACGGCAATGAGTCCAATAGCGAATATTGATAATTTCTTAAGACTTTTCATAAATCTATTTTTTTCAGTATTATATTTAGTAACCGAGCCAAGAGTTGTTTAGCTTGCCATTACTCTTGTCAACAAACGTTTGCCATATTGGCCAAATTGCATGGGTACTCGGAGTATTTATATAGAGACCGTTGATGAAGTCATCCTTAATTTTGAGAGTTCCATCACTTGAGGCCTTCAACCATGTCTCCTTGGTCCACTCTGTACCAGTGTCATCATCTGTGACATCAGTCAGCTCCTTGTCATAGCTAATCTTGAGAGCCTGACCTATATCATCGGTATTACCATGATTGAGTCCGTAAACGATTAGCGTTTCGTCTGCTACAGGTGTGTCAAACACCTCGGCTCCCTCTGGGATGATAGTCTTCTTAATATCATTCACTATCTGACCAGTTTCAGCATCAACTCTCTTTCCTGCCTTTGTATGGTATATGATATAGTAGAGATTGTCTGGTAAATCAGCATAGTCTCCTTCGCGATTAGCAAGGTCTCTCAGCTTTTGCTTTGCCTCCGCCATCTTCTGATCGATGAGATTCCAGCGAACCAGGTCTGCCTTGCGAAGCATCTCACCAGCGAACTCAAACGCACGCTGCTCTACGATTCCATCGAAGAATGCGTCCTCACTTGCTGTATACTTCTGACGCAATAGATTTACCTTGTCAGAAGGTAGCACACGACTCAACACCGGCTCCATACAACTCCACGCCTTAGATATGTTATGAAGTGCATTGTAAGACTCTGCAGCCATCAGATAAACATCAGCAAGACGCATGTACTGGAAGTTTACACCATCATCATTATTAGAAGTAACCCTACGGTTCATCCACTCATAACGCAACTTGCCGAAACACCACTTACTTACACTCTCCAGATCTTGGACGGCAATCTCATCGTTACTCCAACGATAGGGAACACATGTGATATTGCGACGAACATCATCAACATCATAATCATAGAAAAGTGTTGGCATTGGTCCATTAACACCTCCTTGAGGTTGACCTGTATACTGATCCTTAGCATTGTGCTTTACACCAAAAGTGTACAACACACGACCACGTCCATCGGAGAAAGGAATCTCCCAAAGCGACTCTTCACCTGCAGATACATCGTCTTGACACAATCTACGGAAGTTCTCTTCAAACGAGAGTTGACTCAAAGGTTTGCAATTATCTATAACTAACTGGCATTCTTCAGCTGCAAGACGATACATATTCTCAGATGAAAGATCAGGATCGTTACTCTTACGAACAGTACCATCAGCACGATAACTATAGCCGCCAGCATATAAAGCCGTACGGGCACGAAGTCCTCTTGCAAAAGCTTGACTTACACGCTCTACAGATTTTGTTCTGCTGTCACCATTTGGCCACGAGAGATGATTCTCTGCATATTCCAAATCATCAAGAAGTCGCTTGTAAATGGTGTCACGATCACATCGTTCTACGTACATTGTTTCCTTAGTAATTGGCTCAAAGCGATAAGGAACATCACCCCATCCTTTTATTAGGTCTAAGTAAAGAACTGCCCGAAGGGTCATAGCTTCTGCCTTCAAGGATGCCATCTCCTTACGATTCTCTGGGTCACCGTTCTTATCAATAGCATCAATTACCATGTTTGCACGCTCTATTCCCTCATAGAACTTGGCGTAAGCATTTGTCTCAGTGTTCATCTGGGAATTGTTCGGCGTAGCATTGTACGCAGCAAGGTCGTTCTTAGCTCCATCTGGTGTTTTAGCCAAGGTAGGAGAGTTAAGAATCTCAATGTCAGTATTCAAACCATAATATGGAGTGAATCGTCCACGATAGGAGTTAGTCTCACCGAACGACTGGTGAATTGCCATTATAGCAGACTCCGCCAGTTTCTCAGTATATCCAACAACCTCGGGCTCCAAAGCCGACTGATTTGGTGCGTCCATATCACAGGATGTAAGTGCGCCAACCATCGCTAAGGACAAAACAGATATATTAAAAATCTTTTTCATATTTTTCTTGTTGATTGTTGTTTTAGAAATTCAAGTTAAGACCAATTACGAACTGGCGACTCTTTGGATATGCAGAGTAGTCTACACCCGGAGACAGATTCGTCTTACGCATTGTAGAAACCTCAGGGTCGTAACCCGAATAGCTTGTGATACAGAACACATTATATACAGTGGTGTAGAAACGTAAGTTGCTAAGTCCGATACGCTTCACGAGCTGTTGAGGAACTGTATATCCCAAGGTCAGAGTATTCAGACGGAGGAAAGAACCATCTTCAACTGCCCAGTCAGAGAATACCATACGATCTGTATATGGAGAGAACATGGTGGTATTGGCATTCAATGCACGGAGCATGTCCGGGTCATTGCATATAGTACCATCCTCAGCCAAGTTTGTCCAACGCTTACCTTCACACATAGAGCTCAACATATTACGATACTGGTACTTTCCTGTAGTTGAGAATTCTATCTTGTTTGCATTATAGATATCGTTGCCAACACTGAAATTAAAATTCGCACTAAGATCAAATCCATATGCGCGAGCATTGATAGTGAATCCACCTGTAAAATCAGGATTTGCATTACCGATAACTGTTCTGTCAGCAACAGAGATTTTTCCACCATCTTTAGCAACTACTGAATTATCAGAATTCTTCAGCCATGCCATCGTTGGGTTACCATCTGCATCAAGAATAGGATTGCCGTCTGCGTCAAGAACTTCTCCCCAATGCTGAGTGGTACACTCCAACTTCATAGTACCAGGACGTGGGGCACCTACTATTGCTGTTACATCAGCTACACCATCCTTCAAGATCCACTTTTTACTTGATTCGTCATATCCAACAAAGTCGTCAACCTCATATCGACCAGCGAACTTATAGCCGTACATTTCGCCTACAGAACCTCCTGTAGCTATCCAGAAGTCATCTCCAATCTCAGAAGATGCCCACCAGCTCTCATAACCGAAGTTGTCCATAATACCAAGGCTCTTAATCTTAGACTTGTTGAAACCAATGTTTGCACTGATGTCAAGTCCCCAGTCTTTCTTGTTTATAGCATGGTATGTGAAAGAAGCCTCAATTCCCTTATTTTCAGTCTTACCCATGTTACGATACTGGTTGTCATATCCTGTTCCTGCGGTCTTGAAGGCAATAAGCAGGTCCTTTGTTGTATTCAAGTATGCCTCAACGGTACCATTCAGTTTACCACGCAGGATTGTGAAGTCGAGACCGATGTTACGAGTGATTGTTGTCTCCCACTTCAAATCTGGATTAGACATAAACTTAGAAGGTGCCCAGTAGCTTTCGATACCGTTAATCCAAGAGGTCTTGTTTATCTCATATACCTGAGCCAACTGACCTGAAGGAATATTGTTGTTACCTGCAGTACCATAGCTCAAGCGGAGCTTCAAGTCATCGAGCCAGCCCTTGGTACCATCCATGAATTTCTCAGAAGATATACGCCATGCAAAAGCTGCTGATGGGAAGTAGCCCCAACGGTTACTCTTGTTGAACTTGGAAGAGGCATCTGCACGGAACGTAGCACTCAACAGATACTTATCCATGAAGTTGTAGTTAGCACGTCCGAAGTAAGACAGAAGCTTGTCATCTGGATAGAAATAGTCTTGTATCTGATAAGGTGTTCCCTGATTTGTAAGCTTCCATGCATCCTCAGCTGTATAGTTCTCTGGGAAGCCGTGAGCGATATCAGTATCAGTGCGCTGCTTTGTAATCACATACTCGTGACCAACCATAACATTCAAACTATGTGGGCTCTCCTTGCCAAAAATCTTCTTGAAGTCGTAGCTGATTGTATTGGTGTTACGGAAGCGATGACGATTCTGATCTGCAAGCTGAATTGCTGGCAAACCTTGGTTCTCGCTCGATGGCACGTTCTTGATGTAGTATGTGGTAAGTCCCCAGAAACGCTGGTCAAAGTTCTTGTAGTCATCATAACCAAACTCTGTCTTAACCTTGAAGTTCTTGAAGATCTCCCAGCCAAAGCTACCAGCCAAGTTCAGGTTCTTACGCTCCTGCTTACGGTCATTGTCCCAAACCGAAGTTACTGGATGATAAAGGTTACCAAGATCATCGTCTGCAGAACCCTCGTCAGATGTAAGATTCTTCAGAGGTATCGGTGTGTAGATAACAGAATACTTCAAGCGCTTGTCAGAATCGTACGAGGAAGTGGCGTCGTTAGCACCACCACCACGAATATCCGTCTCAGAGTAACGAGCCTGGAAATCCAACGTGGTATTCTTGGTTGGTTTGGTATTCAACTTCAAAGAGAGATTATCACGCTTATAGTTAGAACCAAGCATGATGGCCTTATCGTTCATGTGAGCATAGCTGAAAGCATACTTAATTGTCTCAGAACCACCATTGATGTTTACGTTGTGGCTAAATGTATGACCTGTGCGACCGAAAGTAATATCCTGCCAGTCATTTGCACGTACATTATCATAGAGGTCCAGATCCTCATAAGAACCAAAGAACTTCTCATAGTTCTTTACCGATTCACCGCTCTTGAGCTGAGACAGCTCGTACTGCCACTTGGCATAGTCCTTTGGAGACAGCACGTCAAGAGTCTTAGCAATCTTCTTCCAGCTGTAGTAAGCATTGTAGCTAACCTTCACCTTACCAGCCTGTCCGCTCTTTGTGGTAACAAGGATTACACCGTTAGCACCACGAGAACCATAGATGGCGGTAGAAGAAGCATCCTTCAGCACCGTGATATCCTCGATATCGGAAGCAGGGATGTCACTGATAGACTCAACAGGGAATCCGTCAACGATGAACAGAGGATCGTTCGACTGGGTGATAGAACCACCACCACGCACACGAATCTTCATCTCCGCATCAGGAGAACCCTCCGTAGTAGTAATCTGCACACCTGCCATCTTACCAGTCAACGCCTCAGTAGCATTAGCTACAGGCACTGCCTGCAGAGCGTCGCTGTTGACAGTGGCGACAGATCCGGTCAAGTCCTTACGGCGCACAGACCCATAGCCAATAACAACGACCTCATTCAGACCCTGTGAGTCGTCATGAAGTGTCACATTGACTGTAGACTTGCCTTGGATGTTGATGGTCTGAGTCTTCATACCTACGTAAGAGACTTCAACCGTCTTACTGTTGGTTGTCAAGGTGAAGTTACCGTCGATGTCGGTCACCGCACCATTGGCGCTGTTCGGTTCTCTAACCGTTGCACCGATGATTGGCTCACCCGCTGCGTCTACGACAGTTCCCTTGATCGTCTGCTGCGCCGATGCTGTACCTGCCATAACAAACAGGAATAGTGCTGTCAGCGCTACTCGAACAATGTTCTTTAACTTTTTAGACATAATTTGTTATTATTAGATTAGTAAAAATTGAATTGTCAGTTCGTCTTGTTCACTGCAATTTACGCTTTAGCGTGGTTAGTATGCAGTTATTCTAGTCCGCAAAAATAAACATTAAAAATAAAACTTGCAAACTTTTAACAAAAAAACTTCCTCGTAATTTCTGAAAACGATTGCGGAAAAAGATGTTTTTTTTATAAAAAAACGGGGCGGAATTGCTTCCGCCCCGCATGGGAAATGAAACTCTGTAAAGCTATTACTTTACCGTCTCTGAAACATTCTGCTTTTCATAGTATGCCTTATAGTCCTCACCACCATACTGCAGTCCGAGGTCTTCGCCTGCAAGAGCGTCGCAGACACCCTTGTAAGCCCACTTACGCTTGAACTTTGCATCGAAGAGGTTTGGTGTCTGACCCTTGAGCCAATACTCGTGCTCGTCCTCTGCATCGGTGAGCGACCAGATGGTGATACCACTCTGCTGAGCCTCAGGAACATTCTCAAAGTAAGACTCGAAGACTGTCCTAAAGGCATCGCTCTGTGCCTTATACTGTGCTGCCGATGGCGAGCTGGTGCCAAGAGAGATGTCGAGCTCTGTGACACGTACCAGCTTGCCTGTAGCCGCCAGGGTCTGGAACATTGCGTCTACCTGCTCACGCAGCTGTGCTACCTTCGCGTTGTTATTGTCAGCGTCGTCGTTGGTACCAGAGAGAGTGATGTGCATCTGTGAACCGATGCCATCAACTATTGGCGAACCATTGTCTGCATCAATCTTGTTGACGAAGTCGACTACTGCAGCGAGCTTGCCTGGCGAAGTCTCGAGATTGTAGTCATTATAGAACAGCTTGGTCTCTGCAGGCAGGTACTGGCGTGCAAACTGGAAGGCCTTGACTGCATAGTCGGGCACGTAGTAGCCCCAATAGAAGTGGCCGCTACCCCAGTTGAGATTGAGTCCATTGTATTCCTCGCCCTCTTGTGGTTCCTTATCGTAAACGACATTGCCGTCACCATCATTGACAGAACCGCCGAACACGCCGTCATAGCCACGTGGCTTGTTGCTTCCGTCAGCAATAGCCTCATTGATGACATCATAGCCTACTGGCACGATACCCTTCTCATTGAGGTGCTCAGCCATACCCTTGATCCATGCTTCCATAGCATCAGTGAGGATAGCCGCCTTCTCTTCTGGTGTCTTGTATTCATAACTAATGCCACCAGCACGGCGTTTTGCCGCATAAAAGCGCTTTGAAGAAGATGTCTGATCCTTCTTCGGTCCAAACTTGAAATCATCAATCCATATAACGCTGTTTGGAGTACCACCAAACTGCAGGCCAATACGAACAACATCTGCAGGATTACCGTCGTATGTAAACTCACCCTCACACTTCACCCAGTCTGAAGGGGCTGTGAAGTTACTCCCGTACATGCCACTATAGCTTGCGTTCTGACCTATAAACTGCACTGTTATTCCATCTGGCGACTTGAGATAGAACGAGTAAGCATAGACAGTACCTTCAACCAGACCGTCTGGCACTGGCCACCATAGCTGGCAGTCGTAGTTGACAGAAGTCTCGCCATCCATAGCACACTTTAGTGCGTACTTGCCACTATGCCCGCCTTCTTCAACGGTTCTTGTATAGTGTGTCCAGCCTGTCCAACCATTATCGTTTCCGTCATCGAAATTGGAGTTAGTGACGATATTATCCATTGTCTCTGCGATCTTCTTACCAAACTTGAAGTCATCAACATAAACTACGGAATTGGGGGTACCACCAAACTGCAGACCTATACGAATAACATCTGCAGGATTACCGTCGTATGTAAATTCTCCCTCGCAGAACGTCCAATCGCTACCAGCTGTCACAGTTTTCTTATAGAGACCACTATAACTGCTGTTCTGTCCGATTAACTGCACGCTGATATTATCTGGCGACTTAACCCAGAATCCATAATAATATGTTACACCTTCCTCAAGAGGTTGTGACAGTGACCACCATAGCTGACAGTCGTAGTTGACAGAAGTCTCACCATCCATCTCACACTTCAAGGCATAGTCACTGTCATGACCACCACTGACCACACTACGTGAGTAATGAGACCAACCGTTCCAACCAGAATCATTACCATCTTCAAAACCAGAGTTGGTGACGATATTCTCACACTTGTCATCATCGCCTGAGTCTATAACCATCTTAGGCGCGATTAGTGATTTCAGATAGGTCTGGTTCTGCTGTGTATGCCAGATGAAGTTGTGACCATATAGCTTCATGCCATCCTCCTGCAACGCGTCGAGTGCAGGATCGAGGTTGGCGAAATTAAGCGAGCCATTGTTCTTCACGATAGCATCCATCTTCATGGCGTTACCCCATGTAATCATCTGGAAGTTGTCACGAGAGAGCTCACGACGTCCGTCCTCGCCCATATAGATATTCATGCCGATACCAAGACCGAGGGTCATATTGGGGTGATTCTCCTCAGCATACGCCTTGATGTCGTCATAGTTGGCAAGCACCTCCTTCACTGCGAGCGGTATTTCAGCGGCGGTAACAGAATCGCCCTGACTCTTCCACTCCATGATCTGGTCATCGCAGGAGGTCATGCCTAACGACAATGCTATCGAGATGGCGAGCGCTCCTCCCACATTATTATATATATTATAAGTTTTCATAATATAGCTTTTAGTTTTTGGTTTTTAGTTTTTACTCTTCCTCTTCGTCATCGAAGTCACTGACAGGAATGCTCTTGATATTGACTACACGGATGTTGTCAATATAGATAGGCTGACTGAACGTACTCGAAGCAAAGATCTTGTCCTCACTGAACTCGAGGTCAGCATTAACAAACAACATCAGGAAGTTGCGATAAGAACCTGAGTTACGATCCTCACAAACCTTCTGGAAAGTAGTTTCAGCCGCCGTAGCCTTGTCTGCATCCTTTGTAGCGGTGTCGGGATTGTAGTTACCGAACTTAGACAAAGGCAGGGTGATGGTCTGCCAACGGCCACCAGTGGTAAACGGAGTAGTTGTTCCATCCTCGTTAAGCCATGGCACCCATACGGCTGCAGTATTAATATACTGAGAGCTAAACTTAGTACAGCCAGAGCCATAACCATAGTTGGAGAGGTTGTTCTGCAAAGAGAACTCGAGCTGGCCACTCTCAAACCACTCGCCTGGTACATAGATATCAAACTGTATTGCGACATCACTGGCAAGAGTCTCCTCTGGTATAAACTGATACATGCGGCTGGTCCAGTCGTCAGTAGGCTCATCATTGCCGGCTGTAGCCCAAAGGAGTGAATTGGAGCCTGCATCGATGCCGCCATCGTCGAGCTTGGACTGAGGTATGAGCATACAAACCTTACCGCGTCCCGTGTTCAAAGGATCGTCTACGAGGTCATCAGTTCCATAAGTAGCCGACCAAGAGCCCATTGAGCCAAGTCCGTCGAAATTGAGAATATAGCAGTTGTTGTCATTAAAATACTCAGGTGTCTTAGCTGTACCATTGGCACCAACGCTTGTGATAGAACCTGCAACGCTGAGATCAGCACTTGCGGGGACTACAAAGCTATAGTATTCACCATCCTCATCGCTGATGATGTCTTCCTCGGTGATAGTCGTACCATCAGGCAGAGTTACCAGTGTGGTCTCCTGCAAGTTGTCACCATAGACGGTTACTGTCTCGCCGTGCTTTGGCAAAGTATTGTCGACACTTGTTATAGACGGTGAAGAAGCCATGATGATAAAATCATAGACGAGCATCTCGCCGTTCTTCTTTATCAGGGTGATGGTATTACGTACCTCGTCATCTGCATCGGCGATAGGAGTCTCTTTCTTCAGTTGTACCCAAATGTTATTATTTGTCATCAAGGCGTTATTGAAATATGTCTCATAGCCATTGATGAGAACCTTACGAAGTCCACTGAAGCCAGAGCCTTGAATACGTATGAGCTGACCCAGACGGGCAAAGGTGACCTCTCTGTCAGGAACGTTAGACTTAACATCCTGGAGGAACACCTTGTCGATGGTCATGGATGTCGATGGTCTGAGTTCGTCAGAATTGCCATTGTCATCGTCGCTACATGCAACAAACGAGAAGGCTGCGAACAACAGGCACAAAGTCCAAAAATATTTTGTCGTTTTCATAGTCATTTTTGTTTTTATTGTTTTATATAGTGACTATAGTACCTATAGTATCTATTATTATATTTTAGAATAAATCTGCATCACTTACTTCGCGCTCACCAAAGGTGTATGCCTCGGTCGGAACGACACCATTGGCATCTGACTTCAGCAGCGGATTCTTCGTAGCGTCAGTATCAGGTATCGGCAACACGAGATTGCGCGCTGTAGCTACAGATACACTTGGACCAGGCAGAGAATAGCTGTCGCTGAGCTTATACTCGTGAGTAGAGCTATCATAGTAGCTGGCATTACGATACTGGTTGTTGACATAGTTCACCACCTCTGTCTGCTCATAGTAGCCACGACGCAGGAGGAAGTACCAATATAGTCCCTCGAAGGCAAGCTCTACACGATACTCATGGCGCAGGTCCTCGTATGTCACTTTGCTCTTGGTTGGCATCTCAGCACGCTGACGGATGGCATTGAAGAGCTCAAGAGCCGTTGCATCTGTGGTCTGCCACAACTTTATCTCAGTACCATGAATGTCCACCTCCGTACCAACATACTCAAGGCAAGCGTCAACATAGTTCAGGTAGACCTCTGCCAGACGCATCATGTAGGTGTTGATTCCAGAGTTGTTGTTTGCAGCAATGCCATTGACTGCGTTAGTTCCGATGACATACTTCTTGATATTTGCGCCCTGGCTACCTGCACTCTCTGTCTCGCCATAGATATATGGTTTCTCAGGATCGGTAGAGAACTCAGGATAGACTTCGCCATAGGATGCTACGGAGTAATGACGACGTATAGGATCGTCAATGGTTACATCAAGCGTCTTGTCATTATACTCCTTAAACTCCTTCCACAAGTCATACGAGCAGTAGGTTGAACCACCCCAAGAGTTTCCTGTATTGACCTGTGTGCTCCAAGCCAAGAAACGTGTCATGGAGTTGGCAAGACCGGCAGGTGCACCTGACTGCCACTGCAACTGGAAGATGCTCTCACTGTTATTGTTCTGTGTCTTATAGTCAAAAAGGGAAGCATAGTTGCCAAGCAACTGATAAGGGCCCTCATTGATAACCTTCAAGGCCGCCTTCTTTGCTGCATTAAGGTAATATGGATTACGAGACTGGCTAATGAAGTTGGTCTGGATATTGGTACCATCATAACGGCCAGTGGTGGTCACACCAGCCATGGACAGATACAGACGAGACAACATAGCGTAGGCTGCATACTTGTTGACTCTACCTGATGCTGGTGATGATGCAGGCAGGTTGACCGCGGCATATTCCATATCACGGATGGCAAACTCGAAGATGTCTGTGCGAGAGGATGCAGGAACATTATAGTTGTTAACCAGCTCCTGAGTATTCTCATACAGGACACCACATCCCCACAGAGAACCAACATACCAGTATGCGAGTCCACGCATGAAGCGAGCCTCTGCAACGCCCTGAGTCTTGGCTGTCTGAGAAACTCCTGACGAGGAATAATTCTGTATGTTATTAATGGTATTGTTTGCCTGAGCGACAATGGTATAGAACGAAACCCAAGCATCGTTCAATCCATTGGAAGCACCCGACTCAGTGAAGTTGGTATATGGATAGATATAGTCAGAATACTGCGCCGTGATGTTGTTTGAACGTCCATCACCCATACCATAGTATGACTTATCATTGAACATGTACCACACATAATTATATAGTGGCAAGAGTGCCTGTGACACAGCCTCATCAGAGGTAAAGAAGTTTTCCTGGCTGAGCTGGTAGGTATTGCTCTGGTCGAGGAAGCTATCGTCAGCACCACAGCCCGACAGTGTCACGACTCCTGCTAAAGCTATCGTATATTTTAATATTGTAGTTTTCATAATCGTTACTATTTTCATTTATCAATTAGAACTGCAGGTTGACACCAAGCGTATAGATACGTGGCGATGGATAACGGCTATAGTCTACGCCATTGAGAAGAGCATCACCATGGTGGGAGCCGACTTCTGGGTCAAGTCCTTTGTACTTGGTCCAGGTGTGTAGGTTCTGGATATTGCAATAGAATTTCACATTGCTCAGGAAAATATTTCTAAGCAGTTTGCGTGGCAATGTATATGACAGAGAGATATTCTGCAGGCGAATGAACGAGCCATCCTCTACATACTTATCACTGGTACGGAAGTTATTGTTCACGCCACTCTCTGTGGAGAGACGCGGCTGGATAGTACCAGTGTTCACTACATGGTAGTTACGATAGTCCTCAGGTCCATCTGGATCGATTTTCTCAAGACGGGCATAGTCGAGGACAGAAACCAACTGGTTGCTGGAAGCACCCGTCACGTCAAGCCAACGACGTCCGTAGTTCATGACTTTATTTCCATAAGAACCAGTGAACTGGATGCTCAGGTCGAAGCCTTTGTATGAGAAGGTGTTGCCGAGACCCCAGGTGAACTTTGGCTCAGGGTTGCCAATGAAGGTCTGGTCGTCGTCGTCGATAACACCATCACCATTCTTATCCCAATAGATATAGTCGCCAATGAACACGCCACCCGATGTTGACGAAGTCGCCATAGACGCACCCTTCGGCAGGGCTACAGGCTGGATATTACCATCAGCATCCTTATAGTAGAAGTCCTCAGGCTTGTCGAAGCGACCAATCACCTTGTAACCCCAGAACTGTCCAATGGGCTTACCTACAACGGTATTGGTGACTGTAGACACGTCAGAACCGATCTGCAGAGTCTTTGGCAGACTTCCTGTCTCAGAATCAAGAGAGAGGACCTTGTTTCTGTTCAGGGAGAACACGAGATTAGAACGCCATGAGAAGTCTTTCTTCTCAATATTTACTGTGTTCACGCTGATCTCTATACCTGTGTTACGCAGCGAGCCCACGTTACCCCATGGGTTGCTGGCTGTACCGTATGCCTCACTCGAGCCTGCGCCCGAACCTACGAATGCAGGCAAGTCAAGACGCATCAGGAGGTCTTTGGTCTTCTTATAGTACCAGTCGAAGACGATATCGATGCGGTTGTGGAAAAGTGCGAGGTCAACACCTACGTTATAAGAATAGGTAGTCTCCCACTTCAGCTTAGGATTAGCATTATTACCATTGAGCACACCCACGCCCCAGGGAGTGGTATAGTTGGAGAGCAGAGCCATATACGCCCAGTCTGCTACGTTCTGGTTACCTGTAGCACCCCAGCCCAGTCGTAGCTTCAGGTTGCTGATGACGTTGTTGTCCTTGAGGAAGGCCTCCTGGCTAGCACGCCATGCAAGGGCAGCCGAGGGGAACCATCCCCAACGATTACCATCTGCAAACTTGGAAGAACCATCACGACGCAGTGTTGCTGTCAGCAAATAGCGATCATCATAGTTGTAAAGCAGTCGTCCGAAATATGAGAAGAGGGATGTACGGTTCTGGTAGTTGCTTGCCCCGTATTCTTTTTTCAGGTTCACATTATTACCAGTGGTCTCACCAGCAACAAGGTCTATCACATTATTAGAAAGATAGCCAGAGTTGTCAGCATACATATTCTCATAGTAGCTATGGCTCATCTCCTGACCAATCATCGCATTGATGTTATGCTTCTCTGCGATTGTTCCGTTATATGTCAGGATATTGCGCCATGACCAGTACTTTGAGTCAGCCTTATCCCAAGAACCCTTACGCTCGGTGTTCTCCTTGATTCCAAACTTATAGTCTGGCGTATATGTCTTTATCTTGTTAAGATTATAGTCAGCACTAAGTTCTGTCTTGAACGTCAAGCCCTTGACGATTGTTGCCTCCAGATAGGTGTTAACACGGAAGTTGAGGCGCTTGGCGTAATTAGTCTTTATCTCTGCCAATGCCACTGCATTCTCAGGCATCCACTGATCGTCTGGACCATCATAGCCACCATTAGGATTGTGGACTGCCACTGATGGTTGTGAACGCAGAGCGGTATTGATGATGTCCCAGTTCTTCTCCATCTCCTGACGAGAGTCAGACAGAGAGAACGAGATACCACCCTTCAGCCACTTCTTCAGTTCGCTATCAATATTACCACGAAGGGTCTGACGCTTGAAGCCTGTGCTCAGAGCAATACCATCTTGGTTCAAGTAGCCAGCACTGATAGCGTATGTGGTTTTGTCTGTTCCACCTGTGATAGACAAGCTGTGGTTGGTCATAAAAGCTGTAGAAAACAACTCATCCTGCCAGTCAGTACCATTGGCGAGAAGATCAGGATTGATGTATGAGCTTGATGCCTCCCTGATACCAGCGTCAGCAATATCATTGTTGTGCTGAGCATACTGGCGCAGGTTCATGACATGCAGCTTCTTTGGCATCTTCTGCCATCCTATATAGCCGTCGTAGGTCACCGTAGCCTCTCCGCTTTGACCACGCTTAGTAGTAATCATGATGACACCATTGCTCGCACGCGAACCATAAATAGCTGTTGCAGACGCATCCTTGAGGATGTCCATCGTCACGATGTCACTCGGGTTGATGGCTGCCAACGGGTTGGTGTTACCATTGTCTGAACCATCAGAGTCGACGATTACACCATCGATGACGAAGATTGGCTGAGAGGTAGCGGTAAGCGAGTTGGTACCACGAATACGAATGGTCGAAGATCCACCAGGAGTACCTGTATTTGCCTGTATCTGCACACCGGCGGCACGTCCCTGCAATACCTGGTCGACGCTGGTAGGAACAGACTTCTCAATAGCTTTGTTGTCGACCTGAGTAACAGCACCTGTCAAGTCAGACTTACGCATGGTACCATAACCTACTACGACAACCTCGCTCAGCTGTTCAGCATCCTGTGACAACAACACGTCAATGCGCGGCTGTGCACCAACTTTGACTTCCTTGGTCAAATAACCTACATAAGAGAATTCCAAGGTTGCGCCCCTTGGTGCGTCAATAGTGTAATTACCGTCAATGTCGGTAACCGCACCTGTCGCTGATCCCTTCACTCTCACTGTCGCACCAATCACGGGTCCTTCGTGGTCGGTGACAGTACCTGTAATTGTCGTGTTCTGAGCCATCACTCCTCCAGGAAGCAATGTAAACAGAACCAACAAGAAGAGGTACTTCATAACGTTAGTAGTGCTTTTCATGTTAAAAAAGTTTTTAGTGTTAGATAGTTTAAGACAATTTCTGGAGGCAAAGGTAAACGTTTACGTAGTTTCACGTGTTATTTTTTGTTTCATTCATGTTTCATTTTATTGCAAAACGTATTTTTTCATTAATACGAATATAAACGTATACGAAGAACAGTGTATTCATCAACCGATATTCGGGCATGACGTCCTTGATGGCTTTGATCTCCATTTAGTCTCCTTATATAAGTAAGGCCACCCGAAGGATCCACATGCACCTCGTCAACAGTTCCTATTCCCATACGTTTTGCCGAGAAGGAGCATCTATCTTTTCCTTTTGTTTCTTCCGAGCCCTTGTCAGCGAAACCATCCTCACCTAAAACAGCCTTTTCTGTCTGTTTCATCTCCTCATCAGTCTGGAATGTAACAACGATACCACTACCAGCGACAAGGTATTCATCTTTTGCCATGCGTATGATGATGCCTCCCCCCTCGCGCCATCGGCTGCCATCGGTAGCACGTGAGTCCCATGGTAGTGTAAAATAATGGCGTGCGGTGATAGTCATACCATCCCAATGAAACTGCTTCTCCATATCCTCCTGATCAAACAACATTCCACGTATACAGCCTTGTCCACGTTGCTTCAAGAGGATTGGACTCAGTTCCTTCAGTAATGAATAAGCGCGACTCACCTGTTTACTGTCACTGGCACAGGCTTGATCAATGGCAAACGGACTGAAGCCGACAGCCTCATGCTCACCGAACACATATAAGGCTCGCACACCACTATTCTCACAGCATCGCGACTCTGGAATGAACAAAGGATTCTTCTTCCCCATATCATATTGAGACGCCCAAGACTTAAAGCCTGTATCATAAATATCTGGAGCCAGAATGGGCACCGACGGAGCGGCGGTCTTCCAGATGTCAGCAAGATGGGCAAGTGGACCTGCGGAAGGATATTCACCAGGCTTCCTGCCACGACTGTTCATGGCAGCATTGACATAGAGCGGTATATCATAAATATGTGTAGCAGTCTGAGCAAGTCTTTCTACATACTTAGCATAATAATACGCTTGAAACTGCTCCTCACCAACAAGACTTTCACCGACAACATCTGCCCAACTGCCCTTCTTCCATCCCATCGCCTTCCGTATGTCTTGTGGAACGTCCCCTCTCCATACTCGCTCAGCAAGTGACGAATGGTCACGAGCAGCCTCTAACATACCAATCTCATTCTCCACCTGAATCATTATGACGGTATTGTCAGAAGAGTCAATATCACGTATATGTCTTATCAACTGTGCGAACGCCCTATTATCTGCAAGAAACACATCCTCGGAGAAAGCAGACGCTATCTCCAAAGGTTTTCCTTGAGCTGTTCGCGCACGAGGAAAACGTTTGGTATCTTGCTTAAACCACATCGGAGCATAACACGACATTGAATTTTTCCATGCACCAAACCAAAGAAAGATTACCTTCAAGCCATTCTCACGAGCTTTTTTTACGGTTTCATCGATTGTTGAAAAGTCAAATTGTCCCTCTATGGGTTCTATCAGATCCCATTGCGCAGGAACGAGCACGGTATTCAGTCCGATTGAAGCCATCCTTGGCATCACCTCGTCTATATCGGCAATTGACGTAGCTGCGGAATTGCTCAACTCGCCACCAAGAATCAACATCGGTTGTCCCTGCACCTCTATCTGCGAACGGCTGTCTACCTTAGACAGCCGCACCTGCGCTGACATTGCCAACGAGCATGCCAACCATATCACAAAAAACAAATATCGTCTCATATCCCACAAAGATTAGTTACTCCGTTTTATTGGCATCCTACTGAACTTCTGATAATAGCCCAGACAAGTGTCGCGCCACTCTTTCGAATTCTCTTGCTGGTGAAGCAGTCGATCGTTGACCTCGTTCCATCGTTGATCATCAACATACGATTTCATCAGACTCCAAGTCCTCAGGTAGCCATCGACGGCATCCGTCCCTGCATAATAGTGGTCTACCATCTCTTGCCATAATGTCTTACCACTCTTCATTACATGGGACCACGCCACATGATGGAACCATAACAGGTACTGCTCAGGACAAGTATTTAGATTATTATATTCACTCGCATACGGTTCAGGATATTGACTTACAGCATCACTTCCTGTTTCCCGTGTACGGTCGAATCCCACTCCTATGCTGTCAGCCTGATCATAATATACTGGACACCAGAATATAGGACAATGCTCTTGGTATCCTCCCGGTCTTGGCCCATAGTGATGGTCGAACTCAAAGATATGGTGCAATCCCAACGGCATCATATAGTTGACACAATCTTCACGGCTCGCCTCCATCACGCGTGTCATTTCACTTACGAAATACCAGTTGTCACAAAACGTCTGAAGAAGCCACTCGTGGGCAATCTCTTTTGAGGTAAGTGAAGGATCCCACGCCAGTCTTCCAAAAGCATACCAGTTAGCTTGTGAAAAATGATGACCACACCAGTTCTTATCGTCACCGACATTTGCAACACCTGCGAGTCCCGCTATCTTAGACTGGCTACCAACGGATGATGGCATGCCGACAAACGAGAAAAATTCTTTCCACATCGGAGCGAGATACACAAGGTGGCGCGATTGTCCAAGATATTCTTGAGTGATCTGCAACTCTGCCATTTGCGTCGTATGGTGTATATTATCAAAAATTGGTGCATATGGTTCACGCGGCTGAAAGTCAAGAGGTCCATTCTTTGATTGCAGTATCACGTTGTCTCTGAACTTCCCATCAAGATCCTTGAATTCTGACACGGCTTGCTTCACCCGGTCTTCACCCTCATGGTTTGCTCCATATACAAACGAGCGCCACATCACAATACCACCCCACGGTTTGAGAGCATCAGCCAGCATGTTTGCTCCGTCGGCATGCGTCCTACCATAATCACCAGGTCCGGGCTGTCCCTCGGAGTTTGCTTTCACAAGGAACCCACCAAAATCGGGTATCTCCTTATAGATCTCCTTAACCTTTGCTACCCACCAGCGTTTAACTTTCTTGTCCAGTGGATCGGCTGTCTTCAGCTCGCCAAGAGCCTTAGGAGTTGCGAAATTGATACTCAGGTACACCCTCACCCCATACGGTCTGAGGATATCAGCAATCACCTTCACCTTATTTATATATGTGCGTGTGAGCATCTTTGGAGACGCATTAACGTTGTTAAGTACCGAGCCATTGATGCCTATCGACGCATTTGCTCGGGCATATTCCGTTATTCTCTCTCTCCATGATGCAGAGTTGAAATCATCGTCATTGACCCAAAGGATGCTCTTTCCTGCATATCCTCGTTCGATACTACCATCAAGATTATCCCAATGGTTCAATAAGCGCAGTGCCATTGATGGTACCGAGCAGGCCATAGGTTTGTAACCTCCAGGATGGGTATGCTGCATACGCAAAAGGGCATACGCCCCATAGAGCACACCGATGTCGGTAGCCGCTATTATGGAATCGTTCCTTAAGATATAACCGTCACCGCCAAGGTTTGCTGTCAGCGTCTTGTCAATAGCCAGGGTCACTTTTCCTCCGCGATAATACTGACGCAGTTCTCCTGCAGCAATATTCATCGTCGTAGATTGCTCAGATAGATTCACTTGTGTCTTGTCTAATTTCTCATAACGCAGCCACAGCTGCGACCCATCCTCAGCCATCATTACAGTTGGCAGAAACAGAAAGCAAAATATTATTTTTCTCATATTCATTATTGTTTCAGTTCTCGTTTTCTTTTCTATGTACAACAGCATATTCTGACGGTGTCAGTCCGAAGTGCTTTCGGAATATTGTTGAGAAATGTGACTGATTATTGAATCCCACCGAGTACGCTACTTGTGTCACATTGACTTTTCCCTCCACAATAAGAGCTGCAGCCTGATCCAACCTCAGATTTCGTATGAAGTCGCCCGTCGAGACACCAGTCATCTCCTTCATCTTTCTGTGCAACTGCGCACGACTGACGCCCACATCCTGTGCTAACTGTTCTACATTGAAGTCAGGATTGCTAAGGTTCTCGTTCACAGACTTCATGATACGATCGAGCAGAGCCTTGTTGTTACCCTTCACATTTACGGGTTTCAACGCACTCTTCACATCCTTTTTAAGGTTCAGGAGAAACCTCATCTTCTCCTCTTCCAGCTGTCGTTGTCTGCGTCGGTCTATGAGATAGAACACCATGGCCACAAGTGCTATGGCAAGCAGCCCATAGATGGCGTAAGCTATCGACGAGGCGTACCATGGTGCTTTGATGCGCACTTTTACTGTTAACAGTTTATCTGAGCAGACTCCTCCGACAATCGCCCTAACCTTTATGTCATAGGTCCCAGGCTTCAGTCGCATCAGCGATAACGTGTTTGTTCCCTCTGGCAACGATATCCATTCCTTGTCCCCGATAAGACAGTATTGGAAAGTGACTGCCTCGGGATTGCTATAATCTAAAAGTGAAAATTCCATAGTGAGAGAATTCTCGTCCCATGGCAATACGTATGTGCCCTGCATCAGGTCGACTGCCTTGCCATTGACGGTCATACCTGTCAGAAAAACTTGTCCTGGTTGGACCGATGAGCCAAGCACTCCTGACGGAAGGAAGTTTACCAATCCTTCTGTACACCCAAAGACTATCTGACCGTTAGCTGCTCGAAATGCCGTGTTAGGAGTAAACTCCGTTCGTATTAGCCCGTTGCCACTGGATATTCCGATGAAATCGTTACTTTTCCTATCCTTATACCATATTCCATCCACCATTGTAAGCCACAACACGCCGTTTGCATCAAAGAGTAAATTATATATCGGCTTACCTCTCAATTTCTCTGCTCCAGGGAAAATCTCTATCTTATTCTGCTTACGATAGTAGATATACAATCCCATATTTGTTCCAAAGAGCATGTTACCACCAGCCTGTTCACACATAGTATAACACTGTATGCCCTCCATTTGGACATTCCAACCAAGCACCTTGAAGTTGCCATCGTCAGGATTCATACATGACACTCCGTCCGCAGTACCTATCCAGAGTAATCCCCTACTGTCCACATGAAGGCTCTTTATCCAGTCATTACAAAGATTACCCTTTCTGGGATCCCGTTGATACATATTATATATTTTAGTCTCCCTTGTGGACTGATTATATATAGTCAAACCTTTTCCAAAATTACTTACAAATAGCGTTCCATCATTGTTATCTACGATACAGTTTACTCCCCAGCCATCCATATCTAATATGTGTGTAGCCGTACCTGTTATCGGCTGATAGGAATAAAGCGCAGTTTCTGTTCCCAGCCAATAGCTGCCATGATAGTCACGATATATGACATTACTTCCATCGGGGGCAGGCTGACGAGAAATCACTTTGCCTTCTGCATCTAAATGATAGACACCAGCTTTCTGCACTATACACCAAGCGTCGCCATCGTTACCAAGAGCTACTGACGAGACTCCACTACCTAACTTATATCCCTGTTCAGCAAGACTCCATGTATGAAATACCGCTGGTCGTCGACCCAGCTGTAGTAATCCCTTCTTATAGCATCCTACCCATAGATTATGGTTCTTATCTTCAAAGATGTCATTCACATTGGCACTATTCAGATCGAATGGCAGACTCTTTGCTTCATACGGTCTCATCGCAAGCTGTCCCTTCGGTATAACCCACAGACCCTTGCCCAGTGTTCCGATATATAGATTACCATTGCTATCACGCAATGCACGATGTATTGACACATTGCGATCCAGGGCACTGAGGTCGTATCCTGCATCGGCAAACTCACTCTTCACATTATTATATTTTAGGATTCCATGAGTACATATCAACAGGAAATTGCCATCAGCCTCCTTGATCATCCCTACTGCTGGTCCATACTGTAATGCGAAATTCTTCACAGCTGTAAGCGATGGTCGTCCATTTTTCTTATTGGTGTATGTCACCCTGCTTACAGAAGGAACAAAGGCAAATCTCCACAACCGTTTATTTGCATCCAGATAACAGCGATTCACAAATTCATCAGAACGTTGCTTGGTAAAAGAGCTTAGGCGGACCAGCGTATCTGTACCATGACTGATAACAAACAATCCATAGCCAGACGTACCTATTATAATATTACCATCCTCATCTTGGACAATAGTCTCCACCCTTGGGCGGACCTTGTCTGGAAATACATACCTGACGAATGAGTTGTTCTTATACTCGTACCTTGACAGTCCTTTGTTAGAACCAATCCACATCCGATGATCATCATCATTAAACAAACAGGTCACCTCATTATCATTCAGCGTATTTTCGGCAGCAGCATCCGAGAGATAGTTTGTAAAACGATAGCCGTCAAATCGGTTCAAGCCATTCTCGGTACCTACCCAAATAAATCCATAATGATCTTGCGTTATACAACTGATAGTAGAACTTGAGAGTCGTTCTCGCACTGAGTACAACCTGCCATTGTCTGCATTTACATATATTGCTGACAACAAAAACAGAAAGGTTAGTAAATTTTTCTTCACGGTTAGATTTTATTTTTGTTGTACGGCAAAGTTACAACCTTTTCTTAGAAACATTGCAACAAAATAAAATATTTTAGACGTTTTTTTATGCATTTTCTTCTAAAAAATGCTCTTTGAAACAATTTGAAACAGAATAGTTACGTATCAAAAAACCACTTCAACTAAGTATGCCTACCTTTGTAGCAGACTAAAAACCAAACAACATGCAAAAATTTATTGCTATCATTATTCTTTCAATAGCCTCAAATTTAGTTTATGCTCAACTATGGACTGGCACATGGGCTACTGCGCCACAATCAACGACAAAGGCAAACATGCCACAGACAACACTCAATAATTGTGCTGTCCGCCAGATAGTAAGAGTATCTATTGGCGGAGAACTCATACGATTGAAGCTCTCAAACGAATATGGCAATGGGGCTTTACAACTAAAATCGATATTCATTGCCGACGCAACAGACTCTTGCTCTATCGACCGCAAGACGGCAAGTTTCCTTACCTTTAACGGCAAGCGCAGTGTCAACATCCCCGCAGGTAGTGCGATATACTCTGACCCTCTGCGTTATCCTCTCGGTCCGCTACAGCGTTTAGCAATAACTATCAACTACCAACAAAGCCCTACAAATATCACCTCCCACCCTGGCTCACGCACCACATCTTATATTATAAAAGGTGTAGCCAATGCGAAAAGTGACTTTTCAAGAGGTGAACACATCGACCATTGGTTCAACCTTTCCAATATAGAAGTTTATGGAAACAATAACGAAGCAATAGCAATACTGGGTAACTCCATCACCGACGGCAGAGGCAGCACCACAAATCTCCAGAACCGTTGGCCAGACATCATGGCTACAGCGATGTCTGGCAATACCGGCATACTGAACCTTGGTATTGGCGGGAACTGTGTCTTCAAGGATGGGCTTGGCGACAAAGCAATCATACGTTTCGATCGTGACATACTGGAGCAAAGCAATGTAAAGACACTTATAATCTTCGAGGGAGTCAACGACATCGGTAGCAGCAATGGCGACAGCGAGGCTGTGGCACAGTCTCTCATCCAGGCATACAAGGACATGGCAGCCAAAGCAAAGTCACAGGGTATTGAGGTGATCTTTGCAACAATTCCGCCCTTCAAGGGTCATTCCTATTTCACCTTCTTCCATGAGGCCGCTCGCCAGACCGTAAACGAATGGATCAGGACCTCCTCAGAAGCTAAAGTCATTGATTTCGATGAACTCCTGCGCTCAACCGATGATCCTCAACGACTGAAAGAGGAATGGCAGGAAGACTGGCTCCACCCCAATGCCGCAGGATATAAAGCTATGGGAGAATTTGCTGCGAAAAGAATTAAAAACATACACTAATTATGGCACAAACTAACGTACAAGAGACAAGGGGCTTTTACAGGCTCAACTGGTTACAACGTATAGGATTTGGCTCGGGCGACCTCGCCCAGAACCTCATCTATCAGACTATCTGCATGTATCTGCTATTCTTCTACACCGACATCTACGGGTTGAAGCCAGCACATGCGGCAACGATGTTTCTCGTGGTGCGTCTGGTCGACGTGCTATGGGATCCTCTTGTCGGCACATACGTCGATAAGCACAATCCCCGTTGGGGCAAGTATCGTTCCTATCTTGTGTTGGGAGGTATACCGCTAACCGTACTTGCCATCTTATGTTTCTGGAATGGTTTTGCCGACAGCGACTATAACATAAAGCTCACATACGCTTATATCACATACGTCGGTCTGTCAATGCTGTATACCCTTATCAATGTTCCATACGGAGCACTCAACTCCTCACTGACACGTGACACCGACGAGATTACCATCCTCACATCCGTACGTATGTTCATGGCAAACTGCGGCGGACTGGCTGTGGGATCGGGTCTTCCACTGCTCGTGGCGTTCCTTGCTCCGATGGCGAGTGGTGCCGACTCCTCGCTACCTAAAGATCCACAGGCATGGTTCGTCACCATGGCAATCTATGCCGTCATAGGTTTGGCACTATTGTTCTTCTGCTTCAGCCAGTGCAAGGAACGGGTGGTAATGGATGAGAGTGAGACGAAGAATGTCAAGGTGAGTGACCTTTGGACAGAGTTCATGCGCAACCGTCCACTGCGTATCATTGCCTTCTTCTTCATCACTGCCTTCGCCATGATGTCAGTAGGCAATGCGGCAGGATCATATTTCGTCACAAGCAACCTACACGGTACTGCCGCCGAATTGTCCATCTTCATGGGACTGGGTTCTATCCCGTCATTCATCTTCATGCCACTGGTTCCTGCCATCAAGAAAGCCATCGGCAAGAAGAACATGTTCTATGTATTCCTCTCCATAGCCATCATTGGCATGATATTCCTCTATATAGTAGCCAAGATGCAGAGCCCCAGCATGACTCTGGTATATATAGCCCAGTTTGTCAAGTCCACTGGTGTCATCGTCGCCACAGGATATATGTGGGCTCTCGTGCCAGAGGTGATATCCTATGGCGAGTATACCAGCGGCAAGCGTATTGCCGGCATCGTCAATGCTCTGACAGGCATCTTCTATAAGGCTGGCATGGCATTGGGTGGTGTCGTCCCAGGAGCCGTCCTTGCATACGTAGCATACAACAAGGACAGCATCACCCAGACGCCTCTCGCCGAGGAAGGTATCTTATGGCTGGTGTGCGTCATACCGGCTATGCTCCTTGCTCTCGCCATGTTCATCATATCGCGATATGAGCTTACTGACGAAGTCATAGACAAGATAAACAAAGATATTGAAGATCGTCAAAAATAACATCAAAAAGTAAACCAAAAACCATGATAACACTTAGTGACAACAAAAAGACAATAGCACAAATGGCTATAGCCTTAGCTTTATGCCATTTGTCAGTCAGCCCCTCTGTGGCACAGACAACACTAAAGGATGCCTATCGCGACCTTTGGTATACGGGTGTGAGCGTGAACCAGTGGGAGGTGGAAGCCGACACCATTGGAACTAATAGTCACGACATAACAGGACAGATAAACAATGATCAGACAGCCAACTGGTCTGTGATAACTCAGAATTTCAACTGGGTCGTAGCCGAGAACTGCATGAAGTGTGAGGTCATCCATCCGCAAGAGGGAGTCTATGACTTCACCCTTGCCGATAAGTTCGTTGACAAAGCACGTGACGCAGGTCTCAAGGTGATGGGCCATTGTCTCATCTGGCATTCCCAGTGTGCACCCTGGTTCCACTACGACAAGCAAGGCAACCTCGTGTCGCCAGAGGTCCTGAAAAAACGCATACGCGAGCATATATATACCGTGGTACATCATTTCCGCGGCAGAGTAGACGCATGGGACGTTGTCAACGAAGCCTTCAACGACGACGGCACCCCGCGACAGAGTCTGTTCTATAAGATTCTCGGCACCGACTACATACCACTTGCCTTCCAATATGCTCACGAGGCCGACCCTGACGCCATGCTCTTCTACAACGACTACTCCATGAACAAACGTGAGAAGGTGGAGGGTGTAGCCCGCTTCTTCAGACCTCTGATACAGCAAGGTCTACCTATCAGTGCCATCGGCATGCAAGGTCACATGATAGTCGAGGACACGGGTGCTATCGACGCATACGATCATTCGATAAAAACTATTGTCTCATTAGGCATACCAACAGCCTTCACCGAGGTAGACCTCAGCGCCCTGCCCAACCCATACGGTTTCTCCGGTGCTGACGTCAGTGACAAATTTGCATATCGCGAGAGTATGGACCCATATAAGAACGGGCTTACCAAGGAACAGCAGAAGAAGATGGATGACTACTGGGTACGCTTCTTCCAGATGCTACTACGTCATAAGGGCGACATCCAGCGCGTCAGCTTCTGGTGCCTCAACGATGCCAACTCATGGCGCAACGACTTCCCCATCAAAGGACGTACCGACTATGCCACCCTCTTCGATCGACAGAACAACCCCAAACCAATCGTCAAAAAGATAATAGAACTAAAAACAAAAAAACAAAAAACCAAAAACTAAAAACTAAAAAAACATGAAACCAAGATACCTTTTTCCAAAAGACTTTATGGCAGACCCTTCTGCCAACGTGTTCAACGATAGAGTATACATCTATCCCTCCCACGACTGGGATGCAGGCGAATGCTTCGATGACGACGGCGGTCATTTCCAGATGCTCGACTATCATGTCCTTTCTCTTGATGATGTCATGAATGGTGCTGTCACCGATCATGGAGAGGTGCTTCATGTCAATCAGGTGGCATGGGCAGAGAAACAGATGTGGGACAATGATGTTGTTGAGAAGGATGGTAAGTACTATCTCGTCTTCTCAGCAAAGGACTATAACGGAGTGTTCCATCTTGGTGTCGCCGTCAGCGAGCGTCCCGAGGGACCGTTCGTCCCAGCACCGCAGCCCATCCGTGGCTCTTTCTCCATCGACCCTTGCGTCTTCAAGGACGACGATGGTGAGGTATACTGTTATTTCGGCGGTCTCTGGGGTGGACAGCTCCAGTGGTATGCCGCTCCTGAGAGTCTTCCTGTCATGGGAGAGCCTCATGACGATCTCGTCACCATTGGTCCGCCACAGTATGGCCGCAAGAACGGAGAGATGCTCATTCCTGCCTCATGCCCTGCCTTGCCCAGCTATGCAGCCCGCATGAACGACGACATGTCGCAGTTTGCCGAGGCTCCACGTCCCGTCGTCATCCTCGACGAGAACGGCGAGCCCATGAAAGCTGGCGACCCACACAGATTCTTCGAAGCATCATGGATGCACAAGTATCAAGGCAAATACTACTTCTCGTACTCCACTGGCGACAGCCATCTGTTGTGCTATGCCATCGGCGACAACCCCTACGGACCATTCCGCTATCAGGGAGTCATCCTCGAGCCCGTCATAGGCTGGACCACTCACCACTCCATCGTGGAGTACAAAGGACAGTGGTATCTCTTCCATCATGACAGTGCGCCATCCAATGGTGTCACCCATCTGCGGTCACTCAAGGTAGTACCTATCAGTTACGATGCCGACGGCAGAATCATCCCACCTGTCATCGAGTAGTAGTTCCAAACATATTGAGAAGAAAGTAAGAACTTTTTCCCATAAATACACAACACGTATAACTAAACGTAGGGAGGGGGCCGTGAGGTTCCCTCCCTACATCTTTTATCATACGCTACAAAAAACGTTTACTGAGCAATAGCTTTCTTACCGTTGTATATGTACATTCCCTTCTGCGGCTTGCCTGGCAACAGTCTGCCGTTAAGGTCATAATAGCGGCTGGTGCCGTCCTCATCGTTTACGCGTATCTGGTCGATAGCATCGAAATCAAGCCAGCGCCACCCCGATTTTGTCGCAACAGAACACGAACTTTGCGAGTAAGCGAGAGCAATACCAAACGATGGAGCAGCGAGAGCAGAGATACATGCTCGCATGATATCTATGCCGAGTCGTGACAGAGTTCGCTGAAAGCAAACCACGTTTGAGCATTGCCGAGCGTGAGACAACTGACGACAAACCGAGTGCAATCATGCTCGCATGAATTGCCGAGGTGCGAAGGAAGAAAACCAAAGGTTAAAGTCAAGACCGCGACAGCGGGATTAATCACACGAATCTCACGAATATTTTTGTCCAGCAGATCTCGCAGATTGTGCAGATTTGATCTAAACTAAAAAAAAAACTAAAAACTCGAGCTCTGCTTAGAATTTTTTTATTCTTCTTATATCATTTATTTATCATTCAATTATAATTCTCTATATATATTTATATATAGATTATAAGGGTGGGGTAAGGGTTTGATACTTAATTAGTTACAAGTGGAAAATGTACCAACTTTGGGTCGTCTGTGCAAAATTTGGGTCGTTTTAGTACCAACTTTGGGTAAAAGTGTACCAACTTTGGGTCTAATTGTACCAACTTTGGGTCAATTTGTACCAACTTTGGGTCAAATTGTTTACGCCGTAATCTCACGCACCTTAGGCCGTAGTCTCACGCACTTTAGGTCGTAGTCTCACGTACCTTAGGCTGTACCCTTCGTGACGTTAGGCTGTACCCTTCGTGACCTTACGTTGTACCCTTCGTGACCTTAGGCTGTACCCTTCGTGACCTTAGGCTGTACCCTCCGTGACCTTAGGCTGTACCCTTCGTGACTTTTGGACACAAAAAAAGCCCCTCCTTTGTGCAAGGAGGGGCTTGGTGATGACTCTTGGGCAGCCGTGGCTACATGCAGCTGGAGATACCCAGTGTCGTTGCGATCGTTGTGAGGATAGCTATCGCCACCTGAACAATCGTCTTCAGCAATTCTTTCTTTTTCATCTTCTAATAACTAAAATCTAAGAACTAAAAACTGCAGCTCCGCTGCTCATAACTAAGGCTCTGGCTGTACGTCAGGCGTCTCGTCTTCGCCCTTATCCACATGGTACATGCTCTTCTCCACAACCTGTATGCCCGAGATGAGCTTCTTGACGAACTTGCCAGTCACCTTGTCCTTCTCTACTGCA
>ONCJ01000039.1 GCA_900316295.1 uncultured Prevotella sp.
TAGCTATAACTCCGTTGGGGTCTGTGGCGTTTTTCTGCCTGGCGATGTCTGTGATGCTAATGTAATCTATACCATCTTTTGAAATAGTCTTGATAGCAATGTGAGTGAGATGGGAGGGGCTCGGGTTTGTGGTTGGATATTCGTGGCGTGTTAATGATAGCAAAAAACAATGGAAAAGTTTCGGGAGTGAAAATAAAATAGTATCTTTGCGACATTATATGATTGAACTAAAAACTTAAAACTTAAATAACATGCTATCACAACAAGATCTGAAACAAATCAAAGAGAAAGGTATTTCTGAGGAGAAACTCAATGGTCAGTTGGAGTCGTTTAAGACTGGGTTCCCATTCCTGAAGCTCGAGGCTGCCGCAGGTGTCGGCAAGGGCATCATCGCTCCTACCGACGAAGAGCGCGAACAGTATGTCAAGGCGTGGAACGACTACAAGGCTGAGGGCAAGAAGATAGTGAAGTTCGTGCCTGCCAGTGGTGCTGCCAGCCGTATGTTCAAGGACATGTTTGCATTCTTAGATGCTGACTATGATGTTCCGACAACGGATTTCGAGAAGAATTTCTTCGAGAATATCAAGAAGTTTGCCTTCCGTGAGGCGCTCTGCGACAAGTGCAAGGAGAACGAGGGTAAGAAGATAATGCAACTCATAGCCGAGGGTAACTACAAGGCTGTCGTTGCCAATATGCTGAAGCCAGAGGGACTGAACTATGGTCAGCTGCCAAAGGGTCTGCTCCTGTTCCATAACTATGAGGACGGTCCACGCACTCCAATGGAGGAACATCTCGTTGAGGCTGCTCTCTATGCGTCGAGCAACGGCGAGGCCAACGTGCACTTTACGGTTAGCCACGACCATCTGGAACTGTTCAAGGCAAAGGTGGCAGAGAAGGCAAGCAAGTATGAAGAGAAGTTCGGAGTGAAATATAACATCTCCTTCTCGGAGCAGAAGCCAAGCACCGACACGGTGGCAGCCAATGCTGACAACACGCCGTTCCGTAATGATGACGGTACGATGCTGTTCCGCCCAGGCGGACATGGTGCGCTGATAGAGAACCTGAACGAGATAGATGCCGACGTGGTGTTCATCAAGAATATAGATAATGTGGTGCCCGACCGCCTGAAGGACGAGACCGTGACCTACAAACAGCTCATCGCCGGCGTGCTTGTGACCCTGCAGAAGCAGGCGTTCGACTATCTGCGTCTGCTGGATAGTGGGGAATACAACCACAGCGACCTCGAGGAGATTATCCGCTTCGTACAGCGCGACCTCTGCTGCCGTAAGTCGGACATTAAGGAACTCGAGGATGCCGACCTCGTCATCTACCTGCGTGAGAAGCTGAACCGTCCGATGCGTGTATGCGGTATGGTGAAGAATGTGGGTGAGCCTGGCGGCGGACCGTTCCTCACATACAACCAGGATGGCACCGTGAGTCTGCAAATCCTTGAGTCGTCACAGATAGACAAGACCAACGAGGAGTACAAACGCATGTTTACCGAGGGAACACACTTCAATCCCGTTGACCTCGTTTGTGCCGTGAAGGATTATAAGGGCAACGCCTTCAACCTGCCCGACTTCGTAGATAAGACCACTGGATTTATATCCTCAAAGTCGAAGAGCGGCAAGGAGCTCAAGGCTCTCGAGCTGCCAGGACTGTGGAACGGAGCGATGAGCGACTGGAACACCATCTTTGTTGAGGTCCCGCTGGCTACCTTCAACCCCGTGAAGACTGTCAACGACCTGCTTCGCGACCAGCACCAGTAAGAGCGATAGTCCCCGCTATCCTCCTAATGAAGGGTAGGCTTAGTGGAATGTATGATAAGAGTATATTGTATTCTTGTTGTTAAATAATATTAAAATGCTGCAAGTTCCTATAGGATTTCTTGCAGCATTTGCTTTTTAAGCAGTATCTTTGCAAAGGAATGTGTAATATGCCTATGAATAGAATAGTTACATTTATATTCTCAATGCTCTTTGCAATGGTCACCCTGCAGGGCAATGCCAGATCGTCAGTAGAGATTATCGATCAGGACTTTCAGGCTACAACCATTAGTGTGACCACATCAACCATTCACGTCAGTGGTGCCAACGGTCAGACTCTCGAGGTGTACAACATTGCCGGAGTGAAGGTGATGGCAATCAAGGTGGAGGGTCAGGACAAACGATTCGACCTGAACCTGCCGAAGGGATGCTACATTGTGAAGGTAGGCAAGGTAGTGAGAAAAATCTCTATTAAATAATTCTGAAAGGTGGAAAGCAAAGAAAAGGCTTTCTCAGATATAGTCTTCCAGTATAGCGAGCAGTTATACTGGAAGATTCGTAGTATAGTGTTAACTCATGAGGATGCCAACGACGTCCTTCAGAATACATTCATGAAGGCATGGAAAAACATCGACGAGTTTCAGGGCAAGTCGAAGATGTCGACATGGCTCTTCCGCATAGCCATCAATGAGTCGCTCGACTTCCTCAGAAAGAGGAAGGTACAGAACGAGATGAGCGCAGATGTGCCCAACGGTATCGCCAATCAGCTGATGGCAGACGAATACTTCGATGGCGACTATGCCCACGCCCTGCTGCATGAGGCCATCGCCTCACTTCCTGATGTACAGCGCACCGTATTCACACTGAGATACTTCGACGAGATGAAATATTCCGAGATAAGCGAACTGCTCGGAACCTCCGAGGGCGCCCTGAAGGCTTCCTACCATATCGCCATGCAGAAAGTGACGGAGTATGTGAAGGTAAGGAGTTGAGGAAAAAGGAGATGAGGAGTTAAGGAGTTGGGGAGTAAGGAGTTGAGGAGTAAGAGAAAAAATTAAAATAAATTAAACGTTTCGGCAAGCTGGTCGTCTATATAGTAAAAAGGAAAAAACCATGACTGTACAAGAAGACAATTTTCTGGTTGAAAACTTTGGTAGGGAGCGACATTTTAGTGTTCCCAATGACTATTTTGCCCAGTTCCATAAACAGATGATGGAGCAGGTGAGGGCAGAGGCGGTAGATGACTCTCCTGCCAATGTGGTCACGATGAGAAGGCGCTCGGTATGGCGTACTGTTATATCGGCAGCAGCATGCGTAGCTGCGGTGGCGGTGATGGCTGGCGCATATCTCCATGAGAACCAACCCACGGACGGCGGTGCTGCGAGTGCTCCTTCCGTAGCAAAGGCGCAGGGTGGTGGCGATGCCATCGACCAGGCAGCCGACTATATGATGCTCGACGAGACAGACCTATATGCCTATATGTCAGAATACTAATATTTTGTATGAAAAGAATTGCAATATCACTCTTATGTTTTATCGTTTGTGCCCTCAGCGTGTCGGCACAACATAAGTTCGACCCAGAGAAGTTTCGTGCCGAACTTCATCGTTATATCGTAGCTGAAGCCCAGCTGACTCCTGCCGAGGAGAAGAAATTCTTCCCGCTATACGATGAGATGCGTGACAAGCAGCGTGCCCTTCATAAGAAAACCAGGGCAATACGCAAGCAGAACCCTACCAGCGAGTCGGCATGTCGCTCGGCTATCGTCCAGCGTGACAACCTCGAGGTACAGATGAGAGAAATCGAACGTACATACCACCAGAAATTCTTCAAGGTGTTGCCAGCTACAAAGGTGTATCAAATCTTGGTTGCTGAGGAAAAGTTTCAGAAGCGTACCTTCAAACGACTTAAAAATAAATAACGCTAATCTTATCTATACGCACGTTAAGTACATATCGTTAGTAATCAAGGAAATACGTCCATATTATGTACCAACTATTTAAGAACCTTCTATTTGCTAAACACACCCTTGTAATCTTATTTTTCTTGTCAGCCTTCCTTTCGTCGACAATGGCTCAGGCTCCCAAGCGTGAGTTTCGTGGAGCATGGATACAGTGTGTCAACGGACAGTTTCAGGGCATAGGTACCAAGAAGATGCAGCAGACTCTGAGCTATCAGCTCGACGAGTTGCAGAAAGACGGAGTGAACGCCATCATCTTCCAGGTGCGTCCCGAGTGTGACGCATTGTATGAGAGTAAGATTGAACCGTGGAGCAAGTTCCTGTCTGGTCAGCAAGGAGTGGCGCCAAGCCCATATTGGGACCCGCTGCAGTGGATGATTGACGAGTGTCATAAGCGTGGTATGGAACTTCATGCGTGGATCAACCCCTATAGGGCAAAGACCAAGGTCACCACGTCGTTGGCAAATAACCATATCGCTGTGACCCATCCCGAGAGGGTGTTCTCCTACGACGGACTCTTCATCCTGAATCCAGGACTCAAGGAGAATAGCGATTATATCTGCGAAGTGGCAGCCGACATTGTGGGACGCTATGACGTAGATGGACTCCATATCGATGACTATTTCTACCCCTATCCCGTAGCAGGCGTGGCTATTCCCGACAGTCGTGAGTTCCAGTTGTATAACAACGGATTCAAGAATATCAACGACTGGCGCCGTTATAACGTAGATATGTTCATCAAGCAGCTGGGCGAGACCGTCCATAAGGTAAAGCCTTGGGTTAAGTTCGGTGTCTCACCATTCGGCATCTACCGCAATGCTAAGTCGGACCCGAAGAACGGCAGTCGTACCAACGGACTGCAGAACTATGATGACCTATATGCCGACGTGCTAAAATGGGTGAACAATGGATGGTGTGACTATATCGTTCCACAGCTATACTGGGAGATAGGTAACAAGGCGGCTGACTACAAGGAACTCATCATCTGGTGGAACAACCACTCTGCCAATCGTCCGTTGTATATCGGCGAGGATGTGGAGAGAACGGTGAACCATGCCGATCCCGACAATCCCAATAACCATCAGATGGCTGCCAAACGAAAGCTTCATGACCAGCTGCCTAACGTCAAGGGTACAGTGTTGTGGTATGCAAAGACAACGGTCGACAATGTAGGCAACTACGGTACGATGCTTCGCAATCATTATTGGCGTACGCCAGCCCTCCAGCCAAAGATGACTTTCCTTGACAATAAAGACCCGAAGAAGCCGAGAAAGGTTAAACCCGTATGGACGAGCGACGGACTCGTACTCTTCTGGCAGTCGCCAAAGGCAAAACACTGGGGCGATCAGGTGAACAAATACGTCGTCTATCGGTTCGCAAAGAAAGAGAAAATCAATCTCGACGATCCAAACCATATCGTTGCTATCACCAACAACACCTTTCTGAATCTGCCTTATCAGGATGGGAAACAAAAATATACTTACGTCGTCACATCGCTCGATAGGGTAGGTAACGAGAGTGAGGGAGCAAAGAAAAAACTGAAACTTTAAGAGTTTCAGTTTTTTTGTGTAGTTGTGTAGTTATGTAGTTGTGTGTTAAGTAGTTGTGTAGTTGTGTATTAAGTAGTTGTGTAGTTTATACTCATCTCCTATCGTCTTTAACTCCTTTAACTCCTTTAACTCCTTTAACTCCTTATTACTCACCTCCTCATCTCCTCGAAAGTCACTCCTCCAACAGCTTCTTAAAGAAAGCGTCGAGGTCCTCGTCCAGTCCTTCCATCAGGTCGCCACCGATGATTATGGTGTCGTCGTCGGCAACATATAGCTCAGCGATGTTCTCCTTATCGTCATCCTCCAGCACAAAACTATACGGCTTCATGATGTTCAGGTTGTCGCATATCTCCTTGTTTGCCGAGAGGTTCTGGCGCAGTATACCCGTGATGTCCTTGTAGAAATTATCGTCCTTGTTGTCTATCCATTCCTCTACGACACATCTGGTTATCTCCTCATCATTGTCGTCGTACGCCATGAGGTCGCCACTCTCTTGAGTCACACGGATGTGGATGTCAGTAAAGAGCGTCGCCTCTTGGTTAGATGGGAATTTCTCTGCTATCTTCTTGATGAAGCGAGTGATTGTCTGGATGGTTTGTTCGTTAACTTTCATGGTGTTGTTTTGTTGTCTGTCGTCCTATTGACGAATGCAAAAGTAGACAAAAGATTGCAGACTTGCAAAAGCTATTGCAATTTTTTTTGAAAATAATTATTCAATAGGTATACATATTACGAATTATTTCGTATCTTTGCACAGTCTTAAATAAAGACTTAAAAGAAACAAGCTACTTTCAGAACACCCCGTCTGAAACACATCATGAGCAACAAGATACGACATGCTGGTGTCATTGAGGCTATAACTGAGGACTGCGTGAGGGTGAAAATCATGCAGACTTCGGCATGTTCGGCATGCAAGCTGGCTTCTCATTGCAGTGCTTCCGAGCAGAAGGAGAAGGTGGTGGAGGTCTTTGATACTCATGCCGCCGACGGTCGTCACGTAGGTGACAATGTCGTCGTGTCGACATCGCTCGGTACTGGTATGAAGGCGGTGATGGTAGGCTTCGTCCTTCCTTTTGCCGTTATGGTTGCCACTCTCGTTCTTGTGTTGCAGTTTACTGGTAATGAGGCCCTCGCTGCCCTGTCAGGACTGGCGAGTCTCGTGCCTTGCTACCTTGTCATCTGGCTAATGCGCGACAAGCTGAGAGGCAAGTTCTCGTTTGTTATAGAGAGGTAAGGAGTTGAGTAATAAGGAGTTGAGCAATAACAGAAACAAAATATAAAAATTAACACAAACAATTATGGATTTTATTTTTTATGCGGTCATCGTTCTTGGAGCCATCGCACTCGTAGCGGCAGTAGTCCTCTACGCTGCTTCTAAGAAGTTTGCCGTTCAGGAAGATCCTCGTATCGGTCAGGTACTTGAGGTTCTGCCTGGAGCCAATTGTGGTGGTTGTGGCTTCGCCGGTTGTGCGGGTCTCGCTGGTGCATTGGTTAAGGCGTGCGACAATGGTTCTATCGAAGGGCTGCTTTGTCCCGTAGGCGGACAGGATGTGATGGGTCAGGTGGCTGACCTCTTAGGTATGGCTGTTGCGAATGCTGAGCCCAAGGTGGCTGTTGTGAGATGTAACGGCTCGTGTGAGAATCGTCCTCGCATCACTGAGTATAGCGGTCTGCGCACCTGCTATGCTATGAACTCTACCGGAGCAGGCGAGACGGCATGTGGCTTTGGCTGTCTGGGTTGTGGCGACTGTGTTGCCGCATGTAAGTTTGACGCTATCCACATGAATGAGGAGACTGGCCTGCCTGAGGTTGACGACGACAAGTGCGTTGCTTGTGGTGCATGTGTCAAGGCATGTCCTCGCCACGTTATCGAACTTCGCAAGAAGGGAGTGAAGAACCGCCGCGTCTATGTGTCATGTGTCAATAAGGAGAAGGGCGCTGTCGCCAAGAAAGGATGTGCCGTTGCTTGTATCGGTTGTGGTAAGTGCCAGAAAGAATGTAAGTTCGAGGCTATCACCATCGAGAACAATCTCAGCTATATCGACTTCAATAAGTGTCGCCTGTGTCGTAAGTGCGTAGAGGCATGTCCTACACATGCTATTATCGACGTCAACTTCCCACCACGCAAGCCAAAGGCTGAAGCACCAAAGGCAGAGGCACCAAAGGCAGAAGCACCAAAGGCTGAAGCACCAAAGGTAGAGGCTCCTAAGGTAGAAACAACAACAATTAAAGAAGAGGAGGCAAAGGCATGAAGATAAGAACATTCAAGATAGGTGGTGTCCACCCCGATGAGAATAAGCTGACCCATGAGGTGCCCACAAAAGTAGCTGCGCTGCCCAAGCAGGCCATCTTCCCACTGAGCCAGCACATTGGTGCTCCGGCAAAGCCAGTAGTAGCCAAGGGTGACAAGGTGAAGGTAGGAACCCTCCTCGCTGAGGCAGGAGGATTTGTCAGCGCACCAATCTACAGCTCCGTTTCGGGTACAGTATTAAAGATAGACACTTCGTTTGACGCTACTGGCTATCGTAAGCCAGTGATCATCGTCAGCGTAGAGGGCGACGAGTGGGAAGAGACAATCGACCGCTCCGACAAGCTCGAGACCCTTGCCGACCATCCTGAGCTCACTCCCGAGGAGATTGTCGAGCGTATCAAGGTGGCTGGTGTCACAGGTATGGGAGGTGCAGGATTCCCCACCTTCATCAAGCTCTGTCCTCCGCCAACGGCTAAGGCTGAGTGTGTCATCATCAACGGCGTTGAGTGTGAGCCGTATATCACAGCCGACTATCGACTGATGATGGAGAAGGCTGACCAGATCCTAGTAGGTCTCGACCTGCTGATGAAGGCAGCCAAGGTGGAGAAGGGCTATATCGGTATCGAGGATAACAAGCCCGCTGCCATCGAACTCTTCCAGCAGAAGACTGCCAATGACCCACGTGTAGAGATTGTACCATTGGCAAAGAAGTATCCACAAGGTGGTGAGAAGCAGTTGGTTGATGCTGTCATCAACCGTCAGGTGCCCGCACCGCCGGCAATCCCTGTCAATGTGGGTGCAATCGTACAGAACGTAGGTACCGCATACGCAGTCTATGAGGCAGTGATGAAGCGCAAACCTTTGTTCGAGCGCTATACCACCGTTACAGGTAAGCAAGTGAAGAACCCAGGCAACTTCCTCGTGCGTATGGGTACCACCTTCAAGGATATGATCGATGCCTGTGGTGGTATGCCTGAGGGCGACAACAAGGTGTTGGCAGGTGGACCAATGATGGGTAAGGCCGTATCGAGCCTCGACACTCCCGTCTGCAAAGGTACCAACTCCATAACTGTCCTCACTGAGGACGATGCTCGTCGCAAGCCAGCCCAGCCCTGTATCCGTTGTGCTAAGTGTGTCGGAGCTTGTCCTATGGGACTTGAGCCCTACCTGCTTGCTCAGCTCTCAGTGATGCAGGAGTGGGAGCGTGCCGAGAACGAGGAGATCGTTTCTTGTATCGCCTGTGGTTCTTGTCAGTTCACATGTCCTGCCCATCGTCCGTTGCTCGACAACATCGCTATGGGTAAGGCTGCAGTGATGGGAATCATCCGTGAGCGTAACGCAAAGAAGTAAATAGTAAATTGTAAATTAGTAAATTGTAAATAATAATCATGGGAAAGTTAATAGTTTCTCTTTCGCCACACGCACACGGAACAGACAGCGTTGAAAGGAATATGTATGGCGTAGTCATCGCCCTGCTTCCTGCCCTGCTCGTGTCGTTCTACTATTTCGGACTCGGTTCCGTAGTGGTATGTCTCACCAGTGTGGCTGCCTGCATGTTCTTTGAGTGGGCAATATGCAAATGTTTGATGAAGCGTGAGCCGTCCCTGCTCGATGGCTCAGCCATAGTGACAGGTCTGCTCCTGGGCATGAACCTGCCATCCAACCTTCCGTTATGGATCATCATCATCGGTGCGCTGGTAGCCATCGGTGTCGGCAAGATGTCGTTCGGCGGACTTGGCAACAATCCGTTCAACCCCGCACTTGTGGGTCGTTGCTTCCTCTTGGTATCATTCCCTGCACAGATGACCTCATGGCCTGTGGCAGGTCAGCTCGCCAGCTATGCCGACGCTACCACAGGTGCTACTCCGCTGGCTATCATGAAGCAAGCCATCAAGGACGGTGATGCCTCACTGCTCGACAAGCTGCCAAGTTCTGTCGACATGTTGCTCGGAAATGCTGGCAATGGTTTCGGAGCAGGTACGCTGGGTGAGGTCTGCGCCTTAGCCCTTCTGCTCGGTCTCTGCTACATGCTCTGGAAGAAGATCATCACATGGCACATCCCCGTGTCTATCATCTGCACAGTGTTTGTCTTCAGCGGCATCCTGCACCTCGCTAACCCCATCTATGCCAACCCTCTGCAGGAGATCCTGACTGGTGGACTCATGCTCGGTGCCATCTTCATGGCAACCGACTATGTCACCTCGCCAATGACCCATAAGGGACAGATCATCTATGGTGTCGCCATCGGTTTCCTCACCATCGTCATCCGTAACTGGGGTAGCTATCCCGAGGGTATGTCGTTCGCCATTCTCATCATGAATGCGTTCACACCTCTTATTAATATGTATATCAAGCCCAAGCGCTTCGGCGAGGTTCCGGCTAAAAAATAAGGAGGACAGAAAGAAATGGAAAAACTGAAATCATCATTGACAAATATGGTCTGTGTGCTCGTAGGCGTAGCACTCGTGACCGGTGTGGCATTGGCGTTTGTCAATCACATCACTGAGGGACCAAAGGCTGAGAAGGCTACTCAGACACTCAACAACGGCATCAAGGAGGTGATGGGTACCGACAAGATTACCGTTGCCGAGCCTAAGACCGTCAGCCAGACCTTTGATGGCAAGGACTTCGAGTTCGTCATCCATAAGGTCAGCGACAACTCTGGCAAGTCGCTCGGAGCAGCCGTTGAGAGCACCACGATGGGCTTTGGCGGCGACCTGAAGATACTTGTAGGCTTCGACGACGAGGGCGAGATCCTCGGCTACACACTCCTCAAGCATGCCGAGACCCCAGGTCTTGGTGCAAAGGCTGACGTGTGGTTCCAGAAGGACCAGCCAGGCAATATCGTTGGCAAGAGTCCGAAGGAGAAGCCGCTCACAGTGAGCAAGGATGGGGGAGAGGTCGACGCCATCACCGCCTCGACTATCACCTCACGTGCCTTCCTGAAGGCCGTCAATCAGGCATATGAAGTTTATTCTAAGGCAGCCACCGATGGCAACACCGGTGCTACAGCCCAAGCAAAAGATAAGGAGGACGTAGACAATGAGTAATATTAAGACATTAGTAAATGGTATCATCAAGGAGAACCCTACCTTCGTACTTCTCCTTGGTATGTGTCCTACGCTTGCCACCACCACTTCTGCCATCAATGGTATGTCGATGGGTCTGGCAACGATGGCAGTGCTTATCTGTACCAATTTCGTTATCTCTTGCATCAAGAAGATAACCCCCGACATGGTGCGCATCCCTGTGTTCATCGTGGTCATCGCCACGTTCGTGACCATCCTTCAGATGGTGATGGAGGCATACGCCCCCGACAGCATCAACAAGGCGTTGGGCATCTTCATCCCGCTCATCGTGGTCAACTGTATCATCCTCGGACGTGCCGAGTCGTTTGCTGCTAAGAACACCCCGCTGGCAAGCATCTTCGACGGTATCGGTATCGGACTCGGCTTCACCCTGTCGCTCACCACTCTCGGTCTTGTCCGTGAGATTCTGGGCTCAGGTTCGGCTTTCGGCTATGTGCTCTTGCCCGAGACCACCAATCTTCTCTTGTTCGTGCTGCCTCCAGGAGCCTTCATCACCCTTGGCTTCCTCAGCGCGCTGTTCAATAAGTTCGTCAAGAAGTCCTAAGCGATGATGCTGACGATAACGAAAAACATAATAATCATCATTTGAATCATGGAATATTTATTGATATTTATCTCTGCGATATTTGTTAACAACATCATCTTTTCGCAGTTCCTTGGTATATGTCCGTTCCTTGGTGTCTCCAAGAAGGTAGAGACGTCCATGGGTATGGGAGCGGCAGTAGCCTTCGTGATGACCCTTGCCACCATCGTGACCTGGCTCGTCCAGCACTATCTGCTCAACCCCTTCAATCTGGGCTACCTGCAGACACTGTCGTTCATCCTTGTCATCGCAGCCCTCGTCCAGATGGTAGAGATCATCCTCAAGAAGGTGTCGCCAGCCCTCTATCAGGCTCTCGGTATCTTCCTGCCGCTGATCACCACCAACTGTGCTGTGCTCGGTGTAGCCATCCTCGTCATCCAGAAGGACTACAACCTCCTTCAGGGTGTTGTCTACGCCATCTCCACGGCTATTGGCTTTGCCCTTGCCATGGTGCTCTTCGCAGGTCTGCGTGAGCAGTTGGCGCTGGTCAAGATACCAAAGGGCATGGCAGGCACCAGCATCGTGCTCGTCACTGCCGGTCTGCTGGCACTCGCCTTCATGGGCTTCAGCGGACTCGAGGGAGGACTTGCTCAGCTGTTCGGACTGAATTAGGAGTCTATTTGGGAAATTAAAGGAGTTAATGGCGAATGTTTTTTGCGAAAAACAGGGAATCAATAATTCTGTCTATCGTCTTTAACTTCTTTAACTTCTTTAACTCCTTTAACTCCTTAATAATGAAGAACCACATTATTATTATATCACTCTTAGCGGTGCTACTCACAGGATGTAGCACCTCTAAGTTTATACCCGACAACCAATATCTGCTCGAGAAGGTTGTCATCAAGTCTGACAACCGACATCTCGATGTGACGCTCATGGAGCCTTACATCCGTCAGAAAGCCAACTCCAAGTGGTTCTCGTTTTTCAAGATACCCCTCGCCGCCTATTCCATGTCAGGCAGAGACTCCACAAAGTGGATCAATCGTACCCTGCAGAAGATAGGCGAGGAGCCCGTCATTTACGACACCCTGCAGGCACAGCTCACCTGCGACGACCTGCGTCAGGCTCTGCAGAACTTAGGCTACATGCACGCCACCGTCGACCTGAAGACACGCACACGTGGCAAGCATCTTCGAGCCACCTACACCCTCCATCCTGGTGAACCTTACCACATAGGCAATTTCTCTTACGACATCCGTGACACCAGTGCGCTGCGTGTGCTCCAGAGCCATGATGCGCTCCGTCCTGCCGCGCCGAGCAAGAAGCGCCAGTTCACCGTAGCCTATCTCGACAGCGAGCGCAAGCGCCTCACCTCCATCCTCAACGACAACGGCTACTACCAGTTCCATAAGGACTACATCACCTATACCGCCGACTCAGTGCGCAATTCGCGCAATGTCGACGTCACACTCCATCTCAACCCCTACCGCATCAACGAGGACGGCAGCCAAGAGAGTCATCCACGCTATCAGATCCATCGAATCTTCTATGAGGGTGTCGACTCTACTGGGCTTCATCTGCGTCGTAGCACCTTAGAGCAAGCCACCGACTTCGAGGAGGGCGAGTTCTTCAGCTCCACCAAGCTGCGCAACACATACAGCAACTTTGGTCGTCTGGGAGCCGTGAAGTACACCAATATCCGTTTCGACGAATATCCCGACACCATTGACGACGGCATACGTCAGATGGACTGTTTCCTGCTCTTGTCCAACTACAAAACCCACACCATATCCTTCCAGCCCGAAGGTACCAATACCGCTGGCGACCTTGGTGCGGCAGCCTCGCTTACCTATCAGAACCGTAACCTCTTCCGAGGGTCCGAGCTCTTTTCCGTACAGCTGCGTGCCGCCTACGAAGCCATCCGCGGCCTCGAGGGCTACGACAACCAGGACTACGAGGAGTATGGCGTAGAGACCCGTCTGCAGTTCCCTCGCATGGTTGCCCCGTTCCTCTCTAAGGAGTTCAAGAAGCGTAGTCGAGCCACCAGCGAGCTCTCTGTCAGCTGGAGCCTGCAAAACCGTCCTGAGTTCCATCGCCGCGTCTTCTCCACCGCATGGCGCTATCGTTGGAACAACGCCCGTCGCAACATATCATACATCTTCGACCTGCTCGACCTCAACTACGTCTATATGCCATGGATGTCGAGCACCTTCAAGAGCAACTATATCGACGACACGTCCAACCGCAATGCCATACTACGCTACAACTACGAGGACCTGCTCATCACGAAGATAGGCTTCGGTGTGTCCTACCATGACCGTTCCAACGTCATACGTGCCAACATCGAGACCTCAGGCAATTTCCTGCACGCCATGAACGGCATCTTCAACTTCAAGAAGAACAGCACCGGACAGAGCACCTTCCTCGACATCGCCTATGCCCAGTATGCCAAGTTCGACGTCAGCTACACCCGTCTGCTTACCGTTTCCGATGTCTCCCAGCTCGCCCTTCATGGCAGCATGGGTATCGCCTATCCTTACGGCAACAGCCGCGTGCTACCCTTCGAGAAGCGCTACTTCTCTGGTGGAGCCAACAGCGTGCGCGGATGGAGCGTCAGAGAGCTCGGTCCTGGTAAGTTCAAGGGTACCGACGGACGCATCGACTTCATCAACCAGACAGGCGACATGAAGCTCGACCTCAACGCCGAGCTGCGCACCCATCTGATATGGAAGTTTGATGGTGCCCTCTTTGTCGATGCCGGCAACATCTGGACGCTACGCACATACGCTGAGCAGCCAGGAGGCGAGTTCAAGTTCAACACCTTCTTCGAGCAGCTTGCTGTAGGCTATGGAGCCGGCTTACGTCTCAATCTCGACTACTTCATCCTGCGTCTCGACGGAGGAATGCGTGCTGTCAACCCCGTTCACACCACCAACAAAGAACACTATCCCCTCCTGCATCCGCGATGGGGTAGGGACTTCACCTTCCACTTCGCCGTAGGACTACCGTTCTAAAATTAAGAAGTTAGAGGAAGTTCTTTGCAAACCAAAAACTAAAAACTAAAAACCAAAAACCAAAAACTAAAAACTTAAAATATGACCTTCTTCTCCATAGGCAGCGGCAGCAGTGGCAATTGTTATTGCCTGAGCAGCGACAATCACTCATGCTTGATGATTGATTGCGGACTCGGCATGCGCGCCATCAAGAAGGCATTCCACGACCGAGGCATCCCCCTCACCGACATACGAGCCATCCTCGTCACCCATGCCCATGCTGACCATGTCAAGTCCGTGGGGTCGCTCTGTCAGCAGCTGCTCGTACCTGTCTATGCCACCCAGGACACCCATCAGGGCATCTACCATAACCACTATGTCCATCGTAAGATACCAGGCAATCTCATCCAGACCATCGACGAGGGAGCCACCTTCCAGGTCGACGACTTCCGCATCACCAGCTTCGCCATTCCCCATGACTGCGTAGGTCATGTGGGCTACACCATAGAGATTGCAGGCACCGTCTTCACCATCGTCACCGACTGCGGCCATCCCACTGACATCATCCGCCATCACATCATGCGCAGCCACTACCTCGTGCTCGAAGCCAACTACGACCTCGACATGCTGCTTCATGGCAGATACCCCTATCGTTTGAAGACGCGCATACAGGGCGATATGGGACATCTTGACAATACCGTCGCCGCCCAGCTCCTCGCTGAGAGCGCCACACCCCAGCTGCGCCATGTATGGCTCTGCCACCTCAGTCAGGAGAATAACACCCCCGAGCAGGCGCTCCATGCCGTCACCACCTGTCTGCGCTCTCATGGTATCGTTGCAGGCAAAGACTTCCTCCTTGATGCCCTCGAGCGCAAGCAGCCCAGCAGGGCGTACGAGATAGTATGATTTAAGTTCCTTCTCTGCTAAATCCTCGGTATCTGCTGGACAAAAACCCCATCCGTGTGAAATCTGAGAGAAAAAAAGAGAGAAACCCTTGATGAGTTTCTCTCTCTTTGTACGCCTGCAGGGGTTCGAACCCTGGACCCTCTGATTAAGAGTCAGATGCTCTACCAACTGAGCTACAAGCGCATCCTTTTTAGTGTTGCAAACCCTTGTTTTCCGATTTGCGGTTGCAAAGGTACATACTTTCTTTCATACCACCAAAACTTTTCTCAAGTTTTTTTCTTTTCCCTTAAAATTACGCATTCTTTGTAGGCAAATCGAGAAAAATCTCGAATTCACATTACTTATTACGCATTATTTTTGTACCTTTGTGTCGTCACACCCTCCTTATTCCTCACTCACGCCTAAAAGGAGCGGAGGAGGCGTAACATCCGAAACATAATTAAATAGAAATAAAAACAGAAATAAAAATGATATACTGCATATCCAAACAACTCGAGATTTCTGGTAGCCATCATCTACAGCTCTCCTACGAGAGCAAGTGTCAGCGTGTCCACGGTCACAACTGGCTCGTCACCGTCTTCCTTGCCGCCAGTGAGCTCAACGCTGATGGTATGGTCGTAGACTACAACCACATCAAGCATGTCATCCACGACTATCTCGATCACGGCGACTTCAACGAGCTGTTGCCCTTCAATCCCACCGCCGAGAATATCGCCCGTTGGGTTGTCGACCAGTTGCCCCAGTGCTATAAGTGCGTCGTCGTCGAGAGCGAGAAGAATGTAGCCCAGGCCTACGACGAACAGTTCCCCATCGATCCCAAGTACCTCTTGTGATGACTGTCTGCAAATACCAAGTCAACGAGATCTTCTATTCTCTTCAGGGTGAAGGCAGGTGGGCAGGTCGTCCCGCTGTCTTCATACGTTTCTCTGGCTGTAACCTGCGTTGTCCCTTCTGCGACACCGACTTCAGCCGTCACACACCCATGACCCTCCATCAAATCCTTGATGCCATCGCCACGTGGAGCGATTGTCACTTTGTAGTCCTCACCGGAGGTGAGCCCTCCCTACAGGTAGACCCTCCACTCCTCGATGCCCTTCATGCCGCCGGCTATTATGTCGCCATCGAGACCAACGGCACCCGTCCTCTGCCACCAGGCATCGACTGGGTCACCGTCTCACCCAAGCAGTCCTTCACTGACGAGGGTAGGGTGGTACTCACCCAAGCCAGCGAGGTCAAGGTCATCTTTGATGGCATCCATCAGCCCACCGACTGCGGCATCCGCGCCCACGAATACCGTCTGCAACCCTGCGACACAGGCGACGCCCAGCGCAATGCTACTATCCGTCGTCAGTGCGTAGACTACATCCTGCGCAATCCCCATTGGCAGCTCTCCTTACAACAGCACAAGCTACTCGAGATTAAGTAGAATTTTTTATTCTTCTTATATCATTTATTTATCATTCAATTATAATTCTCTATATATATTTATATATATAGATTATAGAGGTAGGGTAACGGCTTGATACTTAATTAGTTATAGGTGAAAAATGTACCAACTTTGGGTCGTCTGTGCAAACTTTGGGTCGTTTTAGTACCAACTTTGGGTAAAAGTGTACCAACTTTGGGTCTAATTGTACCAACTTTGGGTCAA
>ONCJ01000046.1 GCA_900316295.1 uncultured Prevotella sp.
GATGAAGACTGAGATCATCAACCTGAGCGACGCTAACTCTTCAGCAATCAGCGCTCTTAAGGATCAGATGCAGAGCAGCTTGGCTTCTGTAGAGACAGCTACAACAACAGGTTTCACAAACCTGACAACCAAGACAGAGGCTGGCATGGAGGCTCTGGGCAACAAGCTCAGCGGCATCAACGAGGCAATTACCCTCGGTGCAGCTAACATCACTGCTCAGATGGTTACCTCTACATCTTCTATCAACGGTACGCTCCAGGAAGGTTTCAGCGGTATCAAGACACAGCTCAACACCTCTCTCGACGCTATCGCAACCATCATCCAGACCAAGGGTAACGCTATTGCCGACGCTATCGATCGTAACACAACAGCTACTACAACACAAACTACAGAGATCAAGGCTGCTATCTCTACATTCGATACCAATACTCAGGCTAAGCTTGAGGCTCTTGCTACACAGCTCAAGACCTCTGGCGAGGAGATCCAGACCGTTCTTACTACTCTGCTTGATGAGAACTCTGCTCTTGTAACTGTTATCGGCGCAAAGGGTGACGCTATCGCACAGGGTATCGTCGATGTAAAGACTCAGCTCGTAGACCTCAACCAGAACATCACCAACCTGAACCAAATTGTAAGTGACAAGAGCGACCTCATCGTTGCTGCTCTCGACGATAATAAAAAGGCTATTGGTCAGCTCGACGAGAACCTGCAGCAGTCACTCAGCGATATGAAGGGGGAGATTGCTACTCAGGGTGGAAACATCGTTGGTGGTATTGCAACAATGTCTCAAGATCTCAACGGCTCTATCCTCAATCTGCAACAGGCTCTCGTAGCTGAGATCAATGCAAACGGTGTTATCATGAAGCAGATTGCTGACAATGTAGCTACTATGGACGATAACCTGTCGAAGAAAATCCAGAACCTGTCGACGAGACTCAAGGGAATTTCTGATAACATTACAAGCTTCAGCAGGGTATTCGAAGAGTATGCTGACGGTATCGTTACACAGCTTGGTCTGATCGATGGCTCTATCCAGACTATGGACGGCAACCAGCAGGCTGGTGCAGAGCTTATTGCTGAGGCTATCTACGATTTTAGCGATGCTAACGGAGAAAACATAGATGCACTCATCGACGCTATCAACAATCAGGGTGGCGAACTCGTTGCCGCTATTGATGGCAATGGTGAACTTATCGTTGGTGCTATCGGTGCCAATGGTACTGCTATCAGCAACGCTATTACCACTCAGGGTGAGGCTATCGTAGCCGAGATTACCAACCTGAAGAAGGCTGTAAAGAATCAGCTGGAAGGTATCAACACTACTCTCCAGACAACCAATAACAAGCTTGATCTTACCAATGGCAGTCTGAACAACATCCAGGTTGCTATCACCAACAACGCTCAGGCTCTGACCAATATCTACAATGCTATCGACAACCTGAAGGAGAAGCTCACCGATATTGCTGAAGCTGCAGGCGCAAGCTCCGAGTCGGTTGACGAACTGGTAGAGGCTGTTGGACTGATTGCTACCAACACAGGCGAGAATGGTGCCCTGGCACAGGCTATCCTGACTATCAGCACCAAGCAGACTGTATTGAATACTTACATCAAGGCTATCGCCAGCGGGATAAATACCACCAACGCTAGCATGGATGAGATTGTTGACGCACTTGACGCACTTGATGCCCTCAACAATATCTACACAGCCATCACCGCTGCTAATGCTAACGAACAGCTTGAAAACTTGGCGGATCAGCTCGACAAGATTGTCAAGAAGCTCGAGCAGATCAGACAAAAAATGTAATAATGCGCTGCATTACGAACAGAGTTAATGAACATTATTGTAGTAAAACAGCAAGAAATGAAGAAACTGCTTTCAATCATAATTGCCCTTACAGCCACCATGACAATGGCTGCACAGACTCCTGAGCAATGGGATTCTCTGCGCACCTTCAAGTGGTCAGTATATGGGCAGGGAGGCGTGTCCTTCGCCTCGGGCGGTCATCTGCTTAGCAATAAGCTGCCGACGCCTGGAACGGAGGTGAAGCCTATGTTTGGAGGAGGTGTCACTTGTACTATCCAGCCCTGGGTACGTGTGAGTGCTAATTACACCTTCTCTAAGTACTATCGTGAGCAACGCTTCGACGGCATAAATGCAGAGAATCCTGTAGACTTGTTGGCATATCGCCAAATGCGTAAGATGTATCATGCCATCGACCTGACGGGTGAGTTCAACATCTGCGAATTGTGGAAGCGTCAGAACAAACGATTCAATCTCTGGGGTGGTGCCGGATTCGGTGGTATCTTTACACAAGGACCCGACTACACTATTACTCTCTATGGCAACGAAGAGCGCCCAGTGGGCGTGACTCCTGGTGAGACTATCGGTGGAGGCCTGAAGGCACATACCGTGCGCGGCCGCAACCAGAGCTTCTATATCCCAGTGTTGCTACATGCTGAGTATGATGTGTTGCCACAGATCACACTTGGTATCCGTGCGCAGGCTAACGCTCTGCTGAAAGGTAAGCGCGAGGACCTGCCATTCATGACCGAGCAGGTGGGAGTGACTGTACGATACAACTTCGTGAAGTCGCCTTACAAGGCTCCGAAGATTGTTGAGCGCACAGAGACAATCATCGTAAACAACGATGAACTCATCAAGAAACTCAATGATGATATCAATGCTCTGCGCAAAGCACTTGAAGACTGTAAGGGAATGGTTGTCGGAACTCGTACGGTATACTTCGAGACCGCATCATACGCACTCGACGAGAAGGCTAATGCCACACTCGACAAGGTTGCGAAGATGGTGGAGGAATATCCCGACATGAAGTTCTGGCTAACAGCATCGTGTGACGCATACGCAAGCGAGGCATACAACATGAAGCTATCGGAGAATCGTGCTAAGGCTGTCTATAATGCCCTTATTGCCCGCGGAGTGCCAGCAGACAAGATCGAGGACATGCGCTGGATTGGTAAGAGCGGACAGAGCTACGATCCACACTGTCGCCGAGTACTTATCGAGTTCGAGTAAACGATAAATAACTCTATTCATGGAAAGGGGAGATGTGCCATATGACACATCTCCCCTTTATTTTTGCTTGGAAAAATTCGCCGAAGGTACTTGCATTCAAGAAAACTCAAATAAAGTTTGGTTTTCTCTTCATTTAATCGTACCTCTGGCTTCGCCGAAGGTACTTGCATTCAAGAAAACTCAAATAAAATTTGGTCTTCTCTTCATTTAATCGTACCTTTGGCTTCGCTAAATGGAAATAAAGGATATAATAAAGCAGTATGTTGCTATGCCACAGACGGCAGCACTGCTGCACGAATTGAGGAAAAAGTCGACTAAGAACATTTTCCTCCAGGGACTATTGGCTTCCTCCACACCGTTGTTTTTTAGTGGTTTAAGAAAAAAAGCCATTTCCAGTAAAGAGACGCCATCGACGTTCGTGTTCATCCTCAGTGATGCAGATGAGGCTGGGTATTTCTATCATGACCTACAAACTGATGGCGTAGAAAGTACGTTGTTCTTTCCATCAGGCTATCGTCGGGCGGTGAAGTATGGCCAGCGCGATGCTGCCAACGAGATACTCAGGACGGAGGTGATGGCTTCGCTTTCGCAACAAGGGACTCACTCCTCACCACTATATATAGTCACCTATCCTGAAGCACTAAGTGAACTGGTGGTGTCTAAGAAACTCCTCGACGAACGACTGATAAAGTTGAGTGTGGGACAGACGGTGGATGTGGTGTCGTTAGAGAAGACATTACGTGAGTTTGGCTTTCGCGAGACCGACTATGTGTATGAGCCAGGACAGTTTGCCGTGCGTGGCAGTATACTTGATGTGTATTCGTTCAGTAGCGAACTGCCTTTCCGCATTGACTTCTTCAGTAACGAGATAGACACCATACGCACCTTTGAGGTGGAGAGTCAGCTGTCGCATGAGCGAAAGGAAGAGGTGGCAATTGTGCCAGAGATGGCAGGAGTGAGCGAAGAGAAGATATCGTTCTTAGAACTTCTACCCGAAGATACTGTGCTGGTAGCCAAGGACTTTGACTATGTCAGGGAAAAGATTGAACAAACATATAAGGACGGCTTTTCTTCGCAATCGCTCACAGAGCAGCTTGAGGGTAAGACCGAGCTGGAACAACAAGAGATACGGAAGGCTCTGCAACGAGAGACGATGCTTGTCAATGGAACGCTTTTTGCTAAGGAAATGGCAAGGTTCAAGCACGTGGAGTTGACTTCCGCTACAGGAGGCGATGTGGTAGGTACAACCCTTTCTTTCCATACTACACCACAGCCTTTATTCCATAAACAGATTGATATACTCAAAGATACACTTGCCAGCTATGTCCAGCAAGGTTACACTATATATATCCTTGCCGACTCGCCAAAACAGCATCAGAGATTGAAGGAAATACTGGATGCCCCTCCTGTGGCGGAAGGTACGTCAGGTACTCCTTTTATTCCAATAGGAGTGACAATCCATGAGGGATTCATAGACCATGACTTGAAGGCATGTTTCTTTACGGATCATCAGATATTCGACAGATTCCATAAGTACAACCTGAAGTCTGATAAGGCTCGTCAGGGTAAGATGGCATTGACGATGAAGGAACTGCAGGAGATGGAACCAGGTGACTTCATTGTGCATGTGGATTTCGGCATAGGCAAGTTTGCAGGACTCATACGTGTGCCACTGCCCAATAAGCAAGATGGCTATCAGGAGATGATCCGACTGGTCTATCAACGTGGCGACATTGTGGACGTGAGCATCCACTCGCTATACAAGATCTCGAAATACAGAAGGAGTGACAGCGGTGAGGCTCCTCGCTTGTCAACACTCGGCACAGGTGCTTGGGAACGCATGAAAGAGCGTACCAAGAAGCGTATCAAGGATATCGCCCGTGACCTGATACGCCTATATGCCAAGCGTCGGCAGGAGAAGGGTTTCGCGTTCAGTCCCGACACATTCATGCAGCATGAGCTGGAGGCGTCGTTCCTATACGAAGACACACCCGATCAGGCTAAGGCTACCAATGATGTTAAGGCAGACATGGAGAGTTCTGAGCCTATGGACCGTCTGGTGTGTGGTGATGTGGGATTTGGCAAGACAGAGGTGGCTGTACGTGCTGCCTTCAAAGCGGCATGTGACTCTAAGCAGGTGGCGGTGATGGTGCCAACGACGGTGCTTGCCTTCCAACATTATCAAACTTTCCGCGACCGACTGAGCAACCTACCCGTTAGGGTCGATTATCTCTCTCGTGCTCGTTCTGCTAAGAAGACAAAAGAGATTCTTGCTGATCTGGAGGCAGGACGCATCGATATACTCGTAGGTACGCACAAACTGATTGGCAAGAATGTGAAATGGAAAGATCTCGGATTGCTTATCATTGACGAGGAACAGAAGTTTGGTGTGTCTACAAAGGAGAAACTGCGCCAGATGAAGACCAACGTCGACACACTTACGATGTCGGCAACGCCAATACCTCGCACCTTACAGTTCTCCCTGATGGGAGCCCGTGATATGAGTATTATGCGCACCCCGCCGCCCAACCGTTATCCCATACAAACCGTGCTGGCGTCGTTTGGCGGAGAGGTGATAGCCGATGCCATTGGTTTTGAACTGAGCCGTAACGGTCAGGTGTTTTTTGTCAATGATAATATCAAGGGTCTTGACCATATAGCTAACGTAATAAAGAAATATGTGCCAGACGCACGTGTGGCGATAGGTCACGGACAGATGAAGCCCGAACAACTGGAAGAGATAATCCTTGGCTTTATTAACTACGACTACGATGTGCTGCTCTCTACGACCATCGTTGAGAATGGTATCGACATACCCAATGCGAACACCATCATCATCAACGATGCCCATCGTTTTGGTCTCTCCGATCTCCATCAGATGAGGGGCAGGGTCGGTCGAAGCAATCGTAAGGCGTTCTGCTATCTGCTCTCACCACCATTGTCGGTGCTCAGCCCTGATGCTCGTCGTCGGCTTGAAGCCCTTGAGACTTTCTCTGAACTTGGCAGCGGCTTCTCGCTTGCCATGCAAGACCTCGACATCCGTGGCGCAGGTAACCTGCTTGGTGCTGAGCAGAGTGGATTCATGGAGGACTTAGGCTATGAAACCTACCTGAAGATCCTGAAGGAGGCAATGGCAGAACTAAGGAACGAAGCAGGAGCGGAGCCAAGCTCGCTTGAGCTCAGCCCTGCGAGGACGAAGTCGACCAAAGGTCAACTAAGGAACGAAGCAGGAACGGAGCCAAGCTCGCTTGAGCTCAGCCCTGCGAGAACGAAGTCGACCGAAGGTCAACTGAGGAATGAAACCCCATCCCCAACCCTCCCCTTGGGAGGGGTTGGAGGTGGGCTCCCTGTGGATGGACTTTTCGTCTCCGACTGTTCTCTTGAGTCTGATCTCGAAATGTACTATCCTGACTCGTATGTGCCAGGCGACAGTGAGCGTATGCTCCTTTATAGGGAACTTGACAATATCGAGACTGACGAGGAGCTGGAAGCCTATCACCAACGTATGGTTGACCGCTTCGGTCCTGTGCCACACGAGGGAGAGGAACTGATGCAGGTTGTGAAGCTCCGTCGACTCGGCAAGCTACTTGGATGCGAGAAGATAGTGTTGAAGCAAAATCGTATGCAGATGCAACTCGTAAGCACACCCGACAGTCCATATTATCAGAGTGATGCATTCGAGAAGATAATCAACTACATGATGGCTAATCCTCGCCGTTGCACCCTTAAGGAGGCTCGAGGCCATCGTATGGCTGTCGTAAGCGAAGTCAAGACGGTAAGAGAGGCTGTTGATATTCTCTCACAAATATAGACAGGAATAGTCTGTAATCCAATTAAATAGAGATAAACCCCATTCACATGGCACTCATTGGTCTTTTGGCACGCCTGCTCTAAACATCCAAAGCTTTGAGGTTCTCTGCAATCATCTCGTCTGTGACAGTATAGTTCTGCAGGTCGCCCTTGATGAATGAGTCGTAGGATGGCATGTCGATGAGTCCGTGGCCGGAGAGGTTGAAGAGGATGACTTTTTCCTCGCCTGTCTCTTTGCATTTCTTTGCTTCGCGGATGGTGGCGGCAATAGCGTGGCAACTCTCTGGTGCAGGGATGATACCCTCGGTGCGAGCGAAGAGGATTCCAGCTTCAAAGGTCTCCAACTGTGGGATGTCTACACCGTGCATGAGTCCGTCCTTGATGAGCTGTGATACAATCATGCCGGCACCATGGTAGCGCAGTCCGCCTGCATGGATGTTGGATGGCTTGAAATTGTGACCCAGGGTGAACATTGGGAGCAGTGGGGTATAGCCTGCCTCATCGCCGAAGTCATAGCGGAACTGACCGCGGGTGAGTTTCGGGCAGCTGTCTGGCTCGGCTGCAATAAACTCGGTAGTCTTGCCATCAAGGATGTTGTGGCGCATGAATGGGAAGGCGATACCTCCGAAGTTGCTACCGCCACCGAAGCAGGCGATGACCATGTCGGGATATTCACCTGCCATCTCCATCTGCTTCTCAGCCTCCAGTCCGATGATGCTCTGGTGGAGAGCAACATGGTTTAATACTGATCCGAGAGTGTATTTACAATTAGGTGTGGTCGTTGCCAGCTCTACTGCCTCAGAGATAGCTGTACCCAGCGAACCGCTATGTGTCGGGTCTTTGGTCAGGATATCCTTGCCCGCACGCGTCGACATTGACGGCGAGCCCTCGACAACAGCACCGAATGTGCGCATGATGCTCGAGCGATATGGCTTCTGTTGCATGGTAATCTTTACCTGATATACGGCAGCTTCGAGCCCGAATATCTTGGCAGCGTAAGACAGTGCCGCACCCCACTGGCCCGCACCTGTCTCTGTGGTGACGTTGGTTGTGCCTTCCTGCTTTGCGTAGTAGCACTGGGGCAGGGCAGAGTTGATCTTGTGTGAGCCCAATGGATTGGTCGACTCGTTCTTGAAGTAGATATGTGCAGGTGTGCCGAGAGCCTCTTCCAGAGCGTATGCACGAACCAGTGGGGTGGAGCGATAGTACTTATACTTCTCCAGCACCTCCTCAGGAATGTCTATCCATGCGTGCTCGGTGTCCAATTCCTGTACACAGCACTCGCGTGGAAAGATGTGTGCCAGATCGTCGACACCCAGTGGCTGCTTGGTGGCAGGGTGGATGGGCGGCATGGGTTTGTTTGGCATATCTGCTTGTATGTTATACCACTGTGTGGGGATTTCACTCTCTTGTAGGATAAATTTCTTCTGTTTCATTATTGTAATAGTGTGTTTGATTTCTGAATTTTGCCGTCAAAAGTACAAAATATAATTGATAATTGACTGTTGATAATTGAAAATTATTACCTTTGTGCCAATTTTTCAATTATTATGCTGATAATACTAACTATTCTTGCATATTTTTGCGCATTGTTTGCATTCAGTCGATTGGCAGGCAGACAATCGGACAATGATGCCTTCTTCAGTGGCAACCGTCAGTCACCGTGGTGGATGGTGGCATTCGGTATGGTGGGGGCGAGCATCTCGGGAGTGACTTTTGTGAGTGTTCCTGGTATGGTGATGGTGTCAGATATGACCTATATGCAGACGTGTCTGGGTTTTATCCTCGGCTATTTCGCCGTGGCGTTTCTGTTGTTGCCGCTTTATTACAGGTTGAGGCTGACTACCATTTATTCCTATCTGGAAGGTAGGCTGGGCAGACGGTCGTACAAGACGGGAGCCTCGTTTTTCTTGTTGTCAAAGATGACAGGTGCTGCCGTGCGGTTCTATTTGGTATGTGTGATACTGCATGAGTTTGTCGTTGAGCCGATGGCAAAGGGATTTTTCTTTGGAGAAACCAACGAAACCGCAGGAGTGCATGTCTCCTTTTCTTTTGTGGTGACGGCTTTTGTGATGGTGGGTCTGATATGGCTATATACACGACGGAGCGGTATCAAGACGCTGGTGTGGACCGATACGCTTCAGACGACGTTTATGTTTGCGGCTCTGCTGCTAATAATATATAATGTTATTGACCGATTGGATATGACCGTTCCTGAGGCTTTTGATTCGATCATGGCCGACGGTCATAGTCGTATGTTCGTGTTCGACGACTGGATGTCGAAGCAGAATTTCTGGAAACAGTTTCTGAGTGGTGTGTTCATTGTGATAGTGATGACAGGACTGGATCAGGATATGATGCAGAAAAACTTGACGTGTAAGACGCTACGTGACGCTCAGAAGGATATGTGTTCCTACGGCTTTGCTTTCGCTCCTGCCAATCTGTTGTTTATGTGTCTCGGAGTCTTGCTGGTGGTGCTGGCTCAGAAGGAGGGCGTTGTCCTGCCCGAAGCTCCCGATCAGTTGCTCCCGATGTTTGCGGCAAGTGGAGCGCTGGGGCAAGCCGTAGTGGTGTCGTTTGCTCTCGGCATAGTGGCGGCTTCATTCTCGAGCGCCGACTCAGCCCTGACAGCCCTGACCACATGCTTTTGTGTAGATATCATTGGGCGCAGAGACGATGAACGGTTGCGTAAACGTGTCCATCTGTTGATGGCGGTAGTGTTTGTCGCCTTCATCTTGCTGTTCAGAGTGCTCAATTCGGATAGTGTCATCGATGCCATCTACGTGATGTGTTCCTACACCTACGGTCCGCTCTTGGGCTTGTTTGCCTTTGGCTTGCTGACCAAGAAAAAGACAAACGACCGCTATGTACCATACATAGCAGTCGCCTCGCCGTTGATATGTTTCGCATTGGACCAGATCGTCAGTCAACAATTCGGTTATAAGTTCGGCTACGAATTGTTGATGCTCAATGGTCTTATAACGTTTGCAGGTATCGCTCTGCTTCGAGAGCCGCCTTGCATCCGCTGCCAGCAGCCACGATAGCCTGACGGTAGTGAGGATCGGCGCAGTCGCCTGCGGCAAAGACTCCTGGCAGGATGTTTCCTTCCTTGTCGAGCACACATGGTGAGTCGCCAACAGTCTTGATATATCCAGTCTCGTCAAGTTGCAGCCACTCGGCAAAAACATCGGTGTTAGGCTTATGGCCGATGGCAAGGAAGAATCCGTCGATAGGCAGGTCGTAGCATTCCTCGTCGGCCTCACCCTTGCGCTTCACCAGATGAGCTCCTTCTACACCATTCTCACCATAGAGTCCTATGGTATTATGCTCGTACAGTATTTCAATCTTAGGGTTCTCCTCCACGCGCTTTTTCATGATGTCCGATGCTCTGAGGAATGGCTTTCTTACTATCATGTATACTTTCTGACACAGCCCAGCCAGATAGGTTGCCTCCTCGCATGCAGTGTCGCCACCGCCCACGACGGCAACAACCTTCTTGCGATAGAAGAATCCGTCGCAGGTGGCACATGCTGACACTCCCTGTCCGTTGTATTTCTTCTCGTCGTCGAGTCCCAGGTATTTAGCACTGGCACCCGTGGCGATGATTATGGTGTCGGCTTCCAACTCTGTGCCGTCGTCGGTTGTCACGGTGTAGGGGCGCTTGCTCAGGTCAACCTTAGTGATCACTCCGAAGCGTATGTCTGCTCCGAAACGAGCTGCCTGCTGTTGCAGTTCGCCCATCATCTGGTTGGCATCCACTCCCTCTGGATAGCCAGGGAAGTTTTCTACGATGGTTGTCTGCGTGAGCTGTCCGCCCATCTGCATACCTGTGTATAGCACGGGGCTGAGATTAGCTCGTCCAGCGTATATCGCTGCTGTGTATCCGGCAGGACCACTGCCGATGATAAGACATGAGAGCCTACCCCCATCCCCTCCCAAAGGGAGGGGGGCTGATCCACTTTGTGGGTTAGTATTGTCAGTTGAATTCATTATATTATTTTATTGTATTTGTTTCTATGAGTGATTTATATCATGCTCCTTGATAATATATGTTTTTATACTCTCTAAGACTCTTTGTGTGTTGTAGGTTACTTCTTCATTTGTAAATCGTAACACCTTGAATCCTTTGCTTTCAAGCCATTCAGTCCGTTCTTTGTCGCTTGTCTGTTGTTCTGGTAGTTGATGGTATCCACCATCGAGTTCGATGATAAGTTTCTTTTTCAGACAGGCGAAGTCAGTAATAAACGGACCTATAATGTGTTGTCTCCTAAAATGGCAGCCAAAGAAGTTACCTTTAAGTTGATCCCATAAAAACGATTCTGCCTCTGTCGGTTTCTGCCTGTTTTTGTTGGCAAATTCTTTAAGAAGAGAATATGTTATTGGGTCAGCCATCTCGTAGCCGTAAGGAAGCCTACCCCTAACCCCTCCCGAAGGGAGGGGGACTGAGCCACTTCGTGGGTTAGTTTTTTTACTTGAAATCATAGAATCTTTCGAATAGTGTTTCGAAGTTTTCGCATTAGAGAAGCTAACCAGTTTTTCTTATGGAAACACCATAGCGCCTTTACATTATGGAAACGTAACCCACGAAGTGGCATTTCTCCCCTCCCTTTGGGAGGGGTTGGGGGTGGGCTACAGTATCTCCTCTATTGCCTTCTCAATCACCTCTATGCTCTCTGTTGGTTCGAAGCGGGCAACGACTTGTCCCTTCTTGTTGATGAGGAACTTGGTGAAGTTCCACTTGATGTCAGGCTTCTGCTTGTAGTCGGGATCAGCCTCGGTCATCATCTTGTCGAGTATCGGTGTGAGTTTATGGTTTTCGTCCCATCCTGCGAAGCCCTTCTGCTCCTGCAAGAACTTGAACAATGGATCGGCGTCAGGCCCATTCACCTTTACCTTCTTGAATCGTGGGAACTCTGTGCCGTAGTTCAGTTTGCAGAACTCATGTATGCTCTCGTCGGTGCCTGGTGCCTGCTGACCGAACTGGTTGCAGGGGAAGTCGAGCACTTCGAATCCTTGTGAGTGATATTTTTTGTATAGAGCCTCCAACTCATCATACTGAGGAGTGAAACCACACTTTGTGGCGGTGTTCACAATCAGTAATACCTCGTTGGCGAATAGCTTCATCGACATTTCTTTTCCTTTTCTGTCCTTGACGGAGAATTCATAAACAGTTCTCATTGTTTGTGCTTGTATGTTTGTTAATAATGATGATAATGCTACTAAAAGGAGCAGACTTTTAAACCTTGTTTTCATATTGTGGAGTGTATTTGATTGTGGCAAAGTTACCTTAAAACCATCGGATATCAAAAAATATTTAGATTTTTTATAGGGATTTTCCTTAACTAAATAGGGTTTTCTGTCTTGTGGAAAAACAAAAAAAAACTTATCTTTGCAAATGTAATGAATAAAATACTAATTAATAAATACAAAAAGACTATGAAAAAGATTACTTCAATTATGGCAATGTTCCTCATGGCAATGATGCCATTCGCCCTTACCAGCTGCGATGAGGATGATGAGATTGCGATGACTCTCGAGGGTACATGGCAGGGAGATATGAAAGTATATTATGATTACAATGGGCATAATTATGATGCGACATGGTCTGAGATATGCTTCGAGGGTAATCCTTTCAATTGGGATCATGGTACTGGTTATTGGGTTGACTATTACAAAGGCTCTCCTTGGAAACGTGACTATATAGCCAGCCATATCAGATGGAATGTTGATCACGGAATTATATACGTAACATTTAAGGAAGATCACTAGTGTCCACTAAATAAAATTAAGAGTCAATTGACCATCATCTGCAACATACTCAGGTTCCTTGGTAAAGAGTTCCTTGATAGGAGTCTTA
>ONCJ01000029.1 GCA_900316295.1 uncultured Prevotella sp.
TAATTATCTTTACGAAATAAATGTGTGTGTATGATACGACATTGGCAAATTTCGACACAAAGCAAGGAGACATTACTATATCGTCATCAGCAGGTGGGCAATGGCAAACCCGAGATAGGTACCTATGGCGTAGCCAAAGAGCCCTACGGCAATGCCTGGACCTATCACTGCCTTGTTCTTCAATACACCACCCATGACGGGAGCGAAAGGTGGCGAACAGATGAGGGAGATACTCGTAACGAGGGTAGTGTCGGTGTCGATGCGGAAGATGGCACTGAACAATACATGGAAGAACAGGGCTCCGAGGGTGGCAATGGTGATAAAGAGGAAAAGGTCGGGACTAACCTCGGTGAGGGTGCGCAGGCTGACCTGCGAGGCTACGGCGACGCTGAAGATGAGGATAAAGAAAGTGCCTGCCTCGAAGGTGCGCTTCAGTCTTCGGACTCTGCCCACGAGTGAGGCAAGCACGGAGAAGAGGCTGATGGTGAGGATGAAGACACTCGGCTGTACCGAGATCACGGAGATTATCTTTCCGAAACAGTCCGAGAAACAGCTCGTCATCATGGTTTTCTATCGTCACGTCGTCGCCTTGGGAGTTCTTGTCGTCATGGAAGTCTGGCATGAAAAGTCTGAGAACCCGTTTGCCACAGATGATGACAAAGAACAGGTATACTGCACTCATCATGGTGCTGTAAGCTGAGGTTAGGATATACGTAGTGTCGTCTACACCGAGTGCTATCTTCAGCGAGGCAAGGTTGGCGTTACCACCGGTATATAGTCCCGTCAACATTCCACCGACGTTAGCAAAGAACTGCGGGTCGCTCGTACCACAGATGAGGAAGCCCGCCACGATAGCAAGGGCACAGCCGAGGAGTCCGAAGAATGTGGACTTGAGGAACGACGGTGCCAGCCGCATCCACGAACGCAGGTCGGACGAGAAGAGCAACAGAGGTATCGCCAGGGGTATCGCTGCCGACGCCACACCCGTCTGTACGGCATGCATCTCCTCCGTGTCGGGTATGAGTCCTGTCAGTCCCAGTCCGCAGCCTATCACATAGGCAATGATGATGCTCCCCACCCTGCGCAGGGCGACATAGCGGTAGGTGAGCCACAGTATGAGCAGTGGCGAGAGCAGGCATATCAGAATGACTCCCAACTTCATAACGTCGGGATTACTTTTTCTTCGCCCAGACTGTCAAGCAGACTGTCCGTCCAGTCCTCACCATTGACGGCAAGGAGGGTACGCAAGCCCACCTGCTGAGCAGCAAGAATATTGGCAGGACTGTCGTCTACGAAGATGGCTTGGTCGGGACTGATGGACTCCCTGTCTATCACATACTGGAAGATGGCTGGCGACGGCTTCATCTCACCAATCTGATAGCTACAGTAGCACTCGTCGAGATAGTAGCTGAGCGAATGGCCGTCATAGTCCGTAGACAGAGCCCACGACATCATGAAGGGGTTGGTATTGGAGAGCAGCAGGCAGCGATAGCCCAGACCACGCAGGTGCAGGATGGTGTGCAGTCCTCGCTGGGGCACACCTCCCACATAGCCCGTGATGGCCCATCGACATTCATCGAGGGTGATGTCGCGACCTGCCAGATTGCTCAGTCCTTGGCGGAAGTCCTCGGCAGAGATCAGTCCATGTTCCAGGTCGCCTATGAGTCCTCGCTGGGCATACTTGTCCAGAGGCATCTTGTCGGGACCGACGCCCAACTGGGCAAAACGTCTGACCGACTCCTCCTGTGTGGAATGAATGAGTACGCCGCCAAGGTCGAATATTACAGTATTAAGGTCTCGCATTCGTTCTTTTTACACCTTCAACAGCTTGATGTTACCTATCACCGGCAGCTGCTTAGCCTTGCCATTGGCTGCATTGATAACACCTATGATTGCCAGGATAAGGAGAACCACCCACAGAACAAATGAGATAATACTAATCAGCCAATAGAGTCTCCATCCTAAGATAGAAGTCAGAATAGAAACTACCAGCCATACTGCACATCCACATACACAGAGGACCAGTCCCTGGTTGGCATGGAAACGGGCAAACTTAGATTCCTTGGCACCGAGGATAGGCACGAGCACAAGGATTCCGAAATAGGCAAGGATAGCCATCACCTTATTATTATTGATGTCTTGCTGGTCAAACTCTGCAGTGGTGTCTGCGGTGTTGTTGAGGGAAGTGATCTTCTCCTCGAAAGATTCTTGATTACCGTTCATAATGCTTTGTTTTTTATGCACAAGAGACAAATGGATGTCTCCCGTACGGGTTAGTAAATAATGTATTGCTAGACTGATGTCGGCTACAAATGTAAAATAAAAAACAATAACGTGCAAGAAAAGCAAGAAAAAAGTGTACCTTTGCACACAGATTTAGAATAACACAAATACTACTATGAAGAAACTACTATCTCTTGCGCTTCTCGCAATGATGGCGATGGGCGCACACGCACAGGAGCAGAAAGACTCTGCCGACAGCAAGAAACCAGTGTTTACTACTATCAAGGAACTCCCCATCACAAGCATCAAGGACCAGAACCGCAGTGGTACGTGCTGGGCATACTCCACCCTGTCGTTCTTTGAGAGCGAGATACTGAAGAAGACAGGCAAGACATACGACCTCTGCGAGATGTTCATTGCCAACAAGGACTATATGGAGCGTGCCGAGCTGACCGTGAGGATGCATGGCGACAGCCAGTTCTCACAGGGTGGTAGCGCTGGCGACGTGCTCATCATCATGAAGAACCACGGCATAGTGCCCGAGACGGCAATGCCTCTGCCTGGTACCATGCAGGGCGACTCGCTGGCTAACTTCAACGAGTTCTTCTCGGTGATGGAGCCATTTGTCGACGCTGTGGCAAAGAACAAGGCTAAGAAGATCAGCTCGCAGTGGAAACCTGCCCTGCAGGGTATCATCGACGCATACCTGGGCAAGTGTCCTGAGACATTCACATACGAGGGTAAGACCTATACTCCGAAATCGTTCATGCAGAGCCTAGGCATCAACCTCGACGACTATGTGAGCATCACCAGCTACACACACCACCCCTTCTACACCAAGTTTGCCGTAGAGGTACAGGACAACTGGCGCTGGGATCAGAGCTACAACGTGCCAATGGACGAGATGATGCGCATCATCGACAACGCCCTGGACAATGGCTACACCATAGCATGGGGCGGTGACGTCAGCGAGGAAGGGTTCACACGCAAGGGACTCGGCATCCTCTATGACACCAAGAAGGCTCAGTCGCTCACAGGCTCTGACGCCGCACGATGGCTGAAGCTGAAGGACGCTGAGAAGAAAGAGAAGCTGGCTTCGCTCGGCATCGACGCACCAGAGATACAGCCCACTCAGGAATACCGTCAGCAGGGCTTCGACAACTGGGAGCTCACTGACGACCATGGTATGCACATCTACGGACTGGCAAAGGACCAGAACGGCAGGGAGTACTACATGGTGAAGAACTCATGGGGCGAGTATGGCGACTACAAGGGTACATGGTATATGACCAAGGCCTTCGTTGCTGGCAAGACTATGGACTTCCTCGTCAACAAGAACGCCATACCAAAGGATATTCGCAAGAAGTTAGGATTGTAATAAGAAAAAGGAGCCGAATGGCTCCTTTTTTTCTTTCCTTAAGATCCCTAAGGTCCTTAAAGTCCTTAAGGACTCTAAGCCTCCTCACCTTCTCACTACTATCACCTTGCTGTGGCGAGCTGGTGGCAGTGGGCGAGCTTTGTGGCTGTGCCAGTTTCTTACGGTAGCATACCTTGTCGGACGATACATGTGCGACATTGCCACATATTTATTATATTGATGGGCAGTGAGCACGCTCTTCAGCTCCATATTTCTCTGTGACCAGGCACGGCTATCCACATGACCACTGTTCGACATGCTGCGCATATAGTCGTAGTTGATGTTGTACACTGCGTCATATTGCATCTTGGAGAGCGAGAGCTCGCGTGCCATACGATCGGTGAGATTGGAAGCCTCATAACGAGCCTCTGACTTTGTCATTGCGCTGGCAGATGCAACTATCGTTGCCATCATTACCATTATCATCATCATCTTTTTCATAGTCGTAAACTTTTTAAGTGTTAAACTTCAATTATCAATTTTCAATTATCAATCGTTTCTCTTTTCTGTTTGCAAAGTAACGGCATTTTCGTATGCTGCCAAAAGGAAAAATCCTAAACACGTGGTAGGATTTCCCTAAACGTTGATGGGGAGTTCCTCCGCTACTCATTTTTTTCAAGTGAGCGAGGAGTGAGAAAAGCACTTGAAAAACAACCATTCCTATTCACTTATATACAAGAAAAGAAGAAAATGCATATTAAATAAATAATTTGTGCACAAAAAGTTTTGAAATGTGCAACCAACATATTACCTTTGCACAAAAATTCGAAGATTGTGCAATGGAACAATATCAAAGCTTCAACGAACTAATCGAGAAAAGCATCATTGAAAATTGGGATCGCGATGCTCTGACAGACTATAAAGGAAAGACACTGCAATACCATGATGTGGCACGCAAGATAGAAAAGCTGCACATCATGTTTGAGAACAGTGGAGTGAAGAAAGGCGACAAGATAGCCCTGTGCGGTCGCAACAGCAGCAACTGGGCTGTGGCATTCCTCGCCACACTGACCTACGGCGCCATTGCCGTGCCTATACTCCATGAGTTCACGCCCGACCAGATACACAACATCGTCAACCACTCCGACGCCAAGCTGCTGTTTGCCGGCGATGTGGTGTCTACAGTCATCGACGCCACCAAGATGCCGGCACTGGAAGGAATCATCTATATTCCCGACTACTCGCTCCTCGTGTCGCGTACCGACAAACTCACCTATGCTCGTGAGCACCTCAACGAGATGTTCGGACAGAAATATCCCAAATATTTCCGCGCTGAGCACGTACATTATTATAAAGAGCAAGGACCAGACGAACTGGCAATGATCAACTACACCAGTGGCACGACAGGATTCTCCAAGGGAGTGATGCTCCCCTACCGCGCCATCAAGAACAACTTCGACTTTGCCATACACGTACTGGGACACATCATAAAACCAGGCGATCATGTCATCAGCATTCTGCCAATGGCACACATGTATGGTATGTCGTTTGAATTCATCTTTGAATTCCTGTATGGCTGCCACGTATTCTACCTCACACGAGTGCCATCGCCAGCCATCATAGCACAGGCCTTCGCTGATGTGAAGCCACGCATCATCATTGCCGTGCCGCTCATCATCGAGAAGATCATCCGCAAAAAGGTATTCCCGAAGATACAGAACAACCGTGTGCGCCTGCTGCTCAACATGCCTGTGATAAGCAAGAAGGTGAAAGAGAAGATTTGCGAACAGGTATACCAAGCCTTCGGAGGCAACGTCTACGAAGTGATCATCGGCGGAGCCGCCCTCAACCAGGAGGTAGAAGCATTCCTCAGACTCATCAACTTCCCATACACCGTAGGCTACGGTGCCACCGAGTGCGCACCCATCATCACCTACCGCGACTGGCAGACCTTTGCACAAGGCTCGTGCGGACAGGCAGCATACAGGCAGGAAGTGAAGGTGCTGAGCCCCGATCCAGCCAACGTGCCAGGCGAGATTGTCACCAAGGGACCTAACGTGATGCTGGGATACTACAAGAACGAGGAAGCCACCGAGCAGACCATCGACAAGGACGGATGGTATCACACTGGCGACCTCGGACTGATGGACGACGACGGCAACGTATTCATCAAGGGACGCTCCAAGAACATGCTCCTCGGCTCCAACGGACAGAACATCTATCCAGAGGAGATTGAGGACAAACTCAACTCACTGCCAATGGTGATGGAGAGCGTGGTCATCCAGGAAGGCGAAAAGCTCGTGGCACTCGTCCATCCCGACTACGACGAAGCCAAGGCACTGGGTATGACCAACACCGACCTGGTAAGCATCATGGAGCAAAACCGACTGCAACTCAACGAGATAGTACCTCACTATAGCAAGATCACCGAGATGCGCATCCACGAGGAGGAGTTTGCCAAGACACCAAAGAAGAGCATCAAGCGCTTCCTCTATCAGAGCAAGATGCAGTAACAGGAACAGACACGGGCAACAGATGATCGTCAGAACCGCCCCCCTGACCAAGAAAACCCAACGAATATGATACTATCAACAACCCCACAGATTGAAGGTCACGCCATCCGCGAGTACAAGGGTATTGTGACAGGTGAAACAATAATAGGAGCCAACGTATTCCGTGACTTCATGGCAGGCATCCGCGATTTCGTAGGAGGACGCTCAGGCAGTTACGAGAAAGTTCTTCGCGAGGCAAAGGACACCTCTATACAAGAAATGATGCAACGGGCACAGGAACTTGGAGCCAATGCCATTGTCGGCATCGACATCGACTATGAGACCATAGGAGCCAACGGTTCTATGCTGATGGTAGCTACCAGTGGAACAGCTGTAGTGATTTGATAATCAGCTGAAGGACGCCCCTCTGATCAAGACCCTTTTCTTTACGCTCATATTAACATGGATAGTAGTCTTCCTGTCTTATACTTGACTGATAGTCTTTTGTAACTCTTCAAGGAAATGTACGGCATGACCGCCGTCCATCTGTGCATGATGAAACTGGAAAGAGATGGGGAGTGTGGTTGTCAGCCAACCCTTGCGATAGCGTCCCCACGCGAGGAAGGGATTGGTGAAGATTACTGAATCCGCCAAACTACAAAAGAAAAACAAAGTTTTCCTTTGCATATTCTTCAAATATATATACCTTTGCAGCCAAATTGAAATCACACAATAATATTTATGGACTGGTTAATCAACTTATTTACCGTACAGGATAGCATCGCCCATATCGTGATACTCTACTCCATCGTCATCGCCCTCGGCGTTTACCTTGGAAAGATAAAGGTGGGCGGCATATCCCTTGGAGTGACCTTCGTGTTGTTTGCCGGCATCCTCGCCGGTCACTTTGGCTTCACAGGTCCGCTGCCAACACTCAATTTTCTGCAAGACTTCGGACTGATACTCTTCGTCTTCATGATTGGTCTGCAGGTGGGTCCTGGCTTTTTCGAGAACTTCGGCAGGGCTGGCATCAAGCTGAACATGCTGTCTATCGTAGCCATCCTTCTCAACATAGGCATGATGTTCGGATGCTATTATCTGTTCTTCGACACCACAGACCCTGTCAATCTGCCGATGATGGTGGGTACACTCTATGGTGCCGTAACCAACACGCCTGGTCTGGGAGCAGCCAACGAAGCATTGGAGTCGGTATTTGCCAATGGCGAGGTGCCTGCCATTGCCTCTGGATATGCGTGTGCCTACCCGCTCGGTGTGCTCGGCATCATCGGTGCTACGCTCGCCATCAAGTATATCTGTGGTATATCCTTCGAGAAGGAAGAGGAACGACTGCAGGCTAAGGAGGACAAGAATCCACATGAGAAGCCACACTTTATGACTCTGCGTGTACAGAACGAGTTTATCGCTGGTCGCAAGCTTGTTCAGCTCAATGAGTTCTTGAAGCGCGACATTGTGTGTACCCGTCTCTACCACGACGGTCATGTGAGCACACCCAATCGCGATACTACATTCGAGGTAGGCGACGAGGTGTTCATAGTATGTGCCAGCGACGATGCCGAAGCTATCAAGTCGTTTATCGGACCTGAGGTAAAGGCGTCATGGGTAGAGCAGAAAGAAAAGGAGGTACAACCTATGGTGTCGCGCCGCATCGTGGTGACCAGCAGCAAGATGAATGGCAAGACTCTCGGTAAGATGCACTTCAGCAGCGTCTACGGTGTCAACATAACACGTATCACCCGTCAGGGAATGGAGATCTTCGCATCACGCAACCACCACTTCCACGTGGGCGACCGCATCATGGTGGTAGGTCCTGAGGAGAATGTCAACCGTGTGGCAGAGCTTATGGGTAACAGCGAGCGCCACCTCAACGCACCAAACATAGCTACTATCTTCGTGGGAATCATCGTAGGTATAATCTTCGGAAGTCTGCCATTGGCAATTCCTGGCATCCCTGCCCCTCTGAAGCTCGGTCTTGCAGGCGGTCCGCTGATCATCGCCATACTCATCGGCCGCTTCGGCTACAGGATGAAACTCGTGACCTATACAACCACATCTGCCAACATGATGCTCAGGGAGATAGGTCTTGTATTGTTCCTTGCCAGCGTCGGCATCAAGGCTGGCGCAGGGTTCTGGGATACCGTGATAGCTGGCGACGGACTGAAGTATGTGGGAACAGGTTTCCTCATCACCATCATACCAATCCTTATCGTTGGCACGATAGCACGCATGAAGTATAACTTCAACTACTTCACCATCATGGGTATGATAGCCGGTACATATACCGATCCGCCCGCACTCGCATACGCCAACAACATCTGCAGTCATGATACGCCTGCCATCGGCTACTCCACGGTATATCCGCTGAGCATGTTCCTGCGTATCTTCACGGCACAAATCATAGTCCTGTTCTTCTGCGGATAGGAATCGGGAATAACTGAACTGCGAGATAAAGACATCTCGACAAATATAGCGAAAGGATTGACCCTTGAGGGAGTCAATCCTTTCTTTGTCTTACCGCCTCGAACAGCAACACGGCAGCGCTGACCGAGACATTGAGCGAGTCGAGAATGCCGAGCATGGGTATGCGGATATGAGCATCTGCAGCCTTGCGCCATACATCGGTAAGGCCGGTAGCCTCAGTACCCATGACGATGGCTGTGCCCTGAGTCATATCCGTATCATAATAAAGACGGGAGTCCTGCAGCTGGGCTGTCAGGATTCTTATGTCTTGGTCCTTCAGGAACTGTATGCACTCCTCCGAGGTACAAGCCACACAGGGTACGGAGAAGATAGCACCCGTAGAGCTGCGTATGAGGTTGGGGTTATACAGGTCGGTCAGCGGATCGCATACGATGACGGCATCAGCGCCTGCGGCATCGGCACTACGGAGCACGGCACCCAGATTGCCCGGCTTCTCCACACTCTCCAGCACCACCAGCAGCGGATGGTCGCTCAGCGTCAGATCGCCGAGTGTGAGCATCCGTGTCCTGACAATGGCGATTATGCCTTCAGTACCACCACGATATGCCATGCGGTCATAGACATTACGGCTCACCTCTATACAAGTGTCCGCAGGAAGACTGTCGGAGAGCTGACCTTCGCCATAAATATCCCTACACACAAACACCGTATCTATATCGAAGCCCTTAGCCACACAGCGTTCCACCTCTCTCCTACCCTCTACGACGAAAAGCCCAGCCTTGCGTCGCTCAGCAGACTTCTGCTGAAGTAGTAGCAGCCGTTTCACTTTCGGATTCTGTACGCTCGTTATCATTGTTTCCATTATATTCTTTGAATTTTTAAGGTTATCGTTTCAGTCTCAACGGAAAAGCCACCTGCAACTCGGTGAGGTCGGATCGGAAAATATGCGTCTTCACCTGGAAGCCTATCGACAGACCATGCATGTGGGGTATGGTATAATGAACGCCGATACGTTCATAGAAGGGTTGCTCAGAAGACTTAGCCCGTACTCCCATGCGTCGGTATAGGTAGTAGCCCAAACCGAAGCGTGCCGTGAAGCGACGGAAGCTCACATTATGGCGCACAGCAAGTGCCACGCTCCACGGCGAATGGCTCACATTATGTCCCTCAGCACGGTCCATCTTCTCCACATGACGGCTATATGTGCCGTAGAGCAAGTCGAGTCCGAGTCCTGTAGCACGTGTATTACCATAGCGCCACATCAGTGCGGTCTGAAGCGAATAGGCTGCATAGAGGCGGAAATGGTCGGTACGATAGTCAGGATCGTCGGGAGGTACATGGAACTGGGTGCGCTGCCACTCCTCGTCCAACGCCTTTGCACCGACACCGACGGTGAGGTCGAGAAACATTTTTGAGTCTCCACGCTCCCCATTCCTCTTGTCAACATTACTCTCCTTCACTTCGTGGAAGGCAGAGCCTGGGGTTGTATATACGATTCCTACGAACGGACCCAGATAGTTGGCACCCTTATTGGGACAGCTCAGCGCACCGTTGCTATGATGGCTAAGGTCGACACCGCCACGCAGCAGCCAGTGCGGACTGACACGATAGGTATATACCACGCCCAATGTGAGATACAGGCTCACATGCGAGCCTATGAGTTCGTTGTCTACCTGCGTCTTCGGATTGTACTTTCGGCGACTGTAGCCCAAGCCCGTACCCATATACGTGGACAACTGCCAACGTCGACCGCCAATCCATGGTCGCTCATACGTGCCGAAGAGGGTAAGGTTGTTGCCCATCTGCGTTTCGTAGTCAGCTGGTGGTGACCCCACCATGTCGACCGGCTCATCACGGTGCATCCGTACATCATGGTTCATGCCATAGCGCATGCCGAACGACAGGTGCGGCTCCTCGGGTGATGACGGTGGCAGATGGACTGCTACAGTGAGCGCGTGTATCACGTTAGGTTTCAAGTATTTGCGTGAGAAGTTATCAAAGGGTAGCACCGTACCAGGTCCGTATGTCACAGCTATTGACGGTCTGCTGTACCCAGTCATCACCGCCCTATCGTCAGCTATTGCCTCCACCGACGTGCTATCAGTAGCGTTAGCACTGCGGATAGCAAGAAGAACACTTAGCATTATAACAATATGACGTTTCACTTTTCACAGAATATTGGACAAAGTTACGGAAAGTCGAGAGCAGAACAAAATAAATTCATTTATTTTTTATGCCGAGACGGAGTAAGTTATCTAAAGTTACGAAAAGTTACGATTTTTTCTTAGATTAAGAACATTTTATTTGTGGATATTTGCAAATAGCTGTATATTTGCATGAGACAATCAACCTAAGACATATATAGACATGATAAAGATTACAGAACAAGACAAGAAATATATGCGTGAGGCTATACGCCTTGCCAACGAGAGTGTGAAGGCTGGAGGCGGACCTTTCGGTGCTGTCATCGTAAAGGACGGTGAGATAATAGCAGGACGCTCCAACAGCGTGACCATAGACAACGACCCGACGGCACACGCAGAGGTGAACACCATACGTGAGGCATGTCGCAAGCTGGGCACATTCGACCTCTCAGGATGTGTCGTATACACATCGTGCGAGCCCTGTCCCATGTGTCTCGGAGCACTCTACTGGGCTCACATCGATCGTATATATTATGGCAACACGCGCGAAGACGCATGCGAAATCGACTTTGCCGACAACTTCATCTACGAAGAGATAGACCGTCCGTTGGAAGAGCGTACCGTACCTATCATACCGCTATTGCGTGACGAAGCACTACAAACCTTCCGTATGTGGACTGAGAAGGAAGACAAGACGGAATATTAAATAACAGGATGAAAACAAAAACATTGGTCTTTACACTTGGGACCAACACAAGACAATATGAAAACATGGCGGCTGCCAGACTACAACTCAGGGAGCATCTGCCAGGCATCATATTCTCAGCCAACGTGTGGACAGACCCGATAGGGATAGAATCTGACCAGTTCCTGAACTGTGTGGCAATGGTTACAAGCACACTGCCACCCGACAAACTTAACACGATCGTACAGGAGATAGAAAACTCTCTGGGTGGCAAGGATCACGAAAACAACATAGTGAATATGGACATTGACCTGCTGCAATATGGTCAGCAGAAACTGAAAAAGCAAGACTGGCAACGACCATACGTGACAGAAGGTATTAAAGAGATATTAGACGAAGAGTGATGATACATTTATCTATGGATAGTAAAAGGATAATGGTTGTAGTCTGCATACTGTTATACTGCACTACAGCAGCCATAGCACAAGACTTTGACAAGTATTTTGAGAACAGAACACTAAGGATAGACTACATCTTTGCAGGCAACAGACAAAAGCAGAACATAGCACTCGACCAGATGTATAGCATGCCACAATGGTATGGCAAGCGAAAGAAGCTGAGCGAGCTGCCTGTGGAGGGCAACGGACAGATTACTGTGAGAAGTCATAAAGACTCCACCGTAATCTACCGTCAATCATTCTCCACCCTATTCCAAGAGTGGCTCAGCTATGACGAGTCGCGCAAGGGTACACGATCGTTTGAGAACGTATTCCTAATACCTTTTCCAAAGGACAGCATTGATGTCACCGTGGACCTGAGGGACAACCGACGTGCCATAATGACGTCGCTCACTCATACTGTCAATCCGAAGGACATTCTCATCAGGAATATTGGCGAACAGAACGTGACACCATACGAGACCCTATTGAAAGCCAAGGACTCGCTCCACTGCGTACACATAGCCTACCTCGCTGAGGGATACCGTGCCGACGAGATGGACTCGTTCATAGAGGATGCCAAGAATGCCAACAAAGCACTGTTCGCACACGAACCGTTCAAGTCGATGAAAAAGGACTTCAACATCATCGCAGTGAAGGCACCATCAGAGGAAAGCGGGACTTCCACTCCATCACTCAGAATATGGAAGAACACTGCACTGAGCTCACACTTCGACACATTCTATACCGACCGGTACCTTACCACACTACACCTGCGCGACATGCACAACTGGCTGGCTGGCACGCCGTACGAGCACATCATAGTATTGGTGAACACCGACCAGTATGGCGGTGGCGGAATACTCAACTCCTACAACCTCTCCATGACCAGACATCCGCTGTTCAATCAAGTAGTGGTACATGAGTTCGGACACTCCTTTGCCGGACTTGGTGATGAGTATGCCTATGAGAATGAACAGATACCTATGTATCCGCACGACGTGGAACCATGGGAGCCTAACCTGACTACCCTCGTCGACTTTGACAGCAAGTGGAAGGATATGATAGACAAAAAGGATGTCGGCCTCTACGAAGGAGCAGGATACAGCCTAAAGGGAGTCTACCGTCCATACGAAGATTGCCGTATGCGCTCAAACGCACATCCCGACTTTTGTCCTGTATGCCAAAGAGCTATCCGTCGACTGGTGGAGTTCTATACAAAATGAAGCGTAAAGCAGAGAAAAGATGAAAAGCGAACTCTACGAAAATTGAAAGCATTCGTCGGAGAGAAAAGCCCTCTATGCTCCGAAGGTGCATCGAACACAACTATATTTGCATAAAAGAAAGCATACACATGAGGAGTTCCTTAATCATTATACTGTCACTGATGCTTTGCTGTTCGTTGCCTGCACGTGCCCAACAAGGTGACGACCAGGAACAGCTGGGCATGGCCATTGAGTACTTCACCTCAGGGAAGTACCATGAGGCACTGCTCATCTTTCAGCGACTGGACAAGCAGTATAAGCTGAATGACCGATTCCGTGCGTACATCGGACTGTGCCACTACTATGAATGGGAATACAAGGAGGCTGCCAAATATCTGGATGAGGTACTGCCACGACTGGAGGCGCTGGCACCTAAGGAACGCAGCGTGTACTACTATACTGATGCTGAGAGCCATTTCCTGCTGGAGCAATACGACGAGGCTATACCATTATACGAGCATGTACTGCTCTTAGGCTACGATCGGGACAAGGGCGATGTGTTCTATCGCCTTGGGTTCTGCTATATGTTCAAAGAGAAATGGCAGGAGGCTGCCGACAACTTCACCGCAGCACGCGACTACTACCTGAAGTTTCGTAATACCGATGACCTGTCGGCACGTATGGCGCAGATAGAACGAATGATTCAGGGATGTAGGGCTAACATTGACGAGGACGAGAACGAGGACGAGAACGTCAACGACAAGGAGGACGTCAGCCCTTCATATTCTTATCCACAAAACACAGAGGCATCAGATCCTTTACCGAACCAATGACGTATACACCATCAGTGCCATAAAGCAGTATGCGGACGGGGCGCTGGTAGCGATCCTCCATCTCGAGTATCACCTGACGACAAGAGCCACACGGAGTCACTGGCTCTCGCAACAAGCCGCCAGCATTGCGGGCTGCTATAGCGATAGTAGTGATAGCCTGTTCTGGCCACTGCGACTGTGCAGCAAAAATAGCTGAGCGTTCTGCACACAGTCCTGAAGGGAAGGCAGCATTCTCCTGATTGGCACCTATCACCACCCTGCCATCTTCCAGTCGAAGTGCTGCTCCTACATGGAAGTTGCTATATCTGGCATAGGAGTTATTGGTAGCCTTTATAGCACAATCTATCAGTTCTTGGTCTTCTTGCTGCAGTTCGTCTTTCTGACAAAACTGAATACGGATGTTGATGTCGATAGTCTTCATAGATTAGGGTTTTTCAGTTTCTTCTTGTTCTGTACACTCATAGGCACCCATATCTGGTGTGTCATCTCTCAGCACACCATCATGGTCGGTAGCAGTAGACGTTGTAGGATCGGCGGCATCCTTGGCAAGTGACGCCTTGCTCAGATGGAAGTCATAGTCTTGCTGATTACCGTCTACCTTGACAAAGTGCTTTTGTCCGGCATGAGTGGTATCTTCGGGATTCTCGAACACCACCTCAGTGAAGTGCTTGCCGTCATCGCCTGTTATCTCCGGAGTGCGTATCACACAATGGTCGAAGAGGAAGTTGAAGTCCTGCGTCTCATCGGTATTGTTGCCCATGAGCACATCATCTGCATAGCCAGTAATCAGACTGTTACGACAAATGAGGTTGAGTGGTTTGTCATTGCTGAAACGTATGGCAGCCTTACGCGCACTGTCGAAGGGATAGAACTGTGCCAGAGTACAGTTGAGCAACGTCACACTACCACCTATGAAGCACGCACAGTCGTTAAGGGTGTTCGTCATCTGAGTGTTCTGGATATCCAGCATACAGTTGGCTGCGTATAGTCCGTAGCCCTGACAATTATGTATGGTGGAATTCAGCAGTCGCAACTTCATCCTTGTGGCATCCTCTGACTCGCACCACACTCCATCGTACGTACTGTGTATATCGGTATATTCTATCACATTATCGAAAGATGTCGGACCGAAAGTGATGCCTCGCCATTGTCCTGAGACACGATCGTATGGCAGATAGTCGAACATGTGATCGATACGGTCGCCACGCAACACTACGTTCTTCTCGGCAGTACCCTGCGTGATGAGTGTTCCGTTGACATTGATTCCTGCATCATTATGAAAATACAGGGTTGTGCCTGCAGCTATGGTCAGTGTGGCACCTTCCTCCACTGTCAGCCCACCATATATAATAATAGGTGTCTCAGAGTCTATCGTCGTATTCTCGCTGATAACCTTATTAGTCCATTTCTCTGCATCCCATGACCATGAACGTAGGTGAACCTTTTGCTGCACGCCACTCTCGAGCGTGAACACCAAGTCGTCATCTATAGTAACAATCTCTGGTCTCTGATTCTTTGGCGCAGTAAGCTCTACAAAGACACGAACAGAATCCTTGTTTCTTATCTCGACATCACTCACCTGATAGCCCTCCGACGAACCCAGATAATATCCATCGACATTCACACGGAAGCCCGTCTGATTACCCTTCATCAGTCTCACCGACGTACATCTCAGTCCGTCGCCCGACCGGTTGTATACCCACATTGTCTTAGTGGCTGTAGGCACAGTAGAGAAGGTAGTGTCCAACTTCACCGTATCGGTAGAGAACGTCAACACATTATTAGGAGATGTCGAAAAACTATCGTCGTCCTCACACGACGGCAGCATAACAACTCCCAGCAAAAGCAAAATCCAATATTGTAATATACGCATATTCATCAATAACATAACGTATTTACATGCAATTTATTTTATTTTCGTGCAGATGTCACAGTTTTCTAAGATTTCGTTTCTCCATTCACCAAGATTTACTTAATTTTGCCAGCCAGAACACCACACACAATAATAAAAGGGTAAGAAAAGACAATGAACCTACCACTATTCATAGCACGCAAGATATATGCCGATGGCGGCGACAAGAAGCGAGTGTCGCGACCAGCAGTAAGCATAGCCACGATGGGTGTGGCTGTTGGCCTGGCGATAATGATCATCAGCATAGGAGTGGTATTGGGATTCAAGCATACCATCAGAGACAAGGTCATTGGTTTTGGCAGCCATATCACTGTAGCCAACTTCATGACGCTACAAAGTTCTGAGCAGTACCCTATAGAGATGGGTGACTCGATGATGAAGGTGCTTCATCACATTGACGGCATAGATCATGTACAGCGCTATGCCATGAAGCAAGGCATACTGAAGACCGACAACGATTTTCTGGGGGTGATGCTTAAGGGTATAGGTCCAGAATATGATACCACCTTCATCCATAAGAACATGGTGGCAGGCTCTATTCCACAGTTCTCTGACAAGGCAAGCAAACAAAAGATCGTCATCTCAAAACTGATGGCAGACAAGCTGAATGTGAAATGTGGCGAGCGCATCTTTGCCTACTTCATCAACGAACAGGGAGTACGTACCCGACGATTTACCATCACGGGCATATACGATACCAAGCTGCGACAATATGACGAGACGATATGCCTTACCGACCTGTATACCGTCAACAAGCTCAACGGATGGCAGCCTGATGAATATAGTGGAGCCGAGCTGACAGTGAAAGACTTCAACAGGCTCTATGAGACTGCGACGAATGTGATAAGCAAGGTTAACAGGACGCAAGACTGGTATGCCAACACATACTCATCGAACACCATCACCGAGCTGAATCCACAAATATTCTCATGGCTCGACCTGATGGATCTCAACGTATGGATGATTATCGGACTGATGATTGCAGTAGCGGGAGTGACCATGATCTCAGGACTGCTCATCATCATTCTGGAACGCACACAGATGATTGGCCTGCTGAAAGCCATGGGTTCACGCAACAAGCAGATAAGGCACACCTTCCTGTGGTTTGCCGTTTTCATCATAGGCAAAGGACTCGTCATCGGCAACCTCCTGGGAGTGGGGCTCCTGTTGATACAACGACTTACCGGACTGGTCAAGCTCGACGCGTCAAAGTACTATGTCGACACTGTTCCTGTAGAGTTCGACATACCGCTGATTGTTGCCATCAACATAGCCACATTGCTTATATGCGTATTAGTTCTCATCGTACCCAGCTATCTCATATCTCATATTCATCCTGCAAAGACCATGCAGTATGAGTGAGGATAAAAGAAAAAAAGGAGTTTTTCTTTGTTTTGTCCTAAGTAATTTGTATCTTTGCAACATGAATCGTGTCGGACAGATCGGGATACTCATCAAATAATCTTGAAAACTGAGTGTAATCCCCATGTCGATGGCGGGCCACAGACTCTCACAAGGAGTTAGCCGTAAGGTCGGTGGATTACAAAGACTGAGGAACCCTCACATCTTGTAAAAAGGAGTTTTCATCACAATCGCGACACGATTCTTTTTTTAATGTTTGAGTATAATCACCTAATTTAATTATAGAAACAAAAGATGTTTAGTGGAATAGTAGAAGAGATGGCAACCGTTGTTGCTATAAAGAAATATGGAGAGAATGTAGACTTCACCCTTCGCTGCTCATTTGTCGACGAACTGAAAATAGACCAGAGCGTAGCTCATAACGGCGTATGCCTGACGGTGGTAAAGATAGAAGACGGCACATACACCGTGACGGCAATGAAGGAGACTCTCGACCGATCAAACCTTGGACTGCTAAAGGAGGGTGACAGGGTGAACGTGGAGCGGTCGATGCTGATGAACGGCAGGCTGGATGGTCATATCGTACAGGGACACGTCGACGAGACTGCTACATGCATAGCTATGGAGGATGCCGACGGGTCGACATATTTCACCTTCCAATATGCCGCTAACAAGGAGATGGCTCATCGCGGATATTTCACAGTAGACAAGGGATCGGTGACTGTCAACGGTGTGTCACTGACTGTCTGCGAGCCAACCGACGACACCTTCAAGGTGGCTATCATACCATATACAAGGGAGAACACCAACTTTGCTGACATACAGGTGGGCACAGTGGTCAACCTGGAGTTCGACATTATTGGCAAATATATTGCCCGTCTGTCACAATTCTGAGTTTACTACTGACGACAGTTCTTCTGGCTTCTCTATGAATGTTGTAGCACCATGCTGCAACAGGAACTCCTTATCACGAAATCCCCACAGCACACTGATACAAGGCAGTCCGCTATTGCGGGCTGTCATCAGGTCTACGTCGCTGTCGCCGACATACACCGCACCCGTCTTGTCGACACCCAGTCGGCGCAATGCCTCCATCACCGTGTCGGGGGCAGGCTTCTTCTTTATTCCACCCGCCTCATTCTCACCTATCGCCACCTCAATCTCTGGAAAGAAATGGGCTACGAGTTCCTCTGTGGCAGTACAAAACTTATTGCTCACCACAGCCAATCGCTTACCCTGCTGCCTTAACTGGCGTAACATCTCCCCCACTCCCTCGTATGGACATGTGGTATCCATGTTATGTTCCAAATAATGGCGTTTGAAGGTGGCAAAGGTCTCTTCAAACAGAGGATTGTCCTCTCCTTCCGGTACAGCGCGTTCGATGAGTTTACGCACACCGTTGCCTACAAACCGCCTTACCTCTTCGATGGTGCGTTCGGGCATACCCGACTGGCGCAGTGCATAGTTAGTGCTTGCCGCAAGGTCATTGAGCGTGTTGAGAAGAGTTCCGTCGAGATCGAAGATTATAGTTGAATACATATTAGTTTTTGGTTTTTAGTTTTTAGTTTTTAGTTTTGGGTTTTTGGTTTTGAGACATCATCCTCCTCCACTTCATATATCCCATTATGGCAATGATGACATAAAGTGCATAGAGGCTCGCCTTGAATGGTATGTCTTTATAGAAATAGAGGACGCATGTGACAACGTCTACGGCTATCCATATGAACCACTGCTCCAAGTACTTATGAGCCAGAGCCCAGATGCCAACAATGCTAAGAGCAGTAGTAAAGCTGTCTGCCAATGGTACGTTGCTGTTGGTGAAGGTGACGAGCAGCCAATAGATGGCAGCCCATACCGCCAGGATAAGCATAGTCCATGGAAAAATCAGGCGCATGGGGAAATGACGAATACCAGAATCACTCGAAGAGTCCTGTCCCTCCTGTGTATTTCCACTGTCAGAAGGTGTGGGGTGCGGGGCAATCCACCTCCAGAATCCGTACACCGTCATTGAGAGGTAGTAGAATTCCATGGCGCAGTCGGCATACAGTCCTTTCTGATAATACAGTATTATGCCTAACGACTGCATGAAGAATCCCACGACCCACATCCACAGACTGGCTCTATATTCAAGGATGATATATGCCAGTCCGAGGATGGTTGTCAGTATGTCGAGCCAATGGGCTATCAGGAAATCTGTCATTTCTTTAACCTTATCTTAAAAGCGTAGCGTGAGGTTACCCATCACCGTTGTGCCTGCCATCGGAATAAATCCAATCTGATAGTAGCGGTTTTCGTTAGGGTGTGTATCCGAGAGTATTGCCGAGTAAACCCATCCGCTGGTAGCGTACTTCGCATTGAAGATATTGTTGACACTCAGTCCAAAGATTACCTCGCTCAGCGGAGCCACCTTGTTCACCTTCACTGCCTGACTGACGGTCAAGTCGGAGAAGGTATATGCAGGAAGTGAGCGATCTCTGTTCTCCGTGTTGTCGAGATACTGACGACTAACATAGTTAGTGTGCCATATAGCCTTAAAACCCTTATAGTGGAAGTCAACGAAACCATTGAGTATTGCCGATGGTGAATAAGAAAGAGTTGAATTATCATAATGGAAGGTCGCACCATTATCCTCCCAATCTGCAGTCACATACTCGTCGAAATCCTTGATTTTATTTTGGCTCAATGCTGCATTACCTTCAAGAGTCAATACAGGAAGCACATCCCATGCTGCAGTTATCTCCGCTCCGAAGCGATATGACTTTTTGATGTTAGTAGTGAGGTTTTCACCTATGTCGCTCAGTTCTCCCGTCTGCACCAACTGGTCTTTATAGTCCATATAGTATAGGTTGACTCCTGCTCGGAACGTCTGACTTGCAAAGTTATAGCCCACCTCATAGTCCAACAGTTTTTCAGCCTTTGGGAACGGGTATTTATAGTTGTCCGTGAAGTTGTTGCGTTCAGGCTCACGATGGCTCATAGCTACAGATGCGTATGCATGGTGCGGACCATTGCTCCAGCTGAGACCTGCCTTCGGATTGAAGAAGTTATATTTCTCATTGATATCCAAGAGCTGATTCACCCACTTGCCATTAGCATCCTTTACGAAACGGTCGTTGACACCATCAGTCTTATAGTTAACGTAACGATACTGCACATCGGCGAATGCGCTCCAATAGTCGGCAAAGCGGTAGGCAGCCTTCAGGTATGCACTGGCATCAAGCTTCTTGGCATCGGAGTCGTAGTACTGATGCTTACCGTTGCTCAGGTAGCGCTGTCTGAATTCTTCGTCCTTGATGTATGTGATATATCCGAAGTGATTGCCCTTGAACTGTTGTACGGAGAAGCCGCCTATGATGTCCCAGTTAGCCCTCTTATAATTCACATTGCCCACTGCTCCATAAGTATCCTGCTTCAGTCCCTTCTTCCTTACAAAATCTGAACGGCGGTTATCATCAAGTCCGAACTTCTCGCCAGCTTTCTTGTTCAGTCGCAACTCGTCGTAGTAGCCGTAGCCATGAGTATAATGTAGCGAGGCTGCCAGCGTAAGATACTCATTGAGCTGGGCTGCAAACGACAGTATGTTGTGGTTCTGCCAGAAGTTATCGGTGGCTTTGTCCCAGTATCTGCCGTCAGCCATCTTGTAGCGTTCGGTGACATAATTGCCATTGGCATCCTTTGCGAACAGCGATGTCGTACCATACTTCAGGGTCTCATAAAGAGTATTATATCTTCCCAACCCTGCCTTATACATATCTTTATATGTCTTGATTCCCGTAGGCAGGTTATAGTTCCACGAACCGTCGTCGAGTGAACCGTCCATAATACTATAGTCACTATTTCCTGCTGTAACACCATTCCATGCTTGACCAGTCTTTTCAAAGTTACCAATATTCTTGTATCTTATCTGGAACTTGTCGTCTATCCACGTCAGTCCGCCATAGTAGGAGCCTGAACGTCCGCTCGTGCCGTGGATAAATCCGTCGGTATTGGTCTCATGGTATGCACCGTCGAAGATGAGGTGGTTCCACAACAAACCCGTAGAGAACTTACCTCCGACGTTGAAGGTGTTGAACGTTCCGTAGGAAGCCGACAGCTCACCGCCAGCCTTCTGCGACGGAGCAGCTGACGACAGGGCTATCGTTCCGCCGAAGGCTCCGTCGCCGTTGGTAGACGTGCCCACTCCTCGCTGTATCTGCACACTGCCCAGCAGCGAAGCATAGCTGTTCATGTTCACCCAGAACACGCACTGGTCCTCTGGCGAATTGAGTGGCACACCGTCGAGAGTGACGTTGATACGTGAGTCGCCTGCTCCACGAATGCGCATGTATGTCGTACCTATGCCCAGTCCGTTCTCGCTCCATGCCATCACTCCTGGCGTGCGCGAGAAGAGGAAGGGCAGTTCCTGTCCCGACTTCGAGAACTCCTGCAGCTCCTGTTTCTTGATGTTCGCGATGGCGTATGGAGCATCTTTCTGTGCTCTCACACCTTGTACCACCACTTCTTGCAGCTGTTCTACGTGTGCAGAATCAAACCGTGACTCACTACTCTGTGCGTACATGCCCGTTGTCATTGCAGCGAGCATCGTCATGAGAAAAAATCTTTTCATAATTACTTTAACCTTTATATTAATAAATAATGTAAAGGGGATAAGTTAAGATCATAATACTATCCATCCCTACGTCGGTATTATCCGAATCAGGTTAGAGGGTATAATCTCAGCCCACCACAATAGTGAGCACCCCTTGATATAATGTTTTTAGTTTTGAGTTTTTAGTTTTGTGTTCTTAAAACTTCCAACTTTCTACATTCTCAAATTCTTCAGTATCTCAGCCATCTTCTGCTTGGTTGTCACCTTGGTTGGCACGAGTGGCAGTCGCAGCTCGTTCTCTATCATGCCCATCTCTGAGAGCAATGCCTTCACACCTGCCGGGTTGCCATCGACGAAGAGCAATGAGTAGAGCTCGGTGAAGCGATGATGGATGCGGCGAGCGGGCTCGTATTCGCCACGGAACTCATAGCGTATCATGCGCGACACCTCCTTAGGCAGGGCGTTGCCGATAACCGAGATGGCACCTGCAGCACCGCTGGCAACCATCGAGAAGGTCAGGGCATCATCGCCACTGAGCACGTCGAAGTCAGCAGGCTTGCCCTTGATGATCTCGTCCACCTGCTCCAGACTGCCGCTTGCCTCCTTGATAGCCACGATGTTGTCGCAATCCTGAGCCAGACGGATGGTGGTGGCAGACTTCAGGTTGATACCTGTTCTGCCTGGCACATTATACAATACTACAGGTAGCGGACTTGCCTCGGCTATTTTCTTGAAGTGCTGATAGAGTCCTTCCTGCGATGGCTTGTTATAGTATGGACACACGCTCAGAATGCCGTCGATGCCGCTCCAGTCGGTATGTCGGATTTCCTCGACCAGTGCTGCGGTGTTGTTGCCGCCACATCCCATAAGGATAGGCAGCTTGCCATCGACAAGACGTACCACCAAGTCCTTGATATTGGTCTTCTCCTCGGCGGTAAGACATGGGGTCTCACCCGTCGTAGCGAGGATACAGAAGAAGTCGGCACCACTCTCTATCTGGTATTTCACCACGCGTTCCAATGCCTCATAGTCTACCGATCCATCGTTCTTAAAAGGAGTAACCAAAGCAATACCTAAACCCCTGAAAATGTTCTGCGCCATAATCTCTTTCCTTAAATTTTGGCTGCAAAGGTACGAAGAAGTGATTGAATTGCAAAAAGAAAACATAGTTTTATTACCAATTTGTTTTGTTTTTAAGTAATAATCTTTATCTTTGCAACATGGCAAGAATAAATTTATGTATTGTTTTTGCTGCCATTGCAGCAGCTTTTAATCCGCTGAAGGCATTTGCAGGAGAGCCAACAAGTGAGATTAGGGAGATTTCCTATCGCATAGGAGGAGGTATGAGCAGGTATGATCAGGCTTATATTCAACTGACTCGCGAGAAGGACAACAAGCTGACACTCACACTAATGGGCGACTGTCCAAACGAGAAGATATCATTCGAGGTTGCCGATACGGTGATGACACGATGCAAGCAGCTGATCAGCGAGCATAAACTTTGGAAGTCAAAGGGGTACTACAAATCGCCCATTCGGGTGCTCGACGCTCCAACCAAGAGCTTTTCCGTACGCTATACTAACTTCGACGATAGCTTCAGTGCCAGCGGCGATATACCCAGCAGCCTTAACAAAGGCATCAATGCCATCGTTGCATACCTAAACAGTCTGCGCGGAGACCGTAAGGCTATAGGTCATTTCGATCGGAAATGGAAAGATGACGACATCCTCAGAAGTAAGGCAGAATGGTCGAACGGAGAGTTCAAATTCATCCCAGGAGAGGAAGGAATAAGCGAGCTCTACCGCTACCTAAGCAAAACTATGGGTGTGGAGTACAACAGAAACAACTGGAATTTCTGTTTAGCAGAGGGTGTAGGCATCAGGGCTCTGATCATCACCAACGACCTTCTGTCGTATAGCGATGTCTTCGTTGACACCAAGTCTGCCAACCGCACATCCACGGGAGGTACCGTTCCTCCTGGCCGATGGCCCAAGGGCTCAAGGAGCCTGCTCACCAGGAACGAACTGTCCAAGATGTCTGAACAGGATATCATCATGATGGAGAACGAGATTCTGGCTCGCAATGGTGTCTCGTTCAGAGACTCCACAACACAAAACTACTTCAATGCCCAACCGTGGTACCAACCTGCCGAATACTCCATTGGCAGGGACATGTCTGACATCGAGGAGCAGAACATGCAGACTATCTCATACTACATATCCTGGTATCGCAAGAACAAGAAAAAGTAAAAAAAGCACTGCACCCCACCATTCTACCTACTTCCAAGATATAGGAAGAACATACCAAGCAGGACGAGCGTCAAATCAATCATTTTTGCCTTGAGGTTCTTCTCCCGGAAGACCGCCGCACCGAAGAGGAACGAGACGATGACACTACCGCGCCGCACCATAGACACGATGCTGATCATGGCGTCGGGCAGCGAGAGCGAATAGAAATACATGAAGTCAGCAGCCGAGAGAAAGAGGCTGACGAAGATAATGGACCAATGCCAATGGAAAGGTGTGGTGCGATGGCGCACAGGCCACCACAACACAATGAGCATCAGGAGCATCATCCCACACTGGTATATGTTGTACCAGCTCTGCACCATCATGCGGTCGAGCCCCACTCCACCCGACTCCCTGGGTGCCATGAGGAACTTGTCAAAGAGTCCGCTGACGGCTCCTAATGCCGCAGCAAGCACGATGAGCAGTATCCATCGGTTGTGCTTGAAGTCTATTCCCTCCTTCTTTCCGCTGCGGCTGAGCATCAGGAACGACGCTACCGCCAGCAGCACACCCGTCCACTGGTAAACATTCAGCCGCTCACCGAACACAAGCAACGCTCCGACGAGCACCATCACCGGTCGTGTGGCATTGATGGGACCTACGATGGTCAGCGGCAGATGCTTCATGCCGAAGTAGCCGCAGAGCCACGAAGAGAGCACGATGACACTCTTCAGCAGCACCCATCGGTGCTCCTCCCAGCCGCCGTCAGCCACATAGAACACGCTTCCATCAAGTGTTGAAGTAGAGCTGGATAAAACGATGAACGGCAAGAAGATAAGTGACGAGAACAAAGTATTAAGAAACAACACCGGAATGACAGCATTGTCTAATAGTGCTCGCTTCTTAAACGAATCATAAAATCCCAGTAACGTTGCTGAGAGAAATGCTAAAGTTAACCACATTGACCTATCCTAAAACCAAAACTAAAAACCAAAAACTAAAAACTAAAAACTAAAAACTAACCATACCCCACATCCCAAAGGAACAAGGCGTTGCCAGGCATCGACTCTCCCGCTGACGTACGGTTGCCACTACGCACCACCTCGTCAAACTCGTCGAGCGTCATCCTGTGTCTGCCCACCTCGATAAGCGTGCCAACCACCGCCCTCACCATGTTGCGAAGGAACCGATTGGCAGTAATGACAAAGACAACACCTTCCTCACCCTTCGAGAAATACGCCTCCGTAACACGGCATAGCGTTGTCTTAACATCGCTGCCAGCCTTGCAGAAGGCACCGAAGTCCTCGACATTGAGCAGGTGGCTGGCAGCCTGGTTCATCATCTCGAAGTCCAATGGGTAATGTATCTCACACGAGTACTTGCGCAGGAAGGGCGCCTTACGCTGGTGGATGTAGTAATGGTACGTACGACTCTTTGCCGAGAAGCGAGCGTGCATGTCGCTATCCACGGGCTCTATGCGGTCGATGGCGATGTCGTGGGGCAGCATGCGGTTCATGCGATAAGCCAGCTGGTCTGTGTCGATACCGTCCTCGCCATCAAAGTGGGCCACCATCCTGCGGGCATGAACGCCAGCGTCGGTCCTGCCGGCACCCGTCACAGCCGTCTCCGTACGCAGCAGCGTGGTCAGGACGCGCTGCAGCTCGGCCTGTACCGAGTTGCCGTTAGGCTGTATCTGCCAGCCATGATAGTCGGTTCCGTCGTATTGTAGGTATATGAAATAGCGCTGCATAGAGTGTCTCTAATTTGCCTGCAAAAGTACACTTTTTTTCGCATAAAGCAAGCCATTTCATAAAAAACCAGACTCTCTATAGTCACATCACACCCCTTTCATGCTCTCATTATGCCCTTATGATTGTCCGAGAACACACAATCTTTCTGTAAAAACGCATACATTTTCATCTGCCTACAGTCTTCCTCGTGCGCCAAGTGCCCTGCTCCCTCCACCTTATTATATATGCCTCACCTCGACGGGGCTCGTCGATGCCGCTCTGCGCCGACTTTTCGTAACTTTAGATAACTTACTCCGTCTCGGAAAAGTGCAAAGACTCCGAGCTTGCTCGCCTGAACACCGATAAAAAAAAGAAAATAAGTGAAGAAATTTGCCTTTTCATAAATTTGCCTTTTCTCTCGACTTTTCGTAACTTTGCCGCCATGATATTCTACATCTCATGCACAGGCAATACGCGATGGGCTGCCGAAAGACTTGCCGAGGCGACCAACGACCAACTGGTATTCATACCAGACGTGATCGATGGCGACTGCACTTTTGAGACGCAAGACAAGGATGCATGGATAGTGTTTCCCGTGCACGGATGGCGACCGCCTAAGATAGTAAGGGAGTTTGTAAGCAAACTGACCATCAGCACTCCTCGCATTTCCGCTCTGTGCACCGCTGGCGACAGTATTGGCAGGACGATGGAGATACTGGAAAAGGATCTGAGCAAACGAGGAATCCACCTCGAGGCAGCCTACTCGCTGATAATGCCCGAGTCGTATGTGGGACTGCCATTCATGGATGTGGACACAAAGGAGCGGGAAGAGGAAAAACTGAAGAAGGCGGAGGAGAACATGAAAGGCATAATAAGCGGAAGAGGCGACATACATCGCGGTCCACTACCCTGGCTCTTCAGCGGTCCGATAGGTGCATACTTCGTACATCGTCTCGTCAAAGACCAACCGTTCCGCGTAGAGACAGACAGATGTATACGCTGCGGCAAGTGCGTGGAGGCGTGTCCTGTAAAGAACATGAGCGGCGGCAAGGGCTCTGCTCCCGAGTGGCTCCACACAGGCAGATGCCTCACATGCTTCGCCTGCTTCCACCACTGCCCCACCCACGCCATAGAGTTTGGTAAGAGGACTAAGCATAAAGGACAGTACTTTTTCAAAAGAAGACAAAAGCAACCGACATAACGAAATAACGTGAGAACTACATAATAAAAGGACAAAAGAAGACGATATGAAACGGACACTTTTACTTATATTGGTATGCATAGCTACCATGTCGACATGGGCTTCGAAAGCCTTCCCTGGCTTCACTACCGTACAGCAGAAGGATGGTACGATGCTGACCATTCAGCTCATTGGTAATGCTGACTTCAGCTATAACGTCACTACCGACGGAGTCATCCTCTTCCATGAAGGCAACGACTATTTCATAGCCAAGATTGACGAGAACGGAGAGATAAGCTCTACTGGTCTGCTCGCCCACGAACAGGGACTGCGCAGCGCTGAGGAGATAGCTGCCATAAATGCACAGGACAAGGGTGCCTTTAATAACACCACCACAAAGAGGATGAGCAGGCGAAAGGCTAACGTCATTCCTACATCCAACCCACCCTTCTTCCCATGCACAGGAAGTCCGAAGGTACTGGTGATTTTGGCTGAATATCAGGACCGGAAATTCTGCGACAGCAACTGTGCAGACGTGTTTGACTCATACCTGAACGCAAACGGAGCTCCCACCGCAGCAGGCGACAGCACAGGTAATACGGTACGCATGAATATCAAAAGCGTAAAGGAATATTTCAAAGACTGTAGCCGTGGAGCCTTCGAGCCTCAGTTTGACGTATATGGTCCAGTGACCCTCTCTAACGACATGGCATATTATGGTGCAAACGTAAACGGCAGCGACTATTACGTAAAAAGCAGATTTGTGCCAGAGGTATGCAGACTTGCAGACGAAGCTGGCGTGGACTTCTCTCAATACGACTCCGATAATGACGGATATGCCGACCTGGTATACATCATATATGCGGGCTACGGCGAGAATATCGGCGGAAACTCTACCAACTGTATCTGGCCACACGTACATACTCTATCCAACTATAATACCAAATACGACGGAAAGATTATTTACAGATACGGAGTGAGCAACGAGTTGAATATAAATCCGTCATTTCCAACAAGTTCACCCAGAGGATATATCAACGGTATAGGTCTGTTCTGTCACGAGTTTTCTCATGCCATGGGGCTGCCCGACATATATCCCTCAATCAATATGACGACAGCCGCACTCACATGCAACCAGAACATGGACTGGTACGACCTGATGGATGGCGGCGAATATGGAGATATGGGATATACACCAGTATCATATCTCGCATGGGAACGAGAGCGCTGCGGATGGATGCAGGTAGAAGAGCTGACCCAGCCAGCTAACATCACCATGCAGACCTTAGACGCTGGAGGTAAGGCATACAAGATTGTTAACGACGCTAACCGCAAAGAGTATCTCATGATGGAGAACTTTAAGCATATTGGTAGTAGATTTTTTTCAGGTCAAGCACCTCGTGGACACGGTATGCTGGTGTATCGCATCGACGAGGACAGACTGACAACAGGATATGTCAACTCATCAGCCCTCAACCCCGCAGTAGCCGTCGTAGCAGCAGATAGTCTGTTTATGCCCGACTGGTTCGGCAAACAAAAAAAGGTTACCGTCACAGAAACCGGATATACCGTTGATGGATTTACCGGCACTCTAAACATTGACCCTATCTTAGTGCAAAAATATAAGAACACTATCATGCAGACTACGAAAACCGACAATTCAGGCACAGCTATATATAATCATGAAGCAGCTGGCGACCCATGGCCAGGAACAAGCAACGTGACGGAGATGACCGAGGACTCATACTTCGCCTTCAACTCACTGAATATGCTGTTGGAGGGCAAGCCCGTGACCGAAATCAAGGAAGAGGATGGTGTGATAACCTTCAAGTTTATGGGTGGCGACGTGGATGGTATCATAAACATAGATGCCAACGACAACACCATCGATAACCGAATCGCCGACAAGAGAGTATACACCATAGACGGACGACTGGCTGGCACTTCACTCGAAGGACTCAGACCAGGCATATATATTCAGAACAACAAGAAGATTGTAGTGAAGCAGTAATTCAATACTGCTTCACTTTTTTACTCTTTCTCTGGCCTGATGGCACAAGCATGAGCCTGATTAAAGGAATCGCCATTTCTGCACACTATTTTTGTCTGATTGAAAAATAGTGCGAGAGCAGTACCTGGAGTGTGTGCCTGTGTCATCCAATAATGACCGCCATTACCAAACGTACCAAATACGGCATGTCCCTTCTCATACTCTCCGTTATCCGACCAGATGCCTGTCACAGGGAAGAAGATGGTAGCATCCTTGGCTGGAGAAGTATAGAAGTTGATGCCCGCAGTACTGTACGAGGCTATTGAGACATTTGTTGTCACATCGTTGTCAAAATACCAATTGTATGTTTTGTTGTAAGTAAACATTGTCAACAAATAGCTGCCAGGGACGTGGACTCCTGCAGGCGAGGGGTCGTATACAGTCTTGTAAGTAAAGCGGTCATCATCCCTGCCCGAAGTCTGTGCCGACCACACGTTGCCATAGGACGTACTACACCATCCCGACTGATCCTGCGGGGCACCATTCTCACGATTGTAATGGACACCAGGATTCTGTATTGCCGTAGCATACGACACCTTGCCTGCTCCGCCAGGATTGAAACCGTCAGAGGGGAAATAAGTGGTATAGCCGGGCATGGCATCCTTGCGCCCCCACTGATAGAGCGTCACCTGTGCCGGCAGGTCTGTACCACCAGGATTCTGGGTGAGGTACAGCAGTCCTTGTTTCTTGACTCCATCGGTACCAGCCTCAACCTGTTCCACGGTGACACGTATCTTGCGTGGCACAATATATGTGGAGCCATAACGCGATGCAGTACGATAGCCCAATGTCTCTTTGGTGAGGTAGTATTTCTTATTTCTGTTTCCTTGATGTGTCACCTCTATAAGATCCAACACATCATCTGGTGCAAACCACAAATGCCAACTCCACATCACGACACCATCGGCATCCTTCACTGCCACGACAACATTACCCTGACGTATATTATTTACGTCAGTGGCATCAAAACACAGATAGTCGCCACTAATAGTCAGATTGTCCTTCAGAAGGTTGTAGAGTGATTGACTGTCAGACCACACCACTTCTGCAGAAGTCGGTGTTCCGTCAGTCTTTATCCACGGATTGGTTATACCCTCGCCCTTGTAGTTCAAGAACGGTCCCATCTTGGTAAATCCACTGACCACACCAGCCGACGGGTTAAATGCCACAGAATTGACTGCTCCATTCTTGATGGCATTGCCATAAACAAGTGGAAGTTTATATGTACCCGGATGTGATATAACATAGCAGTTTGCAGTTGTCTGGCTAATGCTATTACCCTTGATATCATGAGTTGACAGATCATAGTCTGTCCTTACGGGACCAGCTTGTATAATTTGGTCACGCTCAGTAACACTTTCTCCGATATAGCTTGCCGCATCGACATCTACGGGACCAGCTTGTATAATTTGGTCACGCTCAGTAACACTTTCTCCGATATAGCTTGCCGCATCGACATCTACATACCAATCATTATAGCTTGTGCTTCCAGCTGCTCCTTCGGGGAAATCGAGTAGCCAAGACGGCAGGTTGAGACCATTGTCCACCCATGTTGTACCATTGTCATCGGAATATTCATATTTCACTACTTCCCACGGCACAGCCTGTTTCGTGCCATCACTTTTCTGTTTATAACTCTTCACACCGTACCATCCCATACCTGAAGGATATCGAGGAGAAGTACCCTCGTCGGTATACTTAAGTGTATAGCCATCACTTGGATACACCTCCATATAGTAATCCCACTGCTCTGGTCGCTTAGAGAACTTGTACGTATATGTATATCCAGCCTTCCAT
>ONCJ01000035.1 GCA_900316295.1 uncultured Prevotella sp.
TTGCTATCAAGACTATTTCAAAAGATGGTATAGATTACATTAGCATCACAGACATCGCCAGGCAGAAAAACGCCACAGACCCCAACGGAGTTATAGCTAACTGGATGCGTAACCGCAATACTGTAGAATTTCTTGGAATATGGGAAACTCTTCACAACCCCAATTTTAACCCCCTCGAATTCGAGGGGTTTAGAAAAGAGGCAGGTTTGAATGCTTTCACGCTTTCGCCAACTCGTTGGATTGAAGCCACTAATGCTATTGGGATTGTTTCGCAAGCGGGACGCTATGGAGGAACCTTTGCCCAAACCGATATAGCATTCGAGTTTGCATCATGGATTTCCGTTGAGTTCCGCCTTTATCTTGTCATGGAGTTTCAACGTTTGAAGGCAAAGGAACAGGAATTATTGGGATGGACAGCCAAGAGGGAACTTTCCAAAATTAACTACCGCATAATATAAATTTTCTCATAACTTTCTTAAATTATAGTTACACATTGTCCAAATCTGTAGGAGTAAGCACCACAAGAATTGTCTTGTTGGAATTGTTTCCGATATATTTATAGACAAGATTACGACGTGTAGCTTTACAGCATTTCACAACGTTTCCCATAACATCCATATTCTGACTGAGCATTGTTAATTTCTCATACCTCAACGTGCCCATATCAATACTCGACAGATCGATGCTGCCGTCGTCTATGTGATAAATGTACTCAAATGTTTCGTCAGTCAAACGGGTATCAGTCCAGGTCGTTACTTGGTCAACCCGTGCTGGCAGCATCAGTCTCGTTGTCATTGCCACCATTTCGAGCGAGAAATCCTCAGCAGACTTGTTCTGAGCATTGGCTAAGGCCGATTCTATTTCATCTGGCGACAGGTTTATTATCCCGTCACGGTTTGAACTTGAACCGCTTATTAGGACTTTCAGGTCAAACGATTCTCCGGCAATCGCTTTAAGCGCTTCTTTCTCCTGTGCATTCATCATCCCGATTTGAGCGGCAACAATCTCTTTAGCCAGTGATTGATTCTTGCTAATTTTTGTCACGCTCATTCCGTAAGATGCATCTTCTTGGATTCGCATTCGGAAGATGACGTTATTTCCCTCATAGTCAACTTCACGCACTTTGCCGAGTCCTTCCAAATGAATAGGCAGTTCATTTCTTAATGAAGCCATTGCATCAGCAACAACTTTGTTTTCTGGAGAACGGTTGGATGAACCGCAACTCGCAATGCCCATCAACATAAGGCAGAGCACCAGCGTGATTGAAATCTTTTTCATAAGCTATTTAAGTATGGGTTTAAAGAAATGGGGGATGTCAAATACTGGTCGGTTAATGGAGATGTTGTCATAATCACCACGAAGATATTTCTGCCGATTCTCTTCAAGTGTCCTGCCACGATTGTACGACGATATACACTTTCCCAAGCAACTAATGACAATGAATACAATTATCCACAGCCAAGCATTACTATTCTTCTTCGGCTCTTCCTCAATAGTTACAGATTCACGGGCCTTGTTTGAAATGTAGGCCTTGACTTTCTTTATTTCACAGTCAAGAGTAGCATTGCTTATCTCGTAGTTCTGTTTCGATTCCGAAGCCTCATACAGTTTCAATTCCTCGTCATAGAGAGCTTTCAATGATTTGTTTTGCAAAACCATTTTCATTTCCTCGACCAATGCACCTGACAGAGTGCTCTTTTCCAAGGCGGCGTTTATTTCCTCTTCTGTTGCAGCTGGGGAAATATTCATCAGTTTATAATAGTTGGTAAACATGGCTAATTGCTGGTTTTTGAGGCATAACATACGAATAACGATTTCTCACGGCATTACGTCCCTTTTGTTTCATAATGGCAGTAATGCACATCTGAAGCATCAAAACAATTACGATGACAAAAGCCCACATACAACCCTTTCCGATTTTGGCACCGCAGCCCGAAGAAGGCTGCTCATTTACTTCAATGTTGGTTTGCAAAGAGCTAATGGTATTTGCCAAACTTTGGTCTTTAATCTCATAGTTTGCAAAATCATCCGACTCATTGTAGGCTTCAAGTTCCTTGTCGTACAGAATCTTCGTTTCTTGATGCGACAAAACTGTAAAAGCTTCCTTTGCATCTTGAAACTCCTTGGACTGTGGTGCACCATTCAATTTGGCATCCACCTCCTTAAACGCTTTTTCAATTTCTTCTGGCGAGGCATCCTTGCCAATACCCAGAATCAAGTAATAATCCTTAAACATATCTTTATAGTTTATGTGGTTAGTCAAATGTAACTTTGTTAGGATTATACCCTTGAGCTGCAAACTTGTTACGAATATTCTTCTTCGCAGTAAGTTCTTGCTCTGGAATGTTTGACTGATAATTGTGAATTGTTTCAGGAATAGCTTTCTCTCCGATACGTCCAATAATTGTTTTGTCCATTACTACAATTTTAATCCCCGACTCCCAAGCAGGATGGTAAAACAATTATCAATGGCTATACATAAAAGAAGCGTGGGAATCTCCTGTCACTCGTCCCACGTTCTGAGGCTCTGGCATCGCCTGTTTGTCGAAACGAGCAACGCCGAAGCCCACGCCGATATGTATATAAACGACTATGACTGCATCGAAGCCAATGATAGCTGTCTGCAATTCATTTGTCAGATACTACATATCCATGGACGTCATTGTTGCTTTGATGTTTGACAAACGTTTAGGGAACTGCCAGATTCCAGAACGTCAAGCACAAAGCGTCAAGAACTCGCGTTTACGCGCTTGTCCTTTACAAGAACGCCTTTCCTATATATAGGTTCCCGTCCCGCAGCCTCCACCCTTGGGCTTCGGCATTCTTACTTCCCGATGGCAGTAAGCCAGCAAACTGGTACGGTTCCGAAAACACTGCAAAGTTACGAAATTTTTAGTAATTTGTATCGCTTTATCCCAAAAAAGAATAAAAATAACCTTTCACAAGGCTTGTGAAACATATTTTGGGCGGAAATTGGAAGAAAAGTCTCAAAAAACTTGGAATTTTCAGAAATAATGCCTATCTTTGCACCGACAAATCCCGCCCGCTTCCCATAAGAACAGCGTACCCAGCGGGACATTTTTTGTATATAGACATGAGATATACCAAACAAGCAATGACGCTGGCACAGCAGATTCAGACACTGCAAGGCAGAGGTCTGATGATTGCTGATACCAATAAGGCAGAACAGGCTCTTGATGCTATCAGTTACTTCCGATTGGCTGACTACTGGTATCATTTGGAAGCTGATCATCATACTCATCAGTTCCTTCCCAACAGTCATTTTGAAGAGGTATTAGTTTGTTACTTTTTCGACAAGGACTTGAAGGCTTTGCTCTTCAAGGCTATTCAGACTATTGAGGTGGCGGTCAGGTCTAAGGTCATCAAACACTTTGCCCCAACTTGTGGCCCGTTCTGGTTTATGGATGCGACAAAAGCAGTAAACCAAAGACGTTTCCAAACTAACCTCGAAACTATTAAGAAAGAGGTGGGGCGTTCTAAGGAGCGGTATATCCGTGAACACTTCCGTAAATACTCTGATCCAGACATGCCGCCTGTTTGGAAAACGCTGGAGGTGATTTCGTTGGGTGAACTCTCAAAACTCTTCAACAACTTCAATGATTCGCAACTGAAACATAATGTTGCACATAAGTTTGGACTGAATCACCACAAGTTCCTTTCCAGTTGGCTGGAGAGTCTGACCTCGCTGCGTAATCATTGTGCCCACCATGCCAGAGTATGGAATCGGGCATACCCCCTAAAACCTGCGACGCCACATATAATGCCCGACAAGTGGATCTCTAACTTTACATTCAGGGAAGAGTCGCTATATGCCCAACTCTGCTGTATTGCCTATTGGTTGAATGCCGTTGATACTAAAAACACCTTCGTTGGTGATCTAAAAATGTTGTTGCTTCGCAATCCGTCAATAGATCCAGCCATGATGGGATTCCCGTCTAATTGGCGACAGGAACCCCTTTGGCAGTTATAGAGTATGCAGAATGATAAAAGTTCAGCATACCTCATTGCTTTTATAACGATTCTGGGGTTACGGATAAGAAACCTAACTACTTCTTTATTCCTCCCAAATTTGCTTTCAGCCTAAAACTGAACATCCTCGATTTTCCCCGTCTTGCCTTTTATTTACGGTCATTCTGCGTTAATTCTCCAAATTCCGTCTTTTTTTACAGACTTTTTTCGTAACTTTTCCTTCGGAGAAGTTACTTGCATTCGGAAAAGTGCAAATAAAATTTGCCTTTTCTCTCATTTTTCCGTAACTTTGCATACTTAACAGCATAACAACAAAAAAAATATAGAATGGAAAAGACATTAGTATTGCTGAAACCAAGTTGTGTTCAGCGTCAGTTGATTGGAGAAGTAGTTAACCGTTTCGAGCGTCGCGGTCTGCGCATCGCTGGTATGAAGATGATGCAGCTCAGCGATGACATCCTGCGCGAGCATTATGCTCACTTGGCAGACAAGCCATTCTTCCCTACCCTTGCCGCATCTATGCAGGCATCGCCTGTGATAGCTCTTGCACTTGAGGGTATCGATGCCGTTCAGGTGGTTCGCGCTATGACGGGGGCAACTAACGGTAGGGCTGCCGCACCAGGAACCATACGTGGCGACTATTCCATGAGCAACCAACAGAACATAGTACATGCTTCCGACTCGCCAGAGAATGCTCTGATAGAGCTTGCCCGCTTCTTCCGCCCTGAAGAGATCTTCGAGTATGAGAGTGGTGCCAAGGCTTATATCTATGGTGCAGATGAGTGCAAGTAATGGTCTGAATTTATTTTGACAATGAAATCTGCGGCAAAGGAAATCACTGCCTATATGGAGTCGTTGCATAATGAGGAACAACGAGAGATCCTGATGCGCTTCTTCAAGACAGCACCAGGAGAGTATGGCTATGGTGATGAGTTTCTTGGCATCAAAGTGCCGCAGACACGCAAGGTGGTAGGACTGGTGGCAAGGGATTTCCCCTTGAGCGAGGTGCCAGCCTTGCTCACGAGCCGATGGCACGAGGTCAGGCTATGCGGTCTGCTCATCCTCGTCAGTCAGTTTGAGCGTTATGCCACCAAGAGATTACTTGAAGATGCCGATGCCATACGTCGTCGCGACGAAATACTGACTCTCTATCTGAAGTATGCCGAACGAGCCAACAACTGGGACCTTGTAGACCTTTCCGCACCAAAGATTCTTGGTCGTTGGCTGTTGCTGCCTTCGGCTCTTGGTGACAGGCAGCACAAGCAGCAGGTACTTGACCGACTGGCTGCCAGCACCTGCCTATGGGAACAGCGTATGAGCATCGTCTGTACGTGGATGACCTCACGGCAAGGCGACCCCTCGTGGTGTCTTCGCTATGCGGAACGACATCTACACCACCCTCATGACCTTATGCACAAAGCCGTGGGATGGATGCTCCGCGAGATGGGCAAGCAAGTATCAATGGACCTGCTCCGTGACTTCCTACGCCAGCATGTCCGCGAGATGCCTCGCACCATGTTGAGATATGCCATTGAGAAGATGGACGAGAAAGAACGGAAGTACTGGATGGACTGCTGAATAAAAAACTATAAACAGGATGGATATGAATGACAAGATAGTTTTTACAGATAAAGACAAGGAAGAACTGAGGCAACTGGGCAAACAGCTGGAGGAAGCCCTTGGCAACGACCTGTCTGATCAGGACAAGGCACTGGTGAGGGACTGGCTGATAAAGGCTGAGAAGGGCGAGCTGTATATGGATGGCATCTTCGGTCTGAACCCTATGCTGCTGAGTTTCCAGACGGCGGTGATAGCCGTGACGGAGATAGGACTGAAGCGTGACGGCGTGATAGCTATATTATTATATAATAATGTATTGAGCGGCATCACCACTCCTGAGGATGTGAGGAAGGAATGTGGCGAAGGTGTTGCAGCCATCATCAACGGACTGGTGCGCATACAGGACCTGTATAAGAAGAATCCTGTGATAGAGACGGAGAACTTCCGTAACCTGCTGCTGTCATTTGCCGAGGACATGAGGGTGATACTCATCATGATAGCCGACCGTCTGAACCTGATGAGGCAGATAAGGGATGTGCCAGACGGTGAGGCTAAGCGCAGAGTGTCTGAGGAGGCGAGCTACCTGTATGCTCCACTTGCCCACAAGCTGGGACTATACAAGCTGAAAAGCGAACTCGAGGACTTGTCGCTGAAATATCTGGAGCACGACGCCTACTACATGATAAAAGAGAAGCTGAATGCCACAAAGCGCTCGCGCGACGCATACATAGAGAAGTTCATCGGTCCTATCGACAAAAAACTCAAGGAGGCGGGACTCCACTTCCACATGAAGGGGCGCACCAAGAGCATCCACTCCATCTGGCAAAAGATGAAGAAACAGAAGTGTGGCTTTGAGGGCATCTACGACCTCTTTGCCATACGCATTATCATAGAGAGCGAAGAAACGAAGGAACGAGGGAGCGAGGGAGCGAATATCCAGCGAGAAAAGATGCTGTGCTGGCAGGCTTTCTCGATCATCACCGACATGTATCAACCCAATCCTAAACGACTGCGCGACTGGCTGTCGGTACCTAAGTCTAACGGATATGAGAGTCTGCACATCACCGTATTGGGACCAGAGAACAAATGGGTGGAGGTACAGATAAGGACAGAGCGCATGGACGAGATAGCCGAGCACGGACTTGCTGCCCACTGGAGATACAAAGGGATAAAAAGTGCCGGTGGCATGGACGAATGGCTGGCTAATATCAGGAGTGCGCTCGAAGCAGGCAATGGTCTTGAGGTGATGGATCAGTTCAAACGCGACCTGTACGAAGACGAGGTGTTCGTATTCACGCCGAAAGGTGACCTGATAAAGTTTCCGAAGGGCTCTACCATCCTCGACTTCGCCTACCACATACACTCGAAGATAGGCAACACATGTGTGGGTGGTAAGGTGAACGGCAAGAACACATCGTTCAGACAACAACTACAAAGTGGCGACACTGTAGAGATACTGACCTCGAGCAACCAGACTCCTAAGCGTGAATGGCTGAACATAGTGAAGAGCTCGAGGGCAAAAGCTAAAATCAGGCTGGCACTAAAGGAGACACAAGTGCGCGAGGGGCGATATGCCAAAGAGATGTTGGAGCGTCGCTTCAAAAACAAAAAGATAGAGATCGAAGAGAGCATCATGATGCACCTCATCAAGAAGCTGGGATTCAAGGAGGTAAGCGATTTCTACAAGCAGGTGTTTGAAGAGAAACTGGACGTAAACTACATCATCGAGCGGTACCTTGAGGTGCGCGACCACGACCAGAACCTCAATGCTCCGAAACAGGCACAGAGCGCTCAGGAGTTTGAGTTTGAGAGTCCTGAAGCCCAGATATCACGCAATGACGACGTGCTGGTGATAGACCAGAACCTGAAAGGACTCGACTTCACGTTGGCACAATGCTGTCATCCTATCTACGGTGACGATGTGTTTGGATTTGTAACGGTGAATGGTGGCATCAAGATTCATCGCAACGACTGTCCTAACGCTCCCGAGCTGCGCAAACGCTTTGGCTACAGAATAGTGAAAGCTCGATGGAGCGGCAAGGGAACAAGTATGTATGCCATAACCTTAAGGGTGATTGGCAATGACGACATCGGCATAGTAAGCAACATCACAAACATCATATCCAAAGAGGAACGCATCGTCATGCGCTCGATAAACATCGACTCTCACGACGGTCTCTTCTCTGGCAACATCACAGTACAAATCGACGACACCTCACGACTGGAATCGCTGATCAAGAAGATAAGAACAGTAAAGGGAGTGAAAGCTGTATCGAGGGTGTGATTAACGGAGTTTCGAATTAACGGAATCTCGGATTATCGACATAACGATATAACGACACTACGACAAGAAAAAAGAATAGCGGCGAAGTTTTTCGCCGCTATTCTTTTAATTATCTCTTAGTCAAGATTCAAGCTCTTCTTGATAGCTGCAATCTTCTCTTCTGCAGCCTTCATGCAGCGCTCGTAGCATCCTGCGCACTTGAACGTAGGATCCTTGACCTCAGTATAGAACTTAATCTTTGGTTCTGTTCCTGAAGGACGGACGCTCACCTTAGTACCATCCTCGCAGAACCACTGGAGAACGTTGCTTGTCGTAGGCATGTTGAGCTTCTCTACTGTGCCGTCAGCATGCTTTGTCTCGAGAGTCTGATAGTCTTTCCACGTAACGATCTTAGCTCCACCAAGCTCCTGTGGCGGGTTATTACGGAAGTCAACCATCATCTGCTTGATCTCGTCGGCACCAGACTTACCTGGCTTAACGACATTGATAGTCACCTCACGAGAGAATCCATACTCGGCATAGATGTCCATCAACAGGTCATAGAGAGTACGACCATTGTCCTTTGCCCATGCTGCAATCTCGCAGATAAGACAGATAGACGCAGGGGAGTCCTTATCCCTAACCTTATCGAATGGCAGGAAGCCGAAGCTCTCCTCGCCACCACCGATATACTTCTGCTTACCCTCAGAGATACGAATCTCGTTAGCAATCCACTTGAATCCTGTATAACAGTCGCGCAGCTCTACATTGTTTTTCTTGGCAATCTCTGCGATAACCTCTGTTGTAACGATAGTCTTTACAAGGAACTCATTACCCTTGAGCTGTCCAAGTTTCTTCTTGTTGGCGATGATATACCAGCAGAACATCATACATGTCTGGTTGCCGTTGAGTATCTCCCATTCGCCCTTATTGTTACGGCAAACGATAGCCAGACGGTCAGCATCCGGGTCGGAAGCGATGACGAGGTCGGCATCAAGTTTTGTTCCGAGCTTCATACCAAGGGTCATAGCCTCAGCATTCTCCGGGTTAGGGCTGACAACGGTCGGGAAGTTGCCGTCGATGACCATCTGCTCAGGTACTACATGTATGTTTTGGAATCCCCATGAACGCAAAGCCTCAGGGATGATGACACGTCCTGTACCATGCATTGGAGAATAGACGATGTTGAGGTTTTTCTGACGAAGGATGACATCCTGGTCGACCATTGCCTCCTTGACAGCCTGCAGGTAATCCCAGTCCATCTCACCACCGATAATCTCGATGAGGTCTTTGTTGCCCTCGAACTTCACATCGTCGATAGTCACCTTGTTCACCTCGTCGATGATACCCACATCATGCGGAGCCAGCACCTGTGCGCCGTCCTCCCAGTATGCCTTGTATCCATTATACTCCTTAGGATTGTGTGAAGCGGTAACATTGACACCAGCCTGACATCCGAGCTGGCGGATGGCAAAAGATATCTCTGGTGTAGGACGGAGGCTCTCGAAGAGATATACCTTTATACCATTGGCAGAGAAGATATCGGCTACGGTCTCAGCAAACATACGTCCGTTGTTACGGCAGTCGTGACCTACTACTACAGCCAAGTCATTACGACCAGGGAACGCCTTGTTGATGTAGTTGGCAAAGCCCTGTGTAGCCATACCCACGATATACTTATTCATACGATTGGTACCAGCACCCATGATGCCACGCAATCCTCCCGTACCAAACTCCAGGTCACGGTAGAAGGCATCAATCAGTTCGGTCTTGTCATCGTTATCCAACATTGCCTGTACCTCACTACGTGTCTCTTCGTCGAAAGCAGGAGACAACCACTGCCTTGCTCTTTCCTCGCACTGAGCAATTAAAGCTGCATTGTTTTCCATATTCTATAGATAAATTTGATTGTGGTTTTAGTTATTTCTGCAAAGATAGCACAAAAAACGAAAACATCGAAATGTTTATTATGTAAAAATTGTAAAATGGCAAAAAATAGCGCTTATACATTATTTATTGCTTAGAATTTTCATTACCTTTGCACCGATTTTGTAATAACGAAGGTAAAAAAAACAACCAATATGAACAAGATTATCAGAAAAGAGCAGTTCTCCGAGAAGGTATTTCTCCTGGAGATTGAAGCGCCGTTGATTGCAAAAAGCCGCAAGGCTGGTAACTTCGTCATTGTACGTGTAGGAAAAAAGGGTGAGCGTATGCCGCTGACCATCGCCGACGCAGACATCCAAAAAGGTACAATCACCCTGGTTGTGCAGAAAGTAGGACTGTCAAGTATTAAGCTGTGCGAGCTCAATGAGGGCGACTATGTCACTGATGTTGTAGGACCGTTGGGTAATCCCACTCACATCGAGAACTTCGGCACCGTGGTATGTGCCGGTGGTGGTGTCGGTGTGGCACCAATGCTCCCAATAATCCAGGCTCTGAAGGCAGCGGGCAACCGCGTGTTGTCTGTCCTGGCTGGTCGTTCCAAGGACTTGATTATATTGGAAGACAAAGTACGCGAGTCGTCTGACGAGGTCATCATCATGACCGATGACGGCTCTTATGGTGAGAAGGGTGTTGTGACTGTAGGTATCGAGAAGTTTATAGAACAGGAAGGACATGTTGACAAAATCTTTGCCATCGGTCCTCCAATCATGATGAAGTTCTCTAATCTCACAGCTCAGAAGCACAACATCCCTTGCGAGGTGTCACTAAATACCATCATGGTCGATGGTACAGGTATGTGTGGTGCTTGTCGCCTCACCATCGGTGGCAAGACTAAGTTCGTATGTATTGACGGTCCTGAGTTTGACGGAGCGCTCGTAGATTGGGACGAGATGTTCAAGCGCATGGGCACCTTCAAGCGTGCTGAGCAGGAGGAGCTGGAGCACTTTGAGGAGCACATGGAGAAAGACTTGAGCACTCAGGACAAGCAGACCACTCAGACCACTCAGAATACTCAGAACAACCAGAGCCAGGCTGATGCTTCCATAGAGGAGCTTACCGACCGCAACTCGGAGTGGCGCACAGAGCTTCGCAAATCGATGAAGCCAAAAGAGCGCACTGCTATCGAGCGCGTGAAGATGCCAGAGCTCGACCCCGTATACCGTGCGACAACTCGTACAGAAGAAGTGAATATCGGACTCACCCCAGAGATGGCTCTCGTAGAAGCCAAGCGTTGTCTCGACTGCGCCAAGCCGACATGTGTAGAGGGATGTCCTGTCAATATCAACATACCTTCGTTCATAAAGAACATCGAGCGCGGCGAGTTCCTTGCCGCTGCCAAGGTGCTGAAGACCACCTCAGCCCTACCCGCTGTCTGTGGTCGTGTCTGTCCACAGGAGAAGCAGTGTGAGAGCCGATGCATCCACCTGAAGATGAATGAACCTGCTGTTGCTATCGGATATCTTGAGCGCTTCGCAGCTGACTATGAGCGTGAGAGCGGACAGATTGCACTTCCCGAGATTGCACCAGCCAATGGTATTAAGATTGCCGTTGTCGGCTCAGGACCTTCTGGTCTGTCATTTGCCGGCGACATGGTGAAGAAGGGCTATGATGTATACGTATTCGAGGCATTGCACGAGATTGGCGGTGTGCTGAAATATGGTATTCCTGAGTTCCGTCTGCCTAACAAGATCGTAGACGTGGAGATTGAGAACCTTGCCAAGATGGGCGTACACTTCCAGACTGACGTGATTGTAGGTAAGACTATCTCTATCGACGAACTGGAGGCTCAGGGATTCAAAGGCATCTTCGTAGGTTCGGGAGCAGGTTTGCCAAACTTCATGAACATCCCTGGAGAGAACTCTATTAATATAATGTCGTCTAACGAATATCTCACCCGTGTGAACCTCATGGATGCAGCCAACCCAACTACCGACACGCCAATGAACCTCGGAAAGAAGGTATTGGTAGTAGGCGGTGGTAACACAGCCATGGACTCTTGCAGAACGGCAAAACGTCTGGGCGCTGAGGTGACACTCGTATATCGCCGCTCCGAGGCTGAGATGCCTGCACGACTCGAAGAGGTGAAGCATGCCAAGGAAGAAGGCATCAACTTCCTTACCCTGCACAACCCTATAGAGTACAAGGCTGACGAGAACGGAGCCGTATGCAAGGCTATACTACAGGTGATGGAACTTGGAGAACCAGATGCCAGCGGTCGTCGCTCACCAGTACCTGTCGAGGGCAAGACCGTAGAACTGGACGTTGACCAGGTCGTTGTGGCTGTCGGCGTATCGCCTAACCCTCTCGTTCCGAAGTCAGTCAAGGGACTGGAGTTGGGACGCAAGAACACAATAGCAGTCAACGACGAGATGCAGTCGTCACGTCCTACAATCTTTGCAGGTGGTGACATCGTACGTGGAGGTGCTACCGTAATTCTCGCCATGGGCGATGGTCGTCGTGCCGCACTCAACATGGACAAACAATTACAGGAAACAAAATAATAATAATTAAATATAGTCACTATAGACTCTATAGTCACTATAAAAAACTACAACTAAATATGAGCAAACAAACAGAGAAGATCAAAGAATTGATAGCAAAGCGCGAGCAAGCGCGTCTGGGCGGAGGCGAGAAAGCCATCGAGAAACAGCACCAGCGTGGTAAGTACACCGCTCGTGAGCGTATAGAAATGCTGGTAGACAAAGACTCATTCGAGGAGTACGACATGTTCAAACTGCATCGCTGCCACAACTTCGGCATGGAGAAGAAGCAGTTTCTTGGCGATGGTGTCGTAGTAGGCTCTGCTACTATCGACGGCAGACTGGTATATGTCAGCGCTCAGGATTTCACCGTAAACGGTGGTTCACTGTCTGAGACCATGAGCCAGAAAATCTGTAAGGTTATGGACATGGCTATGCAGAACGGTGCTCCTATGATATGTATCAACGACTCGGGTGGCGCACGTATCCAAGAAGGTATATGCTCACTTGCTGGCTATGGTGAGATCTTCGAGCGCAACATCTTGGCAAGCGGTGTCATCCCGCAGATTTCAGGTATCTTCGGTCCATGTGCCGGTGGAGCCGTATACTCCCCTGCCCTCACCGACTTTATCTTGATGATGGAGAACACCAGTTACATGTTCCTTACTGGTCCTGCCGTTGTGAAGACCGTTACAGGCGAGGATGTCGATGCTGAGCATCTCGGTGGCGCATCTGTTCACGCAAGCAAGAGTGGCGTGACTTCATTCACTGCCAAGACCGAAGAAGAGGCAATGGAGATGATCAAGACCCTGCTGAGCTATATACCAAGCAACAACATGGAGGAGGCACCACGTATTGAGTGTACTGACCCCATCGACCGCAAGGAAGACATACTTAACGAGATTATCCCTGACGACCCCAACAAGGCATACGATATGTATAAGGTGATCACTGCCCTCACCGACAACGGCGAATTCTTCGAAGTACAACCAAAGTTCGCAAAGAACATCATTGTAGGCTTCGCACGCTTTAATGGTCAGAGTGTAGGTATTGTTGCCAACCAGCCATCAGCATACGCTGGAGTTCTCGATGCCAACGCAAGCCGTAAGGGTGCACGCTTCGTACGTTTTTGCGACGCATTCAATATTCCTATCGTAAGTCTTGTTGACGTACCAGGCTTCCTGCCAGGTACCGGTCAGGAATACAATGCCGTCATCCTGCACGGAGCACAATTACTCTATGCATACGGAGAGGCTACTGTGCCAAAGATCACCATCACTCTGCGTAAGAGCTATGGCGGTAGCCACATCGTTATGGGATGCAAGCAGCTGCGTGCCGACCTCAACTTCGCATGGCCATCATCCGAGATTGCCGTTATGGGTGCCAGCGGTGCCGTAGCAGTGCTCTCTGCACGCGAGGCTAAGGCAAAGAAGGAAGCTGGCGAAGACGTTAAGGCTTTCCTTGCCGAGAAGGAGCAGGAGTATACCGACCTCTTTGCTAATCCTTATCAAGCTGCACAATACGGATACATTGACGATGTCATTGAGCCACGCAACACCCGCTTCCGTATCTGTCGCGGACTCGCACAGCTTGCATGTAAGAAGCAGAGCTTGCCTGCAAAGAAGCACGGATGTATGCCGATGTAAATTGAGTTAGGAAGACTAGGAGGACTAGTACTACTAGAAAGGCTAGAAAGGCTAGAAAAGCTAGAAAGACTAGAAAGGCTAGGATGACTAGAAACAAAAGACCAACAACAATGAAACAAGACAAGAATATATTTGCAGCTATCGCCCTTGCTCTCCATGAGTTCAAAGGCAACAACGTGCACGAGAAGGAGCCTGGCATCATTACCATTAAGCCAAGGCACACTCTATGGAATGCAAAGTTTCAAGTGATGACACAAAAGCCCTAAAAGCATAAGGGTAAATGAGTAAAAAAGAAAAAAACAAAACAATGAAAGAATACAAATATACTATCGACGGAAAAGAATACAAGGTCGAGATTGGCGACATTATAGATAATGTAGCAGACGTGACCGTTAACGGTGAGGCTTTCAAGGTAGAGATGGAACCAGAAGCTGAGCCAGAGAAGAAGAAGGTGGTTCTTGGCAAACCGACAGAGAGCAGCAATGACAGTGAGTCAGCACCTGCAGCTAATGTCAACACAGCCAATGCTGTCAAGGCTCCACTGCCTGGCGTCATCACCTCTATTGAGGTTGAGGTAGGTCAGGAAGTTAAGGCTGGCGACACTGTGGTGGTACTTGAGGCTATGAAAATGGCAAACAACATCGAAGCCGAAAAAGATGGTAAGGTAACTGCCATCTGTGTAAAGCAGGGTGAGAGTGTCATGGAAGACGCACCACTGGTTGTTATTGAATAAAAGACAAACCATATAGTAAGACAAAAAAAGGACGGTTTCCCGTCCTTTTTTTTATTTGTTGGGTACTATAGAGACTATTGTTACTATAGGTTTTACAATCTGTTTCCCTCTTTGGGGAAGATCACCGACGGTGTAAAGGTTTTGGCTTCTTCAAAATCCATCAGGGCATACGATATGACGATGACGGTGTCGCCAGGAAGAACCTTACGTGCAGCAGCACCATTGAGGCATATACATCCACTACCTCTCTCTCCTTTTATAATATATGTCTCAAATCGCTCACCATTATCATTGTCAAGCACCTGCACCTTCTCGCCAGCAATAAGATTGGCAGCATCCATCAGATCCTCGTCGATGGTGATGCTTCCCATATAGTGTAGATTCGCTTCTGTGACAGTTGCACAATGAATCTTACTTTTCATTACTTCTATCTGCATATCTCGTTCTTATCTAAAAGTGATATGATCTATCAAACGAATCGGAGTCTTACCGCAATACACCGTGATACAACCTACCACACTGTCAGAAGCCTCCCAAGAGTCAACATCCAACAGCGTATTTCCATCAACGATGGAGAAGTATTCCACATCAAGTCCGTCTACTGAATTGATATCATTAACTACCTTATCATGAGTCTCTTGCACAGTATGGTTCTTGGAATACTTGACTCCATTTTTCAAAGCCTTATATATCTCTGGAGCTATTGCACGCTCGTCCTGTGACAACAGCGTGTTACGACTACTTTTTGCCAGTCCGTCCTTCTCTCTTATCGTCTCACATTCCACAATCTCTACAGGCATGGCGATAAACTTAACCAATTGTTTCACCACAGCAATCTGTTGCCAGTCCTTTTCGCCCATGTAAACCCTGTCGGGACGGACAATATATAGCAAGCGACTCACCACCTGACAAACTCCATTGAAATGGCCAGGACGCTTGGCGCCCTCCATCACCGTCGATACCGGAGGGAATTCAAACTGACGCGTATCTGGAACAGGATACACCTCCTCTACCGATGGTGCAAAGACAATGCTTGCACCTACCGACTCAGCCAGCTGGCAGTCAGCTTCGAGCGTTCTGGGATATCTATCCAGGTCGCCCTTGTCATTAAACTGTGTTGGATTAAGGAATACCGACACTACAGTGACATCGTTTTCCTTCACACTTCTTACTATCAATGAGGCATGACCCTCATGCAGTGCGCCCATCGTGGGTACAAATCCCACCGTCTTGCCTTCTTTTCTCAAATCAAACAAGACGTTCTGCAGATCTACAACCTTGGTAATCGTTTGCATTTTTACTCTTTTCTTTTTCGGCATGCAAAAGTAACAACATTTTTATTAAAAAGGCAAGATTTATACTAAAAATATAACAAATTCATTACTTTTTATCCAAAATGCGTGAAAAAACAAACAATAATTCAGAAAAAAAACGTACCTTTGCAGATAATTCGTGTAGAAGGCTAAGAAATCACACAACAAACGACACCAATATGGGGAAGAGAATCTTATATATAAACCAAGAGATCACACCTTTCGTTCCAGAGTCAGAACTTTCGACCATCGGAACAATGGCGCTTCACAACCTGCAGGATGCGGGCTTCGAGATACGTACTTTCATGCCAAAATGGGGCACTATCAACGAGCGTCGTGGTCAGTTGCACGAGGTGATACGTCTCTCTGGTATGAATCTCATCATTGATGAGACCGATCACCCACTTATCATCAAGGTTGCGTCGATACCGCAATCTCGTATTCAAGTCTACTTTATCGACAACGAGGACTACTTCCAAAAGCGCAAGACCACAGTCGACGAGGCAGGAGAAGAATATGAAGACAATGGTGAGCGTGCCATCTTCTTTGCACGTGGCGTGTTGGAGACGGTGAAAAAGCTCCGCTGGACTCCCGACATCATACATTGTCAGGGATGGATGAGCGCGGTGATTCCCCTGTATGTCAAGACGGCCTATCGCGATGAGCCACAATTTGCCAATGCCAAGGTTGTCACCTCACTCTTCAGTGAGCAGCCCAAAGGTGAACTTGACGCCCACTTCAAGAAGAGTCTGGAGTTCAAGGATGCCAACAGCGAGCTACTTGCTGACCGCAAGGAACCATTTGATTTCCTGGAACTCGGCAAACTCGCCATCGACTTCTCTGACGGCATAGTACAGACCAGCAACAATGTCAACAAGGAGCTTGTCGACTACGCTAAGGCAAAGGGCTCAAACCTTCTGGCACCAATCAATCTTGACAACATGTCGGAAGAATACACGAAGTTCTACAACACCATCTTAGAAGGATAATAAAAACTAACAAAACGCTTAATAGCATCCCACGAAGGATAATGAGACATCTTATACATTCATCCATCATCATTGCATGCATGACAATGTTCTTTGCCTGCGATGACAACACCGACACCATTGGTTCATCTCTGATTAGCGACGTAGACAATTTGATTGCATCTGCCGACACATTCGAGGTGACTTCCCAAACTATACTTGCCGACTCAGTATTGTCGCGTACCACCACAGGCTATCTTGGTCGTATCAAAGATCCTGAGACATACGATGTCGTCTCATGCGACTTCATGACACAGTTCCATACCCTTGAGAACTTCTCACTCATAGATGAGGACCTGATTGTCAGCCGACTCGACGGCAAGATCATTGCCGACTCATGTGAGATACGTCTTTACAACACCAACAACTACGGTGACTCGCTCACACAGCTGAAGCTCACCGCCTATGAGATGGATGAGCCCATGCGTGAGGACACCACATACTACTCCAACTTCGACCCCAGCGCAGCAGGGCTTCTCAGAGAGAATGGCATCCATCAGAACGTAACATTCTCACTTACCGACCTGTCTGTCTCTGACAGTGTACGTGCGCTAAAGTCGCACACCCCTAACATCCGCATACCACTCAACAAGCCGTATACCGACAAGGAGGGTAACACATACAACAACTACGGCACATACCTGCTACGCAAATACTATGAAGACCCCACCCTCTTCAGCAACAACTACAAATTCATCCACGAGGTGGTTCCTGGCTTCTACTTCAAGATGACCAGCGGCATGGGAGCGATGACAGAGATCAACAAGACCAGCCTCTTTGTTTACTTCAGATACCAGGTCAACTCCGACAGCATCGCCAACGTGAACACCTCGTTCGCAGGTACAGAAGAAGTGCTGCAGACCACCCGTTTTGGCAGTGACAAGACCAGGCTCAAGCAGATAGCCCAAGACCCCAACTGCACATATCTGAAGACACCAGCAGGACTCTTCACCGAGCTGACACTGCCGGTAGAAGATATTGTCGATGGTCATGACAATGACACCATCGTCTCGGCAAAGATCTCTATGCACAGGGTTCTCAATAATCACTCCAGTGACTACTCACTCCCCGTGCCCAGTCGTCTGCTCATGATACCACGTGACAGTCTTTACAGTTTCTTTGAGAACAACAATATCACAGACAACAAGTTGTCCTATCAGACCTCTTACAGCACGTCGACAGGCTACACCTTCAACAACATTTCCGGTATCATCAAGGCCATGAATGCTGCAAGGAAAAGTGGCAACTATAGCGAAAACTGGAACAAGGTGGTGCTTGTACCAGTATCTATCACCACCAGCAAGCTCTCCAGCACCGAGACCATTACCCGTGTCACCCATGAGATGACAATGACAAGCACTAAACTCGTCGGTGGCGAAGACAACGTTAACGACCCGATAACCATCAGTATCATTTACGGAAAATTTGATGGCAGATAACTATATCGAACGACATCAAGAGGAGTACGAAGCCCGAAAGGAGATGTGGCTACGTAAGAAGCGACATCTGCCGAAAACCATCCAGCGCAACATACCCCGTCCCGAAGACGAGAGTTTGTAGGCATTCTTTTTTGGCATACCATTTGCACTATATCTATTGACAACACATAGTGCAAATCATTTTTTGACGAAGGAACAACACATATGAACAAATTTTCCAAAAGAGTATCCGACGTACTGACATTCAGCAAGGAAGAAGCTCAAAGACTTCAGAGCACATCCATAGGTCCCGAACACCTGCTGCTGGGTATGCTCCGCGACAAGTCGGGCTATCTGCCCGCCATCTTCCAGCAACTCACCGCGAATACCGACGACATAAAGAAAGCCCTGGAAGAGAAAGTAAGACAAAAGGACACAGGCAGACAACTTGTCATATCCGACCTGTTGCTCAATGACAAGAGCAACAACATCTTGCGACTCGCCATACTCGAGGCGCGACAGCAGCATGTCGACACCGTAGACCTCCAACACCTGCTGCTCGCCATACTCCACGACAGCTACAGGAATGGTGCCAAGGAGGTACTCGAAGACAACAATATCAACTATGAGGCAGCACGGTCACTACTGCAGCCATCCAAGGAGCACATCAAGCAAGACGGCTTCGGGCTACAGGAGGACGAGGATGAGGACGAGGCTAACGACCCCATACTCAACGGGGCTGCACGCGATGGCAAGCTCGACCCCACGGTGGGCAGGGAGAACGAGATACAACGTGTCTTCGAGATTCTCGGTCGTCGTAAGAAGAATAACCCCGTACTTATCGGTGAGCCTGGCGTTGGCAAGACAGCCATCGTCGAAGGACTGGCTCAACTCATCGTCAAGCATCAGACCTCACCACTGCTCTATGGCAAGCGTGTAGTCAACCTCAACATGGCAGCCATCGTGGCAGGAACAAAATACCGTGGACAGTTCGAGGAGCGCATCCGCACCCTTATCAAGGAACTCGAGCAGAACCCCGACATCATCATCTTCATCGACGAGATACACACCATCATCGGCGCAGGCTCCACACCAGGCACGATGGACGCAGCCAACATGCTCAAGCCCGCACTTGCCCGAGGAACCATACAGTGCATCGGAGCCACCACCCTCAGCGAATACCGCAACTCCATTGAGAAGGACGGAGCACTGGAGCGCCGCTTCCAGAAAGTCATCGTCAACCCCACCACATGCGAGGAGACACTACAGATCCTCACCAACATCAAGGAGCGCTACGAAGACCATCACAACGTCACATACACCGACGAGGCTTTGGCGGCATGTGTCAAATTGGCAGACCGCTACGTCAACGACCGCTTCTTCCCCGACAAGGCCATCGACATCATGGACGAAAGCGGCTCACGCGCCCACCTTTCCAATACGAAGATACCCGACAGCATCATCGAATTGGAGAAGGAGCTCACCGTCGTCAAGCAGAAGAAGCAAGACGCTGTGGCGAAACAAGACTTCGAGCTCGCAGCACAATACCGTGACCGTCAGACACAACTCGAAGAGCAGTTCCAGGACCTCAAAGACAAATGGGAGAATGGCGACAAGTCCACTCGTACCATTGTCGACATCGACCAGATAGAGAAGGTAGTCTCCATGATGACAGGCGTACCCGTACAACGCATGCAGGAGGCAGAGACCCTGCGCCTGAAGAACATGGCTGACAACCTCAAGTCTGCCGTCATCGCACAAGACAAAGCAATAGAGAAGATGGTGAAAGCCATCCAGCGCAACCGCGTAGGACTCAAAGACCCCAACCACCCCATCGGTGCCTTCATGTTCCTCGGTCCTACTGGAGTCGGCAAGACATACCTTGCCAAGAAACTCGCCGAGCAGATGTTCGGTTCTGCCGATGCCCTGATACGTGTCGACATGAGCGAATACACCGAGAGCTTCAACACCTCACGACTCATCGGAGCTCCTCCGGGATATGTTGGCTACGACGAGGGAGGGCAGCTCACCGAGAAGGTACGTCGCAACCCCTACTCCATCATCCTGCTCGACGAGATAGAGAAGGCACACCCCAACGTCTATAACCTCCTGCTGCAAGTACTCGACGAGGGACGCCTCACCGACGGCTCAGGTCGACTCGTCGACTTCCGCAACACGGTCATCATCATGACCTCCAACGCCGGAACACGCAAGCTCAAGGAGTTCGGTCGGGGCATCGGGTTCAACGCCCGACAGTTCGACACCATCTCGCATGACGAGAAGGACAAGGAGTATGCCCGTTCCATCATACAGAAGAGCCTCTCTAAGAAGTTCTCGCCCGAGTTCCTCAACCGCCTCGACGAGATCATCACCTTCGACCAGCTCGACCTTGAAGCCATCAAGAAGATTATCGACATTGAGCTGCAGGGACTCTACCGACGCATCACCCAGATGGGCTACACCCTCGAGCTGACCGACGCAGCCAAAGAGTACGTCGCCACCAAGGGCTACGATGTACAGTTTGGAGCCCGCCCGTTGAAGCGAGCCATCCAGAACTACGTGGAAGACTGCCTCTGTGAGCTCCTGCTTAGCGACAACGTTGCTAAGGACACCACCATCGTCCTCGACAAACATCCCGAGGACGACAAGTTGGTGATAGTAGAGTAAATCACATTATTTTGTACCTCTTAATATACCGGCATCCGTATCATCATTATTGATACGCTTGTCGGTTTGTTTATGCTGCTTACCGAAGTTCAGGTTTATAGACACATTCAGCATCAGTGTTCTGCTCACATCATCAGAATAAGCCAAGCGTCGGTTGGGAGCGAAAGATGACAAATCCTCTTGTTTCTGACTATAGTGTTTCACAAACGGATTAATCATTATCAGATTCGCACTCCATCGCTGTGTGCGATAGCCAATAACGGCAGTATGCGTAGCCTCCTCATACTTCAGATTCTCTCCCCACAACTCATGTCGGCTGGTCTTGATGTCGGCAGACATAAGCCAGTGGTGCCACATCGCCATCATACCTCCACGCAATCCTATATTGGAGTGAGTATGAGTATATTGGTTGCCTTGACTTATGTATCGATTGAAGAATGGTGTGAGTGTTATCGACACGCTCTTACCCAGCTCCGAAGTACTGTTACAGAACGGTCTAATGCGAAGATTACCATCAACACACAGGCGATGGAAGCCGCGTTGGTTGTCTTCCGTACGTATAATAGTATTGTCTTCGAGCAAAGTCTCTCCCATTGTTGGGTGATGATCGTAGGAGTAGCGAGTATAGACATCTATTGACACTGGCTTCGATTGCCAGCTGACCGTCAGACTGTTTGAACAGTATGTCACGGTCTTGAGTGCAGGATTGCCTCGGCGTGCCTGATAGGTATCTATGCCTTGAGTTACCGCACTGAGCGATGCCAGTGATGGCGAGTAGGCAGATACATAACTGTTCAGTCGCAGGAAGAGCTGTGTAGCAGGTTGCCACGTGAGAGTAACCGACGGTCGCATGATATACTTCTCCTGCTTTTCCCTACCCTGTCTGTTATAGGTGCGCATGACACCCATACCAACCGTATATCCAACTTGTCCTATCTGTTGTTGCAGCTCGGCAAAGGCATACGTCTCAGCACTGCGGAAACTAAGCCGTGTCTCATCTGTGTCTGGCAGTGAATTGTTACCCTCTGGAACCGAATACCTGTTATTGGTATATGCTTGTGTATGCTTCAGCCCGGCTGTTAGCTTTATCTTCTTAAACATCTTTTCATATATCGCCTCACCAATAGCAGAATACTTCCTACCCTTAGTGTCCGATGCAATGACAGTTGTTGCTGCGTCTTCCTCTGATATAGACATAAAGCGCCTCTCGCTCCTGCTTCCTATGTATGTACCCAAGAGGTCGAGGTATAAATGCTGGTTATGTGGTAGAGCCACATGATAGTAGATATCCAGTGACGGACTGTTTTGTCTGGACGACAGATGGTCACTGATTTCGTTGACACCCTCCTCCGTGTACACACGGCTGTCACGATTCTCAAAGCCTGCCGGTTCTCTGTCAATACGGTCGCGCAGTGTGATGTTCAGCAGACTCTTGTCCCCATTGGCATAGCTGTAGCCCAGTTGCAAGAAAACATTGTCATAGCGCACATTAGTTGGTTTACCTATCTCACTTGTCTCAATGGTTCGGTCGTTCAGATGGAATGTCTCGTAGTTCTCGCGTGTCCACTTCAGATCGCGACGATCCCAGTTGCCCAGAGCCGACCAAGACGACTTCCCGCAATACGTTTTACCTGAAACAAAATAGTTGCCTATGCCTCCCATCGTAAGTCCGTTGGTCATGTTAGCCATTACTTCCCCACCAGCATCGCGTCGCTTCACAATATAGTCCAATACTGCTGCTGCATTGCCGTATCGCAGTCCTGGCATGGTGTGATACTCTATACGAACAACATCCTTCGGTTGAATGGCAAGCAGTTCCTGTGTCGTAGCCTCAACCCCATTGATACGCAGCTGCACGCTCTCACCACCCGATGTCTTGATACTGTTTTCCACAGGGTTCACGTCGATGCGTGGCAGTTGCATGGCTTGCAACAATGTCATTCCATTATCCGCCATCCTGCGTTGTATGGCAGTAGGCATATATAGCAACCGGTCAGTTTTATGGTGAACGCTGGCAGCCTCCACCGTAACCTCCTGAAGCAGGTGAGTGGAGTCGTTAATGGCGGTGGAGTCGTTGCCAGCATTATCTGTCTGTGCCGCCAATGGTGTGGCAAAGATACAACCGAAAACAAACGCTGTTACATTTATCAATTTTCTCTTTTTCATAATGTATATTTTTAAGTTAAACTTCTGTGATATTTTTTATTATTTTCCTGCTGCAAAGTTAGATGTAAAACACTGAAAAAGACGTTTATATCGGCAACTTTCTAAACTGCAACTAATTTCACAAAACGCTATCACACAACAAGTTACAAAACAACAAAATGTAAAAAGTTTATATCCGCTGCTATTAGTCTTTATATATAAATGCAGAACCATATTTTTTCATTATCTTTGCAGTATGAAAAGAATCATCTGGGTACTATTAGGGCTGTCTGTGATGGTTGCTTGTAGCCAATCTGACAAGCAACTCATCAGCGATGCGGAGGCACAAGTCGGAGAACATCCCGACAGTGCACTTCTTATATTAAATAAGGTGAAGAACCTCGGACGACTATCCGATGAGTGGGTGGCAAGATTCTGGCTTACCACAGCCGCAGCACACGCCGGCACCAGTCAATCGTTGTCGGAAGACTCTGCAGTGACCTTCGCACTCGATTATTACAGCCGTCAACAGCCTGTTGACAGTTTCCGGCTGCGTCAGGCACGTGCCTTCTGTTCGTCATACTACTGGTGGACAGGACAGCAGAAGAAGGCACGGCAACTAATGGCTGCTTCACTGGAGGAGAGTCGAAGAAATGGAAATAGAGAGGAACAGATGTCGCTGCTACACGGAATGGCAGAGCTGACCCTAATGGACAATGACGAGGACGAGGCGAGCCGATATGTAGAGGAATATATTAAGATGGATGGTGGTGACATCAATCATGCCAACCTTCTCAACAACCTAGCACTCCTATACTACCTCAAGGGCAATGACAGTACTGCCACAGCTCTCTTAGAGAGAGCCATAGCACACGTAGACACTGCTGCAGACTCAACCTATATATGGCGTGACGTTATGCGCAACTATGCCGACCTGCTTATTACCACGGGACAGGTGGATCGTGGTATAGACCTACAGGAACGCATACTGAAACACTATCAACAGACAGGGATGAAAAACGAAATCGTGGGATCCCTGCTCTCCCTTTCCTATGCATGGCTGCTGAAAGGCGACAAGCAAAAGGCACGCCATTACTACGAACTGATGGAGAAACAGCCAAACGACACTGATGACTATGGTCACGCTACACAATACTGTATCATTGGCCATCGCATGGTGCTCGACTATGCCACTACAGGGCATTACAACATCACTGATATGGCATACTATGCTAATGACATGCAGGGCAAGAGCAACAAGAAAGAGGCTGTGGCAGCAGCCAAGGAACGAGCAATGCAGCAACTGCGCGAGCATGACCTTTGGCTCACCGTCTCGCGCCAACGCCAGTTCATATTCTTCCTACTGCTCACGGTCGGCTTGTCAACTATCATCCTTGGACTGATAATGTATCTGAAACGCCGACGCCGACTGCTGCGCGAAAAAGAAGAAGAGACGGAAGCACTCCGAAAACTCCTTGCCGACTCGCTACATGCCAATGACAATGACGACCGTTTCGTAAAGAAGATAATGTTGCAACAGCTCGGAGTGATACGCCACGCAGCTGCCAACCCCACAGCTGCCAACCAGCAACTGCTGCAGCGCATGACCGATATCGCCAGTGGAGAGGTCAACGTAGACACCCTGCTCAATTGGGATGACCTCTACAAAACCATAGACTCCGTATATGACGGGTATTACAGTAGGCTATGCTCACGCCACGGTCTGCAACTCAACGAAAAAGACATCCAGCTCTGCTGCCTCCTCAAAGCCAACTTCTCAACAAAGGAGATCAGCTTCGTCACACAACAGAGTGTCCGCACCGTATACCAAAGAAAAACACAGGTAAGACAGAAACTCGGATTAGAGGAGAAAGAAGACATAGCCGAAGCAACCGACTAAGTTAAATCCAACTAAAAGGGTATTATCACCGTACAGTCTCGACAATGGTCTTCACGCCCTTGATCTTCTCACCACTGACATTGGTAAGGACGGACTTGACTCGCTGGCGACTGACGGCGACGTAGGTGTAGCGCTCCATCACGCTAATCATACCTATC
>ONCJ01000047.1 GCA_900316295.1 uncultured Prevotella sp.
CAGAGAAAGTTTTCTATGCTGAGGTGTAGCCAGACATCGACTTGCGTAAGCGGGTGCAAAGGTACAAATAAAAGTAAAAATTGAAAAGTGAAAAGCGAAAAATTTGATTATTCTTGGTATTTTTGCAACGGCTATGACAAAAAGGAGTATCAGATATGGTATCGGCATCGCTATTGCAGTTTTGGCAATAGCACTATATTTCATCTTCGATCCAGAGGACACGACAAACGCTTTCCCTAAATGTCCATTGTATTCTTTGACTGGATGGAAATGTGCTGGCTGCGGACTACAGAGAGCCATACATGATCTGCTGCACCTGGACATAAGAGGGGCAGCCCACCATAATGCTTTGTTTATTGTGGCACTGCCCGTTATATGTTTCTACTTCGTTGTCGAGATAAAAAAGAGTCAGCTACCTCGTCTCTATGCCTTTGCCAACCACACTATGACGATAGCAACACTTGTCATCACAGTATTGGCATGGTGGGTGTTGCGCAATATATACGGATGGTAAATGGCTATAGGCTCTCTGGTAGTTCAAAGAGGCGGTTGGTATTGGATCCTTTTATAAGAATATAATAGCCTTGTGGTTGTTCCTTGGCGATGGCTGCCTTCACCTCTGTCACATCCTTGAATTTACGGAAGGGACATGGGATGTCACGGAAGTTGTCACCAACGAGCCACACAACATCGAAGTCTGCCTCGGTGAGCATGTCAACCATCTTCTGATGCTCACGTACACTGTCATCGCCCAGCTCACCCATCTGTCCGAGTATTGCCATCTTACGATCGGCAGTTATCATCTTAAAATTGTCGATGGCTGCCTTCATTGACGTAGGATTAGCGTTATAAGCATCTACGATGAGATGGTTATGGTCGGTCACCGTCATCTGACTGCGATTGTTTGAGGGCACATAGTTCTCAAGTGCAGCACATATCTTCTTGCGCTCTACTCCGAAGTTGATACCGACGGCGATAGCTGCAAGGATATTGTCGATGTTGTAAGCTCCCACGAGATGAGTCTGTACCTTATGCCACTTTATAGACCCGCCACGCTCCTCAATCTCCATCAAAGGCTCACGCCATCGAATCTTCAGGAACGGATCGCAGGCGATGACCTCGCCGCTGATACAATTATACTGTTTTTTAGGATCTGTGGAATAAGGTGTTATCCACAAAGTATCATCGTCATCAATCTGGTCTGTAAGGTACTGATTGTCAGCATTAAGGAATATAAGTCCATCCTCTCGAGTTCGCAAAAAGTCGTATAGCTCACACTTAGTCTTGATGACACCCTCGAAAGAACCAAAGCCTTGCAGATGTGCTCGCCCGACGTTTGTTATAAGTCCGCATGTGGGTTCTGCAGTCTCTACAAGGGTCTTGATATCACCAGGATGGCTGGCACCCATCTCTATCACAGCTATCTCATGTTCTTTATTCAGTCGGAACAGAGTTTTTGGCACACCCACATCGTTATTGAAGTTGCCCTGGGTATACAGCACATTGAATTTCTCACCCAGGACGGCTGCGATGAGTTCCTTGGTTGTTGTTTTTCCGTTAGTACCTGTAATACCTATGACAGGGATGTCGAACTGGCGACGGTGCTCGCGTGCAATATCTTTAAAAGTCTGCAGGCAGTCGTCTACCAATATCAGTTGCGAAGAGTGAGTAGCCGACACATATTTATTATATATGTCTTTGTCGTCAACGATGGCGTAGGCGCAGCCCTTCTCAAGCGACTGTACAGCGAACTTATTACCATCGAACGACGCACCTTTGAGTGCAATAAAGATACTTCCCTCGGGACAATCACGACTGTCAGTGGTTATACATGGATGTTCCTGATAAAGACGATAGAGCGATTTTATATCCATAATTCTAAAGTTGTTTACAAGGCCGAAATAGCCTTTTCTTACTTAATTTGATGCAAAGATAGTTGTTTTTTCGGAAATAAGTCGGTTTTTCCGATTTATATCATTATTTTTGCAGAGATGAACGCTTTTCACAACTATATACAGGTGGCTGGAGGCAGGTTGATGGATCTGTCGAAGCCACAAGTAATGGGCATACTCAACTGTACTCCCGACTCGTTTTATCCTGCTTCGAGGATGCAGGATGAAGATGCTATAGCTGCAAGAGTTCGTGAGATAACAGGACAAGGCGGCACGATAATAGATGTGGGTGCCTGCTCTACCCGACCAAACAGCGAGCCAACCGATGAGAAGACTGAGACGGAAAGACTGAGATGGTGTCTACCCATCATCATGAGAGAATGTCAAGGAACTATTGTGTCAGTAGACACCTTCCGTCCCGAAGTAGCACGTATGGCTGTGGAAGAATATGGCGTAAGCATTGTCAATGACATATCGGGTGGCAGCGACGAGATGTTTGCGATGACAGCAAGGCTGGGAACACCCTACATCCTCACTTCGCAAGCGCCCGACATCAACAGCATGATTATAGACCTTACAGACAAGATAAGACAACTGAGGAGTCTCGGACAGAAAGACATTATCATCGACCCAGGGTTCGGTTTCGGCAAAAATATTGATGAGAACTTCGGCATCCTGCGCAACATGGAGATGCTACACTCGTTAGGATTGCCTCTGCTCGTAGGGGTATCAAGGAAGCGTATGGTATATACCACTCTTGGCATAACACCTATAGAAGCTCTGAATGGCACTACCGTGGTCAATACTATTGCACTAATGAAAGGCTGCAACATACTGAGAGTACATGATGTCACAGAGGCTGTAGAAGCCGTGAAGATAACAAACAAACTATGAACTTTTTAGAATTTGGAATAAAAGACGTGATAGACATCGTGCTGGTAGCACTGATGCTCTACTATATCTACCGACTGATGCGTGACTCACGCTCGCTCAACGTGTTCATCGGCATATTGGTATTTGTAGTTATCTGGCTCTTTGTGAGTCAGGTCTTAGAGATGCGACTTCTTGGTAACATCATGGACAAGCTGGTGAGCGTGGGTGTGATTGGTATTATCGTACTCTTCCAAGAAGAGATAAGGAAGTTCTTTTATAACCTCGGTACTCACCGTAGGGTTCAGAAGATAATGGCACGCTTCGCTAACAGGAACGAGAAGTCTACTGACAAAGAGGCTATCATGCCAATAGTGATGGCATGTATGAGTATGAGCAGAAACAAAGTGGGGGCACTCATCGTGATGGAACGTACTATGCCACTGAACGATATCATTGAGACAGGTGACCAGATAGACGCACGCATAAATCAACGACTCATAGAGAACATCTTCTTCAAAAACTCACCACTACACGATGGAGCTGTGATCATCTCCAACAAACGCATCAAAGCAGCAGGATGTATACTGCCAGTTAGCCACGATCAAGAAATACCGAAGTCCTTGGGATTACGTCACAGAGCAGCCATGGGAGTATCGCAAGAAAGCGATGCCATAGCCATTGTAGTATCGGAAGAGACAGGACGTATCAGCGTAGCGATGAAAGGAGAATTTCAGCTGAGACTATCTGCTGAACAGTTGGAGAGTATACTGACGCAAGAGTTGGCAGAATAGTAAAAATTCTAAAAAGTCTTTTCGAATATATACTATTACGATATATATTTCGTACATTTGCAGATTATTACAAAACAAACATATTTAATAACTATCATGGATTTACTACAACAAATTTGTGCGCGTGCCAAAAGTAACAAGCAGCGCATCGTGTTGCCAGAAGCAACGGAAGAGAGAACACTTAGAGCAGCTGACAAAGTCTTGGCAGACGAATTGGCAGAACTTATCCTCATTGGCAATCCCGAAGAGATAAAGCAGTTGGCACAAGGATGGGGTCTGACAAACATTGATAAGGCAACCATCATCGATCCTGAGAACAACCCAAAGAGCGAGGAATATGCTCAACTACTAGCTGAACTGCGCAAGAAGAAGGGCATGACCATTGAGCAGGCTCGTGAATTAGTAAAGAATCCGCTCTATCTCGGATGTATGATTATCAAGACCGAGGGTGCAGACGGGCAGATCTCCGGAGCATTGAGCACCACAGGAGACACCCTGCGTCCAGCATTGCAAATCATCAAGTGCGCCCCAGGCATCACATGTGTCAGTGGTGGTATGCTGCTCATATCAAAGCAACAGCAATACGGAGAGAATGGTGTTCTCGTTGTTGGTGATGTTGCCGTAACTCCGATGCCCGATGCCGCACAACTGTCACAGATTGCCGTTTGTACAGCACAGACAGCAAAGAGCGTTGCTGGCTTTACTGATCCACGTGTGGCTATGCTGAGTTTCTCTACCAAAGGAAGTGCGACACATGAGGTTGTTGACAAAGTTATCGAAGCGACAAAACTGGCAAAGGAGCTCGACCCAGCACTGAAGATTGATGGTGAGCTACAGGCTGACGCAGCCCTCGTACCATCAGTAGGTGAGAAGAAAGCGCCAGGTAGTGCCATCGCCGGACATGCCAACGTACTGGTATTCCCTAATCTCGAGGTAGGCAACATTGGCTATAAACTGGTTCAGCGCCTCGGCGACGCTATTGCCATTGGTCCAATCCTACAAGGTATCGCACGTCCTGTTAATGATCTCAGCCGTGGTTGCTCTGTAGAAGACATTTATTATATGGTTGCCATCACTGCTTGTCAAGCAATGGATGCAAAGGCATAAACAGAATAAAACAAGAATAGTATGAAGATTTTAGTATTAAACTGCGGCTCGTCTTCTATCAAGTACAAGCTGTACAACATGGATGACGAGAGCGTATTGGCACAAGGAGGTGTAGAGCGTATCGGGCTAGACGAGGCGTTTCTGAAACTGACACTACCCAATGGAGAGAAGAAAACCTTAATGCATGACATGCCCGACCATAAAGAGGGTGTCAACTTCGTTTTCCAGACCTTGCTGAGCAAGGAATACGGTGCGATAAAGAGCCTTGACGAGATTGACGCTGTCGGTCACCGTATCGTGCAAGGTGGCGACCTCTTCGAGAAGAGCTGCATCGTTACAAAGGAGGTTGAGGATGGCATCGAGAGCCTTTGCGACCTTGCTCCTGTTCACAATGCTGGTCACCTGAAAGGTATACGTGCCGTCGACCACTTGATGCCAACAGTACCACAGGTGACTGTATTCGACAATGCTTTCCATAGCACTATGCCAGACTATGCATATCTCTATGCCGTCCCATACGAAATCTACGAGAAGTATCATGTTCGTCGTTATGGATTCCACGGAACAAGCCATCGCTACGTGTCACATCGTCTGGCTGAGTTACTCGGCAAGGATATTAAAGACTTGAAGATTATCACCTGTCACATTGGAAACGGCGCATCTGTTGCTGCCATCAAGGACGGCAAAGTAATGGACACATCTATGGGTCTCACACCACTTGCTGGAGTAATGATGGGTAGCCGTTCTGGTGATATTGATGCCTCTGCCGTGACATATATCATGGAAAAGTTAGGGAAAAAGCCTCAAGAGATGGCTGACTATCTGAACAAAGAGAGCGGAGTGTTGGGTATCTCAGGCATCTCGAGCGACATGCGCGACGTAGAGAATGCAGCCAATGAGGGCAACGAGCGTGCTAAGCTGGCACTAAAGATGTATTTCTATCGCATCAAGAAATATATTGGTGCTTACGCAGCTGCCATGGGAGGCGTAGATGCTATCGCCTTTACTGCAGGTGTTGGTGAGAACCAGATTGACATGCGTAAGGAGTCGTGCGAGGGACTGGAGTTCCTGGGCATCAAGATTGACGACGCAAAGAACAACACTCGCGGCAAGGAGGCAGAGATCTCCACCGATGACTCAAAAGTTAAAGTATGGGTAGTACCTACCGACGAGGAGATAGTGATTGCCCGCGACACAATGAACCTTGTACTAAACAAATAAGGATATCAGGAGCAGCAGATGCATGACTGTAATCATAAGATCGTAACCTTCGGAGAGGCGCTTCTGCGCCTCTCTAAGGATAGCAGCAGAAGACTGTCACAGGGGCGCGAGCTTCATGGCAACTATGGTGGCAGTGAGGCCAATGCCGCTGTGTCGATGGCGATGTTTGGCAACAACGTGGAGTATGTCACCCGACTGCCCGACAACGATATGGGTCATGCCTGCATGATGAGTTTGCGTGAATATGGACTTCGGCTCGATCATGTATGCTGGGGCGGTGAGCGCCTTGGCACATATTACTTTGAAGCAGCCGCAGCCATGCGCAATTCTCGTGTTGTGTACGACAGAAAGGGTTCTGCATTCTACTCGATGACTCCAGGGATGATTGATTGGCATGATGTATTCAGCGATGCCTCACTATTTCATTGCTCGGGTATCACATGTGCACTCTCACACGACTCCAAGGATGCCACCTTCGAAGCCGTAAGAACAGCCGATAAAATGGGGCTTTTCATCTCATGTGACATCAACTATAGGAAAAACCTGTGGAGATATGGCGCCAACGCTCAAGAAGTGTTACACAAGCTGATGGAATATAGCGATTTCATCTTTGGTGACCAGAACGAATGGGAGGTGGCTTCACAATTGCCACAAATACCGTTTGAAGCCCTTGACAGCAGTTATCAAATAGACATCAAAGCGTACGAGAGCTATTTTTCTATGCTGCACAAGCAATTTCCACGATGCCGCCAGATGCTCATTGCTTTGCGCAACCAGATCACCACCAACCATCACACGTTGACGGGTGTATTGTGGAGCGACGGCATTATCTATACCACACGCATCTACGACATCTGTCCCGTTATCGACCCTATGGGTGTCGGCGATGCTTTTGTCGCAGCATTTATTCATGCCCGTGGCAAGTGGAACAGCGATCCACAAAGATGTCTTAACTTCGCACTTGCCGCATCACAGCTTAAGAACTCTGTTCCTGGCGACTTCAACCTTGTGACAGAGGAAGAAGTGATAGCACAGATGTAGTTGGCTGAGTTTTGGGGTTTTGAGTTTCCAAATAATAAAAAGGTGGAGGTCATCACGACTTCCACCTTTTCAATTGACTTAAATTAATCTACAAACCTGTGTTACTATTTTGAAAAACTATTAACCTATAATTCCATCTCCTTTTGCGATTAACTACGTCAAATCCTAATTACTAACCTAAATTACCTAAAAAAGACTAACCATGTATTTTTCTTGGTGCAAAGATAAGAGGTTTACTTGGTGTCCGCAAATTCTTTCAACGAAACGCCACTTTTATTCAACTAAACTCCTATGGATTGGTCTCTCCTTCAATATAATTATCCATATACAGTTTGTCGCCATCAAACACAACATACGTAAACTGCTGTATCCAGTCACCGAGGATGATCATACGTGTTTTCTTAGAAAGCATTAGGTCGAGTTCTATGTGTCTGTGACCGAAAATCGCATAGTCCAAGTTAGTATGTGACTTCAGATAATCCTTTGCAAAGAGAACCAAGTGCTCCTTGTCCTCACCCATATATGGCGGTTCCTTTCCGTCAGGACGTTTCATCCTACTATGCTTGGCCCAAGTAAGTCCAAACCACATGCCCCATCGTGGATGCACAGCATTGAGCAGTCGCTGGCAAGTTCTATTATGGAACACCCATCTAAGCAGTTTAAACTGCTTGTCGGGATCGCCGAGCCCATCACCATGAGCAAGGAAGAACACCTTATCATAGAGTTCCACCGTGAGTGGCTGCCTATGCAGTATCACTCCACACTCTTGTTCCAGATAGCCATAGGTCCACAAGTCATGGTTACCCGTAAAATAGTGGACCTCTACTCCCATATCAGTCAGCTCAGATAGTTTCCCCAGAAATCGTGTATAGCCCTTCGGCACTACATACTTATATTCATTCCAGAAGTCAAACATGTCGCCCAATAGATAGACGGCAGAGGCGCTATCCTTTATAGAGTCAAGAAAGCGCACCAATCGTCGTTCCTGCATCCTGCGATGCGGAATAGCCCATGAGCCAAGATGAGCATCCGAAAGGAAATAAATTTTCTTCATATTATTAAGGAGTTTAAGGACTTTAAAGACTTTAAGGACTTTAAGGACCTTAAGGACCTTAAGGACCTTAGGGTCTTTCAATCCATTCCTAGTTCCACCCGTGCTTCTTCCGACATCATACTTTGATCCCACGCAGGTTCGAACACAAGGTTGATGTTTGCGCTTTTCACATTGTCAAGGCTCTCCACCTTTGTCCTCACGTCATCGAGGATAAAGTCTGCCGCAGGACACGAAGGTGCTGTAAACGTCATATCAATATCCACCGTATAATCCTCACCAACATCTACCTTATATATCATCCCTAAGTCGAATATATTCACTGGAATCTCAGGATCATATACGGTTTTCAGCACGTCGACAATCCTCTCTTCTATCTTTGTCTTTTCTTCCTGTGTCATCGTCTTTTGATTGGTTGTACGCTGCAAAAGTACAAAAAAAATAATAATACTGTCACTTTTTTACCTTTTAACCCTTTTACCTTTTCACTTTTTTATTATCTCTGACTTCGCCGAAGTTACTTCGGCTCGGAAATGAAAAGAAAAGCAAGTTTTCCTTTTGCATTTCTCTCGACTTTTCGTAACTTTGCAGCCAAGTTTTGCGATTCCCCGTTTGTTTCGGGGCAGCAATAATATTAACAAAAACGTATCGAAAGATGAAAGTATTGAAGTTTGGCGGAACATCCGTGGGTTCCGTAAAGAGTATTTTGAGCTTGAAAAGCATAGTAGAGAATGAGGCAAAGAAGCAGCCTGTCATCGTTGTAGTGAGTGCCCTTGGTGGTATCACAGACAAGCTGATAGAGACCTCACGCCTTGCCCAACAGGGCGACGAGCGATGGAAAAGCGAGTTTGACGCCATCGTCGACCGTCATCATCAGATGATAGACTCAATTATCACCGACACCAGCGACCAAGAGACATTATTTAATAAGGTAGACGCTTTGCTCGAGCAGTTACGTTCTATTTATTTTGGTGTTTTCTTGATACACGACCTGAGCAAGAAGACACAGGACGCAATAGTGTCGTATGGTGAACGTCTATCGTCCAACATTGTGGCTACTCTCATCCGCGGTGCCAAGCGTATGAATGCTCGTGACTTCATCCGCACCGAGCGTAAGAATGGAAAGAACACACTCGATGCATCATTGACATACCAGTTGGTACGCAATACCTTTAGCGACATGCCACGCGTTAGTGTTGTACCGGGTTTCATCGCTCGCGACCGAGACTCTATGGAGACTACCAATCTTGGACGTGGCGGAAGCGACTATACAGCAAGTATCATTGCTGCGGCTCTTGATGCAGAGGTATTAGAGATTTGGACTGACGTTGACGGGTTCATGACTGCCGATCCACGAGTCATTAAAACAGCGTATACCATCAACGAACTGTCATACGTGGAGGCGATGGAGCTTTGCAATTTCGGCGCAAAAGTCATCTATCCACCTACCATCTATCCTGTTTGCATCAAAAACATACCAATAAAGGTAAAGAACACCTTCAATCCTAATCATCCTGGTACTCTCATCAAGGAGAAGATTGACAATGACCGCAAACCTATCAAGGGTATATCCAGTATCAAGGGGACAACACTCATCACGGTGACAGGACTCGCCATGGTGGGCGTCATCGGTGTCAACCAGCGTATCTTCACTGCACTTGCCTCCAACGGAATCAGCGTATTCATGGTTGCTCAGGCATCATCGGAGAACTCTACCTCAATAGGTGTGCGCGACGAAGACGCGCCAGAAGCCGTCCGCGTTCTCAACGATGAGTTTGCTAAGGAGATTGAGACAGGAGCTATGTTCCCTATGCATGCAGAGAGTGGTCTCGCCACAATAGCTATCGTGGGTGAAAACATGAAGCACACTCCAGGTATAGCAGGCAAGCTGTTCGGCACCTTGGGACGAAGTGGTATCAGCGTGATTGCATGTGCCCAGGGTTCGTCAGAGACAAACATCTCATTTGTCGTTGACTCGCGTTTCCTACGCAAATCGCTCAACGTGCTCCACGACTCCTTCTTCCTGTCAGAATATAAGGTACTCAACCTTTTCATCTGCGGAGTAGGTACGGTGGGAGGAAAACTCATCGAACAAATACGCTCGCAATACGAGGAGTTGAAACAACGCAACGGACTGAAACTGAATGTGGTGGGAATCGCCAGCTCAAAGAATGCCATCTTCGACCGCGACGGCCTTGACCTCGACAACTATCGTGAGCTGTTGAAAGCTTCTGCCCCCAGCTCACCACAGAAGTTACGTGAGGATGTGCTTGGCATGAACATATTCAATTCAGTATTCGTAGATTGTACCGCATCCAACGAGGTAGCGGCTCTCTATCAGACATTCCTTGAACACAACATATCGGTGGTTGCAGCCAATAAGGTGGCAGCATCTTCAGAGTACGACAAATATATCGAACTGAAGCAAACTGCTCTGCGCCGTGGAGTGTTCTTCCGATTTGAAACCAACGTAGGAGCAGGATTGCCCATCATAGGAACCATCAACGACTTGCGCAACTCTGGCGATCAGATCCTAAAGATAGAAGCTGTGCTGTCGGGCACGCTCAATTTCATATTCAACGAAATCAGCGCCGACGTGCCGTTCTCCGAGACTGTCAGGCGTGCTAAGGAGCAGGGCTACTCTGAGCCAGACCCGCGCATAGACCTCAGCGGCAAGGATGTGATACGCAAACTGGTCATCCTCACTCGCGAGGCAGGCTACAAGGTAGAACAAGAAGATGTGGAAAAACATCTTTTTGTACCTGACGAATATTTCAACGGCAGCGTAGATGACTTCTGGAAGAACCTGCCGCAACTCGACGCAGACTTCGAGAAGCGTCGCAAAGTGCTTGAAAGCGAAGGCAAGCGCTGGCGATTTGTAGCAAAGATGGAGATAGCAGGTGCAGACGTTGATAATACTCAGACGGTATGCAAGACTTCCGTCTCGCTGCAGGAGGTTGCAAGCGACCATCCATTCTTCAACCTTGAAGGCTCCAACAACATCGTATTGCTCACCACAGAGCGCTATAAGGAGTATCCTATGCTCATTCAAGGATACGGAGCTGGTGCCAGCGTGACTGCTGCAGGAGTCTTTGCAAACATCATGTCAATCGCTAACATCTAAGGACCATGAAGCACATTATAATATTAGGCGACGGCATGGCCGACCTTCCTGTAGAACGACTCGGAGGAAAAACACTATTACAGTATGCCCACAAACCAATGATGGACAAGCTGGCTCGAGAGGGACGATGCGGCAGACTCATCACCGTGCCCGAGGGATTCCCCCCAGGTTCAGAAGTAGCCAACACTGCCATTCTGGGATATGACCTCAACAAAGTTTACGAAGGACGTGGTCCCTTGGAGGCTGCAAGCATAGGATATGAGATGCAACCTGACGACTTTGCCATCCGATGTAACATCATCACCCTGGAGGAAGGCAAGATCATCACCCACAATGGTGGCAACTTGGAGACTGACGACGCCCGAGTGCTCATTGACTACCTGAACGAGACACTCGCCAAACCCATCAATGAACGCGAGGGGTGTCAACGTGTAACATTCATCTGCGGCATACAATATCGCCACCTGCTCATCATCAAGGGAGGCAACAAGAATATTATCTGCAATCCTCCCCACGACCATCCCAACGAAGAATGGCAACCGTTGCTTGTGCAAGCGGAAGAGCAAGAGCATGATGAAGGCGCACGCCTCTCAGCATCCCAAACGGCCTCTCTCCTCAATGAGCTTATCCTAAAGTCGCAGGAGCTGCTCGCAAAGCACCCATACAACCTTGCCAAGGCTGCCAAGGGTGAGCGCCAAGCCAACAGCATCTGGCCGTGGTCAGGAGGCTACAGGCCATCCATGCAGACCCTCATGGAGCAGTTTCCGCAGATAAAGAGCGGCAGCGTGATCTCTGCCGTCGACTTGATACAAGGCATAGGCAAGTATGCCGGACTGAAAATAATCAAGGTTCCAGGGGCTACAGGGCTTGCAAACACCAATTACGAGGGCAAAGCAAAAGCAGCGATAGAGGCGATGAAATCGGACAATTTTATATTTGTTCACGTCGAGGCAACCGACGAGGCAGGTCATGACGGCGACCTCGAACTGAAGCTCCGAGCCATCAGCTACCTTGACCAGCGACTCATCAAGCCGATAGTGGAAGCGGCAGAAGCATCCGACGAGAAAGTATGTATAGCCGTCCTTCCCGACCACCTCACACCCGTGGAGCTACGAGTACACGTGGGTGAGCCCGTACCCTTCCTGATATGGTATTCAGGCATTCAGGCAGACGATGTCCAGACCTACGACGAGGTGAGCTGTGTCAGTGGCAGTTACGGGCTATTGCGACTCCGCGAGTTCATGGAGGCGTTCATGGCAGCAGGCGATTGAGATTCACAGCGATGAAGCTGTATAGATTTCGAAGAAATTTCACTTCCAAATGAAAGGGGTATGAGAATCTCGTCGTGAAAAGTGAAAAGTGAAAAAGTGAAAAGTGAAAAAATTCTCTATTCGCAAAAAAATCGCCTATATATAAATATGAATGCGCGATACTAATTCCACCCCATATTGAAAATTTAATCTTCACCTTTCACAAACATAGTAATTGCAAATAAAAAACTATAGTTTTTGAGTTAAATAATATACATATCATTTTTTGGGGGCAATTTGTAAACATTTCCGTAAATTTCACTTCCGAGCGAAAAAAACTCGCAAAAATTTTTGCAACGCACGCTTCATTGTTGTATTTTTGCATCTGCAAGACGGCAAAAAACAAAAACGAGCTTTTTGATGGTTTGTGGAAGTTTCGCTATTCTTGCAGCGTGAGTCGAAGAAAATGACAATAATAACTAAATTCCAACTGCTATGAAAAAACTTTTTACTTTAATTCTAATGGCTCTCGCCATCGTTACGGGAGCAAAGGCTCAGGCCACCGAGGACATTGACATTTCCTCTGGATGGGGATGGGGATATAACGCCACCACCACCTATGAAGAAGGTGTAATGACAATTACCCTTACCGACGGCTATGGAGGAGGTTCTATTGGCTGGGGCAGTGGCGCAGACTGGTCAAAGTACAACAAGCTGACCGTTGTAATCGACAGCTACACTAACGACTGGGGTAAAGTGTATTTCACAGACTCAAGCAACAGCCACGTAACCATAGCCGAGCAGACATTTGGAAACATAACCTCCCAAACAGCAATCGTTGTCGACTTTGACCCGACAAAAGCAACCTCGGTTTACCAGCTCTCCATCCAAGGCAAGGCTGCTGATGATGTCATCAAGGTCAGCCGTGTATACCTGACAGAAGCTATCGAATACGAGGAGACTGGAACTGCTATCGAATATGACCAGTGGGGCAACATCCTTGCTAGCGAGTTTGATGGGTATGAAGACAACGCTAAGGTAGTCTTCACTTACACTACCACAGGTGAACTTACGAAAGATGATGGCGGGAGTGCCATTTCCATCGTTGGTTGGGGGACAGGTTCTATCACCAGTCTTGGCGACAACAGTATAAAGGTTGCAGACGTTCCGATCAAAGCTCTTGGTGAAAATACTCTTACCTTTACACTCGGAGAACTAAGAACTGCACTTGAAGCAGGTCCTGATGAATACAATCGCTACGGCCTTTATTGGAACATGTACCCGCAAGGAAACTCAACGAGTACAAGAACCAGCGTAATGATTTACAAGGCAAAGACAACCACCTCTCCCTCCTTCTCCGCAGTAACTATCAGCTCTACTCTTAGCGGGACGAACGAAAACATCCCTGTTGTAGCCAATGGAAAGGAGTTGTTTGCCGACCTGTCTGACGAGGCAACGAATGATTTCGTAATCAACAGCATCACGATTACTCCTGTGGGCAGCTTCCAAAGTGTCCAAGGACAACTCAGGCTGACCTCCGAGGACGGCAGTACACAAATCTTGCCCCAAAGCGGCGGTTTTAAGACAGTACCATTCACCTACGACAGCACCGACGACGTATGGAAGGCTGAGAATCTCAAACTAGAAGTTGCAGGCAGCGACCTCGATGCCAACACCAACTACATCCTGGAGTTCTACTTCGAAGGCTCTACCGACGGTACCACATACGATTATACCTATAAGAACGGTGAGAACAACTTCAAGGTGAAGTTCCAGAACGGCATACCTCCGGTACAGTTCAAGGCTGAGAACACCGCAACCATGACCCTCAACGTAGATGGCACCGCAACAACTATCAACTTCAACAAGGATGGTAGCGTATATAATAACGGCAACGACGACCTTGGAGAAGTTAGCGTGCTGAGCATAACAGGCTTTACCACAACCGTCATCTCAAGCGTAGCCGCTTCGTCAAACCTGGAATGCTGGATTACTACAGCCGACGGCTCTGCAAGCACACAAGTGCAGAGAGGAATGTACACAGATAACGTAACTATAAACGGTGACGAGCAAAGCTTAACAGCGACCGTCACTAATACGGACATCATCAGGATTACAGATGACGAAATCGGTCTGACCGACGGAAAGACATACATTCTGCACGGCTACTTCCAGGTTAAGGACAATAACGGAAAACATTACTTTGCACCAAACAAGGATAACCATGAGAGCTTTGCCATCCAGTTCACCTACAAAGAAACCCCTACAGGCATCAACGGCATCGAAGGCGACGAGGCTGACGCTAAGGCTGACGCTTACAACATCGCTGGTCAGAAGGTGGGCAAGAACTACAAGGGACTTGTAATCAAGAACGGCAAGAAGCAGATTGTGAAATAATACACAAGATAATCCACTATGAAAAGGTAGCGAGGGCATTAAGTCCTCGCTATTTTTTCTTTTTTGTATTATTACACTTTCTATTTCCTACATTTTTCTTACCTTTGCACCGCAAAATAATAGCAAACGCATGAAATACTACAGCACAAACCACAAGGCACCCATAGCTACGCTGGAGAAAGCAGTGGTGAAAGGACTGGCAGAAGACCGTGGACTCTATATGCCAGAAGTGATCAAGAGACTTCCACAGGAGTTTTTCGACAATATCGAAAACATGACATTCCAAGAGATTGCCTACACCGTAGCTGACGCCTTCTTCGGAGAAGACGTAGAAGCAGAGGCACTGAAGAAGATTGTCTACGACACACTCGCCTTCGACTGTCCTGTGGTAAAGGTGGAAGACGGCATCTACGCCCTTGAGCTCTTCCATGGTCCTACCCTCGCCTTCAAGGATGTTGGTGCACGATTCATGGCACGATTGCTGCAATATTTCATAAAGGGGCAAGGAGCAGGGAGCAAGGAGCAGGAAGAAGGGAGCAAGGAGCAGGAAGAAGGGAGCAAGGGGCAAGGCGACGTCAACGTACTCGTAGCCACCAGCGGCGACACGGGCTCTGCCGTTGCCAACGGCTTCCTCGGAGTGGATGGTATTCATGTATATGTGCTCTACCCCAAAGGCAAGGTAAGCAAGATACAGGAAAGCCAGTTCACCACTCTTGGCAAGAACATCACAGCAATAGAAGTTGACGGCGTATTTGACGACTGCCAGGCGCTGGTTAAAAACGCATTCATGGATGAGGAGCTCAACAGGCACATGCGCCTCACCTCTGCCAACAGCATCAACGTGGCGCGCTTCCTTCCGCAGGCGTTCTACTACTTCAATGCCTATGCAAGGATAAAGGCTCTCACCTCTAATATAGTCATGTGCGTTCCATCAGGTAACTTCGGCAACATCTGTTCCGCACTCTTTGGTCATCAGATGGGACTCCCCATAAAGCGATTTATCGCTGCCAACAATGCCAATGACATTTTTTACAAATACCTGCAGACAGGCAAGTATGAGCCGAAACCTACAAAGCAGACACTCGCCAACGCCATGGACGTAGGCGACCCAAGCAATTTCGCTCGTATCATTGACCTTTATTCAAGGAATGAGGAAGGTGGAACGAGGAATGAGGAGGCAACTCACGAACGCATCACAAGCCTCATTAGCGGAGCAACCTATACTGACGAACAGATAAAGGCCACCATGCAGGACTGCTACAAGCGCACAGGCTACATTCTCGATCCACATGGAGCATGCGGCTATCAGGCTTTGAAGGACGGTTTGAAGACAGGTGAGATTGGAGTGTTCTGCGAGACTGCCCATCCTGCTAAGTTTAAGGAGAAGGTCGATGCCATCGACAATATAGACGTAGAGATACCCGAACGTCTTGCCGCCTTCATGAAGGGCACGAAGCAAAGCGTACAGATGTCAAAAGACTTTGCTGATTTCAAGGCTTTCCTGATGCAGCAATAGGCGTATTCGTTACCGTTCCCGTCACCTCCACAGCTCCCTGACTATCTCAAGCGATCGTAGCTCAGGCATCTGTGGCACATGCTGGCGATAATATCGCATTATCACATCTGTTATCTGGTTACGGTCGGCATGTGACATCTTAAACAGTCGCATGGTCTCATAGTTCATCCTCATCAACTGATTGACACGTGCAGCCTCCTGTGGCTTAAGGAAATCAGAATGCAGTGGAGGCATGATGACAAACGAAGCACTGCGCAGGTCGAAGCAGCAGCCATCGACATAGTCTTCAAGGTTAGGAAAGAAGCCAAGGAAACGCGCCAGCCTCATCGTGAACACCAGGTGGAAATTGGCAAAACCACCATCACATGCATCCAACCACTCCAGACTATTCTCTATATATTGATATAAAGGAATATTCTGCTGTTCGCCACGGGTGACATAATGAAGGAATTCAGCCAAGAACAAAACCACCGACATCTTGACAGGATCAAATGGAACAGACGAGAACGGCATAGCTATCCTCACATCACGCAGCCTCTGAAGATCAGTTTTCTGCCTGTAGTCGTACTCTATATCAAGAATTGTCAATGGTTGGAAATACTGCTTCTTCACCTTCGCTTTTGATGTCTTGGGAATACGAACAGCAAATGCCTGCCTACCATTCTGTTCGGTAAACATCTCAACAATCACAGAAGCATCACCGTACTTCAATGAATGTAACACGATGGCTTTCGTTTTTATCAGCATACACTCCGTTTTCTGCTGCGAAGATAGTAAAATCTCTGTCAATAAGAAAAATATCTTACGAAAATTTGGTAGAATGGAATAAAACTCGTACCTTTGCACCCGCTTTTTGACAAAACACAAACAAATCACATTTTGTCAAATGCAAACAACATGGTCCCTTCGTCTATCGGCTAGGACGAGAGATTTTCATTCTCTAAAGAGGAGTTCGACTCTCCTAGGGACTACTCATAAGTCTGTCATCGCGCAGCGATGCGCCACCCACAAGGGAGGACTGGTGGCAGAGAGCCAATTACGCATTAAGCATTACGCATTACGCATTAAGCATTAAGCATTACGCATTAAGCATTAAGCATTACGCATTACATTGGCTCGCCCAGGGCAGCATGCCAAGCACAAGACCCACAGGCCTGATATGAAAAATTTAAGAATTGAAAAATTAAAGAATTAAAAAGTTAAAACAACAATGGCAAATCACAAATCATCTATTAAGAGAATTCGTCAGACAAAGACACGTAACGAGCACAACCGCTATTATGCTAAGACCATGCGTAACGCTGTTCGCAAACTGCGCGCAATGACCGACAAGGACGAGGCTACAAAGCTCTATCCTTCAATACAGAAGATGCTCGACAAGTTGGCTAAGACCAACATCATCCACAAGAACAAGGCAGCTAACCTCAAGTCAAGCCTCTGCGCACACATCGCAAAGCTCTAAGACTACAGGAACAAACCTGCAAACCATAAAAGCCGTACTCGTCATTCGAGTATGGCTTTTTTATTTCCAAACGCCATAGACCTTCCAACGTTCATTTTTTAAGTACTTTTAGCATCCAAATACTAAAGTATTTGACCAATTATTTGTATCTTTGCAAACAATTGTGATAAAACATACTTAAACAACATAATGGCAGAAATTAAGAACAATCAAGGCAACTATTCAGCCAGTAATATTCAGGTGCTTGAAGGCCTCGAGGCAGTACGCAAGCGCCCGGCAATGTATATTGGTGACATCAGCGAGAAAGGACTCCATCATCTTGTAAACGAGACCGTCGACAACTCTATCGACGAGGCTATGGCAGGCTATTGCACCGATATCGAAGTGACTATCAATGAAGACAACTCCATAACAGTAGAAGACAACGGACGAGGCATACCTGTTGACGAGCATGAGAAGCTGCACAAGTCGGCTCTTGAAGTCGTTATGACAGTGCTCCATGCAGGTGGTAAGTTCGACAAGGGCTCCTATAAGGTCAGCGGCGGACTCCACGGTGTAGGTGTGTCATGTGTCAATGCTCTTTCTACGCACATGATGTCACAGGTCTATCGTGACGGAAAGATATATCAGCAGGAATACGAGAAAGGTCATCCTCTATATCCGGTAAAGGTTGTAGGTGAGACCGACAAGCGCGGTACACGCCAGCAGTTCTGGCCAGACCCAACGATATTTACCACCACCATCTATCAGTGGGATATCATAGCTCGTCGTATGCGTGAGCTGGCATTCCTCAATGCCGGCATCAAGATTACCCTGCGCGACCTGCGTACTAACGAAGACGGCAAGATACGTGAAGAGGTGTTCCATGCAAAGGACGGACTGAAGGAGTTTGTCCGTTACGTCGATCGCCACCGCACTCATCTCTTTGATGATGTCATCTACCTGAAGACTGAAAAACAGGGAATACCTATCGAGGTCGCAATCATGTATAATACTGACTACAGCGAGAACATCCACTCGTACGTCAACAACATCAATACCATTGAGGGTGGTACTCACCTCACTGGCTTCCGAACAGCTCTGACACGTGTATTGAAGGCCTATGCCGACCAAGACGCACAGATCTCTAAGCAGATAGAGAAAGCCAAGATAGAGATTGCTGGTGAAGACTTCCGCGAGGGACTCACCGCCGTGATCAGCATCAAGGTAGCAGAACCACAGTTTGAGGGACAGACCAAGACCAAGTTAGGCAACAGTGAGGTTGCTGGCGCCGTTCAACAGGCTGTAGGCGAGGCCCTCACCTATTATCTCGAGGAGCACCCCAATGAGGCAAAGAAGATATGTGAGAAGGTGGTACTTGCTGCTACCGCACGTATCGCAGCCCGCAAAGCCCGCGAGAGCGTACAGCGCAAGAGTGTGATGAGCGGCGGCGGACTGCCAGGCAAGCTTGCCGACTGTTCAAACAAAGATCCAAAACAGTGCGAGATATTCCTCGTCGAGGGTGACTCTGCCGGTGGTTCTGCCAAGCAGGGACGCGACCGATACACTCAAGCCATCCTTCCTCTGCGTGGAAAGATTCTGAACGTAGAGAAAGTGCAGTGGCATCGTGTGTTCGAGGCAGAGTCGGTAATGAACATCATCCAGTCTATCGGAGTACGCTTCGGAGTAGAAGGTGAAGACGATCGCGAAGCAAACATTGAGAAGTTACGCTATGATAAGATTATCATCATGACCGATGCCGACGTCGATGGTTCGCACATCGACACACTTATCATGACGCTCTTCTATCGTTTCATGCCGAAAGTCATTGAGGAAGGCCATCTCTACATTGCCACACCACCTCTGTATAAGTGCACATACAAGAAGTTCTCCGAGTATTGCTACACTGAACAGCAGCGCCAGGCGTTCATCGACAAATACGTGGCTGGCGACGAGAACGCCACAGCCCTACACACACAGCGATACAAAGGTCTTGGTGAGATGAATCCGGAGCAGTTGTGGGAGACAACCATGGACCCAAGCACCCGTCTGCTCAAGCAGGTGACGATAGAGAATGCGGCTCAGGCCGACGAGATATTCTCAATGCTCATGGGCGACGACGTGGAGCCACGCCGCGAATTCATCGAAGCAAACGCGACATACGCAAACATTGATGCATAACAAAAGCATCTATAAGCAGCTGTAATTTTGCTGCTCTAAAAGCGACGGTTTATTCTAAAATCGTCGCTTTTTCTTTTATTTCCCCATAGAATTATTCATTTTTTCCACTTATTTCTTTGGAATAATGGTAAAATACCCTATCTTTGTCGAGGAAATAATGAACAAACTATGAAACGATTTCTACTGACTATATGGGCAATAGCTGCACTGCATACATTTGTTTTCGCACAACAGATGCCCATGCTATTGTGGTACGACAAGCCTGCCAAATTCTTTGAAGAATCACTTCCAATAGGAAATGGAAAGATGGGAGCACTCGTCTACGGCAATCCTGACGACGACCTAATCCACCTTAATGACATAACACTCTGGACAGGCAAGCCCGTTGACCACAACGAAGGAGCAGGTGCTGCCCAATGGCTGCCCAAGATACGTGAGGCATTGTTCAACGAAGACTATGCCACCGCCGACTCCCTGCAACACCACCTGCAAGGGCACAACTCCTCCTTCTATCAGCCATTGGCAACAATTCATATCATCGACGACAACGACAAAGGCGACATATCCTACTATAAACGCCAACTCGACATCGACAGTGCTCTGGTGCGTATCAGCTATTCGCGCAATGACATAAACTATGTCCGTGAGTATTTCGCGTCACATCCCGACAAACTCATAGCCATCCGCATCACGACAGATAAGCCACAAGCACTCAATATGCGCATCAAACTGACGTCACAGGTGCCTCACCGTGTGAAGTCAAACAAGACCAACCAGCTCACCATGACAGGTCACGCCACAGGTGACCCTGCAGAGAGTATCCATTTCTGTTCCATGCTCATAGCCAAGAGTGACGGCAAACAGACTGCCGGCGACTCCACATTATATATATATG
>ONCJ01000038.1 GCA_900316295.1 uncultured Prevotella sp.
ATGGAGCCGGCATGGGAGAAAGTACATGGGCGCAAATTTGCGCTCAAGCAAAGAACCATCAGTCAGCATGGGAGAAAGTTAACGGGCGCAAATTTGCGCTGGTTGAATACCATCAGTCAGCCTAACGGCGGAACACGGAAAATTACTCAGGGAAAATTTCACCTCAGTACATACAAGGTCCCTACTGGTCGTACATTACCTTGCGAAAATCAGCGGTTTGTCCTCTTTTTTCATAAAATAGATATGTTTTATATAGGAGGGGGTGCATCTGCGCAGATGCACCCCCTCTCTTGGTTATGCTTTGCCCCCGAAAATAGTTCGTGGGCAGTGGGTTCTCTTTAGTACAGGCTCACCTCAACGTTGCTCACCTCAACATTGCCACCATAGTTGTTGATACTCCAGCAATTCTTTTGTATACCGTAGATGCGCTGGGTGTATGCACAAACATCGTTGATGTACATCACGAGGACGGAGTTGTCGGTGTAAATATCGATATTGTAGACGTTGTCCGACGGACGCTGGAAGTTGTATCCATCAATACCCTCAACAAAGCCCTTACCTTCTTCACCTTCCTCTTCGAAATTGATTTTCCTGCCGTCTTCCCATTCAGGGTTGACTACGAGAGTGTAGTACTTCTTGGAGTCCGTACCACGCACAAACGAGATACCAAATTTATCCCAGTTGTTGTTGGTGGTGACGGTGAAGGAGATGTGGTTGTGATTGTCCAGACGGTTGAAGAGAGCGTAGGCATCGTTGCCAGACAGAGAGAAACTCATGGGATCGGCAGACGAACAACCATTGCTCTCCACCATCCTCACTGTGTGCTGTTTGTCGTACTTAGCAGCCATAGCAGGTACCTCGCCCAGCGTGAGTGTACCGTCGGCGTGCTGTATGATTTTGTGGCATACGAGTGCTCCCGACCAGTTTGGTTCGCCCTCAGCACCGACGTTGACATTACGGTCGAAGATAGTAGTACCCGAGCGGAACGGACACCATCCCCAGATATAACGGTCGCTCCTGGATCAGAGAAGCACTCCTTCAGCCCTTCCCATGATGTAGCCATCATATACTTTACCTTACGACTCCAAGGAGCACGATATGCCTCGCTATATACAAGATACCAGTAATTGCCCATCTTGAAGATGTCCGGGCACTCACACATACGGTCCCATATCATATTGAACTGTCCCACATGCTGCCAGTTTTTCAGATCTGACGACTTGAACTCGGCAAACTTCAGGTTGGAAACGATGACCATATGGTACATACCATCGTCGCCAACGAAGATTTGTGGGTCACGGAAGTCGGTGGTAGAGTAGCCGTAGTCGTCGCCTTTGAGTGTCCACAACTCATCCTTTGTCCAATTCTTGAAGTCGGGCGATGTTGCACGCATGATGACCTCGCGATTGGTACAGTTGCCGTTATGACCAGTATAGTATATGTAATATAGGTGGTCAGCCTCACTGTAGTAGGCGCAACCTGTACCCAGAGCGGCATCCTGAGCCAGAGTAGACTCTGCCGTAGGCAGTACCTCGCCTATCGACTGATAGTTGGCACCGTCGGTAGTCTTCACGCCCCAGAAGGGATGGAAGTTGTAAGTGGCATTGTTGTCATACTCCTGCAGGTAGAGCACCTTGAAGTCCTGAGCTTGTGGATCGAAGAAAGGCATAGGGTCGCCACAGCGTCCGATGGATGGGTTGTAGTATGTCTGGAATCCCACCTCGTCGGTTGATGCGAAGAAAGATGTTGTGTTATCCCAGTCGCGCGACGGGTCGGGTCCGAAGTTGTCGTCGCTGCAGGAAGATAGCACCCCGCCTGCTACTCCCCCAATGGGGAGTGCAGTTGCAAGGTATGCTGCTATAGCTAATATATTCTTTTTCATAGTCTTATTGCATTAAATAGTCGAAAGCATTCTTTGTAATTATCTCGATATTCTTGTGGAATTTCTCGGTGTAGCCAGCTTCGTAGGTGTAAGAGTACCAGTCATAGCATCCCGAACCGATACAGATGATGCCACCCTTGCCGGCATTAGCGGGATACTCCCATGCCACTACGGCACCGTCGCCTCCAACACCGAGGATCTTACCACCTGTGCGGTTCTCCCATGCAGCATGGTTGTCATAACCTCCCCAATCGGTACCGATGTGGTACTGAGCTGTAGAGTTGGTTATATGGTAACCAGCATCGGTACAGTAAACCTCCTGTGCGTTTTCACCAGCAACGAGATTCTGCCATAGTGCGTGATTGGTCTGACCGTCAAATATTCGGAAGCTCCATGGGCCGCCGCATAGCTCTGCGGCATCCTCGTTCTGTCCCCAGCAGTTGTTAGGTGTCGTCCACTCGTCGTCGCCAGTCACACCGATGAATGATGGCATGTTGGTTGCGTAGCGTGTGAAGAAGAAGGCACCGCCATTCTCGTAGAACTGGCGCAGCACGTTCTTGGTTTCCAGAGCGTCGGTAGCCTTGGCTGCGAATACATCATGACCATCGACTCCTCCATCGACGTGCCAGTGCCACCAGATGACCTTACATTCAGAGAGGTCTATGGTGCCGCTACGCAGGTCGGCAAATGATGCATAGAGTGAGTTGCTGATGTTGCCCAGCATCCATTGGCATGCAGCCTTAGCTTCAGGGTCAAGGTCGTTCATCGTTGATGCAGAACCCACGAAGAGTGCATGTGGTTTCTCTATGGCGATGACGGTCACCATATAGGTGCTCTCGGCAGAATTGTTGGTGACGGTATATTCTACAGGTTCGGAGAAGTCCTGTGTCACACCCGATCCTGGGGTTACTGTAGCGTTCGGACTCAGCGTGATGGTAGGTATCAACGTGGTGATGTCTACTGTTGCAGGAACGTATATCGTGATGGTCTTGGCATCTTGGTCGATAGCTCCCTGATATATCTCGTTGACATAGAACTGATAGATCTTTGCTTCGTCGTTGAGCACGCACAGAGTCCAGTTGAGTTGTACGTCACCATTCTTCACGATGAGGTCTTTAGCTTCGTTCATGTTGAGGATGTCGCCCTGGTGCAGGTTACAACGTGCACCGTCTGAGAGTTTGAGTGATGTCACCTCCATAGCCGAAGCATCATATATCTCTGGCAGTCGCACGGTGATGGTGCGCGAGGTGAGGTCAACTATTCCCTCATATCCGTCGAGCTCTATCGTCTCCACCATGCAGTCGCCTTTCAGGTTCAGGTTGCTCGTGTTGTCGTCAGAGCAAGCCCATAAACCGCAGATTATGCAGATTGCGCAGAATACTTTATATATTGTTTTCATAATATATGTTTTTAGTTGTAGTTTTCTATAATTGTCAATTGTCAATTGTCAATTACCAATTGCCAATGTTCTGAGTATAGTGTCCGTTAGATGCGGAGATCTGGTTGAATGGTATAGGCAGATATTCATCCTTGTTAGCAGTGAAGTGAGCACCGCTGTAGATGGCGCAGTTGTCTATCTCCTCAGAGTAGTACTTGTTGATCACGCTTGCAGCTTCTCCCCAACGAACGAGGTCGAAGAATCGCTCACACTCCATGCCCATCTCCAGTCGGCGTTCCATCTTGACAATTTTGATTGCTTCCTCCTTGCTGTAGCTGCCAGCGTAGTTCTGGATAAAGATTTTCACGCCATAGGTGCCAGGATAGTTCTTTATCATCTGTGTGCTTGAAGCCGCACGTGTACGTATTCTGTTCACCAGCTGGATGGCTTCATTTGGGTGACCCAGTTGTGCGTAGGCCTCTGCACGTTCCAGTAGCACGTCAGCATAGCGGAAGACGATGCGGTTCATTGAACTTGCCCAGTAGCTACCCTTGATGAGGTAAGTTCCGATGAGGGCAGGGTCTACGTTCTGTTTCAGCGAAACATTATAGCCATAAAGTCCATTAGAACGGCTCCAGATGCTTGTTTCCTCCATCATGTAGTTTTTATTGAACATATATGGCAGACCAGGGATGCCTACGGTCAGGAACAGACGTGGGTCGGCATTGTCGGTATCCTTGTTATAGTCTTTTGCGTTGAAGGTGTCGAACAGAGGCTGACCGTTGTCGCCCGTACGATAGGCATTGACGAGGTTCTGCGAAGGCTTGTAGAAGTCACAACCTCCATCAGTGGCGCCAGGAATGTTTGGCGGTATGAGGCCGTAGCTCCAGTTCAGGTTACCATAGGTAGAACCGTCGTTACGAGAGTACTGGATAGCCCAGAGGCTCTCAATGCCGTTCTCGTACTGCTCCTCAGGACGGAAGTTGTTGTGCAGGTCGGGCTCCAGACCGTAGTTGCTGTAGAGGCTCGGATTGGTAAACTCGATGACCTTCTCCAAATCCTGCTGATTGATGCTTGTCACCTGATTGCTCTCAGGGTTGTCCTGACGATATGCCTTGTAGAGGTATACCTTTGCAAGGAAGGCAGCAGCGGCAGCCTTTGTTGGGCGTCCCTTGTCAGCCTGAGTCTCAGGCAGGGTGTTGTATGCCTCCATCAGGTCGTCGATGATAAGTTGCCATCCCTCGTCATTGGTATATTCTGTGTTCGAGAGTTCGTTGTACTCCTTGTAAGTCAGGTTCTCGTTGACCACGAACGGAATATTCTTGAAGAGACGCTTCAACAGGAAGTGTGCGTAGGCACGTAGGAACTTCATCTCAGCCAGACGCTGCTTCTTCATGGAGTAGCTGTCGCTGGTGCCGTTGAGCAGGGCGATGGCGCTGTTCACACGTGATATACTGTTGTACAGACGCACCCATATGTCATTGATATTCCAGTTTGTTGTCAGCACTCCTTGCTGTACCTCCAGCTGGTGGAACACGTCACCGTCGCTCGTACCGCTGCCACCCTTGTAGGCGTCATCGCTGCGCACGTCGAAGTTCCACATCGAGAAGGAGGAGTTGATATCCTCGGCGGTAGTGAAGATGGCGTATGCCGACACCACCATTGATTCAGCATTCTCAGGCGACTTTGCCTGATCGTCGCTCAGTGTTGCCTGTGGCTTGTGCTCATCCAGGAAGTCGGAGCATGAACACCAACCACATATTACACAGATTGCGAATATTGCTTTATATATTGTTTTCATAATATATATGTGTTTAGTTTTTAGTGTTTAGTTTTTAGAACGAAACGTTAAGACCGAAAGTTATGTTCAGAGGTATAGGATATCCGTAGTTGGCATTCTCTGGGTCAACACCCGTAAACTTCTTACTCTTGATGGTGAGCAGGTTTTGTGCCGACAGATACAGGCGTAGACGCTCCATATACATCTTGTTACAGATGGTCTTTGGCAGGTTGTAGCCCAGCTGTATGGTACGTAGCTTGGCAAACGAGCCGTTCTCTACGAAGTAGGTGCTGACGCGTTTCTCGTTGTTGTTGTCCATAGTGCTGATAGCAGGTATGTTCGAACCGTTGTTCTGTGGTGTCCAAGCGTTGAGCAGACGGTCGCCCTTGTTCAGGTTCGAGATGTTCAGTCCGCTCCAAAGGTCGGTCTCTTTCTTCAGGTCGCTGATGACGTCCACACCCTGTACGCCCTGCCAGAACATTGTGAGGTCGAAGTCCTTGTATTGCAGATAAATGTTCAGACCCCATGTGAAGTCAGGTGTCGGATCGTAGATCCATGTCTGGTCAGCCTCGTTTATCACCCCGCTATTGTCCAGATCTTTCCATCGGATACGTCCCAGCCCCGCACCGTTCTGTGTTGCATGGTTGTCTATCTCTTCCTGGCTCTTGAAGATGCCGTCATATACGTAGCCCACTTGTGAGTACATTGCATGTCCGATTACGCTTTTCACACCGTTTCCGCCGAAGGTACCGTTGGCTGCTATGGTCTCAGGCAGCTTAGTCACCTTGTTGCGATAGGTGCCCACATTACCAGACAGGTCGTAGTGGAAGTCACCAATGTTGCCACGATAGCCGATGTTGAACTCGAAACCTTTGTTCTCTACCTCGCCAGCGTTAATCCACTGACTGGAGCCCTCGCCCATCACACCGATACCTGGCATGAATACCAGAATGTCCTTGGTCTTTTTGAAGTACCACTCGAACGATCCATACAGGGCGTTACGGAACATGCCGAAGTCCACACCGAGGTTGGTTTGTGTGGTGGTCTCCCATTTCAGGTCGTCGTTACCCAGCTGGTTACGTTTGAAACCGCTTGGCAGAGTCTTTCCGCCGTTGCTACCCTCGATGTCGTAGCTGGTACCGTAGCTCTGTCCGCCGAAGCCAGCCTCGCCATAGTTGCTCTCGTAGATGGTATAGCGAGCTATGTTGGAAATCTCTTGGTTACCAGTCTGACCCCACGATGCTCTCAGCTTCAGGTTGTCCAGCCAGTTGATGTCCTTCATGAACTTCTCCTCGTTGATACGCCATCCAGCACTTATCGATGGGAAGGTACCGTAGCGGTTGTTCTTGCCGAAACGGCTCGAACCATCATAACGCATGGTCAAGCTGAGCAGGTAGCGGTCAGCATAGTTGTAGTTCAGCTTGCCGAAATAGGATACCAGGGTGTAGCCCTCACCATAACCATAGGCTTCAGACTCTCCAACGGCAGCGTTAGGCCACATATAGTCTGGATTTAGTACGGCAAAGTCGTATGCCTTACCGCTGAATGAGGTGTCGTCCTCACGGTTCAGCTCCATACCCACCATGGCGTCGGCACGATGATTGCCCTTCTCCAGATTGTATGTAGCGATGATATTCCACATCCACTTGGTCCAGTGCTCCTGCTTTGGCTCTACGGCATTGGTTGGGTTGGCAACAGTTCCTTCGGTGATGGGATATGTGAAGATGCGCTGTTCCTTCTGGGCATAGTCCAGACCGAAAGTGGTCTTGATGTTCAGGTTGTCAATGGGGTTGACATTCAGGAAAACGTCACCGAACGTGCGCCAGTAGGTATAGCGGTTGTCCTTGTTACGCTTCAGACGGGCTACGGGGTTCTCGCGGTCGGGATAGCCGCCCACAGGACCAGCAAACTGACCGTCGGTGGTATATACAGGCAGCGAGGGGTTGAACTGCAGTACGTTCTGCAGGAATCCGCCAGGAGCCGATACCTCGCTGGTGCGGTTCAGTGTGAAGTGCTCGCCGATGGTAATAACGTTTCTCTCACCAATCTTCAGCAGCTTGTAGTCGGTATTGATACGTGCCGAATAGCGCTCGAAGTCGCTGCTCTTGATGATACCTTTGTTCTTGTAGTAGCCCAGTGAGAAGAATGAGGAGCCGCGCTCTGAGCCGTTGCTCAGCGAGAGGTTATACTGATGGATGATACCCTTGCGAGTAGTCTGGTCAAACCAGTCGGTGTCGGCAGCGGGTGTGGTGCCTGCTGCGTCGAGGTATTTATTCATTGTGATGTTGTTCAGTACGGGCTGACCCTTGGCGTCATAACCCCAGTCGAAGTTGTAGCCCAGTCCGTTCATGTTGGGGTCGAGTCCGTCATTGACATATCCCTGCCACATCACCTGTCCGAACTGCTTTGCGTTCAGCACCTTCATCTTGTTGGTATAGGTCTGCAGGGCAATGCTTGCGTCGAAGTCAATCCTCACCTTACCTTCTTTGCCACGCTTGGTGGTGATGATAATCACACCGTTTGCCGCGCGCGAACCATAAATAGAAGCAGAGGCAGCATCCTTCAGGATCTGGATGCTCTCGATGTCGTTGCCATTCAGCTCGTGCATGCCTGCCTTGGTTGGTACGCCGTCGATGATGTAGAGGGGGTCGTTGTTATTCAGCGTACCGATACCACGGATGCGTACTGTTGCCGACCCCGAAGGACTTCCGTCGGCAGAGATGTTCATACCAGGCACTCGTCCTTGCATCGCCTTGATGGGGTTGTTCTCATTCTGTTTGGCAAGGTCTGACGGCGACACTACCGATACGGCACCAGTAAGGTCGGCCTTGCGCTGTGTGGTGTAACCTGTCACAACAACCTCCTCGATGGAGAGGGCATCGTCGTGCATCGTTACCTTCATACCGTCCTGTGCTGGCAGTTCCTGGGTCAGGTATCCCACGTATGAGAATACGAGGGTGCTTCCTGCCTTCACGTTGATGCTGAAGTTTCCGTCAAAATCGGAAACGGTACCATTCGTTGTACCTTTCTCGATGATGGTAGCACCGATGACTGTTTCGCCAGTCTCATCGACAATCGTACCCGTCACCGTCTGTTGCGAGTAAGCCATACTACACAACAGCAGGGCGACGACACTCAGCACCCATCGCCTTGCGACAGCTGCCGATGACATAATCATTCGTCTTGATTTTTCCATGTGTTTTTAATTGTTTTGATTAGTATTAGGTCTAATTCTGCCGCAAAAGTATTTAAAGATGTAAGGCATGAACAAAAACATTGTTTCATAGAATTGAAAAAATCGTTCATAGAAACATTTCTTTTATTTGTTGAACGATATTTTCTAAAAAGCAGATGACTTTATCAATACCTTTGCATTGTCATCAAGAGGATGGCACATGGAAAAAGAAATGGGTTAGTTAATAGAATATAATTGGTTAGTTAGTTTAGTTTGGTAAAAGACACTTTTAGTTTGAGTTTTTTATTTTAATAGGTAAAAAGGTAAAAGAGAATGTTTTCAGTAGAAAAAACCGAGGGATTGTGTGAACAATTCCTCGGTTTTTTTGCTATTTAGTTAGTGTTCTTATTTGCTGTTCAACTCGCCTGGCAGCATGCCAAACTCTTCCTTGAAGCACTTGGTGAAATAGGAGGGGGCAGAGAAGCCTACGGTATAGGCTACCTCGGAGACTGTCTTGTCGGTGGTCCTCAGAAGGGTGTGGGCACGCAGGAGACGTTGCTTGCGTAGCAGCTCGACGGGCGAAATGCCAGTGAGAGCCTTGACCTTGCGATAGAGCTGGACACGCGACAATCCTATATCTGAGCCGATGTCTTCGATGCTCAGCTCGGAATCGCCCATACGTTGGTCGATAATTTCGTTGAGCTTCTTCATGAAGGATGACTCACGTTCGCTGACTGCGGGTTGGAGAGTAGCTGAGGTCGACGGTGTGCCTGATGATGTGCTCCATAGGGTACGCAGACGTCGCCTGATTTGTAGCAGGTTGATGATGCGAGAGAGGAGAATGCGCTCGTCGAAGGGCTTGGTGATATAGGCATCGGCACCATGCTCGTAGCCTTCTATCTGGTGCTGGCTCATGGCACGGGCGGTGAGCAGTATTACGGGTATGTGACTGGTGGCGAGGTCGTTCTTGATGTTTTGGCAGAACTGCAGACCATTCATATTGGGCATCATCACGTCGGAGATGATGAGGTCGGGTACTTCGAGGTGGGCTTGTTCGAGTCCGAGCATACCGTCGGCAGCCTCGGCTATCTCGTATCGGTCTTGCAGGATAGTGCGCAGGTAGTGGCGTATGTCGTCGTTGTCGTCGACGATGAGCAGATGTGGTCGTTCGTCGTCTTGTCTGTCTGCGTGTGTGGCTGCCGAGGTGGGGACATCAATCTCGACTGACGGCATGTCGGCAGTGTTGAGTTTCTCGTCGGTTACTTCGTGGAGGAACTTGTTGATGAGTGTGGAAAGCTGGTGGGTGTTTCTGACTACAATGTCGAAAAGGGCTTTCTTCTCTTTGCTCACATTATGGAATTCTTCGTCTTTATCCAGCATGGTGAGTGGTCCCTCCATTAATGTCAGTGGTGTGCGAAGCTGGTGACTGATTTCTGTGTACAGGTCTAACTTTTTGTGCTCTATCTGCTGGCGTTCCTCGTTGATGCGTGTACGTTGCAGATAATATAGGTATAGTAAGACCAGGGTGACGAGCAGCATGCCGATGGCAGCGAGGGCAAGGATGTTTATCATGCGCTGGTTTCTCAGCAGCTCGAGATAGTCGCTCACCTTGTTGTGCAGACTGTCGAGATATGCTTGCTGACGGTCGGCTTCCTCTGCCTGTGTGGATAGTGCCTTGGCGTTGTCAATGGTGACGAGTGATGCCACTTGTAGGTTTTCCTTCTTATAGGGTTTGTGTTTGAGGATGTCGACAGCGAGTTCGAGGAGCTGGTCGCCATGGGTGGGGTAGATATATGTGGCATCGAGGATGGAGTCGCAGACGAGGCGAATGCCGCCGTTAGGACCTGAGAGCCCGTCGATACCACTGAAGAGAGGTAGCTGCTGTCGGGCTGTGGGGTTAGACTTCTGATACTCGATGAATGCCTTGCGTGCTCCCATCGCCATACGGTCGTTTTGTGCAAAGACATAGTCGATACCATCGATAGCGGAGGGTGACAGTCCTGCCAGCATATTCTTGACAGAGAAGTAGGCGCTCTGCTCGGTCCAGTCGCCTTGAGCTGTACCTATGATATGTATGTCAGGATGTTTGGCTATGCCGTCCTGGAAACCGTTATGGCGATCGATGGATGGTGACGAGCCTTCCAAGCCTTTCACCTCAATGATGTTACCAGTGCCGTTGAGTTTACGAGCGATATGGTCTGCAAGGATGTTGCCCATCTCATAGTTGTCGGCACTCACAGAGGCGGTATACTTCTTAGAATTGGTCTTTCTCTCGAATACGATGACAGGTATGCCTGCGTCGTAAGTCCGGTCAATGGCGGGTGAGATAGTTGCAACCTGATTGGGGGCAACGATAAGAAGGTCGATACCCGTGGCTACGAGACTGTCTATCTGTTGTATCTGTCGCTCGTCGCTGTCGTAGGCTGCCGCAAAACGTAGCTCTACGTCGTCGTGCATGTATGCTCCGATACGTAATTCAGCATTCTGCTTCTCACGCCAGATGTCGGCTGAACATTGTGAAACGCCTATGACGTATGTTTTTTGGGGTTTGGTGCATGATGAAAATAACACACACAAAAGGCAGAGTAGTATCAGACATTTCTTGGTCTTCATTTTTGATAGATGTGTGGTTTAAGTAAGTTTGCATGCAAAGTTAGTAGATTTTTTGTAATTCCCAAAAAAATACAATTTTTTTAGGTAGAGTATTTGATGAAAAATATTATAATTAATCAACAGTGATGCGACAAATGTTACAAAGTTTGGTAATTATCGTTCGTTGTATCAAAATTCCCCCTAAATGACTAAATTTTACGGGTGATGTATATATATTGTGTATACCTTTGCAATGTCATCGGGAGATGATATCACTACTTAAAGTCAAAAGTTACAAATGGTTAGTTAGTTATAAGGTAAAGAACTTTATGTTTGAGTTTTAGCTTTGTTATGTATGATTTAATAGGTATCAAAGGTAGAAGATTGTAATTTTGATTAGGTTAATAAAAAATTAGGGAGTGTGTGAACACTCCCTTTTTTGTTTTTACCCGATTTCATCGGAGATAATCTGCTTATTCCGCATCCCTCGTTTCCATCACTCGTCTACTCATTTCTCATTTCCTCACCTCGCCTGGCAGCATGCCGTATTCGTCTTTGAAGCATTTGGTGAAGTATGACGGGTCGGCAAATCCTACCTCATAGGCTATCTCGGAGATGGTCTTGTCGGTGGACTGTAGCAAGGAGTGGGCGCGCAGGAGTCGTTGCTTGCGTACTACTTCCACTGGCGAATAGCCTGTGATGGCTTTTACCTTGCGATAGAGTTGGACACGCGACATTACCATATAGTTGCCGAGCTCTTCTATGCTTAGGGTGGAATCGTTAAGATGCTCGTTGATGATGTCGTTGAGTTTTCGTAGGAAGGCTGATTCGCGTAGGTCTTGCTGATTGATAGGACTTGCTGGCATCTGGGTGTGACCGTTGCTGCTGTTGTGCTGTTCTTCGAAAATTCTTTTCAGTTGTCTTCTGCTTTGTAACAGGTTGGCAATACGGGATAGCAGCAGGTGTTCGTCGAACGGTTTGCTGAGATAGGCATCTGCACCATGCTCATAACCCTCTATCTGATGGTGGTTCATAGCGCGGGCGGTGAGCAATATGACTGGTATATGGCTGGTCACAATGTTGTTCTTGATGCTCTGGCAGAACTGGAGCCCGTTCATGTTGGGCATCATCACGTCAGAGATGATAAGGTCGGGCACCTCCGAGCGTGCTTGTTTTAGTCCGATATATCCGTCGGCAGCCTCGATAATGTCATATTTTTCTTTCAGGATGTTACGCAGATAGTGACGTATGTCGGCGTTGTCGTCGACGATGAGTAGTGTGGCGCGCTCAGAGTTCTCCTCTACTGGTGATGGCTGCTGGATGAGGGGTTCCGGAAGGTCATCGGTTATGATGATATCTGTAATGTTTTGATCCTCTATCACACCGTCGAGTATCTGATTGATTAGCTTAGACAATTGGTTGGTGTTTCTATCCATGATGCCGACCATCTCCTTAGTGCTGGCATCCATATTCTTATATGTGTCTGAATGGATGAGTTGCTGGAGTGGTCCCTCGATGAGTGTCAGTGGTGTGCGAAGCCTATGGCTGATGAGCGTATAGAAGTTCAGACGGTCGCGAGCTATCTGTTCTCGCTCCTTGTTGAGGCGTATGCGTTGATGGTAATATAGATAGGCTATGACAAGGGTGAGTAATAGCAGGGCTATGGCTGCGTATGCATACAGGTTGATAAGACGCTGATAGCTAAGTAGGTCGATATATGTACCCACCTGGTTGTGTAGTTGCTCGAGATACTTTGACTGGCGATTGATTTCTTCTGCCTGCGTCAGCAGGGCGTCGGCATTGTCGTGTGTGACAAGTGTCGCAATCTGCAGGTTCTCTTTTTTATATGGTTTGTGCTCGAGGATGTTGAGCGCAAGCTCCAAGAGTTCGTCGCCTGCTGTGGGATAGATGTATGTGGCATCGAGGATGGAGTCGCATACGAGGTTGATTCCTCCATTCTTACCTGACAGTCCGTCGATGCCGCAGAAGAGTGGCAGCGGTCGGTCGAGATGATGGTCGTCAAGATATTTTATCAGAGCTTGTCGTGCACCCATAGCCATACGATCGTTGTGAGCAAAGATGTAGCTGACATTTTCTATCTGAGAGGTGGTTGCTGATTGCAGCCATCGGCTCATGGCGCTGTATGCGCTTTGCTCAGTCCAGTCGCCTTGCAGACTGGCCACCATGTGTAGCTCTGGGTGCATGTTGATGGAATGAAGGAATCCTGCGTGGCGGTCGATGGCTGGAGAAGAGCCTTCAAGTCCTTGTATCTCAATGATGTTACCTTTGCCGTTGAGCTTTGTTGCGATATGGTCGCCCATGATGTCGCCCATCTCGTAGTCGTCGGCACTCGCCGAAGCTGTATATTTGTTGGAACTTGGTTTGCGTTCGAACACTACGACTGGGATGCCGCTATCGTAGGTGTGGTCGATGGCTGTTGTGATTTTAGAGATGTGATTGGGTGCTACAATCAGAAGGTCGATGCCTTGAGCTACGAGACTGTCAATCTGTTGTATCTGTCGCATGTCATTATCGTGGGCTGCAGAGAAGATCAACTCCACATTGTCATGCATATATGCGCCTACCTTCAGTTCCGCATTTTGTTTGTCGCGCCAAATATCTGTGGAACATTGGGATATTCCGATGACATAGCGCTTCTTCTGCTCGCTACACGAGCAGAGCCCAAGACATATCGTCGTCACGACGAAAGCAAGGAATAAGTTAGTTGCCTTTCGGTTGTAGGTAAGCATTTGGGTTAGTTTAAACTGCTGAATATCAATTGCAAATATAAATACAAAATAGAAATTCTCCAAAAAAAAAGTGATTTTTTTTGCTTTTTAGATGAAAAAAGATTGAAAACATGCTTTATGACGAAAAAATGTGATACCTTTGTACGTGAAACATATAAAACTCAAAGATTATGAAGAAGATAGTATTTCTTACAGGTGCGGGCATGTCGGTGGAGAGTGGGTTCAAGACTTTTCGTGGCAATGATGGTCTTTGGGAAAACTTTCCGGTAGAGCAGGTGGCAACGCATGAGGGATGGGAGCGTGACCCGGAATTGGTGACGAACTTCTATAATGGCTTGCGTAAGAAATTGTATGCCGCACAACCAAATGAGGGACATAAGCTGATTGCTCAGTTGGAAAAGGAATACAATGTGGTGGTGGTGACGCAGAACGTTGACAACCTTCATGAGAAGGCTGGTAGTTCAAAAGTGATACACCTGCATGGCGAGCTGGCAAAGGTATGCTCGAGCCGTGACCCGTATAATGAGAAGTATGTACAAGAATTGGGTGAGGATAATGCCGAGGTGCCTGTTGGTGCTAAGGCGGGCGATGGTAGTCTGCTACGTCCGTTTATAGTGTTCTTTGGTGAGAGCGTGCCAATGATAGAACCTGCCATCAAGGAATGTATGGATGCTGACATGTTAGTGGTTATTGGTACCAGCCTGAATGTGTATCCTGCTGCAGGATTGCTTCATTATGCACCTGCGGATGTGCCTATCTACCTAATTGATCCTTCGGACGATGTAAAAAATATCACAGACAGAGTGAAACATATAAAGAAGGGCGCAAGTGAGGGAGTGAAAGAGTTGATAGCAATGCTTAATTCTTAATTCTTAATGCGTAATGCGTAATTCTTAATGCGTAATTGTTATATCGTCATATTGTTATGTTGTGTGCTTTCCTTCTTGTTGCCAATGGAAGGAAGAGCACAGGGTGAGTATATCCGGCTGAAGGGATATTACCGTACATACCAGTATACCGACTCAGTGCTGACTCATGTTGTCGATGGTATGATGGAGTTCTTCATTCCAGCTGACGGAAAAGGTGAGTTTGCGGACAGGAAGTTCCTTGGTGAACGCTTGCAGACCGATGGCAGCGATGAGACTCTTCTCCGTATAGCTCTGCCAAATCTTGAAGTGACACCTCTGATCAATAGTATTGATGGGGAGGAGTATTCACAACGCAATAATGGAGACATCTATCTGCTGGATAAGAAGGCAGGAAATATCAGTCGTTCGTGCGATGAAATCGAGATTTTCTTAGATGAACTTACTGGTAGGCCTAACCATGAGTTGGACATGAGTCAGTTGAAGTTGGCAGGTGTAGATGCACGGATGATAGTCTTCGACGAACGGGAGAGATATAATATGAATAAGAATAAAAATAAAACCACCTCCTATCTTGACCTCTCCTCTTCGCATAAGCATCAAGCTTTTATCTTTCGTTTTGTAGATGCCGATGAGCGCCATCAGGCAGATGTGTTCAGCGAATTTTATGTCACCGACCGCGCCGTCATCTCAAAGCAGGATAAGCGAAAGGTAATGCGACAAAAAAACAAAATCCAGAACTTTAAGGTTCCAGATTCTGTTCCACCACTACCGAAGAAGATTTGACGTTAATCTTCTTCGTTTTTGTGTATTTACTTATTCAACTTCCACGTAACACCATCCTTGGTGTCTTTCACCTCAAAGCCAGCGGCTGCGAGCTCGTCACGAATCTTGTCGCTTGTAGCCCAGTCTTTATTGGCTTTTGCCTGTGATCGGAGGTCAAGCACCATATCCACAACTTTGCCGAAGGCTTCCTCGCGTGCATCGTTGTTAGCACCCTTGTCATTGCGCAGTCCGAGTATGTCGAAGGTGAAGAGGTGCATAGTGTCTTTCAGTTCTTGCAGGCAGTCTGCGCATATTGTAGCCTTGTGGTCGATAAGTTTGTTTACTACTGAGCAAGCCTCGAAGAGATGACTGATGACCTGTGGTGTGGCGAGATCGTCGTTCATTGCATCGTAGCACTTCTGTCGGAGCGACTTGACTATCTTATCGGTCTCGGCATCGCATGCTTTGCTTGGTGTGATGCGTTCCAAGTCGTTGATGGCATTCATGAGTTTCTCGAGTCCTTTCTCGCTGGCGAGCAGTGCATCGTTGGAGAAATCGACGGTGCCGCGATAGTGGGCGGAGAGTATGAAGAAGCGGATGGTCATGGGCGAGTAGGCTTTCTCCAGGGAATTGTGGTTGCCTGTGAAGAACTGCTCAAGCGTGATGAAGTTGCCGAGCGACTTACCCATCTTCTGTCCGTTGATGGTAATCATGTTGTTGTGCATCCAGTATTTCACCATCGGCTCGCCCTGTGATGCCACAGCCTGCGCTATCTCGCACTCATGGTGAGGGAAGACGAGGTCCATACCGCCTCCGTGGATATCGAACTGCTTGCCAAGATACTTACGTCCCATGGCGGTGCACTCACAGTGCCATCCAGGGAATCCGTCGCTCCAAGGTGACGGCCAACGCATGATGTGCTCGGGAGATGCTTTCTTCCATAAAGCGAAGTCGGCTTGGTTGTGTTTCTCGCCCACGCCATCGAGCTCGCGGCTTGCATCTTTGATATTTTCAAGTGTGCGACCAGAGAGTATGCCGTACTTGTGTTTCTTGTTGTATGCCTCGATGTCAAAGTATATGGAGCCGTTCGACTCGTATGCGAAGCCGTTGTCTATGATTTCCTTTACCAGCTGTTCCTGTTCGATGATATGACCTGTTGCATGTGGCTCAATACTTGGTGGCAGCACGTTGAGTGCCTCCATAGCCTGATGGTAACGATTAGTATAGTATTGCGCTATCTCCATTGGCTCCAGCTGCTCGAGTCGTGCCTTCTTCGCAATCTTGTCCTCGCCCTCGTCGGCATCGTGCTCCAGGTGGCCTACGTCGGTGATGTTGCGTACGTAACGTACCTTGTAGCCCAGATGCTTGAGATAGCGGAACAGCAAGTCGAACGTGATGGCAGGACGCGCATGACCCAGATGTGGGTCTCCATATACGGTTGGTCCGCAAACATACATTCCTACGTTGGGTGCATGCAGTGGTTCGAAGCGTTCCTTCTGTCTGGTTAGGGTGTTGTATATTAATAAAGTCTGATCCATTGTTTATTTTTTTATTGTATTAGTTCTTCTATCTTCTCTTGTAGTGAACTGAAGTCGGTGATGAAGTCGAATATGATGCCTGGCACGCTGTCGGCAAGCCCGTGCTTGATGGCGATGAGGGCATCCAGCTCCTTCTTGGCAATCTCCTTCTGCTCGTTAAATGTGTAGTCGTCGTGCTTCAGTATCTTGTTGTTTACCTTCTGATACTTCTCGGCAGCCTTTTTCCAGTCTTCCAAGGTGTAGTCAGCACTGTTCTTGCGCAGTTCGTTGGCAAATTTGTCAAGACTATTTATGGCTTGCTGCTTAGTAGAACACGATGTCATAAGACAGACGCCCAAGAGCATGGCGCAGAATACAAAAAACTTACATTTCTTCATAACCGCATTATTATTAGAATGGTGCAAAGGTAGTAAATAATGCTTAATGTGTAATGCATAATGCGCAATTTTTTCCTTTTGCTCTGGTTTTTTACGTTGTTATATTATGCGATATTTACATTTTTCACTACCTTTGCAACCTAAATCACAACAAATACACATGGCATACAGACGTATTACGGCTGCCGAGGCAGCGGAGATGATCAAGGACAGGGACACTCTTGCCCTGTCTGGTTTTACACCTAATGGCAATCCGAAGGCAATCTTCAGAGAGTTGTCGAAGAGGGCTATACGCCTGCACGAGCAGGGTGAGGAGTTCGGAATAGGAATATTGACAGGTGCCTCGTCGTGCCAAAGTGTGGAGGGAGACATGGCTGCTGCCAAGGCTTTACGCTTCCGTGCACCATTCTCTACCAATAAAGATTTTCGTACACATACCAATCTCGGTGAGGTGGAGTATGAGGATATGCACCTCGGACACATGGCAGAACGGTTGCGTCGTGGTTTCTATGGAGAAGTGGACTGGGCCGTCATTGAGGTGAGTGATATGGAGGAAGGCGAGACCGAATGCAAGGCGTTCCTTACATCCGCTGGTGGTATTGTGACAACAATAGCGCGCATAGCTAAGAAGATAATTATAGAGCACAACCAGTTTCATAATCCCAATTCTCGCTATCTGCATGATACATGGGAGCCACGTGAAGTGTGGGACAATCGTGAGGTGATGGACATACACTCACCCTATGACCGTATAGGAAAGGACTATGTGTCGATAGATCCAAAGAAAATCGTTGGTGTGATAGAGAG
>ONCJ01000034.1 GCA_900316295.1 uncultured Prevotella sp.
CTCCTTAACCCATTCATCCTGAATGTCCTCCAGAGTGTAGTTGGTCTTTGTAGTAGCATGGGCGCGTCTGTGCAATGCGTTAATCTTGTTTGCTGCATCGGTTGTGCTACCATTAAGTCGCGTCTCTGCCTCTGCGTATGTGATGTATGCCTCTGCGATTCGCATCAGTGGCAGGTCGGTGTCGACCTTCTCAAGTGCGCTGGCGAGTTTGCCGTCGGAGCGCACGTTGCGGAACTTCACACATGCATATCCATTGGACTCGTCGGACCGGTCTGTGATGTTGCGGGTATAGCCGGTAGTGTAGAACAGTGCACGGTCATCGCCTGCGGCATCAGTTATGTCGGAAGCTTTCTCGGTAACAGCAGGTGCTTCTTCATCGCCGAAGAATTTATCTACGACAAATCCTGGAATTTCGAAACACTTTCCCCATGACACATCGGTGCCCGATGGAATGTCGATGTCCATGTTGCCATCCTTGCGCTTGGCATAGCTTGCCAGAACGAGGAAGTGCATTGAGCCGTGGCTCTGTGTCTGAATACCATCATTGAGGATTGGGAAGATGTTCTCATACTGTGCACCGTTGGTGTCGTTGTCGGCGAGGAACAGCATCTGATAAGCCGTGTATTCCTCACCTGTTGTCGGGTTGACAGCAGTATTCTCATTAAGGTGATAATATCCATTGTTGATGACCTTCTCGGCATAGGTCTTTGCGTCTGCCCAGCGAGCAGTACCCGTGTAAACTTCAGCATTCAGATAGATGCGTGACAACAACAGCCAGTCGGCAACCTGATCAACACGACCGTATGGCAGAGTGCCTGGTGCAGCAAGGTCGTCCTCAATGTCGAGCAATTCTTTTTCGATAAAGGCAAAGTACTCTGGACGTGTGTAGCGTACGCCTGGCTCAAGGCTTACGTGCTCAACAAACGCTGCATTGCCATACAGGTCCATTACGTATGAATAGATGAGTGCGCGGATAAACCTAACTTCGGCACGCTTTTGTTGAGTCTCCTCCGTTCCGTCATCTGGCACCTCGTCAAGGTAGTAGTTGCACAGGGTGATGGAGAAGAAAAGACGATAGTAAAGACCTGCAACGCGAGGATTGTCAGCATTCCATGTCTTGTCAATAAGCTCGGGAATACCCGTGTCGTCCCATTGCCAGCATGCCTCGCCGCATGGGAACTCGTTCATCTCCCAGCTCATACGATATAGGTCGGAACGTCCTTCGTCGAGGTCAGCGATGTCTTGATTGCCGTGAGGGCCTTGCTGTCCTGTCAGTACGAAACTGGAGTAAATCTTGTTGAGCAGGGCATCAGTGTCAAGCTGACTGGTCTGCTTGGGGTTGATGTTCTCAACATCCAAATCGCTCGTGCAGGATACCGTGGCAAGTCCCATGACCAGTACGGTGGCTGCAGCGGGAATGAATGATTTTATCTTATTTAGTATCATGTCTATTGTCTGTTAAATGGTTAGAAATTCAAACTTACGCCAAGGATTCCAACGAATGGACGCGGATAGATGTTTCCGTCGTAGCCGCCGTCGATTTCAGGATCAAGACCCTTGTATTCCGTGATGGTAAATACGTTCTGTACAGTAGCATACACACGTCCGTTTGCCTTCAATCCGAACAGGTTGCTGAAAGAGTAGCCCAGGGTGATGTTATCACACTTCAGGAAGCTGGCGTTCTGGATGTAGTAGTCGCTCAGTGCTCCGCGAACAGTTGCACTCTGCCAGTTCTTTTCTCTTGCCATGTTAATGACATTGTGCCATGCCTTGCCAAGATAGGTGTTGGTCAGTGCCAAGTTGGAGTTTCCTGCCTCTACGCCGTTATATACATAGTTGTTGATGCTTGCACGCAGAGAGAAACCGAAGTCCCAGTTCTTCCAAATTAGTTTTGATGTGAAGCCCATTGTTACGTCAGGAGTGCTCTTCTTGTAGTAGTAGCGGTCATCGCTGTTCAGGATGCCGTTGCCGTCACGGTCAACATACTGCCCCTCGATAGGTTTGCCATTGGCATCGTAAACCTGCTGGTAAACATAGAAGGCTTCTACTGGCTTGCCTACGTGCCATGCCTTGACGCCATCGGAGCCTGAGTCACCAACGGCAAGACCTCCGTGCAGAATCTTGTAGTCTTTGCCTCCATTTGCAACGAGCTCGTCAATCTTGTTCTTGTTCCATGTGAGGTTGTAGCCTATCTGCCAGCTCCAGTCTTTGGTCTGGATGGCGCGCCAGTTGGCAGCAAACTCGAAACCTGTGTTATGTAGTGAACCGATGTTGCTGGTCACCTTGTTGGCGAAGTTGGTACCTACAGGAACTACAACCGTGTTGATAAGGTCTGTTGTCTTGCGATGGTAGAAGTCGAAGTTCAGTGAAAGACGGTCTCTCATGAAACTAAGATCCAGACCTGCGTTCCATGTGGTGGTCTTCTCCCAAGTCAGGTTCGGGTTGTATGCGTCTGGACGGAGCGTGCGACCTTCGCCGAACAGAGGATAGTATGCACCCTGAGAGTTCGGAGTATATGTGGCGATATAGGTGTAGTCACCGATACCTTCCTGCTGACCAGTCTTACCCCAACCCAAACGAAGTTTTGCGTCAGATACCCAGCTGACATCCTTCAGGAACGACTCTTCCTTGAACTTCCATGCCAATGCTAGTGATGGGAAGAGACCCCAGCGCTTGCTCTTGCTGAAGCGTGAGGAACCGTCATCACGCAGAGTGAAGGTCAGCATATAGCGATCCATAAGGGTGTAGTTGAAACGACCGAAGAACGAAACAAGGTAGTTCTCGCTCTTGTACAAGGTGTTCTCAGATGGCTGATAGTATGTACCTGCCAGAGGATTGCCGTCAGCGTCAACCTTTGTAGATGTCTCTGGATACAGACCATAGTAGAAATAGTCCGACTTAATATGGAAGTGCTGCCACTCATAGCCTGCCATGATGTCAAAGTGATGGATGTCAGCCACGTCCTTCATGTACTGAGCATAGAGGTTCAGTGAGAGGTTGTAGGTGTCCTGCGTGTTCCATCCATAGTTTCCATAGTAGTATGTTCCTGACGCGTAGGTGTAAGGCGACTGTGACTTGTTGCTCTTACCGGAGGAAATGTCCATACCCGCATTCATGTGAAGGTGGAGGTCCTCAAAGCCGTGAATCTTATAATCTACTTCAATGTTGCCAACCAAGGCTTTAGACTTACCCTTATCGTAGTAATTCCTAAGGGCAGCAACAGGGTTGCCGGTTGCGTATGTGTTGATGTTGGTGCCCCATGCGGTATCACCCCAGTCGGCTGTACTGCCCCACTGCCAGAAACCGCCGAAGCCGTTGTTCTTGTCTACGTCATAAACGGGCTTGGTTGGATCCATGAATATAGCACTTCCGATGGCTGAGCCGGCATTGGCATACCTGGTCTTGGAGTACATTCCCTTTGCGTTGATGTTGAAGTTCAAGTGGTCGTCAAGGAAAGAAGGAGCCAAGTTCACGCTTGCGGTGTAACGCTGGTAGTTGCTGGTCTTTACAACACCATTCTGGTCAGTGTAACCGAACGATACACGATATGGCATGTTCTTGATGCCACCGGAAACAGTTACGTTATGGTCTGTGCTCACTGCTGTACGGTAGATCTCATCCTGCCAGTCAGTGTTGGCAAAGAGGTGATTGCCGTCAGCATCATAGTAACCCAGATTCTCATAGTACTCGCTATTGTAGTACTCGTCTTCTGTAAGACCCTTCTCGTTCATTATTAAATCCTTAACGTATGCCTGATAGGCAGAGGAACTCATCACGCCCATCTTCTTCTTTATGGCACTTACTGAGATGTTGCCATTATAGGATACACGTGGCTTTGCATTCTTCTGTCCCTTCTTTGTCGTTATGATGATGACACCGTTAGATGCGCGGCTACCATAGATGGCTGTGGCAGAAGCGTCCTTCAATACTGTGAACGACTCGATGTCGTTAGGGTTGACGAGCGACAGAGGGTTGGAGGCTCCCTGAATACCATAGCTGTCCATAGCCAGTCCGTCTATAACGATAAGAGGATTGTTGGATGCGTTAAGTGACGAACCTCCACGGATGCGAATTGTAGCACCACCGCCAGGCTCACCGCCACTGGTGGTAATGTTCACACCTGCAATCTTTCCTTGTAGAGCGTCCTGGGCACTTGTTACAAGACCATGATTCATTTCGTCTGGCTTGATGGCTGTGACAGAACCGGTCAAGTCGCTCTTTCTTGCTCTACCATAACCGATAACGACTACTTCGTTGAGACTCTTGCCTGCATCTTCCTGTAGTGTTACTACGACATTCTTGGCGGCTGTTACCTCCTGAGTCTCATATCCAATGTAGGAGATTTGGAGTTTTGCGCCAGGTTCAGCATTAAGTGTAAAGTTACCGTCGATGTCAGTTACCGCACCACCGTCTGTTCCTGCCACGCGTACAGTCGCTCCGATGATAGGTTCGCCGGTAGCATCTTTCACGAATCCATTGACAGCTATCTGCTGTGCAAAGGCTGTTGCTGTCATGAATAACCCGCATATCAAAGCGAGCAATCTGACAGGGCATCTAAATTTTACCTGCTTCATTGTGTTTTTAGTTAGTATTATTATATATAATTAGAGTTTAGTGTCGTTTTTAGTATTGTTTGAGTACAAACCTCAATGATATTGCAAAGTTAAGATATTCTTTTATGAACAGTTTTATTTTTTTTGCAAAAAGTGATACAAAGTGATGCGCAAACGTTTGCACTGTTAATAAAAAATATTTGTTGTCACTATTGTTTGCGTGTCAAACGATTTGATGTACCTTTGCAAAGGTTGAAGAGATAATTATACCTCAACTTGTGTGACCTAAATTATACTGCTAAAGAATGAAAGAGTCTACTCCCATAACAATGAAGGACATAGCGCAGGCACTGGGCGTGTCGGTGGCTACCGTATCGCGAGCCTTGCAGGATAGTCCGCGTATCAGTGAGGAGAGACGTAATAGTATAAAAAGGTACGCGCGTGAGCACCATTTCAACCCCAACTTCATGGCAGGGTCGTTGCGTAAGAGTCGTGTGCAACCGTTGCATATCATTGGTGTTATACTGCCTCAGTTTACCCATTACTACTTCTCATCAATACTCTCGGGTATAGAGGAGGCTGCTGCCAGTCGCGGCTATCGGGTGATAGTGGCACAGAGCAACGAGCAGTATGAGCAGGAGGTGGAGATATGTCAGTCATTTGCCGACTATAATGTTTGTGGCGTGATAGTGTCGCAGGCAAAGGATACGAAGGTCTACTCGCACTTTCAGAAGCTACTGGACCTGGGCATCCCGTTGGTGTTCTATGACCGTATATGTACGGGACTGGATGTGAGTAGGGTGGTGGTTGATGACTATATGGGAGCCTTCAACGCCGTAAACTACCTCATCGCAACGGGCTGCCGACGTATAGCCTTCTACGGATCGCCCATGCAGTTGGAGATCTCGAAGAACAGATACAACGGCTATAAAGATGCTATCCTGAAGGCAGGACTGAAGGTGGATGAGAGCCTTGTAGTGGAATGTGACAACAGAGCTGCGGCGGAGGATATGACCCCACGTATATTGGAACGGGAGATGATACCCGACGGGTTCTTTGCCGTCAATGATGATACCGCCATAGGTATACTGTATACTGCCAAACGCATGGGCTACCGAGTGCCGCAAGACATATCTATCTGTGGCTTTACCAACGGAGAGCGCGCCATCGCCTGCGACCCGATGCTCACTACGGTGGAACAGCGAGGTGTGAAGGTGGGACAGGAGTCTGCGGATATCCTCATCGATAAGGTGGAGGGCATAGCTGTGATGGATAAGGTAGAGAAACGAGTAGTGAGGACAAGGCTCGTAGTTCGGGGTACGACGAGATAATGCGTAATGTGCGTAATTGATAATTGATAATTGATAATTGACAATTGATATAAATAAAAATGAGACAAAAACCTAATCTTTCTTTTTGGAAACTATGGAACCTTAGCTTTGGCTTTTTCGGGGTTCAGATAGCATACGCTCTGCAGAGCGCAAACATATCACGTATCTTTGCTACGCTGGGTGCCGACCCTCACGATCTCAGCTATTTCTGGATATTGCCGCCGTTGATGGGAATCCTGGTGCAGCCCGTAGTGGGTACGGCGAGCGACAAGACATGGACGCGGTGGGGGCGTCGCATACCATATCTTTTCATTGGTGCTGCTGTGGCGGTGTTGGTGATGTGTCTGTTGCCTAATGCAGGCTCGCTGGGCCTCACGGTTGGTGCCGCAATGGTCTTCGGACTCGTCGCCTTGATGTTCCTCGACACCAGTATCAACATGGCGATGCAGCCGTTTAAGATGCTCGTGGGCGACATGGTGAACGAGAAACAGAAGGCAAAGGCATACAGCATACAGTCGTTCTTGTGTAATGGTGGAAACGTGGTTGGCTTCCTCTTTCCGTTCTTTTTTACATGGATAGGCATCAGCAACGTAGCAGAGAAGGGCGTGGTGCCCGACTCGGTCATCTGGTCGTTCTATGTCGGTGCGGCTATCCTCATCCTCTGTGTTGTCTATACGGTGATAAAGGTAAGGGAGTGGAGCCCCGAGGAGTATCGGGAGTATAACCCCGTGTCGGAGGAGAAGGAGGAGAGCGCCAATTGGTTTAAGCTGCTTAGGAATGCTCCTGCCACATTCTGGCGTGTAGGACTTGTGCAGTTCTTCTGCTGGGCTGCATTCCTATATATGTGGAACTACTCTACGGGAGCCATCGCCGAGGTGGTATGGGATACTACCAACCCTGCCAGCAAGGAGTTTCAGGAGGCAGGCAACTGGGTGGGAGTGCTCTTTGCCGTACAGGCTGTGGGAGGTATCCTGTGGGCATGGGTGCTGCCGCAGATTAAAAATGCCAAGCTGGCATATGCGGTGAGTCTGGTGCTTGGCGGTGTAGGCTTTGCCCTGGTACCGTTCTTCCATGATCTATACATGCAGTTCGTCTCCTTCCTGCTCATAGGTTGTGCATGGGCAGCCATGCTTGCCATGCCGTTCACTTTCGTCACTAATGCCTTGCAAGGCTATGGTCACATGGGAGCCTACCTGGGATTGTTCAATGGTACCATCTGTCTGCCACAGATTGCCGCAGCCCTGCTGGGAGGCGTGGTTCTGTCGTTGGTTGGCCATCACCAGTCGTCCATGATGCTGGTTTCAGCTGTGTTGTTGATGCTCGGTGCCTTCTGTGTAATGATTATAAAAGATAAGAAATGATGGAACAAAACACTATATATATAATATGTGGATGGGTGGCAAGCGTCGCTATGGTACTGGGCTATTTGCCTCAGGCCATCCAGACTATCCGCACGCGTAACACCGATGGTATCTCGTTGCCGGCATTCTTGTTGATGGCGGTTGGAGCTTTCTGCTTTATGCTGCAAGGACTGCTGCATAAGCCTGAGATGCTGTGGGCGCTCTTTCTGACTAATCTCGTCACGTCGGTGTGCAGCGCCATCGTTTTTGTCATAAAGGTGTATAACGACTATTTTAAGAAGAAAAAGCACTAAAATGATAGAGCTCTGCTCGCAAACTAAAAACTAAAAAACAAAAACTAAAAAAATCCATGATACAATTTCTATTCAATGTGAATTACAGGACAGCCTTCGGAGAGGATGTAGTGCTGAACCTAAAGGGTGTGAGATACCGGATGACAACACTCAACGGAGAGTTGTGGAGTGTCACGGTGTCAATGAAAGATGTCAAGGTGGGCGACCTGTTAGACTACTATTATAGTGTCGAACTTGATGGTGTCGAAACTCGCCATGAGTGGCTTACACAGGCCCATCGACTGAATATCTCGGCAGGAAAGGCAGAGCATTATGTAGTATACGACAGGTGGATTAGCATTCCGGAAGATTCATATCTGTATAGCTCAGCCTTCACAGACTGTATCAACGGACAGAAACCTGTCTTCGCCGACACGTCAGACTATGACCGCACAGTGACTCTGAAGGTGAGAGCTCCGCAGCTGTTACGTGGACAACGACTTGCTGTCGTCGGCTCATGCGAGGCGTTGGGAGCATGGGATGTCGGGCGTGCCATACCCATGATACAGCAGAACTACAATGAGTGGATCGTGGACCTTAGGGCGGAGACCCTGCGCACCGAGGGCAGAGGGCAACGAGACGACGGCAGAGATGTCAAAGTGACAAAACAGACCTCTGCCACGGAATTCAAGTTTATTGCCATATCTGACCGTAAGGGTGTGCAGCCTTTGTGGGAGACGGGGCAGAATCGTACCATAGAACTACCAGAGATATTCAAGGGCGAGACGTATGTCTATGAACTCGAACAGTCGTTCTATGACCTTTGGAACCGAAAGGTGGCTGGTACGCTCGTGCCCGTGTTCTCGCTGCGTTCGCGTCAGAGTTTCGGAGTGGGCGACTTCGGTGACTTGAAGAAGATGATAGACTTCGTGGCACAGACCGACCAGCGTGTGCTGCAGGTGCTGCCTATCAACGATACCACCATCACTCATACGTGGACCGATAGCTATCCGTATAGCTGCATCAGTATCTTTGCCATTCATCCGCAATATATAGACCTCACAACTCTGCCTGAAATCGCCGATGAAATTGAGAAAAATCGCTTTGAGGCACTACGCCAGGAGCTGAATGCTCTGCCTCAGATTGACTATGAGCGAGTGAACCATGCCAAGACGGAATACCTGAAGATAGTCTTCGCTCAAGAAGGCAAGAAGATGATGGCAACGCCAGAGTATAAGCAGTTCTTTAAGGATGAAGAGATGTGGCTCGTGCCATACGCCCAGTATTCATTCCTCAGAGATGAGAACGGTACTGCCGACTTCAGCCAGTGGAAAGGACATGAGCAGTGGAACGAAGCCGATCGTAAGACCCTTACCAATCCTCGTACCAAGGCATACAAGCAGGTGGAGTTCTACTATTTCGTTCAGTTTGTCCTGAGCAAGCAGATGGCAGATGCCCATGCTTATGCCCGTTCAAAGGGAGTAGTGCTGAAGGGCGACATCCCTATCGGAGTAAATCGCTATGGTTGTGATGTGTGGATGGAACCGAAATATTTCAACCTTAACGGACAGGCAGGAGCACCACCCGACGACTTCTCTGTAAACGGACAAAACTGGGGCTTCCCTACATACAACTGGGATGCTATGATAGAAGATGGTTGCCAGTGGTGGGTACGTCGTTTCCAGAATATGTCAAAGTATTTCGATGCCTACCGCATCGACCACGTGCTCGGTTTCTTCCGTATCTGGGAGATACCTATTGATGCCGTTCATGGTCTGCTGGGTCAGTTCTCTCCGTCATTAGGAATGACAGTAGAGGAGATAGAAGCCTATGGGCTGCGATTCCAGGAGGAGCAGTTCACCCGTCCGTTTATTGCTGACTGGGTGCTCGACCGTATGTTCGGCGATCGTGCGCAGATGGTCAAGGACACATTCCTTAGGCATGAGCATGACGACATCTGGGCGCTAAAGCCAGAGTATGATACTCAGCGTAAGATAGAGGCAGCCTTCGAGAATATAGAAGATAATTCTAACCTCACTCCTCTCTCTTCACTCCTCACTCCACAAGACCTGAGCAACCTGCGCGACGGGCTGTATGCCCTTGTCAGTGATGTGCTCTTTGTGCGTGACCGCAAGGATAAGAATAAGTTCCATCCTCGTATCTCCGTTCAGTTTGATTTCGTCTATGAGGCCCTTTACGACAACGACAAGGCTGCCTTCAACCGTCTGTATAACGACTACTACTACCGCAGGAACAATCAGTTCTGGTATCGTGAGGCGATGAAGAAGTTGCCGAAGCTCGTACAGGCAACGCGCATGCTGGTATGTGCCGAAGACCTCGGTATGGTGCCCGATTGTGTGGCGTGGGTGATGAACGAGTTGCGCATACTAAGTCTGGAGCTCCAGTCTATGCCGAAAGACCCGAAGGTACGCTTCGGAATACTCTCAGCCAACCCCTATCGCTCGGTATGCACCATCAGTTCGCATGACATGCCAACGCTGCGCCAGTGGTGGGATGAGGATGTCGACCGTACGCAGGCATACTATAACACTGCCCTCTACCGTGGTGGTGAGGCACCGCACCCGCTGCCTGGATGGCTGGCACGCGACATCATTGCCGCCCATCTTGCCTGTCCTTCCATGCTCTGCGTGCTGTCTATCCAGGATTGGCTTGCCATTGATGAGGCTCTGCGACTGACCGATCAGAATGCCGAGCGTATCAATATCCCAGCCAATCCTAAGCACTATTGGCGCTACCGCATGCACCTAAACATCGAGGACCTGCTCCTGAACAAGGAGTTTGTCGCTAATATCAAGGAGCTGCTGAGCAACGCAGGTAGGAAATAGAACTTAACCTTCTCCAGTTGGGCAGAGGTGAAAATGGAATAAATAGTGTTGTTTAATTGATTTGGGTCACGGGGGCAGTGGTTGTTCCCGTGTCTTTTTGTAAATAAATATTTAACTTTTCTTCGGATTTTATGATGTCTTATAGTTGTTAAATTAGATAAATAATGTTAAGTAAATACCCCCCCCTGTTATTTTTTATTAAACAAAAGCATTACCTTTGCATGATATTTATAAATGTACGTGTGGTACTAATTAACTATTGAACTATTTATGCAAAAAAGAATATTTGCTGCAATCACAACACTTGCGTTAGCTATTATTGACATTCATGCACAGACTCATGCCGAGGCTACCAGCCAGAAGTGGCAGGGTATTGACGTGACTACCGTTATCGGTAATAACACTTATACGGATGATAATAATTACCATCATGGTTATCCTTTCCTCTTGTATAATGTTGGTACGGGTTGCTTTATCACTCAGGGTGGCGACTGGGCGATGGAAGGTCGTTTGTTCTTCCGCGACTTTGGTCGCACCATGTACCTCTATAGCAATGGTCGTATCAATAGTGGATTGACGGAAAATGGTGTGTCGGCCACCAAAAATTGTTTTTGTGCAAGACCACCGGAACCATATAATAAATCATGGAATGATTTTAATACTGTAAATCTCACCACCCTGATGGATGGAGCAACGCAAGGTAAGTATAACCAGCGGTGGAAGTTTGAGCGTGTTCCGGGTGAGACGGGTGATACATGTACCTATTATATGTACCAGACATGGACAGGAAAAAGTCCCAATGTGAACTACTATTTAGGTGCGGCTTGGGGTGAATACCATAAGTCCGTAGAGCAGGGCGGTAAGGGCGACGGGCTGTTCGTGTATCTTGATGACGACCGTTCCTGCTGGACTACAGGCGAAGTGAAGGGAGTCACTACGAAATACCATCTGAACAATGGCGACGATGTGGAATTGCAGAAGCTCTATCAGTGGCGCCTTATCTCGGTGGAGGAATTCCTCCGTGTGCTGAATGGCGAGGGTGCGGGTCTGAACCCCAGCGTTTCCGCATTGATTCCCGACCGTGACTTTACACGTAACTCCGACGACTTCTTCGATAAGGATCCCGTTGATGGCTATGACCAATGGACGTTGTCACCGCTACGTGGCTATTCGTATGCGGAAGGCACAAAGCGATACACCTATTCCTGGGGTGACTATCGGACGGGACAGAGCGACCAATGGATGAATAACCAACAGTCTATCTCGGGACGTATTGTCGATGAGGCATGGAACTCTCCATTGAAGTTGAAAGTCGTCTTTGACCGAAAAATAAAATCAGATACTGAAAATTCTGACAATATGACTGAAGGCATGAAGAATGCCAAGAACGGTTTCCTGCCCTTTGAGGGCGTGGGCACTATGTCCACCAACTTCCAGGTGACCAAGCCGGGATGGTATGAGTTGTCGTGCTCAGGCTTCTACATGGGTGAGAACCCCGGTTTTCTGTTTGCCCGTGTGATTGCCGATGCTGACGTCAACGTGAAGGAGAGTGAGTTTGAGATACCGACTACCGATGTGCCTCACTATGGCGTGGTGGATGTACAGAAATTCAATCTGCAAGAATGCCTGTCTAAATATGAAGAGGGTTCGGGAGCGTACAATGATTATGCAAAGATAGGTACCTTTGACGATCCTAAGACGAGCTACAGGGGTTGCCTGGCGGTGGGTACCGTATTGCGCAAGTATGCCGACAACCACAAGCAGAAGGTATGGGTGCAGGTGTCGCAGGCTGACTTTGACGAAGGAAGAAAGACCATCCGCGTAGGCATAGGAAAGCGAGGGGCTACCCAAAGTGCGGAAAAGAACAATGGCTACTATGACACCGACTGGGTGGCAATAGACGACATCCGTGCAACCTACATGGGATTGTCACCTGCCTTCTTTTATGAGGACGAAGAGGATTTGACTTACCTGAGCCATAAAGAGGAAGACAGGGAAAACTTCTCTGCTAACGAATATGTACCAACCACCTTGGATGGTCGCTACGGCGGCTCTACCAGCTTGCAGAGGAAGTTTACCATGAACAAGTGGAACACCTTCTCCTTCCCCTTGCCTATGACTGGCGAGCAGGTGCGCTATGCCTTTGGCGATGAGAGCGAGTTGCTGGAGATGAATCAAACTATCAAAAGTGGTCATGTCATCGACTTTACGACGGTAAACCTGGTTACGCTCAACACCGTTGTTCAGCCTGGCAAGTTCTATCTCCTGAAACCATCGAAGGAGGCTTCATACGGAGAGAATCCACGTGGACAGATGGCTTACTATTACGACTTGGGCAAGATGTTCTTCTCGACCAATGCTTCGGATGAGAATAATTCTGAATATGACCATCCGTATATCGACTTGAGCGTCGTGAATGGACATACTGACTTTGCTGCTCCGGATAATCCTGGTACAGAATGGGTAACCTATGTTCAGACTCCGAGCTACAGCAAGTTCCGCGTGAATAGTAGTGGCATCGTGATACGACAAAGTAAAAATGGCTATGACTTGGGTATTGTTAACAATACTTACGCCCCCAAAGGTTCTTACGTGATGAGCGGAGGCAAGATGTACGAGCTGAAGCGCGACACGCCTCTCAAGGGCTTCCGCGGTTGGATAACACTCGACCATAGCATCTTCGACACCTCTGCTGAGGCTGCCGCAGGTGCCAAGTTTGCGGTCAATGGTGTCATAGATGGCGACGATATTACCGTAACTGGTATCGACGGCCGCACAGTATCACCTGTAGACACCCGGACAATAGCCGCGGCAGGAGTCTATGACCTGACGGGGCGCAAGGTAAGCGACACAATAGAGAACCTGCCAAAGGGACTCTATATCGTCAGTGGCAAGAAGCTGCTGGTCAAATAAACAAAAGGGAGGGATAACATGAAGAAAAAGATATATCAAAAACCAAAAATAGAGGTGGTCGGTGTCACCCTCGCACAGCTGATAGCTGTTAGTCAGGGATGGTCACAAGACCAGGGAACAGCCATTGACGTAGGGCAGGAAGGTGATGATTGGGGCACAGAAAATACCGATTCCATCGGTGGATTTGATGGTGGCTTTATCGATATTGACTAATGTAGCTTCTGGATAATATGAGTAATCTTATTGTCCTTGATGAACTTACCGAACGAACGAACAGTTGAACAGTTTCTCTTAGCGATTTCGCTATCAACCTTTATTATTATTATATATATATAATAATAATAAAACTATTTGTTCAAATTCTCAAACAAAACTGTTCAACTGTTCGTTCGTTCGGATTGGTGACTATATGTGAACCTCCTTGTCTCCCAATCCTGCCCATATTCACTTCCAATCTCGCCAGTATTCTCATGCAGAAAGATATGTTTTGCATGCAGATCTCGTTGATTTTGCAGATTTATTCCCCTGCAACTATCCTCCTGCCACCTGCTCCTTGCCCCCTGCTCCTTGCTCCCTGCTCCTTGCCCCCTGCCCCTTATAAATCAGACGTTTGGAAATATGTCTCTTTGTACTTCTTTTTCTTAACATATTTTCACGCACTACGACAACACTTTCTTGGAAGATAGGGAGGATATGTGTTAAATTTGCACCATCGATGGATATGGAGCGCTTTATGCAAACGTTTGCATCCCAATCTGGAGATATTTGTTGGCTATGAACGGCTATGAGGTGTTGGAAAACGCTATCTTTGCAAAGAAATCAGCTAACCGGAAATAATTGAAACTATGAAAGATATGAAGAAATCAGCAAAGAGAATCATTGCAGTATTGTTGTTCGTGACAGCCTTTGCCACAGGGGCAGGCGCACAGACGGTTTCCTCGCCCAACGGCAATGTGGTGGTGAAGTTTAATATTGCCAATGGCGGTGTGCCAACCTACGAGGTGAGTTACAAGGGCAAGGCAGTAGTAAAACCCAGCCGACTGGGTCTGGAACTTGCTAAGGACAAGCATGCGTCGAAGGGACTGGACGAGACCGACCTTCTGGATGGCTTCGAGATAAAGAACGTGGAGAATTCTGCATTCGACGAGACATGGACTCCCGTGTGGGGCGAGACAAAGACCATTCGCAACCACTACAACGAGATGCTAGTGACGTTGGAGCAGCGGATGGAGAAACCTGAATATCAAGGCAATGGCAACGACAAGGGGCTGGCCCTCGTGGCGCAGGTGAGGACTGTGAAGATACGCTTCCGTGTCTATGACGATGGCATAGGTTTCCGCTATGAGTTCCCACAGCAGCAAGAGCTGAACTATTTCCTCATTAAGGAAGAGCGCACGGAGTTTGCAATGGCTGGCGACCACAAGGCGTGGTGGCTGCCAGGCGACTACGACACGCAGGAGCAGGAGACGCAGGAATGCCGCCTGTCGGAGATTCGCAATAGGATGAAGGAGGCGGTGAACTGGGACAACTCGTCGGTGGCAGTGTTCTCCGACACGGGTGTGCAGACATCCCTGCAGATGAAGACCGACGACGGACTATATATCAATATCCACGAGGCTGCATGCCTGGACTATGCCACCATGCATCTGGAACTGGTAGACGGGCAGACAAGGCAGCTCTCCACCCAGCTGAAGGGCGGAAGCAATGCCTACACACCCAATCCGAAGGAGGCACGATACAAGTTGCCTGAGCCGTTGACCTTCGTGAGCCACCTCACTCCCGATGCCACTGGTCTGAAGGGATGTATGCAGACACCTTGTGAGACCCCTTGGCGTACGGTGATGGTGAGCGACGATGCCCGCGACATGCTGTCAAGCAATCTCATCCTCAATCTGAACGAACCATGTAAGATAGAAGATACCTCATGGATACACCCTACGAAGTACTGCGGAGTATGGTGGGAGATGATAGTAGGGAAGAGCTCGTGGAACTATACCGATGAGTTCCCGAGCATCAAGCTCGACAATATCGACTGGCAGACGGTAAAGCCCAATGGCAGACATGGAGCCAACAACGAGAAGGTGCGCCGATATATAGACTTTGCGGCAAAGAACGGACTCGACGAGGTGCTCGTAGAGGGGTGGAACGTAGGATGGGAAGACTGGGCAAACATGTGGAAACGTGACGTGTTCGACTTCGTAACGCCATATCCCGACTTCGACATCAAAGCCCTCAACGACTATGCCCACTCCAAGGGCGTGAAGCTGCTGATGCACCATGAGACCAGCTCCAGTACACAAAACTACGAACGACACATAAAAGAGGCTTTCGAGTTGATGAACAAATACGGTTATGATGCCGTTAAGACTGGATATGTGGGCGACATCATACCACGTGGCGACCACCACTACTCGCAGTCGATGAACAACCACTATCTGTATGTCATCAAGGAGGCTGCCAAGCACCATGTCATGGTGAACAGCCATGAGGCAACCCGTCCTACTGGTATCTGTCGTACCTATCCTAACCTCGTGGGAGGAGAAAGTGCTCGCGGTACCGAATACGAGGCATTCGGCGGCAGTCGTCCCGACCATACCTGTATCCTGCCATTCACTCGTCTGCAGGGTGGCCCGATGGACTATACCCCAGGCATCTTCGTCACACGCCTGTCAGAGTGGAGTGACAACCCGTCATGGGCACGCATCACGCTCGCAGGTTCGCTGGCTCTCTATCTGACGATGTACAGTCCGCTGCAGATGGCTGCCGACCTGCCAGAGAACTATGAGAAGTTCGATGATGCCTTCCAGTTCATCCGCGATGTGGCATGCGACTGGGACGAGTCCATATACCTCGAGGCAGAGCCTGCCGACTATATCACAGTGGCACGTAAGGCAAAGGGCACCGACAACTGGTTTGTTGGAGGAAAATGCGATGAGAACGGACATAAGACAACCCTAAAACTCGACTTCTTAGACAAAGGACGTACATACGACTGCACCATCTATGCCGATGGCAAGGATGCTCACTACGAGAAGAACCCGCAATCATACCAGATAACCAAGCGCAAGGTGAAGAAGGGTGACACCCTGAAGCTGGTCGAGGCTCCTGGCGGTGGCTTTGCGGTTTCACTGATAGCACGATAGACATTACGACGATGAAGAAAACACTATTACTACTTACACTTATGGTTGCGGCAACGGTACAGGCACAGGATTTCTCGTTCGACGAGATGACTTATGCTCCCGAGGCTACAACCTTCAAGTTGTTTGCACCGACTACGGCAAAGGTATATGTGGAATACTCTGCCCCGTGCGACACGTGTGCCGTCAGCAAGGTAAAGAAGGTAAAAATGCGGCTGGGCAAGGACGGCATCTGGACCGCTACGGTGAGAAAGAACCTCAACCACTATGACTATAACTTCATAGTGGACGGCAGACGCTCTAACGGTGTGTTTGCCAAGGCTGTAGGCGTGAATGGTACGTATGCTCAGGTGGTCGACATGAAGGAGACCGACCCCGAAGGGTGGGCACAAGACAAGCGCCCCGAGGTGAAGTCGCCAGCCGACCTCGTCATCTATGAGATGCACCATCGCGACTTCTCCATTGACTCGTCGTCAGGACTGCAACACAAAGGAAAGTTCCTCGCCCTGACTGAGCTGAAAGCCATCAGCCATTTGCAAGAGCTCGGAGTCAACGCCGTGCATATCCTGCCAAGCTATGACTTCGGTTCGGTAGACGAGACACAGTTAGACAAGAACAAATATAACTGGGGCTACGACCCCGTGAACTATAACGTGCCAGACGGGTCGTATAGTACCAATCCCTACGACCCCACATGTCGCATACGAGAGTTCAAGCAGATGGTGCAGGCACTCCACAAGGCAGGCATACGTGTCATCCTTGATGTGGTATATAATCACACCTACGACATCGAGCACTCCAACTTCCAAAAGACTTATCCAGACTATTACTATAGAACCTACCCCCAACCCCTCCCGATAGGAGGGGAGTCTGGCGCATCCTCCATCGGGGAAGGGCAGAAGGTTGCCTACTCCAACGGTTCCGGTTGCGGCAATGAGACCGCCTCGGAGCGCCCCATGATGCGCCGCTTCATGATAGAGTCGGTGAAGTACTGGATAAACGAGTATCACATAGACGGTTTTCGTTTTGACCTGATGGGAGTCCACGACATCGAGACGATGAACCAGATACGCAAGGCGGTGGACGAGATAGATCCTACCATATTCATTTATGGAGAGGGGTGGAGCGCAGGCGAGTGTGCCTATCCTGTGGAGAAGTTGGCGGTGAAAGCCAATACCAGGCAACTCGACCGCATAGCCGCCTTCTCTGACGATATGCGTGATGCACTCCGCGGACCTTTCTCCGACGACACGAAGGGTGCCTTCCTTGCAGGGCTGCCTGGCGAGGAGGAGAGTCTGAAGTTTGGCATCGCTGGCGGCATAGACCATCCGCAGGTGGATATGACCAAGGTGAACTACTCCAAGCAGGCATGGGCTAACGAACCCACTCAGCAGATATCCTATGTGAGCTGCCATGATGACATGTGTCTTGTAGACCGGCTGAAGGCGTCTGTCTTTGATGGCAAGGAGCAGCTGACGGATAGTCAGACGGCAGAGCTGATACGTCTCGACCTGTTGGCACAGACGGCAGTGTTCACCTCGCAGGGCGTACCCTTCATGCTTAGTGGCGAAGAGATGCTGCGCGACAAGAAGGGTGTCCACAATTCCTATGAGTCGCCAGACAGTATCAATCATCTCGACTGGAATAATCTGCAACGTTATCCGCAGGTGTTCACATATTATAAAAACCTAATTAAGCTCAGAAAGAATCATCCCGCCTTCCGACTGGGAAGTGCTGACCTTGTGCGCCGACATCTGGAGTTCCTGCCAGTGCAGGATTGTCTCGTAGGCTTCATCCTCAAGGGACATGCTGGTGGCGACGTTTGGAAGGATGTCATAGTTCTTCTCAATGGTTCCCAAGAGTCTCGTATAGTCGATATTCCTGAAGGACGTTACACGGTGGTGGGATGCGACGGAATAATTGACGAGAACGGACTCGGAGAGGTCAATGGTAACCGTGTGGTCGTGGATGGTCAGTCGGCTTTGATAATACATAACTGATATATGAAAAGACTAATTATTGCTTTTAGCTTGTTTATGAGTGTTACATGGATGAGTGCTGCGGGTAAGGTAGATCGCATCGACCCGACCAACTGGTTTGTCGGAATGAAGAACCCTTTAGTCCAGTTGATGGTATATGGCAAGGATATCGCCAAGGTGAAGACTGTCACTACCGACTATCCTGGTGTGGTGGTTGATAGCATAGTACGCCTTGACTCGCCCAACTATCTGTTGGTATATCTCAACCTCAGTGGTGCCAAGGCGGGAACGATGACCTTGCGCTTTGATGGTAAGAAGGTGGCATACGAACTGAAATCCCGAGAGAAGAGTGGAGAGGAGCGCATTGGATTCTCCAATGCCGATGTACTCTATATGCTCATGCCCGACCGCTTCGCTCAGGGTTCTCATCATAACAAGACCGTCAAGGGTATGCGCAACTATGTGGAAGATCGCTCCCAGCCGAGTCTGCGACATGGTGGCGACCTCGAGGGTATACGCGAGCATCTGGACTACTTCAATGAGTTAGGAGTGACGGCTCTTTGGTTCACACCAGTCCTCGAAAACGACTCGCCCGACAACGAACAGGGCTATAGCACTTATCACGGATATGCTACAACCGACTATTATCGTGTAGATCCTCGCTTCGGCACCAACGCTGAGTATAAACAACTCATAGACGAGGCTCACGGCAAGGGTCTGAAGGTGGTCATGGACATGATATTCAATCATTGTGGATTCGAACATCCTTGGGTTGCCGATATGCCTGCAAAGGACTGGTTCAATCTGCCAGAATGGTTGAAGGAGTCGAAGGGAACCTCTGACCCAAGGGGCACATCCTTCCTCCAGACATCCTATAAACTTACACCGGTGATGGACCCTTATGCATCGGAAATAGACAAGAAGGAAACTACCGAGGGATGGTTCGTGCCGACTATGCCCGACCTGAATCAGAAGAACGAGCATGTGATGACCTATCTCATACAGAACAGCATCTGGTGGATAGAGACCGTGGGTATCGACGGCATACGTATGGACACCTATCCATACGCTGACCGTGAAGGTATGGCACGATGGATGAAGGAACTCGACAGGGAATATCCTAACTTCAACACCGTAGGAGAGACATGGGTGACGGAGCCTGCGTATACCGCTGCTTGGCAAAAGGACTCACATTTGACAACAGACGCTCCTAATAGTTATCTGAAGACCGTCATGGACTTCTCTTTCTTCGATAAGCTTAACCAGGCTAAGCATGAGGAGACCGATGATTGGTGGAAGGGATTCAACCGTATATACAACTCCTTGGTGTATGACTATCTCTATCCTAATCCTGCCAGCGTGATGGCATTCATAGAAAACCATGACACCGACCGATTCCTTGGCAACGGCAAGGACTCTACGGCACTGAAACAGGCTATGGCATTGTTGCTCACCATTCGTCGCACACCACAACTTTACTATGGTACGGAGATTCTCATGAATGGTACTAAGGAGGTGACTGACGGCAATGTGCGTAAGGACTTCCCTGGCGGTTTCCCTGGCGACACCCGTAATGCCTTTACCCACGAAGGACGAACCCGTGCTGAGAATGCTATGTTCGACTGGACCTCTCGTTTGCTCCACTGGCGACAGGGCAACAACGTCATCATCAAGGGTTCTCAAAAGCAGTTCATCCCTTGGAAGGGTGTCTATGTCATTGCTCGTCAATACAACGGTAAGACAGTACTCACGATACTCAATGGCAAGCGTAGCGACAACCAATTGGAGGTGGCTCGCTATGCGGAGGTGATAGGTGACAATACCGAGGCTACTGACATTCTCACGGGTAGGAAGGTGTCACTCTTGGAAAACATACCTATGACACAACGAGAAGTGATGGTGCTGGAGTTTTAAAGAAAAATTACGCATTAAAAAAATTACGCATTACGCATTACGCATTACGCATTATTTTGTACGCAAGCAAGAAAAATTACGCATTACGCATTACGCATTACGCATTCTTGCGCCGCTCCGCTCTGCAAGCGAGCAAAGCTCGAGTCCGCATTAAAAAAATTACGCATTACGCATTACGCATTACGCATTATTTTGTACGCAAGTAAGAAAAATTACGCATTACGCATTACGCATTACGCATTATTTTGTACCTTTGCAGCCAAATAGTAAAAAACGAAGGTTATGATTCTTTTCTTTAAGACTCCTCAGGAGAACATCATCGCAACTGAAGTGGCTAATCAGTTGGATAAAAATGCAATCAGTGAGTTATGTTGGCTGTATGGCAATGCCGAGTGCTTGGATTCTAAGACGCTGGATGGTTGGTTCGTAGGACCACGCCGCGAAATGATCACTCCGTGGTCGACGAATGCCGTGGAGATAACTCAGAACATGGGATTGCAAGGCATAGTACGTATCGAGGAGTTCTTCCCAGTGTCATCGGCTGAGGCTGATCATGACCCGATGCTTCAGCGTATGTATAACGGACTGAACCAAGAGGTGTTTACCGTTAACCTCGAACCGGCACCTATACGCTATGTTGACGATCTGGAGAAGTATAACGAGGAAGAAGGTCTGGCATTGTCACCAGAGGAGATAGAATACCTTCACACAATAGAAAAGCAGAACGGTCGTCCGCTGACGGACTC
>ONCJ01000041.1 GCA_900316295.1 uncultured Prevotella sp.
TCGAATGAGCCCAGTCCGTGGTTGAAGGTACACTTGCCTCCACCGCCTACGAGGGCGAAGCTACCCTGAAATCCCCATTTTCCTTTGTTATATGCTACCTGGAAAGATGGTAGTATTGGTGCTGTAGCCTTACCCTTGAACTCCTTGAAACCCTTCTCGTCGCCGCCGTTCAGCTTGAAAGGCTGATAGAAGGGGGTACCCTCGAATGCGGGGACGGTGATGCTGCTACGGATGGTTCGGGTCTGGAAGGCACTCTGATTGTTGATGGAGAAGTGCCAGCCGTCGCTGAGGAAAGCCACACCCGCAGGGTTGCTGTATACTCCGTCGATGGCGATGACGCCCTCGCGTGCAAAGTTTCGGTTGAATGCAATGTTGGTGTTGGTGTTTGTAAGCAGTCCGCCTGCAAACACACTGGATGACAATGCTGTAGCAATTGCCATACAAACTAATTTTCGTTTACTCATATTAAATACCTATAAAAAGATTGGCTGCAAAGGTAAGAAGATTGTTCTAAATGAGTATTAATATGTTAAAGGATTTAAAATATATTAACGAAAAATGCTCAACTTTAGTCTTTTTGTGCGAGGAGTTAAAGGCGTTAGTGACCTGTACTGAGATTTTCTGTTTATCATGAATTCTTAAATAGAAAATCTATTGTCCTTAACTCCTTTAACTCCTTTAACTCCTTTAACTCCCTTAACTCCTGTCTAGTTTTTCTCCTCAGGATATTGTATTCTGGTGTGATAGATTGACTTTAGTCGTTCGATAAGTACCTGCTTGGTAAGGTAGATGTCGCGGAAGGTGATGGGACATTCGGTGAAGAATCCGTTTTGTACCTGTGAGTCAATGATGCGGTCGACGAGCTCGCTGATCGACTTCTCCGAGTATTCGTCGAGCGAGCGGGATGCGGCTTCCACGCTGTCGCACATCATGAGTATGGCCTGTTCGCGCGTAGCAGGGTTGGGGCCAGGATAGCGGAACGGAGCCTCGTCGACCTCCTCGTCGGGATGTTCGTTCTTGTAGTTGATGTAGAAGTACTTGGCAAGTCCCGTGCCGTGGTGCGTAGAGATGAAGTCCTTGATGATGGCAGGCAGGTTGTTCTGTTCAGCCAGTCGCAGTCCCTTGCTCACATGCGAGATGATAATCCTTGCACTCTCCATGTCGTCGATGTTGTCGTGTGGGTTGGTTCCCGCCTGATTCTCGGTGAAGAACACAGGCGACTCCATCTTTCCGATGTCGTGATAGAGTGCGCCAGTACGTACCAGCTGGCTCTTTGCGCCAATCTTGTTGGCTACCTCGGCTGCCAGATTGCCCACCATGATGGCATGTTGGAAGGTGCCTGGAGCCACCTCGCTCATCTTTCTGAGCAGTTCGTTGTTGGTGTTGGACAGCTCGAAGAGTGTTACTGCCGACGTGAAGCCGAACACTTTTTCTATCACCAGCATCAGCGGATAGGCGAACAACAGAAAGAATCCGTTGATGGCGAAGTGGATATAGATGGTGCGGTCGAGCTTGGACAGGTCGTAGCTCTGTATGAGTTGCAGGGCGAGGTAGACCATTGCGGAGCCAATCACTACGAGAATGGCTGTGAGGAATATCTGCGAACGGCGCTCCAAGTCGCGCAGAGAGTATATCGCCACGAGACCAGCCACCAGCTGTACAATGATGAACTCATACTGATAGGTCACCGCTACGGCACATATCAGCGTCATGGTGCAATGGGCTATGAAGGCTGTGCGTGAGTCCATGAACACACGAATGAATATCGGTGCCATAGCAAAGGGGATGATGTAGACGCTGAACTTATTGAACTGCATCATCAGCGATACCAGTATGGGGAAGACGACGATGGATGCGTAGAGCATCATGATGCTGCCCGTCTTCTCGAAATAGTCGTTGCGGAAGAGCACGAGATATGCGGTGAAGAGCAGGACGAGTATGAACACATATATAGACTGACCGACGATCGTGGACATGATGGCGTCGTCAGCAGCGTTGCGGCGCTCCATCGCCTGCTCGAAACTGGTGAGCACAAGGCTGGTATGGGCATCGACGATGTCGCCACGGTCGATGATGCGCTGTCCCTCTTGCACCATACCACTGGCTTGTGGTATCAGGCTGAGCAGGTCTTGCCGCTCGGTCTCGCTCCTCTCCTTGTCGTATGTCAGGTTGGCGTTGATAAACTCGTTGAGATTACACTTCTGTAATGCCTGTCTCATCGGAGCGAGTGCGGGGTCTTGCAGTAGTTGTTCGTAGGCTCCGATGGTAGAGATGAGGCTGCCAATGGGGGTGCTAACAGCCTGCTTGCCCTCGACGATACGTATCTGCTTGGTGCTGTCCTTCGAGAATGTGACGAAGTCTTGCGGCTCCATAATGCCCTGCTGGTAGTAGCTGTTCAGCTTGTTTGCGATGACCATTATGTACTGGGGAGGTACGTCGGGCAGTCCAGACTGGTATGTGGTCAGGAAGTGTTGCACCGCCTTCTTGCCCACTGTCAGGTCCTTATTGTAATATGGTTGGAAGTGCTCCGTGATGGAGTCGCGCTCTGCCTGTAGCGCTTCCTCGGTCTTGAAGACGGGGAAGTCAAACTTGGCTATGAGCTCACCGTATGCCCACGGGCGCCCCTCGTCGTAGTGGAACAGGCGCCCCTCGCCCCTTGGAAGGAACCAGACGATAAGAATTACCGACACTATCACGAGCATAACACGCATGATCAGAGTCCTCCAATATTGCTTGTCAGAAAGGCTGAATTTTCTCATAATCGATAGATATTGATGCTAATCAACTGCGAAAATACTAAAAAAGCGCATAATAGTAGAAAAAAATGCGTACTTTTGCAAAAAATTTTGATTTCATTATGATAGTAGACAGAAAAGTAAGGGTGCGTTTTGCCCCCAGTCCCACTGGTCCGCTGCATATCGGCGGCGTCAGGACAGCATTGTATAACTATCTCTTTGCCCGACAGAATGGTGGCGATCTGATCTTCAGAATAGAGGATACCGACTCCACACGCTTCGTGCCAGGCGCAGAGGAATATATCCTTGAGTCGTTCCGCTGGCTCGGCATACGATTTGACGAAGGCGTGAGCTTCGGCGGTGATAAAGGACCGTACCGACAGAGCGAACGCAGAGATATATATAAGAAATATGTGGATCAGCTCTTAGACGAGGGCAAGGCGTACATCGCCTTTGATACTCCGGAGGAGCTGGCAGCCAAGCGTGAGGAGATACAAAACTTCCAATACGACGCCAGAACGCGCGGCATGATGCGCAATTCGCTTGCCATGAGCAAGGAAGAGGTGGATGCTCTCATCGACGATGGCGCACAGTATGTGGTGCGTTTCCTCGTCAATCCAGGCGAGGAGATTGTCGTTCATGACCTGATACGTGGCGATGTACATGTGAAAAGCGATATCCTTGACGACAAGGTGTTGTTCAAGAGTGTCGACGAACTGCCTACCTATCACCTTGCCAATATCGTTGACGACCACCTGATGGAGGTGTCACACGTGATACGTGGCGAGGAGTGGCTGCCCAGTGCACCGCTCCATGTGCTGCTCTATCGTGCCTTCGGATGGGAGGATACCATGCCGGAGTTTGCCCATCTGCCACTGTTGCTGAAACCAGAGGGCAAGGGAAAGTTGTCGAAACGTGACGGCGACCGACTGGGATTCCCTGTGTTCCCATTGGAATGGCATGACCCGAAGACTGGCGAGGTGTCGAGTGGCTACCGTGAGAGTGGCTACTTCCCCGAGGCTGTAATCAACTTCCTGGCTCTCCTGGGATGGAACCCAGGTACCGAGCAGGAGCTCTTCACTCTCGAACAGCTCGTTCAGGCGTTTGACATCACACGTTGTTCGAAGGCTGGTGCAAAGTTCGACTACCAAAAGGGTATATGGTTCAACCATGAGTATATCCTCGGCAAGAGCAATGAGGAGATAGCCAATCTGTTTGCTCCCATCGTAGCCAACAATGGTGTTGATGCCACAATGGAACAGGTGACGGCTGTGGTGGGTATGATGAAAGACCGTGTCAGCTTTGTCAAGGAGCTGTGGCCGTTGTGCTCCTTCTTCTTTATACCACCAGTGGAATACGACGAGAAGACACGCAAGAAGCGCTGGAAGGAATACTCAGCCCAGCAGATGACCGAGCTGTCGCAGGTGCTCAACAGCATCGACGACTTCTCAATAGAAGGTCAGGAACCCGTGGTGATGAAGTGGGTAGAGGACAAGGGCTATAAGCTCGGCGACATCATGAACGCCTTCCGCCTCTGTCTGGTAGGCGAGGGCAAGGGTCCTGGAATGTTTGATATATCTGCATTCCTGGGCAAGGAAGAGACCCTCAGCCGTCTGAACCGCGCAATAGAAGTGTTGGGATAAAGTCCACAGACGGTTCGGAATACTTGGATTATTCTGAATACTCAGAACAAATAGGATAAGAGCCTATGTATAATATAATAATGTACGCGATACAGCTGGGCATCATGATTGCCAGTCTGTTCAATGAGAAGGTGCGTAAGATGTGGCGTGGTGAATGTGATGCCATACGTGTGCTGCGCGAGAAGGTGGATCCTGAGGCTCAGTATGTATGGTTTCATGCTGCATCCTTGGGAGAATTCGAACAGGGACGTCCCTTGATGGAACAACTCCGAAAGGACTATCCGCAGTATAAGATACTGCTCACCTTCTATTCACCGTCAGGCTATGAGGTGCGCAAGGACTATAAGGGCGCTGACATCATCTGCTATATGCCTGTCGACACGGTGACTAACGCACGCCGGTTCCTGCGTACCGTCCGACCAGTCATGGCGTTCTTCATCAAGTATGAGTTCTGGTATAACTACCTGCACATCCTCAAACACCGTCAGGTGCCAGTATACAGCGTGAGTAGCATCTTCCGTCCCGACCAGGTGTTCTTCAAGTGGTATGGCAGACAATACGGTAGGGTGCTACGTTGTATGACCCACTTCTACGTGCAGAACGAGCAGAGTCGCAAGCTGTTGTCAAAGATTCGCCTCGACAACTCTACTATAACGGGCGACACACGCTTCGACCGTGTGCTGCAGATTAAGGACCAGGCAAAGGTGTTACCCATAGTTGAGGCTTTTGCCAAGGGACATAAGACGTTTGTCGCAGGTTCTTCGTGGCAACCTGACGAGCAGCTCTTCGCAAAGTATTTCAATGAGAACTGCCCCGACTGGCGATTGGTCATAGCTCCTCATGTGGTCAATGACGACCATATAAGTGCTATCACAGCCCTAATGCCTGAGAAGAAAGTGGTGAGATACACGCAGACAACAGCCGAAGAAGCTGCCGATGCCGACGTGTTGATAATCGACTGCTATGGTCTGCTATCGAGCATTTACCGTTATGGCGACGTAGCATACGTAGGCGGAGGATTCGGCGTGGGCATTCACAATGTGCTGGAAGCTGCTGTCTGGGACATGCCTGTGGTGTTCGGTCCTAACAACCAACGCTTCCAGGAGGCGCAAGCGCTGAAGGCTGCCAATGGAGGATTTGACATACAAGGCTATGAGGACTTAGTACAAATCCTCAACCGACTTACTTCTGATGACAACTATCGTAGGGAGACGGGCAATGCCGCAGGTCATTATGTCAAGGATAATGCTGGTGCCACGCAACTGATCATGAACGAGATAAAACCTTTTCTGGAGAAATAGTCTAAAGTATCTATAAAAACCAACACATACAATGCAAAATGAAGTCTTAAAAGCTATCAGGGAGCGCCGATCAATCCGTCGTTACGAGACAAGACAGATTGCTGATGAGGAGTTGAAGACGGTCCTTGAGGCAGGAACATGGGCTCCCACAGGTCACGGAACGCAGTCGCCAGTAATCGTTGCTGTGCAAAATCCGGAACTACGCGAACGACTGATGAGGATGAACGCAGACATCATGGGGGTAAGCACTGATCCGTATTATGGTGCACCGACGATAGTGCTCGTCTTGGCTCCTGCTGATAACTACAACAAAGAACGTGACGGAAGTCTGGTTCTTGGTACGATGATGCTCGCCGCACATAGTATCGGTCTGGCATCATGTTGGATCAATCGTGTAGATACAATGTTCGAAAGCGAGGAAGGAAAAGCTATTCTACGTGAGCTCGGATTGCCTGAAGACCTTGCTGGTATCGGCTCGTTGGCACTTGGCTATGCCTCATCACAGCCGAAAACCGTGAAGCCTCGCAAGGAGGATTATTATAAGGTGGTGAAATAAAAAAACACCAAAAGGCTACCTCCAAAAGCCCACCCCCAACCCCTCCCGAAGGGAGGGGAGGAGAAAAGATAGTTATTCTCATGAAGAGACAAAAATGAGAAGAGAATAGAACTATCAATCGTGAAATTGTCAAATAGTAAAATAGTAAAAATTGAGAAATAATAAGATGGGAAAGATTATATTAACAGGTGACCGTCCTACAGGAAAACTGCATCTGGGTCACTATGTGGGTTCGTTGCGTCGTCGAGTACAGCTGCAAGAGCAGGGCGACTACGATCGTATGTTCGTGTTTATGGCTGATGTGCAGGCTCTCACAGACAACGCTGATAACCCGGAGAAGATTCGTCAGAACATTGTTGAGGTGGCACTCGACTACCTCTCAGCTGGTCTCGATCCAGAGAAGTGCGTGCTCTTCATCCAGAGCCAGATACCTGAGCTGGCTGAACTCACCACATACTTGATGAATCTTATCACCGTAAGCCGTGTTCAGCGTAACCCAACGGTGAAGACAGAGATAAAGATGCGTAACTTCGAGGCAAATATTCCGCTGGGTTTCTTCTGCTATCCTGTCAGCCAGGCAGCTGACATCACACTCTTCAAGGCAACGACGGTTCCTGCCGGAGAAGATCAGGAGCCGATGCTTGAGGTGACACGCGAACTGGTTCGTCGCTTCAATAGCACATACGGTGAGGTGCTCGTGGAGCCTAATATCATGCTGCCGGAGAATGCAACAGCGCGTCGACTGCCAGGTACCGACGGTAAGGAGAAGATGTCGAAGAGTCTCGGTAACTGTATCTATCTGAGCGACTCGGCTGAGGATGTATGGCAGAAGGTGCGTTCTATGTATACCGATCCTACACACATCAACCTGAACGATCCTGGTCATGTGGAGGGGAACGCAGTGTTTACATACCTTGATGCGTTCAGCTCTGATGACGACTTTGCCGAGTTCCTGCCGGAATACAAGAATCTGGATGAGCTGAAAGACCACTATACACGTGGCGGACTGGGCGATATGAAGTGTAAGAAACTGTTGAATCAGGTGATTAATAAGATGCTGGATCCTATCCGAGCACGTCGTGCGGAGTATGAGAAGGATATCCCTGAGATATTCAATATCCTTCAGAAGGGAACATTACAGGCGCGCGAGGTGGCTGCACAGACAATGGCGGAGGTACGCGATGCCATGCGTATCAACTACTTTGAGGATGCAGAACTGATCCGTCAACAAACGGAGAAGTTTGCTTCTAAGTAATAAAGAATAAAGGCGGCTTCTTATAGAGCCGCCTTTATTCTTCTCAGTCCTTCCATCATCTGCTCCCTCGGACAGGCGATGTTTATACGTAGATAGCCCTCACCAGCGTTGCGACCATACATAGTGCCGCTGTTTACCAACACCTTCCCTTCGTTCAGGAGTTTTTCTGTGAGTTGGTCGGAGCTGAATCCTGTCGCATGTATGTCAATCCATACAAGGTATGTGCCTTCCAGTCGCAACACGTCGACCTGTGGCAACTCCTTTGCAAAGAAACCCTTTAGTGCTTTATAGTTCTCCCAAAGGTATTCGTTCAGTTCGTCAAGCCATTGCTCGCTCTCGTTGTATGCCGCCTCAAGAGCCACTGGACCAAAGGGATTGACGTCGCATACCTCGTTGATATTCACAGCACGGTTGATGCGACGGCGCAGGGTAGGGGAGTCGCAGATGATGTTTGCAATCTGCAGTCCAGCAATATTAAATGCCTTTGATGGTGAGTTGAGGATGACCGCATCCTTGTTGACAAGGGCAAACGGTGTGAATGTATGACCAGGCATGATGAGTTCGCAATGTATCTCATCGGAGATGATACGTACTCCATGACGCTGACAGATGTCGTTTATGCGTTGTAGTTCCTCTCGTGTCCACACCCTGCCTGCCGGATTGTGAGGGTTGCATAGCAGGAAGACGGTAGTCTTCTCGTCGGAACACTTCTCTTCAAAGTCTTCGAAGTCGATATTGTAGCTGTCGCCATCTCTCCTAAGAGGATTCTCCAGCACATCGCATCCGCTGTTCTTGATGCATGAGAAGAAACAGTTGTATACAGGAGTCTGTACCAGTACTTTCTCTCCTGGTAATGCCATGGCTTTCAGCGCACACGAGATGGCAGGCACGACACCCGTGGTATAGATGATGCTGTTACGACTGATCTGCCATTGATGGCGGCGCAAGAACCAGTCTTGTATTGCCTTGTAATAGCAGTCTTGTACCATCGTGTAGCCAAAGATACCATGACTAAGCCGTTTCTGCAGAGCCTCTTGTATTGCTGGAGCGACAGGAAAGTCCATGTCAGCTACCCACATCGGTATCACGCCGTCCTTTTCGGCTTCATCCCATTTGTAGCAACCTGTGCCACGTCGGTTTACTTTATTGTCAAAATTGTAAGTCATTGATTTTTTCTTTTTTATAGTTCCTATAGTATCTATAGTGACTATATTTTTTTCTCTTCTATCACGCAATCATGTGGAGCCTTTGCGAATTCATCGTACGTGATCTTTCCGATGGAATCAGCAGAAATATGTCCAGTTCGTGGATTCTTTATCTCTGTGATGTGCCCTTTGATGGTAGCTTGCACGTTGCTGTCTTCGAACGCACGGTCGCATGCAACATCAAACGAACTGTTCTCTATCACCAGTCCTTCAGCATAGCACAACGGCTGTTCTCCTGCGATATGACAGTTGACGAGTCGTACATTCTTCGAGTGCCATGCCAGATACTCTCCGTCGATAGTAGAGTCATATATGGTGACATTCTCACATTCCCAGAAGGAGTCTTTGGTCACGATATGTGCGTTGTGAATCTCTACATTCTTACAGTATTGGAATACATATTTAGAGTCACTCTTCAGTCCGTCGACATAAACATTCCTGCAATACATAAACGGATACGTTCCGTCATGTAGTGTCACATTCTTTATCCTTAGACCGTCGATGTTCCAGAATGTCTCGTCAGCGTCGTTGATGATGACATTCTCAAGGGTGAGGTCTTTCATCTCACGGAAGAGTTTTGGAGCGTCGATAGTACAGTTGCGCATAGTCATGTTGTTGGAGTACCATATAGCCGAACGACTTCCCACCTCGAAATAACAGTTGGTGATGAGGCTCCCGTCGACATGCCACCAAGGATATTTGCCAATAAATCGACATCCGTCAGCTTCAATATTCTGACAGCATTTGATACCCGACTCGCCGTCGGTGATAGTTACATTCTCTAATCGTGTGTCTTTTATGCCAAAGAGAGGGCGTTCGCCTCCAAATGATTTGTTTTGTATTATAGTCATAATACTATGTACAGCAAATGTTGTGCCAAAAAATTGAGGACGACAGAAAAAGTCATTTTCTTGTCGCCCTCAATCCCATTATTATCTATGAAAAGTTAGATCGTTGTATCTACTTATCTGAGGTTTGGATTGATCTCACCCCACTTGTCAATAGGAGGCAGGATGCCGAGATCGATAACCTCCTGACGCATTGCACACAGATGGTCGTAGCTCTTCTTCAGGTCTGCCATCTCCTCGTCGGTACCCAGCGGCTCAACGTAGAAAGCACCCTCAGCTGTGATACGTGTGTCCATAGCCATGACGATATGATCCATGCCGACGAAAGATACGTATCGACCTGCAGGCCATGTGAAAGGCTCACCGCCCATAGCTCCCTCAATCATCTTCACAGAGACGTATGCAGGACTCTGGAACGAAGAGCGGCCACGTAGCTTTATGATGTTGCTTCCGCCCTGTACCGTAGCCTTCTTGATGTCCTCCCAGTGCTCAGAAGACAGACGGTCTGTACCGATGAGCTCGCTCAGAGGCTGGCCTTGGATAGTTGCACCAGAAGCAAATACAGCCATAGCCTCACCATGACCACCGTATGTGCGGCAACCCTGAACCTCGTCCTGGTTGATCTTGAAGTGCTTGGTCAGTTCGCTCTGCAGACGGATAGAGTCAAGAGCAGCGAGTGTCGTCACCTGTGATGGACGCAGACCAGAATAGATCAAAGTAATCAGACCAGTGATGTCAGCAGGGTTGAAGATGACAACCACATGCTTTACGTCAGGGCAGTACTGCTTGATGTTCTTTCCTAGTTCCTCTGCTACGCCAGCATTGCCGCGGAGCAGGTCCTCACGGGTCATACCCTGCTTACGTGGAGCACCGCCCGAAGAGATGATATACTTTGAGTCACGGAAAGCCACCTTTACGTCGGTGGTATAAGTGAAGTGTACGCCTGGGAAACCGCAATGACGCATCTCCTCTGCCACGCCCTCAAGACCTGGCTCGTATACGTCATAAAGACAAATGTTCGGTGTCAACTTCAACATGGCTGCTGTCTGTGCCATGTTAGAACCAATCATGCCGGCAGCGCCGACGATGGTCAATTTCTCATTAGTTAAAAATGCCATAACTGCTGTTGTGTTTTTTATTTATAATATTATTTCTTTGGTCGCAAAGGTAATAAAAAAAGAAGAAAGTATCGTGATACCCTCTTCTTTAATGTGTTATTTATTCTAAAACGACCGAGCTTTGCAAAGTCAGTGTGACAGAATAATGCTATTCCTCCCACTCATGATTCCAATCAGAGTTCCAGTCGTGTGAGAAGTCCCAGTCGAATGGTTTGGCAAGTTCGTCACCAGGAAGAACTTCTCCACCACCCTCGCTCAATCTTTCTTCCTTGTAAGTCATAGATGGCATCAGTGTGATGCCGTCGTTGATGAGGTCATTGTTGTCGAGCGCATCTTTGGTACCGTTGCCTACGTTGTATTTGTGGTAGCCAGTCACTTTGTGGTCTACATTCTTGGTAGCGTAGAACTTATACTCCTTCACCATCGGGCTGTCGAACTTGCGTAGCGATGCCTGCACGTCTTGATAGTCGTTCTCCACGTGTTTTACCTCAATAATTAGGGGATTTAATGTATAAAAGTGCGAGTGTGTTTTTTGTGTTTTCTTTATGTTTTGCTATTTTTGCATCGAATATATAGAAAATACTCAAGGAAATAGACTTTCATTTTTAATACCTTAAATGAATATACTGCTATGGTGAAGGAGAGAATAGAGGCACTGAGAGAGTCGATGAAATCGGAGCATTTGCTTGCGTGTATAGTGACGAATGGTACTGCGCATGATAAGGTCAGTGGCGGAGAATATCGGAATACTCTTGGGTGGTTGGCAGGTCACGATGTGGCAGCCGATGCGTTGGTGGTGTCGCATGACAAGGAGCTACTTGTAGCGGGCACAAGACTGGATGTCCAGATGATTGCTGACTGGTTAGGTGAGCAATTAGAGGCTAATGAGTGGAAGGGATCTACCGAGGTAGGTGTTGATGGAATGTGTGTGAGTGTGTCTGATGTTGAGGCTCTTACGACGGAGTTACGTAAACGGGGCGGAATGACGCTTCGTACGAATTTTGATCCCTTCGATAGGATATGGAAGGATTGGAAGAAATTGATGATGGAACCAAGAAAAATAGATATGAGGTTTGCTTCTCCAGAGTTGATACGTGGACGTATGGAGAAAGTACGTCGCATCTTGCGCCAACGATATCATGCTGACGGTATGCTGATGACCCGAATGGAAGATATAGCATGGGTGCTTGGGTTGGATGATGAACGGAATTGCTTCACAAAGCTTCCTGTGTCATATCTTTTGATAGCTCATGACAAATCAACTTTGTTTGTTTATGCGACCGGCTTGTCGGCAGATGCACTCAGTTGCCTACTGGAAGCTGGAATTAGTGTGGATGAATATGACAGAGTGGGCAAAGGATTGCAGGATTATTTCGAGTATAACATCCTGGTTGATCCCGACCAGATGCCGTTCGGATTGATGAAGTATATTAAGCGGATTGTCGTGAGGGGGACAGTGGATTTGTGAGTTGTCAAAAGAATAAAGCTCGTATATATGACTCGGTTTTGAGGTGAGGGGTGGGAAGTGAGAGGTGGAAAGTGAAAGGCTGGTAGCTCGAAAATAACTCAATCTTTGCGTTTTAGTGAAAATATTCTTGCAAAAAATTGTGTATTTTGCAGAAAGGTTGTAACTTTGCACCCGCTTTTTATGGCGACAAATCTAAATGAATAATGTATAACAATTAAAAATAACAAGAAAAGAAACATGATTATTGTACCAGTAAAAGACGGTGAGAACATTGAGAGAGCTCTCAAGAAGTTTAAGAGAAAGTTTGAGAAAACAGGTGTCGTAAAGGAGCTGCGCGCTCGTCAGCAGTATGACAAACCGTCTGTTTTGAAGCGTCTTAAGATGGAGCATGCCGTTTACGTGCAGAAGCTTCGTCAGGAAGAGGAATAAAAAAGCCCCTCGGAAATTTGGCAGATTGAGAAAAAAGCTGTAAATTCGTTGCCGAAAACGAAGGCAAATGATGATAGAACAGTTTTTAGACTATCTGCTATTGGAACGTAATAGCTCGCAGAGGACCATAGGTTCTTATCGTGAGGACTTGAGGGGATTTGAGGAATTTTTTAAAGGCAAAGACTCTGATCTCACATGGCAGACTGTTGACTCGGATGTCATCAGGAGCTGGATGGAAGACTTAATGGATAAAGGGAACACAGCCGCTACAATCAATAGGCGATTGAGTGGGTTGCGTTCTTTTTTTCGTTATGCCCTGAGAAAAGGTCTCGTAAGCAAGGATCCTGCCCATCTTATTGCTGGACTGAAGAAGAACAAGCCGCTGCCAAAGTTCGTTAGGGAGGCGGATATGGACAGGCTGCTGTCTGACGACATGTGGACGAGAAGTTATGACGATGTCCTCGCGCGTACATTATTTATTATATTATATGAGACGGGACTGAGAAGGGCTGAGCTGACTGGGCTCAATGTTGACAGTGTAGACCTGATGTCGTGCAATATGAATGTCATTGGTAAGGGTGATAAACAGAGGCGTATCCCTATGGGCGACGAGCTTGTCAGTACGATCAAGGCTTATCTGAAGAGGCGTAAAGATGTGGCGAAGGATGGCGAGTGTGCCCTGCTCGTGACGAAAAAAGGTGTGAGACTCAATGGTGATCAGGTGAAATATATCGTGAAGAAGCACCTTGCAAGAGTGACAACACAAGAGAAACGGTCGCCCCACGTGTTACGCCATACGTTCGCTACTACGATGCTCAATCACAGAGCTGGGCTCGAGAGTGTAAGAAAGCTACTGGGGCATGAGAGTGTTGCGACTACCGAAGTGTATACCCACGTGACATTCGAACAGTTGAGAAGTGTGTATAACGCCGCACATCCGCGGCATATTGATAATAACCTTTAAAAAATGGAGGTACTATGGAAATTAGAATCAAATCTATCAAGTTCGATGCTACAGAGAAGCTCGAAGCGTTCATTAACAAGAAAGTTGAGAAACTGCAGAAGACCTCTGAGGATATATTGACTGCAGAGGTGCAGCTGAAAGTAGTGAAACCTGCAACAGCACAGAATAAGACCACCAGTCTGTCGGTTGCCTTGCCAGGAACAACTTTGTTCGTGGAGAAAACCTGCGATACGTTTGAGGAAGGAGTCGACCAATGCGTGGATGCAATGAAGGTGCAGCTCACCAAACATAAAGAAAAACAAAGGGGGCAATAAAAAAATATCAGAATTTTTTTGGAGATTAGAAAATAAGTTGTACCTTTGCATCCGCTTTACGACACATCCCACAGTGCAGGCTTAGCGGCTGCAAAGGTTTGCCTCTTTAGCTCAGTTGGCCAGAGCACGTGATTTGTAATCTCGGGGTCGTTGGTTCGAATCCGACAAGAGGCTCTTAAAAAAGCAAATGGAGGATAGCGCAAGCAATCCTGTTAAGGCTCAAGGGGAGTGAGAAGCATAAGAAGAATATGTGGTAATTGTGCATTACGCAATACGCATTAGAAAAAAGGGTGGTTTCCAGAGTGGCCAAATGGGGCAGACTGTAAATCTGTTGTCTTTCGACTTCGGTGGTTCGAATCCATCACCACCCACATCAGTGGAAACGCTGAGTCGCCCATAAATAGAGAGTTGTCCGTAACACAACAATCAGGAGGCGATAAGGCAATGCGGAAATAGCTCAGTTGATAGAGCACTAGCCTTCCAAGCTGGGGGTCGCGGGTTTGAGCCCCGTTTTCCGCTCTCTTGCTGTAATAGCTCAGTGGTAGAGCACTTCCTTGGTAAGGAAGAGGTCCTGAGTTCAACTCTCAGTTACAGCTCTGCTGATGACAGGTTTTATTGAGAAGCAGAAAAATAAACCGACATTTTTATTTATAATTATAAACAAGAAAAGCTATGGCTAAAGAGAATTTTGTGCGCACCAAACCGCACGTAAACATTGGTACTATTGGTCACGTTGACCATGGTAAGACTACCCTGACCGCTGCCATTACTACCGTATTGGCAAAGCAAGGTCTTTCTGAGGTTAAGTCTTTCGATCAGATTGACAACGCTCCAGAGGAGAAGGAGCGTGGTATCACCATTAACACCGCTCACGTAGAGTATGAGACAGCTAAGCGTCACTATGCTCACGTAGACTGCCCAGGACACGCTGACTATGTGAAGAACATGGTAACTGGTGCTGCTCAGATGGACGGTGCTATCCTCGTTGTTGCTGCAACTGACGGTCCTATGCCTCAGACTCGTGAGCAC
>ONCJ01000003.1 GCA_900316295.1 uncultured Prevotella sp.
ATACCGAGTTTAGTAATACCAAACTGCTTGCCAAAAGTTTGCTTAAAAGCAACCAGTTTATCCATGCAATCTTGAAGTACTAACATCGTTATAAAAAAATATATTCGGATGCAAATATACTTATTATTTCACTTTACCTCACGGGATAGTCGTAGCGTTGGAGGTTGTAGCCGTGGGTGTGGCTGGGCGCACGGTCCATCTCTACTTGTATCTCTACGCTGTTCTGATTGTATTTACCCCATTCGTAGCGCAGTCCTGCCCCCACACGGTCCATGGCGTTCATGCCCAGCCGACAGCCGTAGTAGGGGTAGGGGTCATAGCCGTAATAGCCCATCGGACTGAAGCCTCCGTAGCCGATGTAGGGACTGCCGTATCTGCCTACGTTGTCGCTGGTGAAGGCTTTTTGTACGAAGGCGTATGCGCTCCAGTGGTTGTCTATGCGATAGTTGAGCAGGGCTCGTATGCCGGCAACGGTATAGTTGGAGCCTCGCCACAGGGTGTTGTCTACGTATCCGCCTACGACGAGTGTGGTGCGTGGCGACAGCTGGGTGGTGTATGTCACGTCAATGTCTTGCGTGAATCCTGTTCCGCGTCGATGTCTGCCGCCCCAACTGCTGAATACCGATGTGCCCATGTTGACCGATAAACCTGGAACATTGAATGCTGAACGTTCTTTCCCCGCTGCGCTATGAAAGCGAGCAAGCTCGAGCGGAGCGTTGACCGTTGAAAGGCTGTCGGCTTGCTGTGCTGTCGCTGTGACGGCAAGGCTGATAGCTGTTATGAGGAGTATGGTACGAAACCTTAACTTCATGATTTTCGACTAAAAACCAAAAACTAAAAACTAAAAACCAAACACCAAAAACTACTTTTTCATGAGTATCTTCGGCTCGGTAGAGAATTTGAATACTGTCTTGGAGTGATAGTTCTCGCCTGGGCGGAGTAGGGTGGAGGGGAACTGTGGCTTGTTGGGCGAGTCGGAGGGGTGCATCGTCTCCAGACATACGGCGGAGCGCTTGCCATAGAGTATGCCGCCCTTGCCTCGCTGGTCGCCCTTGAGTCCGTTGGCTGTATATATGTGTATTGCCGGTTCGGTGGTATATACCGTGAGGGTTCTGCCGCTGCGCGGCTCATAGAGTATGGCTGCTGGTTTGCGCATGTTGGCAGGATGGCGTAGCAGGAAGGTGTGGTCGTAGCCGTTGGTGATGGCGAGCTGTTCGTTGTCACGGTCTATGCGTTCGCCTATCTCGCGTGGCTTCTTGAAGTTGAATGGTGTGCGCTTCACCTTGCGCCATTTGCCTGTGACGTTCTTGTTCTTGTCATATTCGGCATATCGCTTGCTGTCTATCCACAGGTGATGGGACAGGATGTCGCGGTTTGGTTCGCCCGAGATGTTGAAGAATGAATGGTTGGTAAAGTTGATCACCGTAGGTTTGGTGGTGATAGCGTTGAAGTCAACGTCCAGTGAGTTCTGGTCGGTCAGGGTGTATGTGAGCAATACGGTCAGTTCGCCTGGGAATCCGTTCTCACCATCGGGCGACACATATCGCAGCACCAGTTTCTGCGGTCCCTGTTCCACCACGTCCCATACTCGGTTCTGGAATCCAGGGTTGCCTCCGTGGGAGATATATCCCTTACCGTTGTCCTGTAGTGGGTATATCTTGCCGTCGATGGTGAACGCTGGTCCGCTGATACGTCCTACGTATCGTCCCATTGCGGCACCGAAGTTCTGTCCCTGTACAATATAGTCGCCGATATTGTCGTAGCCCAGCACCACGTCCTCCATACGTCCCGTCCAGTTGGGTGTCATCAGCGATACCAGTCGTGCTCCATAGTTGGTGATGCACGCCTCCATGCCGTTGTTGTTGGTCAGGGTAAAGAGTCCCGTCTGCTTGCCGTCGATGGTGGTCACAAATCGTCCCGCATCCAGTCCTGACTGTGTGAGTTGTTGAGCTGATGCGTGGCTATATGAGCAAATATATACAACGAGTGATAGGGCTATTGCCAACCAAGTCTGAGCTATATCATGTCTAAGGTATTTCATGTCTTCAGTTTTTTCTTCATGCAAAGATAATCATTTCCTACAAAGACTTGCAGAAAATTAAAGAAAATTACACTTTTACAAAAAGCATTTGCAAAGGGGTTCATGCTCCGCAGAGGCCCTCAAGTCTGATTTTCTTACCTTTGTAGCGTCCCTCCAGTCGGTTACCGCCATTGGTGATGTAGCCGTCAAACACCAATAGGCCTTCGTTGTCAAAAGCCTTGATGCGTCCCGTCTTCTCGTCGATGATGGCTTCGTAATCGTTACCCTCGATGGTGAGCCTGTTTGGGTCGCCGCCTATGCCGACGTCAACGCTCACCATACCCATCTTTTCATTCCCAAACGCATACATTCCGCCGAGATGGATCCAGGCCTGTTTCTCAAGCGACTTGCGTTCTTTTTCGGTCAGTCCAGATGACTTTTGTTTTGACATAACAGTCGCATTGCCTTGTCCCCATGCCGCCATGCTGCATAGCAGCGTGAGGCAGCATACCAATGTTAAGAATCTTGCTTTCATACTCTTGAGATTGTTCGTTTGTAATAATAAATAATGTGTTTGATGTTGCAAATGTACTGATTTTATTGTTTATATGCAAATCCAAAGTTTTTTCTTACGATGTGGCAAAAAAACTATCAAAATGTTTGGTGGTAATGAAAGAAAGTTTTACATTTGCACCCGAAAACAAGAAAAAAGTAACAATGAGAAACTACAATGTCTATTTTTACGGCTTTTATTTTTACTTTGCAGACAACTGTGAAGCGCAAGGCCGTATGTAGAATTGAAGGATTGAAAAATTGAAGAATCGAAATATGACCCGCTTCACAGTAACAAAGTGAAAGCGGGTTATTTTTTAGAGGTGAGGGGGGATGTTGATAATTGATAATTACGCATTAGGAATATAAGATATGAAGAGAATAGCAATACAAGGACAGTTAGGGTCGTTTCATGACATAGCGTCGCATCAGTATTTCGAGGGCGAGCAGATACAGTTGGTTTGTTGCGACACGTTCGAACAGGTGTTCGAGAATGTGCGTCGCGACCCCACGATGATAGCGATGTTGGCAATAGAGAATACGATAGCCGGTTCGCTGCTGCACAACTACGAACTGCTGCGCCAGTCGGGTACGACGGTAGTAGGCGAGCATAAACTACACATCGAGCATTGTATCTGCTGTCTGCCTGAGGACGACTGGACGACCATACGTGAGGTTCACTCCCATCCGGTGGCGCTGCAACAATGCAGGAACTTCCTTGCCAACCATCCCGACATGAAGAATGTGGAGTGTGACGACACAGCGGGTGCGGCACAGTATATCGCCAATCACCAGTGTCGCGGATGGGCTGCCATCTGTCATGCGTCAGCGGCAGAACTCTACGGACTGAAAGTCCTGGAGAACAGTATTGAGGACAACAAGCACAACTTCACCCGATTTCTCGTGGCTACAGCGCCCCAGAAGGCAGACTTCCTGCGACCGTTGGAGAAGACCAACAAGTCGAGCCTCGTATTCTCGTTGCCACATGAGGAAGGTAGCCTGAGCAAGGTCTTGACGATATTGTCATTCTATAACATCAACATGACCAAGATACAGTCGCTGCCCATCATCGGTCATGAGTGGGAGTATATGTTCTATGTCGATGTGACGTACAACAACCTGACACGCTACCGCCAGTCGATAGACGCCATAACACCACTGACCAAGGAACTGACCATACTGGGAGAATATGAGGAGTGTGCATAGTTCATAGTTAAATCAACGTTCCGCTCGAGCTTGCTCGCTTTCATAGCGCAGCGGAGAAAAAATGTTCAATGTCAAAATGATACAGCCAGCAGATAGATTACAGAAGGTACAGGAGTACTACTTCTCGAGAAAACTTAAAGAGGTGGCTCAGCTTAATGCTGAGGGTAAGGACATTATCAGTCTTGCAATAGGTAGCCCCGACATGCCGCCATCTATGCAGACCATCAACAAGTTGTGCGAGGTGGCTCAGCAACCTACGGCTCATGGATACCAGCCTACGATGGGAACACCAGAGCTGAGGGAGGCGATGGCTGGGTTCTATAAGCGATGGTACGGCGTAGACCTTGACCCAAAGTGCGAGGTGTTGCCGCTCATCGGCTCAAAAGAGGGCATACTCCATGTGACGCTTGCCTTCGTCAATCCAGGCGAACAGGTGCTCGTGCCCAATCCTGGCTATCCCACATATACGTCACTCTCGAAGATACTCGGAGCAGAAGTCGTCAACTATGACCTGAAGGAGCAGGACGGATGGCAGCCCGACTTCGACCAGTTGGAAGAGATAGTCAGCAGTCCGTCGGCAAATTGTAAGCTGATGTGGACCAACTATCCCAACATGCCAACAGGAGGAGTGGCGCGCATGGAGACATACGAGCGACTCGTGGCATTTGCCCAGAAACACGGTATCGTCGTGGTCAACGACAATCCCTACTCGTTTATCCTCAACGACAATCCCATCTCGCTGATGCAGGTGGCAGGTGCTAAAGACTGCTGTATAGAGTTCAACTCTATGTCGAAGAGCCATAATATGCCAGGATGGCGAGTCGGAATGTGTATTTCCAATCCTACGTTCATATCATGGATATTGAAGATAAAAAGTAATATCGACAGCGGAACTTTCCGAGGCATACAGCTCGCAGCAGCCGAGGCGCTGACTAATAACAGCGAGGAGTGGCATCGCGAAGCCAATATCAACACCTATCGCAGGCGCCGTGTGTGGGCAGAAAAGATTATGACAACCCTCGGCTGCACCTTCGACCCCTCGCAGGCAGGCATGTTCCTCTGGGGACGCATACCAGACAGCTATGCCGATGTGGAAGACTTGACCGAGAAGATTCTCCATGAGGCACGCGTCTTCATCACCCCTGGCTTCATCTTCGGAAGTAACGGCAAACGATATATCCGTATATCGCTGTGTGCTAAGGAAGAGAAGATAGAGGAAGCACTGAAGAGAATTGAAAGCCTACCCCAACCCCTCCCAAAGGGAAGGGAGAATGAAAGATAGGTAATCATGATGGACAGTACACATCAAATACGATTCAGAAAACAATAAAAATAATTATAATATAGTAAAACTAACAGCCCAAACTCCCCTCCTTTTGGGAGGAAATGAGGGTATGCTCTTAAGATTATGGAATTAGACTTACAACCACTAAACCTACCGAGTGACAACGAACGACCCTTCGTCATAGCAGGACCATGCTCCGCTGAGACCGAAGAGCAAGTGATGACAACTGCCATGCAACTGGCTGCCAAGGGATGCCATAACTTCCGCGCAGGAGTGTGGAAACCACGTACCAAGCCAGGCGGATTCGAGGGACATGGAGAGAAAGCTCTGCCGTGGATGCGACGTGTGAAGAACGAGACGGGTATGCTCGTGGGTACTGAGGTGGCAACACCCGAGCACGTAGAGCTTGCCCTGAAATACGAGATCGACATCCTCTGGATAGGTGCTCGTACCACTGCCAACCCCTTCGCTATGCAGGCTCTTGCCGATGCGCTGAAAGGAACAGACGTGCCGGTATTTGTGAAAAATCCGGTCAACCCCGACCTGGAACTGTGGATAGGTGCTATGGAACGACTCAATCAGGCTGGCGTGAAGCGTATGGCAGCTATCCATCGTGGCTTCTCCAGCTTTGACAAGAAGATATACCGCAACCTCCCTATGTGGCAGATACCTATCGAGCTGCATCGTAGGATACCAAACCTGCCTATCATCTGCGACCCCAGCCATATCGGTGGACGTCGTGAACTGATTGCTCCTTTGTGCCAACAGGCTATGGATCTCGGATTCAAGGGACTCATCGTAGAGAGCCATTGCAATCCTGACGAGGCGTGGAGCGATGCTAAGCAGCAGGTTACTCCCGAGGTGCTCGACTACATATTGTCGCTACTCGTGATACGCGATGGTAGTGCACAGACTGAGAGCCTCAATCGTCTGCGTAAGCAGATAGACGAGTGTGACAACGAACTGATGAACCTCCTTGCCAAGCGTATGCGTATCTGTCGTGAGATAGGCGAATACAAGAAGCAGAACAACATGACAGTATTGCAGACCAACCGTTATAACGAGATATTACAGAAACGCGGCGCACAGGGCAGCCTCTGCGGTATCTCGCCCGAGAGTGTGGCTGCAATCTTTGAGACAATACATGAGGAGAGCGTGCGTCAGCAGCTGGAAATCATAAATAAGTAAAGCCCATCCCACCCCTCCCAAAGGGAGGGAGGTTCAATGTCAGGAAAGGAAAATTATGAGAACAAATATAAATAGAAGCAACCAGTCACCCCTCCCCTCGGGAGGGGCTGGGGGTAGGCTCAAGATTCTTATTTTAGGCGCAGGTAAGATGGGAAGTTTCTTCATTGACCTGCTGAGCTTCGACCATGAGGTGGCAGTCTTTGAGAAAGACCCACGCAGGCTGCGTTTCACTTACAACTGTCAGCGATTTCAGACGCTTGAGGAAATCCAGGAGTTTCAACCCGAACTGGTCATCAATGCCGTGACGGTGAAGTATACGATTCCTGCCTTTGAGGAGGTGTTGCCATATCTGCCAAAAGGATGTATCATCAGCGATATCGCTTCGGTGAAGACAGGGCTCAAAGAGTGGTACGACCAGTGTGGTCATCCCTTTGTCAGCACGCACCCGATGTTCGGTCCTACCTTTGCCAACCTGAACCAGTTGAGTGAGGAGAATGCTATCATTATTACCGAGGGTGACTATATGGGACGCATATTCTTCAAGGATATGTATAACAAGCTGGGACTCAATATATATGAGTACACATTTGAGGAACATGACAAGACGGTAGCCTACTCGCTGTCCATCCCATTCGTCTCCACTTTTGTCTTTGCTGCGGTGATGAAACATCAGGATGCGCCTGGTACTACATTCAAGCGCCACATGCGTATAGCTAAGGGCGTGCTGAATGAGGACGACTACCTGCTTCAGGAGATTCTCTTCAATCCATACACCCACGACCAAGTAGCGCAGATACGTACCGAACTGAAGGAACTGCTCGAGATAATCGACAACAAGGATGCTGCAGGAATGCAGACATACCTGAAGAAGATACGTGACAACGTAAGGAGGGATATCGAGGTGAAATAGTCTTCGTGGCTGCTATGACGGCTATTGGAGGGATGCCTCGGTGAAGGCGTCCATGATCTCCGTGGGACGATTGTCTTGGAAGGCTCCGAGAGGATATTGACCTTCGAGTTCAGGAGCCCAGTAGAAGACTCCCTTGCAATGGCCTTCGCATTGGGTCTTGGCTGCCTTGATGAGAGCCTGCATGATGGCTTTGCCCTCCTTGGGCTTTTTCGCCTCTGCACCCGTCTCTACTATCATAAGCTCGCAACCGTATTTGCGGTTGAGGGCTTTTATGTTGTCCACCACCTTGCTGATGGTCTCCTGATATGAGGAGGTGAGCCCTGAGTCCTTGTCCCAATATGGATAGACGCTGATGCCTATCATGTCCCAATGGGCACCATACTGGCGCAGACCGTCGAAGATGAAGTTGTAGCGGTAGGGGTCGCAGCCGCCGTCAAGATGGACTATCACGGTGGCATCAGGATAGACGCTCTTTACTGCCTGATAGCCAGCCTCGGTGAGTCCGGCATATTGCTGCATGTTGTCTTCAGCCTTGCCCATAGGCCACAACATTCCGTGAGTCGTCTCATTGCCTACCTGCACCCATCTTACGTCGATATGGTTGTCCTTGAGTAGTTGCAGGGTCTCACGTGTATGTTCGGCAAGGGCATATAGCATCTCGTCATATTTGAAGTATTGCCATGAGGCAGGTATATGTTGCTTGCCTGGGTCAGCCCACCAGTCGCTGTAGTGGAAATCTATCATTACAGCCATGCCGTAGTATTGTGCGCGCTTTGCCATCGTCAGAACGTCGTCCTTGCTGCAGAATCCGCCACGGGGGTTCACCCATACACGCAGACGGATGGCGTTGAGGCCTAATTCCTTCATTAGTGCAGTATTCTCACGAATGTCTCCCTTGGCATTGTACAGTCTCACTCCCCGTGCTTCCAGTTCGGTCGTCCCGCTAATGTCGGCACCGAGCCAGAAGGGTTCTTGAGCATGGATATACGATAGGGATGTCAGCGTTGTTGCGATGAGGATTAGAATAGTCTTTTTCATAATTTTATATGCGGCTTATTGGTTATTTTTCTGCAAAGATAATAAAAAGGGCCGAATTGCAAGAAAAAATGGCTAACTTTGCACTATGAAATGGGCGAGATTGGTGAACAAAACGGTATGTATTCTGTGCGGATTTGTATTCCTGCATGCTGAGGCTCAAGACAGACTGGTCGTGGTAGAGTGGAATGTGGAAAACCTGTTCGATACGAGGCACGACACTCTGAAGAACGATTATGAGTTTCTTCCTGACGGCAGCTATCGCTGGAGTCGCAGTCGCTATTGGCGTAAGCTGAACAGGGTGGGGCAGACTATTGCGGCGTGTGGCGAGCAGACGAGCACGATGCCCCATCTGATAGGTATCTGCGAGGTGGAGAACGACACGGTGTTGTTCGACCTTACTAAGCGCTCGCTACTCAGAAAGGCACGCTATGAGTATGTGATGACCTCTTCGCCCGACCAACGTGGTATAGATGTAGCGTTGCTCTATTCGCCGTTTGCATTCCAGTTGATGGAGTCGCGGTCGATACGGATAGAGCCTTTGCCTGACATGCGCCCTACTCGTGATATACTGTATGTGAAGGGACGCCTGCTCAACGACGACAGCCTGCATGTCTTTGTGGTGCATGCACCCAGCCGCTCGGGTGGGGAGAGGGCTACACGTAAGAACAGAATACACGTGGCAGAATGTCTTATGAGCGTAGTCGATTCTATCAGAAATGACAGCCCTGCGGCTAAGATCGTGATAATGGGCGACTTCAATGACTATACATCTTCGCCCTCATTAGCATACCTGTGTGGTAATGGTTTTGTGGATGTGTCGGCTGGCGCTCATGGAAATAACGGAGCGCAAGGTACATATCGCTATCGTGGAGAGTGGGGCAGCCTGGACCATATCCTGTTGAGCGAGTCGCTTGTCAGTCAGAGGGATAGCTGCTTCGTGCTGGATACACCATTCCTCTTACAGGAAGACGAGAAATATGGAGGCGTAAAGCCGCGTCGTAACTATCTTGGTCCGCGCTATCTCAATGGCTACTCTGACCATCTTCCGCTGGTTCTTCATCTGAGAGTGCGTCGCGAATGACATTGCCGATCCCGTTGACAATACCCTCCACCACCTTGTTGGCGTATGGTTCAATGGCTTCGCGCACCTTGTCACCCACATTGCCGATGGTCTCCTGCTGCAGCTTCTGGTAATATTTCTTTGTAGCCTCGTTCAGCTTGTCTTGGTTTACGGTGAAGATATGCCCCAGTAATCCTACAGACACGATGTGTTCTTCGCCCGAATATTCCACCTTGCCTATAGAGCAAACCACATGGTTGTCAACGTGTAGCATGTTGTCTATCACACCATCTACAACCTTGTTCAGCACAATCCCGCCGACCATCTGCAACCCTTGTGTGAGAATGTCGGTATTGGTATTGTTGACTTCAGAGGATAGCGTCGTTTTCACCGATGTGCTAACCATCTGTGACAGTTTGTCCTTGTGGGCTTGAGTGTCTGGACACGTCATCGTCATGGTGGCTCCGATAACAACAAGGATGAGTATCACGATGAGCCAAGAACTGAATTTTTTCATGATGTTGTCTTTTGTTTGTGTGCGAAAGTAGTTATTTCCCAGATTATTCCCAAAAGTTTTGACGCCAAAATGACAAAAAAGTAAAAATGGAACAAAATAATTACGCATTATGCATTACGCATTACGAATTAAATTACTACCTTTGCACGCTGAAAATATAAATAGGTATAAGAGAAATAAGATGTTTGAAAATTTAAGTGAAAGACTTGAGAGATCCTTTAAAATTTTAAAGGGTGAAGGCAAGATAACCGAGATAAATGTAGCTGAGACCCTGAAGGACGTGCGCAGGGCTCTGCTCGATGCCGATGTCAACTACAAGGTAGCCAAGACCTTTACCGATACGGTAAAGCAGAAGGCGCTCGGCATGAACGTGCTTACAGCTATTAAGCCAGGACAACTCATGGTGAAGTTGGTTCACGACGAACTGGCGGAACTCATGGGAGGCGAGACTGCTTCGCTCAATCTCGAAGGTCGTCCAGCCATCATATTGATGTCGGGTCTGCAGGGTTCTGGTAAGACTACATTTAGCGGAAAGCTGGCAAACATGCTCAAGAACAAGCAGCACAAGAACCCGCTGCTCGTAGCTTGCGACGTATACCGTCCTGCTGCTATCCAGCAGTTGCATGTAGTGGGCGAGCAGATAGGCGTGCCTGTATATTCCGAACCAGACAGTAAGAACGTCAACGAGATAGCCGATCACGCTCTGGCTGAGGCCAAGGCTAAGGGATATAACGTCGTCATCATAGATACCGCTGGCCGTCTGGCTGTGGATGAGGAGATGATGAACGAGATAGAGAGTCTGAAGAAACATGTCAATCCCGATGAGACTCTGTTTGTTGTCGACTCCATGACCGGTCAGGACGCTGTGAATACAGCAAAGGAATTTAACGACCGACTCGACTTTGACGGAGTCGTCTTGACAAAACTCGATGGCGACACACGTGGTGGTGCGGCACTCTCTATACGTACCGTCGTAACAAAGCCAATCAAGTTTATCGGTACTGGCGAGAAGATGGAGGCTATCGACGTGTTCCATCCTGCACGTATGGCTGACCGAATACTCGGCATGGGCGATGTCGTATCGCTCGTGGAGCGAGCTCAGGAACAGTTTGACGAGGAGGAGGCACGCCGTCTGGAGAAGAAAATCCGTAAGAACCAGTTCGACTTCAACGACTTCTACAACCAGATACAACAGGTGAAGAAGATGGGCAACCTCAAGGATCTTGCTTCGATGATACCTGGAGTAGGCAAGGCTATAAAGGATGTCGACATTGACGACAATGCCTTCAAGAGCATCGAGGCTATCATCCAGAGTATGACTCCTAACGAGCGCAGCCATCCAGAGATACTTAACGGCAGTCGCCGTCAGCGCATAGCCAAAGGTTCTGGCACCAATATACAGGAGGTGAACCGCATAATCAAACAGTTCGACCAGACACGCAAGATGATGCGAATGGTCGCAGGCGGAGGCATGGCTGGTATGATGAGAGGAATGAAGGGAATGCCTAAATTCTAAAAAAAGATATATAGTATCTATAGTGACTATAGTAACTATAGTAACAAAAAAATAAAAAAAGCAATATGCAGATAATCGACGGAAAGGCAACGGCAACTGCTATCAAGGCAGAGATAGCCGAAGAGGTAAAGAAAATAGTTGCTGCTGGAGGCAAACGACCACATCTTGCAGCCGTACTCGTGGGACATGACGGCGGTTCGGAGACGTATGTCAAGAACAAGGTGCTGGCTTGTGAACAATGTGGCTTCAAGTCTTCGCTTATTCGTTATGAGGACGACATCACCGAGGAAGAACTCTTGGCCTGTGTGGCGCGACTAAATAACGACGACGACGTCGACGGATTTATAGTCCAACTGCCTTTGCCTAAGCATATCGATGAGCAAAAGATAATAGAAGCTATAGACTATCGCAAAGATGTAGACGGATTCCATCCCATTAACGTCGGAAGAATGGCTATCGGACTGCCATGTTTTATCTCGGCTACTCCACTTGGCATCATCACTCTCTTGCGCCACTACAATATAGAGACCAGCGGAAAGAAGTGTGTCATCCTCGGACGATCTAACATTGTGGGTAAGCCAATGGCACAACTGATGATGCAGAAACAGTATGGCGACGCTACCGTGACGGTATGTCACAGTCGTTCGAAGACACTGAAGGAGGAATGCCGGCAGGCAGACATCATCATAGCTGCCATAGGTAGTCCTGATTTTGTTACTGCAGATATGGTGAAGGAAGGTGCTGTCATAATCGACGTAGGCACAACTCGTGTCAAGGACGCAACACGAAAGAGCGGATTCCGACTGAATGGTGACGTGAAGTTCGACGAGGTGGCTCCTAAGTGCAGCTATATCACACCAGTACCAGGTGGGGTGGGGCCCATGACCATCTGTTCGCTGATGATGAACACACTAAAGGCAGGAAAGAAGAACGGTTGATAAGTCACACCTTGCGAACAAAGCTCGAGTGAAGACTTGACAATTTGATGATTATGACGACAGAAGAATGGTATAGGAAAGGTAACGAGTTTCGCAGACAGAGCGACTGGAAACATGCGCTCGACTGCTATATGGAAGCCATAGCGCTCGATCCGGACTCCCCTGCCGTAGAGGCAAAACAGATGCTGGAAGATATTCTCAACTTCTATAATAAGGATGCTTATAATCCTTGATAGATTTAAAGAATTGAAATAATTACGCATTACGCATTACGAATTAAGCATTATATAGATTATGAGCAAGATTAAAGGTGCCATAGTTGTTAACACCGACCGATGCAAGGGATGTCAGTTGTGCATCGTAGCATGTCCAAAGAATGTTATCGCGCTGGCACAAAAGAAAGTGAACGTTCATGGCTACCCCTATGTGGAGCCAGCAAACGCCGAGGATTGTATCGGCTGTGCGTCGTGTGCCATAGTGTGCCCCGACGGATGTATAACTGTGTATAAACAAAAAGTGGAGGAATAATTATGGCAGAGAAAGAGGCTATTCTTATGAAAGGTAATGAGGCTATTGCTCATGCCGCAATACGCTGTGGAGCGGATGGCTACTTTGGCTATCCCATCACACCACAGAGCGAGGTGCTTGAAACCCTTGCAGCAGAGAAACCATGGGAGACGACTGGCATGGTGGTACTGCAGGCTGAAAGCGAGGTGGCTGCTATCAATATGATTTATGGTGGTGCTGGAGCTGGTAAGCGTGTCCTCACCTCGTCGTCAAGTCCTGGTGTGGCACTTATGCAGGAGGGTATCGCATATATGGCAGGTTCTGAGATTCCTGGACTCATCGTCAACGTTCAGCGTGGAGGTCCTGGTCTGGGTACAATCCAGCCGTCACAGAGCGACTATTTCCAAGCTACGCGTGGTGGTGGCAATGGCGACTATTATGTTATCGTGCTGGCACCAAACTCTGTTCAGGAGATGGCTGACTTCGTCGATCTCGCCTTCGAGCTTGCTTTCAAATACCGTAACCCTGCGATGATACTCAGCGATGGCGTCATCGGACAAATGATGGAGAAGGTGGTCCTGCCAGAACAGAAGCCACGCAAGACGGAGGAGGAGATACGTCGACTCTACCCATGGGCTACGGTGGGACGTACTCCCGACCGCCAGCCAAACATCATGACATCTTTGGAGCTGAAGCCGGAGGTAATGGAGGCACGCAACCTCCACCTGCAGGCTAAGTATGCGGAGATAAAAGAAAAGGAGGTTCGTTTTGAGAATCAGAATACCGACGATGCCGACTATATCATAGTGGCATTTGGTAGTGCTGCGCGTATCGCTGAGAAAGCCATCGAACTGGCACGTGCCGAAGGCATAAAGGTGGGACTCTTCCGTCCTATCACCCTGTGGCCGTTCCCAGAGAAACAGATAGCTCAGCTGGCACAGGGTAAGAAGGGCGTTCTCGTGGCAGAGATTAATGCCGGACAGATGGTTGAGGATGTGCGTCTTGCCATCAATGGTGCCGTCCCTGTAGAACACTTCGGTCGTCTTGGTGGTATTGTACCAGAACCAGAAGAAATCGTTAGTGCTTTGCGAACAAAGTTGATGGGAAAATAGTAATTGATAATTGATAATTGACAATTGATAATTAATAATTGACAATGGAAAACAATATTATAAGTCCAGAAAATCTTGTTTACAAGAAACCTTCCTTGATGAACGACACACCGATGCACTATTGTCCTGGTTGTTCGCATGGAGTGGTACATAAGCTCGTGGCAGAAGTTATCGAGGAGATGCAGATGGAGGAGAAGACCGTGGGAGTGTGTCCTGTGGGATGTGCGGTGTTCGCATACCGCTATCTTGACATCGACTGGCAGGAGGCAGCACATGGTCGTGCGCCAGCTGTAGCAACAGCAGTAAAACGACTCTGGCCCGATCGCCTTGTCTTCACCTATCAGGGCGATGGCGACCTTGCTTGTATCGGAACGGCTGAGACCATACACGCCCTGAACCGAGGCGAGAATATCACCATCATCTTCATCAATAATGCCATATATGGTATGACAGGAGGACAGATGGCTCCAACCACACTCCTCGGACAGAAGACGGCTACGTGTCCATACGGCAGAACTCCCGAGCTGCATGGCTATCCGCTGAAGATAACCGAGATTGCCGCTCAGCTGGAAGGTACCTGCTACGTGACACGTCAGAGCGTGGAGAGTGTTGCTGCTATACGTAGTGCAAAGAAGGCTATACGTAAGGCTTTCGAGGCTTCGATGGCAGGCAAGGGCTCATCGCTTGTTGAGATCGTTTCCACATGTAATAGCGGATGGAAGCTCTCACCTGTGAAAGCCAACGAGTGGATGAAGGAAAATATGTTTAAGTTCTACCAAAAGGGCGACCTCAAGGATGAGATATAGTACCTTATAGTATTTTATAGTTCCTATAGTATCTATAGTTTCTATAGCTACTATATATAATAATGTGTAAGAAGTAACGACAATGAAGACAGAGATCATTATAAGCGGATTTGGAGGACAGGGAGTCCTTTCCATGGGTAAGATACTGGCTTATTCAGGACTGATGGAGGACAAAGAAGTGACATGGATGCCTGCATACGGACCGGAACAGCGTGGCGGTACTGCCAATGTCACCGTGATAGTAAGCGACGAGAGAGTGTCGTCTCCCATCCTGAGCAAGTACGATGTGGCGATAGTTCTCAACCAGCCGTCGCTCGAGAAGTTCGAGCCGAAGATCAAACCAGGCGGTATCCTCATCTATGACGGCTATGGCATCATGAATCCTCCCACACGTAAGGACATAACCATCTATCGCATCGACGCCATGGACAAGGCTGCCGAGATGAAAAACTCAAAGGTGTTTAATATGATTGTTCTTGGCGGACTGCTCAAAGTATGCCCCGTGGTAAGTACCGACGGACTCAACAAAGCACTCTACAAGAGCCTGCCAGAGCGCCATCACTCCATGATTCCACTCAATATGCAAGCCGTAGAAGAAGGCATGAAGATTATAGAGAAAATAGGCTAAAAAGCCCTAAAATGCTTGATTTTCGTCAAAATGAAAAGGGAAAATGGTTAAAAAAGTGGCTTTTATGACAGAAATTGACATTTTTTTTCAAAAAAATTTGGTCATATCATAAATTCTTTTTTACTTTGCAGCATAAAATAAGGAGATTATAATTCTTTTTAATATTAATTAATTAACAAAAGAAAACATGAAAAAGTTAGTTTTATTGTTTGCTGTAGCAGCAATGACAGTATCAGCTTCTGCACAGAGCACTGTTTACGGAAGCAAGTTTACTGACAACTGGTATGTAGGTGTTCAGGGTGGTCTTGCAACCAAGACAACTCAGAATCGTTGGTTGAGCAACACCAACCCATTCGCTGGTATCCGTCTCGGTAAGGACTTCACTCCTGCTTTCGGACTCGTAGCCGAGGGTAACGTTTACTTCAACGATCGCTCTGGAGTGACTGCAAGTGATCCAGATTTTTTTGATGGACAACAAATTGTTGTAGGTCACGTACGTGGTTGGCGTACAAAGACATTCGCAAAGACTCTGAATGTAAACCTGCTTGCAAAGGTTAACCTGACCAACGCTATCGCTGGTTACACAGGCGAGCCACGTGCTTTCGAGGTTAGTGCTCTCTATGGTTTTGGATGGATTCACGGATTTGGCGACTATGAGTATGGTTATATTCCTACTATTGATTTTGATCGTACTCAGCTTGTTAAGCCTGTGTTGGAAGGTGGTGCGCTTAATGAGTTGACTTCTAAGGCTGCTGTTAACTTCGCATTCAACTTCGGTGCTGACAAGCAGTTCCAGGCATTCGTTGAGCCTTCTATCAACTTCTTCGAACTGAACAACTTCAAGTACAATATCGACAACTCTTTCGTACAGGTTACTGCAGGTCTCGTTTACAAGTTCAACAACTCTTGGGGTACTCACAACTTCAAGCTTGCTGAGCTCCGCGACCAGGCTGAGATCGACGCTCTGAACGCTCAGATCAACGAGCTGCGCAACCGCAAGCCAGAGGTTATCACCAAGGAAGTTATCAAGGAAGTTCCAGTTGGCAAGGAAGTACGCGTAGAGGATCTCGTATTCGTAACCTTCGCACAGGGTAAGTACAACCTCACCAAGGAGGCTAAAGAGGCTCTTGACAAGGTTGCTGAGGGTGCTCACGTACAGGTTGTAGGTACCTGCTCTCCAGAGGGTAGCAAGGAACTCAACGATCGTCTGTCTCAGAACCGTGCTAACGCTGTTGCTGACTACCTGAAGGGTCGCGGCGTTGTAGTTGACGAGGCAATCGGTAAGGGTGTACAGGGTACAACTTCTAACCGTCTGGCAATTGTTTACGTAAAGTAATCAATACGACACAGAATTAAAGTAATAACCTTATTACAATAAGTCGAGTCCCCGATGCGAGAGCATCGGGGATTTTTTTTGTTTGTAAACATCTAATTTTCAATTATCAATTATCAATTATCAATTATAATTTTGTAACTTTGCAGCCAAATATACTTTTAATAGGCATCTTTATTAGCGAAAAGATATGAAACATCAGTTGCGTAGTGCAGTATGCACAGAAGGTAGAAAGATGGCGGGAGCCCGCGCCCTGTGGGTTGCCGCAGGTATGAAACATGAGCAGTTTGGCAAACCAATCATTGCCGTTGTCAATTCTTTTACACAGTTTGTTCCAGGACATACACACCTTCATGAGATAGGTCAGATAGTGAAGCAGGAGATAGAGGCTATGGGCTGCTATGCTGCTGAGTTTAACACTATTGCCATAGATGATGGTATCGCTATGGGACACGACGGTATGCTCTATTCTCTGCCCAGCAGGGACATCATAGCCGACTCTGTGGAATACATGGTGAATGCTCATAAGGCTGATGCCATGATATGCATATCCAATTGTGACAAGGTGACTCCAGGTATGCTCATGGCGTCTATGCGACTGAATATCCCTACTGTGTTCTGCTCAGGCGGACCTATGGAGGCAGGACGTTGGCGCGGAGAGAATGCCGACCTTATCACCGCAATGGTTAAGGGTGCCGATCCGTCGGTTACCGATGAGGAGATCAGAGAGATAGAACAATGTGCCTGTCCTGGCTGTGGTAGCTGCTCAGGTATGTTCACAGCCAACTCCATGAATTCGCTTACCGAAGCCATCGGACTGTCACTTCCTGGCAATGGCACCATCCTCGCTACTCATACCAACCGTGTGGAGCTGTTCAAAGCAGCTGCCCGACAGGTAGTTAAGAACGCCTTTGCATACTATGAGGATGGTGATGAGAGCGTGTTGCCACGCAGCATCGCTACCCGTGATGCCTTCCTTAACGCTATGACTCTCGACATCGCAATGGGTGGTAGTACCAATACCGTACTCCATCTGTTGGCTGTGGCACAAGAGGCTGGTGTAGACTTCAAGATGCAGGATATCGACCAGTTGAGCAGGAAGGTTCCTTGCCTCTGCAAACTCGCACCTAACACCCAGAAATACAGCGTACAGGAATGCAATCGTGCTGGTGGAATATTTGGTATTATGAACGAATTGTCGAAGGGTGGACTGCTTCGTCTCGACGCAAAGAGAGTAGACGGAAAGACACTCGGCGAACAGCTTGATACTTACGATATTACTAAGGAAAATATCTCTGAGGAGGCAAACCGTATCTATCAGAGTGCACCAGGCAACAAGTTCTCCACGCAGATTGGTTCACAGTCTGCCGAGTGGGGCACGCTCGATACCGACCGTACTAATGGCTGCATACGTGACTTGGAACATGCATACACCAAGGATGGCGGACTGGCTGTGCTCTTTGGTAATATAGCACAGGATGGATGTGTCGTCAAGACGGCTGGTGTAGATGAGGAGCTGTGGCACTTTGAAGGACCTGCCGTAGTCTTTGATTCTCAGGAAGATGCTTGCGATGGCATTCTTGGCGGTAAGGTGAAGAGTGGCGACTGCGTCGTCATCACCCATGAGGGACCTAAGGGCGGACCAGGTATGCAGGAGATGCTCTATCCTACATCGTATATCAAGTCGATGCACCTCGGCAAGGAGTGTGCCCTCATCACAGACGGACGCTTCTCTGGCGGTACCAGCGGACTGAGTATCGGACATATCTCGCCAGAGGCCGCTTCGGGGGGAAATATCGGAAAGATAAAAGATGGAGACATCATAGAAATAGACATCCCTAATCGCAGCATCAACGTCAAGCTGAGCGACGACGAACTTGCTGCACGCCCGCAACAGCCGCTGAAGCGTAACCGAGTGGTCAGCAAGGCATTACGTGCATATGCACAGAGCGTGTCAAGTGCTGACAAGGGTGGCGTGAGAATCCTGAATGAGGAGGTTTAGAGTTTTGTAGTTTTGGGTTTTAGAGTTTTTGAGTTATAGAGTTTTGGATTGAACTCATGAAGAACAACGAATATAAAGGTCTGAGAGACAGAATAACAGGAGCAAAAGCTCTGATGAGAGCGTTAAAGGCAGAGGGAGTGAAGACCATCTTCGGCTATCCTGGCGGTAGTATCATGCCGGTCTATGATGCTCTATTCGACTATACGCGAGGCGAGAAGAAGTGCTTCGACCACATACTTGTACGCCACGAACAGGGCGCAACACATGCCGCCGAGGGCTATGCCCGTGTTAGTGGTGAGGTAGGTGTGGCGCTGGTGACAAGTGGTCCTGGTGTCACAAATACCCTGACGGGTATAGCCGATGCCATGCTCGACTCTACGCCTATCGTGGTTATTGCCGGTCAGGTGCCCATCTCGGCACTTGGTACCGACGCCTTTCAGGAGGTAGACCTCGTAGGTGTGGCACAACCTATTTCCAAGTGGAGCTACCAGATACGCCGTGCTGAGGACATAGCTTGGGCGGTGAGCCGTGCGTTCTATATCGCGCGCAGCGGTCGTCCTGGTCCTGTAGTGCTCGACTTCGCTCGTAATGCACAGGTAGAGGAGATCGACTGGGAGCCGCAAAAGGTGGACTATGTCCGTTCGTATGAACCTTATCCCAAGGCAAGCGAGGCTGCTATACGCGAGGCTGCCGAGCTCATCAACAACGCCAAGTGTCCGTTGGCGCTGGTAGGGCAGGGCGTAGAGCTTGGTAATGCTCAGCAAGAGCTGAAGGCATTCTTGGAGAAAGCCGACATTCCCGCAGGTCGTACTATGTTGGGACTGAGTGCTTTACCATCAAATCATCCATTGAATGTCGGCATGTTGGGAATGCATGGCAACTATGCTGTCAATCTGAAGGAACAGCAATGTGACGTCTTGATAGCCATCGGCATGCGTTTCAGCGACCGTGTGACGGGTAATGTCAATCACTATGCCAAGCAAGCAAAAGTAATTCATCTGGATATTGACCCGAGTGAGATTGACAAGAACGTGAAGACCGATGTGGCAGTGGTGGCAGACTGTAAGGAGTCGTTGCCAGCAATCACAGCCCTTCTCAAAGAGAACAAACATCAGGAATGGCGTGACTCATTCAAGGAACTGGATGAGAAGGAGCGCACTAAGGTGATAGAACCGGCAATCCATCCGCAAGACGGTCCGCTATTGATGGGTGAGGTGGTGAATGCAGTTGCCGAACAGTCGCCCGACAATACGGTTCTTGTTACGGATGTCGGTCAGAATCAGCTCTTTGCCACACGCTATTTTAAATATCATCATCATCGTAGCATCTGTACCAGCGGCGGACTGGGCACGATGGGTTATGGTATGCCGGCAGCCATCGGAGCCACCTTTGCTGCTCCTGAGCGCCCTGTGGTATGTTTCATGGGCGATGGCGGCTTCCAGATGTGTATCGAGGAGTTAGGTACCATCATGGAATGGAAGGTGCCGGTAAAATTGATTATACTCAATAACAACTATCTTGGCAACGTTCGCCAGTGGCAGGATATGTTCTGGATGCGCCGTAAGTCGTTCACGAAGATGATGAATCCGTGTTATGAGCTGATAGCCCAGGGCTACGGCATTCCATACCGAGCCGTGACCGACCGTAAAGATCTGGCTGAGGCTGTGGAGCAGATGCTCACGACCGACGGACCTTTCATCCTCGAGTGTGCTATCAAGGAGGATGATGACGTGCTGCCGATGACACCTCCAGGCATGAATGTCGACGAGATGATGCTTGAGGTTTAGTGCATAGTTTTTAGTTTTTAGTTTTTAGTTTTTAGAAATGGAAAAAAAGAAGCTCTATACCCTCTTGGTCTATTCCGAGAATGTGGCAGGTATCCTGAACCAGATTACTGCCGTCTTCACCCGTCGCCAGGTGAATATTGAGAGTCTCAACGTGTCTGCGTCGAGCATACAGGGTATACATAAATATACTATCACGGCGTGGAGTGACCTTGATCAGATTGTCAAGATTACCAAGCAGATAGAGAAAAAGATTGATGTCGTCAAGGCTGACTATTATACTGATGACGAGATATTCATCCATGAGGTAGGACTATATAAGATATCGACTGCCAAGCTGATGGAGAATCCCGAAATATCGCGTGCCATACGTTGGCATGACGCACGTATGATGGAGGTCAATCCTACATACACCACCGTCCAGCTGGCAGGTGTGACCGAGGATATCACCAATCTGTATGACAAACTGAATGAGTTTGGCTGTATCCTGCAATACGGTCGTAGCGGTCGTATAGCCGTCACCAGAAGCAAGGAGGAGGCCATCTCCGACTATCTTAACACACGTGAGCAGGAGCGAAATGGAAACATTGGATAAAGTAGGGTGCTATCCCTTTCTGGCAGAGCCGTTCCATTGTGACTTCTCGGGCCGACTCTTCCTCGGACATTTAGGCAATCACATGCTCAACGCAGCCGACTTCCATAGTACCGACCGTGGCTTCGGCATGCGCTATCTGCTGACTGTCAACCGCTCGTGGGTGCTCTCACGACTTGCCATCGAGATGACGGAGATGCCACGGATGTATACTCGCTTTAATGTAGAGACGTGGGTGGAGAGCGCCATGCGCTATTTCACTAACCGTAACTTCGCCGTCCGTGGCGAGGATGGCACCATCTATGGCTACGGACGCAGCATCTGGGCGATGATAGATACCGAGACGCGCCAGCCTACCGACATCCTTTCCATTAACGACGGCTCCATAAACAGCTGGATAGAGAAGGAGAAAACGTGTCCTATCGACAAGGGAGGCAGAGTACGGATGAGCGACGACGCCGAGTTCGTGCGTACCATAGAGACCAACTATAACGATGTCGACATCAACGGACATATCAACTCCGTGAAGTACATCGAGCATGTGCTCGACCTGTGGCCACTCGAATGGTACAAGGAGCACACCATCCGTCGCTTTGAGATAGCATATGTGGCAGAGGCTCACGCTGGCGACACGCTCTCGTTCTATCGTGAGAAGATAGCGGCAGAAGCAGAAAACGGTGCGGCAGAAGACGAATATTGCATACGCATAGTGCGTACCGACGGCACGGAATGTTGTCGCAGCAAGGTGATCTTCCGCTGAGCGAAACGTTAGCAATATAAAAAAATAGTATAAATAATGTCGGAAAATTTGGTTGTTTGCTTATAAATAGATAATTTTGCAACTCGATAAATAAAAGTAGAGCCCTTGTCGTTTTCTCGAGTAGGAGATGAATGGACTGGTAAGACGACTGCTCTCGGGTAGGGCGGGCATAGTTCAAGGGGAAAAGTATCACCGCAGTTGTGAAAGACTGCACAAACAACACACACAATTATGGCAGAAATGAATTTCGGTGGCGTTATCGAGACTGTAGTCACCAGTAAGGAGTTTTCATTGGAGAAGGCACGCGAAGTGCTCAAGGACGAGACCATCGCCGTTATCGGTTATGGTATTCAGGGACCTGGTCAGGCTTGCAACCTGCGCGACAATGGCTTCAACGTAATCGTTGGCCAGCGTGAGGGAAAGACCTATGAAAAGGCAGTAGCTGACGGATGGGTACCAGGCAAGACTCTCTTCTCTATCGAAGAGGCTGTACAGAAGGGTACCATCGTATGTATGCTGCTCTCTGACGCAGGACAGATACAGGTATGGCCAAAGATCAAGCAGTACCTCACTCCTGGCAAGACTCTATATTACTCACACGGCTTCGCAATCAACTGGAGCGACCGTACGGGCGTGGTTCCTCCAAAGGATATCGACGTTATCCTCGTCGCTCCTAAGGGTTCGGGCACCTCTCTGCGTACCATGTTCTGCGAGGGTCGTGGTCTGAACTGCTCATACGCAGTATATCAGGATGCCAGCGGCAAGGCAGAGGAGAAGACCATCGCCTTCGGTATCGGTATCGGCGCAGGCTATCTGTTCAAGACCACCTTTGAGCGTGAGGCTACCTCAGACCTCACCGGTGAGCGTGGCTCGCTGATGGGAGCCATCCAGGGCTTGCTTCTGGCTCAGTATGAGGTGCTTCGTGAGAATGGTCACTCACCTTCTGAGGCATTCAATGAGACCGTTGAGGAGCTCACACAGAGCCTTGGCCCGTTGTTTGGCGACAAGGGTATGGACTGGATGTATGCCAACTGCTCTACCACAGCACAGCGTGGTGCGCTCGACTGGGCACCTCGTTTCCACGATGCCATCAAGCCTGTTATGCAGCAGCTCTATGAGTCTGTGAAGAGTGGTAATGAGGCACAGATCTCTATCGACGCCAACTCTAAGCCTGACTATCGTGCAGGTCTGGAGAAGGAACTTGAGGCTATGCGTAATCAGGAGATGTGGCAGGCTGGTGCTGTAGTACGTCAGCTGCGTCCTGAGAACAACTAAAAAAATATTCTGACCTCCGAGGGTATAGTCACGGATTTTGGATTGTAGACTATGCCGGACTGAGTATCTTCGTGATACTCAGTTTTTTTTGTTACATATATACAAAGCTGCCGTCCATGAACGCCTGTTCCTCCGAGAGTAGGTGCTTCAGGGCGTTGTCTATGGTGGTATTCGAGATGTTGGCGTCGGTGTAGGCAGATGTCTTGTCTATGGCATATAGCTCGTCTATGCTGTGCCGCTTGCCGTCAGAGAGCAGCTGACGGATCTTGCTGGTGGCTATCTGCAGGTCGTCGGCAGGCTGTGAGCCTCGGTTTATACACACGTCGCAATGGGTACAATCCTTGGTGTCGGTCTCGCCGAAGTACCTCAGCAGCTGTCGGCTGCGGCAAATGGTGTCGTTGCTGGCATAGTCTATGACCGCCTGTATGCGTCGGGCAAATTCCTCCTTGCGTCGGTCGTATACCTCCTTGGTGATGATGAGGTCACATCCATCGATGCGGTCTTGGGAGTATGTGATGAGAGGTATGTTTTTTCGGGGGATGAAGTCGATGATGGCTCGTCGGCTCAGCTCCTTCAGTATCGTGTATACCGTATGCTGGTCCATGTCGGCTTGCTTTGCCACGAACGCCTCGTCTACGTAGACATATTCCACAAACAGGGCGCCGTAGCATCGCAGCAGGGCTGTTATGACCTTCTCATAGTCGGCAGGTAGCTGGCGGAGCTGGTACAGCTCGTGGCGCTGGAGCAGGAACTTCACCCTCGCCTTGGTGTCAGGGTCGCTCTCGTATTCTATGTAGCCCGCCTTTTGCAGTATGGCGAGAGCCGCATGGACACGGGTGGGGAAGTGGTGGAAGTAGGTGCAGAACTTGTCTATGTTGAACTCCCTCGTACATCCCTCGCCGCTGTTGATGCCTATCTGGAAGAAGTAAGCCAGGTGGTCGTATATGTCGCGGATGTTGTCCTTGGGATAGTCTGGGTCGTCGCGCTCCATGTCTTTGGGCGGTGCTATGGGTGGGAAAGTATCGTCGATGCGGCTTTTCAGTCGTGCGTTGTCGTTGTTGTTGTATAGTAGGATAGCCCATGAGCGGCGGCCGTCGCGTCCCGCCCGTCCTGCCTCCTGGAAGTAAGCCTCCAGACTCGACGGGCAGTCGGTATGTACCACCAGACGCACGTCAGGTTTGTCTATGCCCATTCCGAAGGCGTTCGTAGCCACCATCACCCTCACCTTGTCGTGTTGCCACATCTCTTGTCGCTCGTCCTTGACGGCGGGTTGCAGTCCTGCGTGGTAGAATGTCGACGGGATGCCGTGCTTGTTCAGTATCTCGGCTATCTCCTTCGTTCGTGCCCTACTGCGAGTGTATACTATGGCGCATCCCTTGTTACGGCTGAGCAGGGATATGAGTTCCTTCTCCTTGTCGTCGGTATAGTGTACCCGGTAGGCGAGGTTGTCTCTGGCGAAGCTCATGCGGAAGACGTTCTTCTCCCTGAAGTGCAGCTGCTCTTGTATGTCGTCTATCACCTCGGGCGTGGCTGTGGCTGTGAGCGCGAGGACGGGGATAGGCTGTGTGGGCGGATGGTGGTAGAGTGGTGAGGGGTGGGCGAGCAGCTCGCGTATCTTGGCTATCTGGAGGTAGGCTGGGCGGAAGTCATAACCCCACTGGCTGATACAGTGGGCTTCGTCTACGGTGATGAGGCAGATGTTCATCTTCCTCACTTTGTTCTGGAAAATCTCCGTGCTGAGTCGTTCGGGCGAGACATACAGGAACTTGGCGTCGCCGAAGATGCAGTTCTCGAGTGTGGCTACTATCTCGTCGCGCGACATGCCTGAATATATGGCATACGCCACTATACCGTTGCGGCGGAGGGCATATACCTGGTCCTTCATCAGGGCTATCAGGGGAGTGATGACGAGGCACAGTCCCTGCATCGCCATCGTAGGCACCTGAAAGGTGATGGACTTGCCGCCGCCAGTAGGCATCAGTCCGAGCGTGTCCTTGCCCGAGCATACGCTCTCGATAATCTCCTGCTGGATGCCACGAAAGTCCGTGTAGCCCCAGTAGCGATTCAAAATGGTAGTCCACTCCCAGCCCCTCCCAAGGGGAGGGGAGTCTTTTCCAGTGTCACATTCTGATTTTGAGAGTTTTGCCATTAGTTGACGTAAGTATGATATTTAGAAGAACTACCTAATGTTTCTTCCCTCCCTTTGGGAGGGGCTGGGGGTGGGCTACTCCCCCTCCTCCTCGGCAGGACGTATCGCCTCTATCTGCAGCTGTATGGCTCCGTGTTTGTAGACGTTGTCCTCGATGGTGTAGGCTATGTCGAACGAGCGCTTCGACTTGATGTATTTGGCTGACTCGCTCTGTCCGAAGGCGATGCCGTTCATCACGTTGCTCGACTTCGAGTCTATGAGTTCCAGTTTGATATGTTCCTGTTCTCTGCCCACCACCTTGCTCGTGCCGAAGTCGTACACGTCCTGTGTTAGGAAGAGCGGTTTGGTGTTGTCAGGTCCGAATGGTGCAAACTTCTTCAGGTCGTTGTGCATCTTCTTGTTGATGTCCTTGAAGTCTATGAGTGCGTCGATGTCGAGCATGGCCTCGGTCTGTTCGGGTCGGATATGCTCCTCGACGTATTTCTGGAACCTGTTGCGGAATTCCACCACGTCGTCCCACCTCAGGGTGAGTCCTGCCGCGTATTTATGTCCGCCGAAGTTCATCAGCAGGTCGCGACAGCTCTTTATGGCGGCATATACGTCAAATCCTGCCACGCTTCGTGCCGAGCCCGTAGCCAGGTTGTCGTCGCGTGTGAGCACGACGGTAGGTCGGAAGTATATCTCGGTGAGTCGTGATGCCACGATGCCCACTACGCCCTTCTTCCAGTTCTCGTCGTACAGTACTATGCTCGACTGGTGTTTCTGGTTCTCCAGTCGTTCCACTATCTGGTTGGCCTCCTCGGTCATCTGCCTGTCCACGTCCTTGCGCTGCTCGTTGTACTGGTCCACGTGCTTAGCTGCTGTCAGGGCGTTGGTGAAGTCGCGCTCCACGAGCAGGTCCACCGTCTCCTTGCCGTTCTCCATCCTGCCCGATGCGTTGATGCGCGGACCTATCTTGAATATGATGTCGCTCATGGTGAGCTCTCGGTCGGTCAGTCCGCACACGTCGATGATGGCTTTCAGTCCCGTGCTGGGGTTCTGGTTGAGCTGTTTCAGTCCGTGGAACGCCAGTATTCGGTTTTCGCCCGTCACCGATACGAGGTCGGCGGCTATGCTCACGGCGCAGAAGTCGAGCAGGGGGATGAGCCTGGAGAAGGGTATACCGTTGTTCTTGGCAAAGGCTTGCATGAACTTGAAGCCCACTCCGCATCCGCACAGGTCCTTGAAAGGGTAGGTGTCGTCCTCGCACTTGGGGTTCAGTATAGCCACGGCAGGTGGCAGGGTCTCGTCGGGCATGTGGTGGTCGCAGATGATGAAATCTATGCCAATGGTCTTGGCATATTCTATCTCCTTGACCGCCTTGATGCCGCAGTCCAGGATGATGATCAGTTTCACCCCCGTCTCCTTGGCGTAGCTTAGTCCCTTCTGGCTCACTCCATAGCCCTCGTCGTAGCGGTCGGGTATGTAGTAGTCTATGTTGGAGTAGTACTGCCTCAGAAACTTGTACACCAGTGCCACCGATGTGCACCCATCTACATCGTAGTCGCCATATACCAGTATGCGCTCCTTGCGGCCCATAGCGTCGTTGAGCCTGTCCACCGCCAGGTCCATGTCCTTCATGAGGAACGGATTGATGAGGTCGGAGAGTTGCGGACGGAAGAATCGCTTGGCAGCCGACTCCGTCGTTATGCCTCTCCTGATGAGCAGCATAGCCAGTACAGGGCTGATATTCAGCTTCTCAGCCAGTTCACTGGCTGCCTGTTGTTGTTCGGATGTAGGTGGTTCGTAGTTCCATTTGAATCGCATTTATATTGTTTTTTTTATTTATATTCCTTCGGTGAGAACGTCACGTCGAGCATCACCACGCTGGGGTTCTTCTCCGAGTGGTAGACGTAGCGTACGTTGAAGCCGGCATCCTTGTACATCTTTATCTGCGTCGAGGCTTTCAGTCCGTCGAGCAGTATGCCGTATAGCTTTTCCTTTTGCACCTTGATGGCGTCGATGTTGTCGGCTGTGCCGCACAGGGTGTACCAGTAGCCTATGGTGCGCGAGGCTCGGTCGAACGTCAGGCTGTCGGTACGGGTGTTCTGCACTACGGGTGTGGGGCAGTTCTTCTGGGTGTACTCTTTAGCCTCGCGTGCGGCACGGTCTTCCAGACTCTCGTGGCAAGCCGCCAGCGCCAGCGTCAGCACGGACAGGATTAGTATAAGTATGGTGTTTCTCATTTGGTTTTAGTCTCTTCTTTTTGTGTGCGGTTGTTCCAACCTGCAAATATACTTACTTATTCGCAAAGAACCAAATAAAAAAGGTTAAAGTTGCGAGTTTTGTTTTCCGTCCACAAAAATACAAAAAAACACGATAGGAAAACAACCACAACGGTTGCAACACAAACACAGAACCGTGAGGCTTCCAAGGAGCAGCTCATCGTCGCTGGCCTTGTAGAGAAGAATCGGATTGTGGGGAAGTAACAAAGGCAAAAAAGCGTTCCAGTTCCAGTTTGTTCCAGTTTCTAAAAACGGGACAACATACCCCTCTAAAGACTTTATAACTAATTGATATATAGTTAGTTATATAATAAAAGAAGGGTAATGGAACCTTCGAAAAAGTAATTGGAACAACTGGAACAGGAACACTCAGGGCATTAACGTTTTATCTAAAAAGCAATAAATCAACGAGATACGACATTTTAAACCATCTGTCCCTAAGATGCCAAAGCGTGGTAATGGCACAGAATGTATCAAAATCCTACTCTCTCAGGTATCAAAAGACATGCAAGAACCGCTGTTTCCGATGTTTTTCCCCATCCTTGGCGCACACGTCAGCGGCTCGGAAATACAGTATCCCGACCTCATTTTGAAGGAGCTTTGTGGCCAAATGACCAGTCTGGTTGCCGATTCGTGCTGCAACAAGGGTCAATTGTCGAATATTGTGGAAGCCATTTGCCGAGATGGCACAACAAAACGGGCGAGATTGTCATGCAACCTCGCCCATATTACTTGCCAAAGTAGCCCATATTCCGAGCCAACCTCGCCCATATTACTTGCCAAAGTAGCCCATATTCCGAGTCAACCTCGCCCATTTTCTCACGTTCATTGTTCAGGGTTCCACGTGCTTTAATAGTTGGCGAGGTTCGGGTTGTATTCGTGATCAATATAGAATTGAAGAATTGAAATGATCTGTGTAAATCTGTGTGAATCTGTGAGAGAATAAAAATATTTTTGTGTGAGACAAAAACTTAAATAAATTCTCGAAAAAAAGTATTATAAATATTTGGTACTTTGAGAAAAAAGTCGTACCTTTGTGAGGCGAGAAAATCGTAAAACTCAAATTTTTAATTAACTCAATTCGTAAAACTCAAAAAAAGAGAAAGGATTTTGAACTATGTCAGTACGTTACAAGTTGTATCAGAACACCCGTGAGGGTAGTGAGCAGTACGGTCTTTGGTACGCCAGAGCTGCGGCAGACCAGGTAGTGGACATCAAGCAGATCTCGAAGGAAATCGAGGAGAAGTGTACCTTGACGGAGTCCGACGTGCGCGGCGTGATTATCGAGCTCCTGAAGCAGATGAAGAAGCACCTCTGCAACGGCCACCGTGTATGGCTGGAGGACTTCGGCTCGTTCAAGGTGGGACTGCGCACCTCGCCTGCCAAGAGCGCCAAGGAGTTCACCGCCTCTACCAACGTCAAGGGCGTGCGTGTGAACTTCCTTCCTGCCACCCATCAGGGTGCCGACAAGAAGCGCATCATCAACCTCCTGGAGGGAGTGAAGGTGCAGGAGCAGGGCACCTACCAGGTGGACAAGAGCGAGAAGCCTGAGCCGTAAAGGAAGCCTACCCCTAACCCCTCCCAAAAGGAGGGGGATTTTTTTGTAAGGGCCTTAGGGTCGTTAAGGTCTTTAAGGTCTTTAAGGTCGTTAAGGTCCTTAGGGCCTTTAGGGGTTTTTAGTTACTTTCCCTTTTCTTGTCGGCAAAATACATGCCTGTGAGTATGAGTGCCGTACCGAGGAGGAAGTATATGGTGATGGTCTCTGAGAGGACGAGCCATGCGCTGATGATGGTGACCACGGGATTGAAGTAGACATAGTTGGTGGCGGTCATGGCTCCGAGACGCTTCATAACCCACGTCCACGTCAGGAAGCACACGCAGGAGGCTATGCATCCGAGGAAGAGCAGGTTGAGAATGATGTCTGTACGCATGAGAATCGATGGGGACGGTATGTCGCGCGTCGCGAGATAGTAGGGCAGGATGGACAAGAGTCCGTAGAAGAACACTTTGCGTGTGATAAAGAGTGTACCGTAGAGCTTGTTTGCCCTGTGCATCAAGAGCGAGTAGACAGCCCAGCACAGGCAGGCGCAGAACGCCAGGGCGTCGCCCAGGGGCGACAGGTGGAGCACGAAATGGCCGTTGAGTACCACCGTAGCCACTCCCGCCACAGCCAGCAGGGAGCCTAAAGTCTGGGTCATGTTCATGCGTTCCGACCGGTAGAACAGTCCGAGCAGCATGGCGGCGAAGAGCGGACAGGTACACACGATGAGCGAGGTGTTGGTAGTCGTGGTATGGTTCATCGCCTCATTCTCGGAGAGGAAGTAGAGCGAGCCGCCCGTCACTCCGAGTGCCAGCATCATCAGTTCGTCCCTCAGCGAGCCCGCCAGCCACCTGTGCTTGCCGCTCAGGAGCGAGTAGCCCAGCAGCATCACGTAAGCCATAAGAAACCTCAGGGTGAAGATGTTGGCTGCCGACAAGCCGCTAAGCAGCAGCAACTTAGTGAATACAAACGTGCTGCCCCATATCGTCATCACGATCAGGGCTACGGCGTGGGCAAGGTAGTCGGTACGTCGGTTCATGCGTGCAAAGGTAAGGAAAAATGTAAAAATTGAAGAATTGAAGAATGGAGGAATTGAAGAATTTTTATACCTAAAAACAAAAAAACTAAAAACTAAAAACTATAAACTAAAAACTTTTCGTATCTTTGCACATTGAATAACTACGCATACGTAAAAATGGACCATATACGCAACTTCTGCATAATAGCCCACATCGACCACGGTAAGTCGACACTTGCCGACCGACTGCTGGAGCATACCAAGACCATACAAATAACTGAGGGACAGATGCTCGACGACATGGACCTCGAGAAGGAACGAGGCATCACCATCAAGAGCCACGCCATACAGATGGAGTATGAATATAGCTCCAGTCCCTCGCAGGGGGGAGGGGAAACCAAACTGCCAGAGAGCGGCAAGTACATACTGAACCTCATAGACACCCCAGGACACGTGGACTTCTCGTACGAGGTGTCGCGAAGCATTGCCGCATGCGAGGGAGCAATACTCGTGGTGGACGCCACGCAGGGCGTTCAGGCGCAGACCATCAGCAACCTGTATATGGCGATAGACCACGACCTCGAGATTATTCCCGTCATCAACAAGATAGACATGCCCAGCGCCATGCCCGACGAGGTGGAGGACGAGATAGTAGAGTTGCTCGGATGCGACCGAGGGGAAATAATACGCGCCTCAGGCAAGACAGGCGAGGGCGTGGAGGACATGCTCAGGGCTGTAGTAGAGCGGGTGCCACACCCCACGGGCGACCCCGAGGCTCCGCTGCAGGCGCTCATCTTCGACTCCGTATTCAACTCCTTCCGAGGCATCATAGCCTACTTCAAGATAGAGAATGGAAGCATCAGGAAGGGCGACAAGGTGAAATTCTTCAACACAGGCATGGAATATACCGCCGACGAGGTGGGCGTACTGAAGATGGACATGATACCCAGACAACAGTTGTCTACGGGTGAGGTGGGCTACATCATCAGCGGCATCAAGGACGCCAAGGAGGTGAAGGTGGGCGACACCATCACCCATACGGCACGCCCCTGCGAGCGAGCCATCGAGGGATTCCAGGAGGTGAAGCCCATGGTCTTCGCAGGAGTATACCCCATAGACCCCACAGACTACGAGAACCTCAGAGCCTCGCTCGAGAAGCTACAACTCAACGATGCCTCGCTCACCTTCCAGCCGGAGTCGTCAGTGGCTCTGGGCTTCGGCTTCCGCTGCGGATTCCTCGGACTGCTGCACATGGAGATAGTCCAGGAGAGGCTCGACCGCGAGTTCAATATGGACGTCATCACCACCGTGCCCAACGTATCCTACATGATATACGACAAGCAGGGAGGTAGCAAGGAGGTGCACAACCCTTCGGGACTGCCCGACCCGACGATGATAGAGCACATAGAGGAGCCATACATCAAGGCGTCCATCATTACCGATGCCAACTTCATAGGACCCATCATGAAGCTGTGCCTCGACAAGCGAGGCGAACTGGTGAAGCAGGAATACGTCAGCGGCAACCGCGTGGAGCTCATCTTCATGATACCGCTGGGCGAGATCGTGATAGACTTCTACGACAAACTGAAGAGCATCAGCAAGGGATATGCCTCGTTCGACTACCACATAGACTCGTTCCGACCATCCAAGCTCGCCAAACTCGACATACTGCTCAACGGCGAACCCGTAGACGCCCTGTCCACCCTTACCCATCAGGACAACGCCGTGACCCTGGGACGCAGGATGTGTGAGAAACTCAAAGACCTCATACCACGTCAGCAGTTCGACATAGCCATACAGGCTGCCATAGGCGCCAAGATAGTAGCCAGGGAGACCGTAAAGCAGGTGCGCAAGGACGTGACAGCCAAGTGCTACGGTGGCGACGTCAGCCGTAAGCGCAAACTGCTGGAGAAACAGAAGCGAGGCAAGAAACGTATGAAGCAGATAGGCAACGTGGAGGTGCCGCAGAAGGCATTCCTCGCCGTACTGAAGCTCGACTAAACGATGAATACTAATCTACATAACATAAAACAATCCTAAAAACTACAGACAAAGAAAATGATTAAGCTACCACCCGTAACCACGAGAGACGTCGCCAGAGAGTTGGCACGCAAGTACAGTACCATGACCCACGAGGAACTCGACGTACTGGAAAACATACTGGAGCCCATGAAATACGCCAAGGGCGACATGATACTGCGCGAAGGCGAGATATGCGAACACATATACTACATAGAGCGCGGACTCGTCAGACAATACTACCACAAGCACGGCAAGCAGATAACCGAGCACCTGGGCGAAGACCATACCATATTCATGTGTATAGAAAGCCTCTTCCGGGAGGAACCCACACACATACAGGTAGAAGCACTCGAACCCTCCATCATCTACGGACTGCCTAAGCGCAAGCTCGAGGAGGCTGCCATACGCAACGTCAACATACAGATGCTCTACCGAAAGATACTCGAGGAGAGCCTCATCATATCGCAGGTACACGCCGACCTCGTACGCTTCGAGACGGCACAGGCACGCTACAAGATGATGTGCAAGCTGTGGCCACAGGTGGTACTACGAGCCCCACTCGTATACATAGCCAGCTATCTGCAGATGACGCCCGAGACGTTAAGCCGCGTCAGAGCGTCAACCCTGATAGACTAAGCCTCACACCCCTCATTCCGCACTTGATGCGGAATCCAACCTCTCACCTCTAAAAGATACACCATGAAGCACTCGCTCCTCTTCATCTGTCTCGGCAATATCTGTCGCTCGCCAGCGGCAGAGGGAGTGATGCGCCAGATGGCTGAGCGCAGGCGACTGGGCGACAGCATCGTGGTAGACTCGGCAGGCATAGGTGCGTGGCACGTTGGCGAACAACCCGACCACCGCATGTGCAGTCACGCACGCAAGCGAGGCTATGACCTCACAACGCTCAGGGCACGCCAGTTCTCGTCCCGCGACTTCCTCTGGTTCGACTATATCGTGGTCATGGACGAGGAAAACTATCGTGACGTGATGCGCCAAAAGCCCGCAATATCCCACACACCTCATTCCACACAAGCCGCTCCTCATTCTGCACCTGATACGGAAGTCCACCTCGCCGAGGTACTGCGTATGAAGGACTTCTTCATCGAGCACAAGGGACAGCCCACCGTGCCCGACCCATACTATGGCGGAGCAGAGGGATTCGAGCTCGCACTCGACCTCATCGAGGACGGATGCCAGGGTCTGCTCGACTACCTTTGCACAGGAAAGTAACCCGAAAACACATAAATATGCATCAAAAATATATTAAATAGCATAATTTACTTACAAAAAGATACTTTTTATAATCAATCTGATTTCTATTTGATATTTTATTATTAACTTTGCAAACCAAATCGAACAAGGTATGAAAAAAATTCAGATGACTACTCCCATCGTAGAGATGGATGGTGACGAAATGACACGAGTCCTGTGGAAAATGATCAAGGACGAGTTGATAATCCCCTTTGTCGACTTGAAGACAGAGTACTACGACCTCGGACTGCCCGAGCGAGACAAGACTGGCGACCAGATCACCATCGACTCGGCTGAGGCTACAAAGAAATATGGCGTGGCAGTAAAGTGTGCCACCATCACACCCAACGCACAACGTATGGAGGAATACAAGCTGCACAAGATGTGGAAGAGTCCTAACGGAACCATCCGCAGCATACTCGACGGAACGGTATTCCGCGCACCCATCACCATACCCACCATCCACCCCTGCGTACGCAACTGGGAGAAGCCCATCACCATAGCACGTCATGCCTACGGCGACGTGTATAAGAGCGTGGAGATAAAAGCCAGCGAGCCAGGCGTGGCAAAGCTCGTCTTCGAGGGCGAGAGCGGTGAGCGACAGGAGGTTGTGGTACATGAGTTCAAGGGAGCAGGCGTGCTCCAGGGAATGCACAATACCGACAAGTCGATACGCTCGTTCGCACACTCGTGCTTCAAGTTCGCCATCGACACCAAGCAAGACCTGTGGTTTGCCACCAAGGACACCATCTCAAAGACCTACGACGCACGCTTCCGCGAGATATTCCAGGAAATCTACGACAACGAGTATAAGGCTGACTTCGAGCAACTTGGCATAGAATACTTCTATACGCTCATCGACGATGCCGTGGCTCGCGTGATACGTTCGAAGGGCGGATTCATCTGGGCATGTAAGAACTATGACGGCGACGTGATGAGCGACATGCTCTCTACTGCCTTCGGTTCGCTGGCTATGATGACCTCAGTACTCGTCAGTCCTGACGGCAACTATGAGTTCGAGGCTGCCCACGGCACCGTGACACGCCACTACTACAAGTATCTCAAGGGCGAAGAGACATCTACCAACCCCATGGCTACCATCTTCGCATGGAGCGGAGCCCTGCGCAAGCGTGGCGAGATGGACGGAATAGGCGACCTCGTAGACTTTGCCAACCACCTCGAGCAGGCATGCTTCGACACGCTGGCTGACGGCATAGTGACCAAGGACCTCGTCAATCTCATGGAGGGAGTGACGCCTAAGGCTGTCAACTCAGCAGGATTTATCGGAGCCATACGCGAGAGACTGGAAAAGAACTATAAATAATGTTTTAAAGGAAAACCGCTATCCCGAAATAACGCTATCCCGAAAAAAACAAAAACTACAGAATTATGATATTAGACTATGACATGCTGAAATCCTTCTATGCCACATACGCACAGAGAGTAGACAAGGCAAGAGAAGTGTTGGGCCATCCGCTCACATACGCAGAGAAAGTGTTGTATGCCCATATATATAATAATGTGGACGTGAAGCCATACCGACGCGGCGAGGACTATGTGGAGTTCCGTCCCGACAGGGTCGCCATGCAGGACGCTACGGCTCAGATGGCGCTGCTGCAGTTCATGAACGCAGGCAAAGACCGAGTGGCTGTACCGTCATCGGTACATTGCGACCACCTCATCAAGGCCGACGTAGGTGTGGAGAAAGACCTGCCCGCAGCTATGCAGACCAACAAGGAGGTGTACGACTTCCTGAGAAGCGTGTCACAGAAGTATGCCATCGGGTTCTGGGGACCAGGCGCAGGCATCATCCATCAGGTGGTGCTCGAGAACTATGCCTTCCCCGGAGGTATGATGGTGGGCACCGACTCACATACGCCTAATGCCGGAGGACTCGGCATGGCTGCCATCGGAGTGGGTGGAGCTGATGCGGTAGACGTGCTCACGGGTATGCCGTGGGAGCTGAAGATGCCACGCCTCATAGGTGTCCATCTCACAGGAAGACTACAGGGATGGGCTTCGCCAAAGGACGTGATACTGAAGATCTTGGGCATCCTCACCGTGAAGGGCGGCACCAACGCCATACTGGAATACTTCGGCGAGGGCGTAGCCACGATGTCGGCAACGGGCAGAGCCACCATCTGTAACATGGGAGCCGAGCTGGGTGCCACATGTTCTATCTTCCCCTTCGACGAGAACACAGCCGAATACCTGCGACAGACCGATCGCAAGGAGATAGCAGAGATGGCTGAGAAGAACGCCGCCAATCTGCGTGCCGACGACCAGATAGCTGCCAACCCAGCTGAATATTACGACCAGATACTCGAGATAAACCTCTCGGAGATAGAGCCACACCTGTGTGGACCATTCACACCCGATGCCGCCACACCTATAAGCGAGATGGCAGAGAAGGGACCGAAGAACGACTATCCGATGGTAGTAGAGGTGGGACTCATAGGCTCGTGTACCAACTCCAGCTACGAGGACCTCGCACGTGCGGCATCCGTGGCACGACAGGCTAAGGAGAAAAACCTCGAGGTGAAGGCGCAACTCATCATCAATCCTGGATCGGAACAGATAAGGTATACCGCCCAGCGTGACGGAATACTCGACGACCTGAAAGCCATAGGAGCCGTCATCATGACCAACGCCTGTGGACCATGTATAGGACAATGGCACAGACATACCGACGACAACGAACGTAAGAACGCCATAGTGACATCGTTCAACCGTAACTTCCGTCGTCGTGCAGACGGCAACCCTAACACATACGCATTCATCAGCAGCCCGGAGATGACCGTAGCGCTGGCGCTGTCAGGCAGACTCGACTTCAATCCTGCCACAGACAGCCTGACCAACAGGGACGGACAGCAGGTGAGACTCGACGAACCATCGGGCGACGTCTTCCCACCAAAGGGCTTTGCCGTAGAGGACAAGGGATTCCTTCCGCCAACCGATGCTGATGCTGGCGTGGAGGTGGTGATAAGTCCTACCAGCGAAAGACTGCAGAAACTGGAGCCCTTCAAGGCTTGGGACGGCAACGACATCACAGACATGCCGCTGCTCATAAAGACACAAGGCAAGTGTACTACCGACCACATCTCTATGGCAGGACCGTGGCTCAGATTCCGTGGCCATCTGCAAAATATCTCCGACAACCTGCTCATGGGTGCGGTAAACGCATTCAACGGGGAGTCGAACAAGGTGAAATGCCAGCTCTGTGGCAACTATGTCGAGGTGTCGACAGCCGCCAAAGCATATAAGGAGAAGGGACTGGCGTCAATCGTTGTGGCAGAGGACAACTACGGCGAGGGCTCCAGCCGTGAGCATGCAGCTATGGAACCGCGATTCCTCAACGTCAGAGTGATACTGGCAAAGAGCTTTGCCCGCATACATGAGACCAACCTGAAGAAGCAAGGTATGCTCGCACTCACCTTTGCCAATAAGGACGACTATGACAAGGTTCAGGAGAACGACCGTATCTCACTAACAGGACTGAAGGACTTCGCACCTGGTACCCAGCTCACCATCACACTCGGTCATGAGGACGGCAGCGAGGAGAGCTTCAAGGTGAACCATACCTACAACGAGGCTCAGATAGCTTGGTTTAAGGCTGGTTCGGCGTTGAATTGCCACTAAATGATTATCGGAGTATTCGGAAGACTCGGATTGCTCTGGATACTCTGATTACTCAGAATAATAAGAACAACAAAAAACGATGAAGAAGGAATATTTGATATACAAACTCAGCGATGAGGTAAAGAACTCTTGTAAGATTGACAACGAACTGTTTACGAAGTATGGCGTGAAGCGAGGACTTCGTAATGAGGACGGCTCGGGCGTGCTCGTGGGACTCACCAATATAGGTAATGTGGTGGGATATGAGTCCGACAAGGACGGTAAACCGATGCCGACAGAGGGAAAACTGTACTATCGCGGCTACGAGCTCGACCAGCTGGTGGCTCCTCTGCTGAAAGAGAAACGCTTCGGATTCGAGGAGGTGGCATTCTTGTTGTTGTCGGGCGAACTGCCAGACAAGGAAGAGCTCTCTGCTTTCCGTGAACTTCTGAACGACAATATGCCGCTCGACCATCGTACCGTGGTACACCTTGTAGACCTCGAGGGAACGGACATCATGAACATCCTTGCCCGATGTGTGCTGGAGATGTATACCTTCGACAGCAATCCCGACGACATCTCGCGCGACAACCTCATGCGCCAGTCGATAGAGCTGATTGCTAAGTTCCCGACAATCATAGCATACGCTTACAACATCTACCGCCACTCTGAGCACGGCAGGTCGTTACATATCCGTCACCCTAAGGAAAACCTCTCTATCGCAGAGAACTTCCTGCACATGATGAAGCATGACGAATATACCGAGCTCGACGCACGCATGCTCGACCTGCTGCTCATCATTCAGGCAGAACATGGCGGTGGTAACAACTCTACCTTCACCGTGCGCGTCACCTCGTCGACACGTACCGACACCTATTCGTCGATAGCTGCAGGTATCGGTTCGCTGAAGGGTCCGCTCCATGGAGGTGCCAACATCAAGGTAATCAACATGTTCCATCACCTGAAGGAGCAGATCAAAGACTGGTCTAATACCGACGAGATAGACACCTACCTAAAGCGTATGCTTAACAAAGAGGCTTACGACAAGTCGGGACTCATCTATGGTATCGGTCATGCCGTATACACCCTGAGCGACCCACGTGCCGTAGAACTGAAGAAGCTCGCAGGCGAACTGGCTAAGGAGAAGGGTAGGGAAGAAGAGTACGAATTCCTGAAACTCATCGAGCAGGAGGGTATCAAGTGCCTGATGGAGCATCGTAAGAGTCGCAAACCGGCATGTGCCAACCTCGACTTCTACTCTGGTTTCATATATGAGATGATAGGATTGCCACAAGAGATATACACACCTATCTTCGCAATGGCACGTATCGTCGGATGGACTGCACACCGCATCGAGGAGCTGAACTTCCAGGGTCGACGCATCATACGTCCTGCCTACAAGAACATTAGCGGCGCAAGAGAGTATGTGCCGATAAGCGACAGATAAGAACTGATATCTCACCCCTCACCACTTGCGGAAGCACAGCTTCCAAAAGTTGAGTAAATAAATAAGAGGAGCCTCTCCGCTATGGGGAAGCTCCTCTGTTTTTTTATAGAGAAATCGTCTGCAGTAGAATTCTACAACAATCCTGCTTTTCCAATAAAGAATAGCATGATGTAGCCTAAGATGAGGGTGATGATGCCCACGGTGGCTCCCACCTTCAGCATGTCGTTCTGCTTGACAAGACCTGTAGAATAGGCGATGGCATTAGGTGGGGTAGAGATAGGCAGGCACATCGCCGATGATGCTGAGAGAGCGATACCGATAAGCACCGTTGTGGTGCCTCCGATACTGTCAAGACGGTCGCCCATACCTGTACATACCACAGCGAGGATAGGCACAAGGAGTGCAGCAGTAGCGGTGTTGGATATGAAATTCGACAACGCATAGCATATCACACCCGAGATGAGCAGTATCATCAGCGGACTCCACTCGCCAAAGGGAATACTCTCGATGGCTACGTCGGCAAGTCCGGTACCATTCATTCCGAGTCCTAAAGCAAATCCACCAGCAACCATCCAGATGACCGACCAGTCTATAGCCTGCAGGTCTTTGGCTGTGATGACTCCCGTCAGGGCGAAGATACCCATCGGAACCAGAGCCACGGTGTTGGAGTCGATACCTGTGATGTCCTTAGGAATACACCACAAGAGGATGGTAAGTATGAATGTTCCGGATACCACCCACATGCGCCAGCCATGGTGTATCTTGCCTTTTATCTCAAGTTCGATGGTCTTCTGTGTGAACGGGAAGAATTTCAGGATGATGCGCCATGATATGAGCAGAATGATGATAGCCAACGGGAACATGAATGCCATCCACTGACCAAAGCCAATACCCATATTCAGTCCAGCCTCGTCGTTGAGCATCTTCAGAGCTATGGCGTTAGGTGGCGTACCGATAGGAGTGCCCAGTCCGCCGATGTTGGCTGCCACAGGGATACTCATGGTAAGAGCTATTCGCCCCTTACCGCTGGCAGGTAGTGCCGCAAATACAGGCGTAAGGAATGTGAGCATCATCGCAGCTGTGGCTGTATTGCTGACAAACATAGAGAAGATGCCCGTGATGAGCAGGAAGCCCAGCAACACGTTCTCACTCTTCTTGCCAAACGGACGGATAAGGTTCTTGGCAAGCAGCACGTCGAGTCCCGACTTCGTCGCTGCGATGGCAAGGATGAATCCGCCAAGGAAGAGCATGATGACGGGGTCGGCAAAGGCTGCCATAATGTCCTTTGATTTGAGCAGAGTGCCGAATGTATCACTCTCCTCACCCTTGAAGCATGCGAGTGAGTTGTTGGAGATGGTTAGACACATCGTCGTGATGATACCCAGAGAAGTAGCCCATGAAGGCACAGCCTCGGTGAGCCACGAAAGTGTTGCAAAGACGAAGATGGCGATGACACGTTGCTGTATTACCGTCAGTCCGTCAATACCGAACGCCGATGTCGGCAGGTTCCATACGATAGTTGTTACGATTGCAATAACAAGTAGTTCGAGCATCTTCTTCTTCGAATACTTGTTGTTAAGCGCATTAGATGATTCTTGCGACATTTTTTACACATATTTATTATAAAACGGGTGCAAAGGTACGGAAAAACGAGAGCAGAACAAAATAAACTTGTTTATTTTTTATGCCGAGATGGAGTAACTTATCTAAAGTTACGAAAATAATACGGACTCGAGCTATGCTCGCTTGCAGAGCGGAGCAAGAATGCGTAGTGTGTAATTTTTTCTCTAAAAACTCATAACTAAAAACTCATAACTAAAAACTACACCCATACCAAGTCGCTCATTACATCATCGCTGACGAAGAGCCCCTGTCGGGTCAGGTGGATGCGGTCGTCGTCAATCGTCAGTAGTCCGCGCTCTATCGCCGACTTAGCGTTGTCAAGTAGGTAATGACGATATTTCTCCTTGAGCGAAGAGAGAATGATGCCCTCGCGAGTGCGCAGGGCTGTGGTGATGAGGTCATTATATCGTGTGTCAGCATCGATAATCTCCCGTTCGCAAGGTACGATGCCCTGTTCTATGCTTTCGATATATGTATGGATATTGCTGATGTTCCATTGTCTGCTTACGATGTCAAAGCTATGCGCAGCAGCACCCAGCCCGATGTACGGAGTAGAGTTCCAATAGTTAGAGTTATGTAGCGAGCGTAGGGAAGAGCGCTTGGCGTCGTGGCTCTTGCGTAAGCTTGCAAAGTTGCTTATCTCATAATGTTCATAGTCTGCTCGTGAGAGTCTGTCGATAAGAGTGTCGTACATCAGCCGCTCAGTCTCGTCGTCGATAGGCTTTAAGGTGTTCGCCATCCTATAGAGAGGTGTTCCCTCCTCATACATCAGGCAGTAGGCGGAGATATGTTCCACGTCAAGGCTCAGAGCCGCGTTGATGTCCTGTTGCCAGTCGTCGAGGGTCTCGCCAGGGAAGCCAAACATCAGGTCGATGCTGATATTCTCAATCCCGACGTTTCTCAGCCTTTCTACAGCCCGTCCCACTTCCTCAGCCGTATGGCGACGATGCAGGAAGTGCAGACGGTCGTCGGAGAAAGTCTGTGCCCCCATGCTGACACGATTGACAGGCAGTCTCGACAGTATTGATGCATAGTCCTCGGTGATGTCGTCAGGATTGCATTCTATGGTTGTCTCCTTCAAGTCAGCCAGACTGAATGTGTTGCCGATAGCGTCAAACAACCGGTGTAGGTTAGCCTCGCTCAGAAGGCTGGGTGTTCCACCTCCAAGATAGATTGTACTTATTCGCTCCCTCTCACCATCATTCCTTTGCTTCTTGCCATCCTTGCTCCTCATCTCCATCTCTCGGCACAACGCCTCCACATACCTGTCTTGCAGCTGCAAGGAAGTAGTAGAATAGAAGCCGCAATAGATACATCGACTCTTACAAAATGGTATGTGTATATATAGTCCTGCCATGATTTTGGCAGTAAAAGTACTAATAAGTTATAAAATATTAGCCGTTTTAGTATAAAACTTTTGGCAGTTTGTATGAAAATGTCTACTTTAGTGGCTGATTTTGTCAAGACTATATTATTAATAACCTAAATCTATATTGATATGAAAGTATATCAAACAAACGAAATCAAGAACATTGCGCTGCTTGGCAGTGCGGGTAGCGGCAAGACAACCCTTGCCGAAAGTATGTTATACGAAGCTGGAATCATCAAGCGTCGTGGTACGGTAGAAGCTAAGAACACGGTCAGCGACTACTTCCCTGTAGAGCAGGAGTACGGCTATTCTGTATTCTCTACCGTCTTTCATGTAGAATGGAATGGTAAGAAGCTGAACGTCATCGACTGCCCAGGAAGCGACGACTTCGTCGGAGGAGCTATCACAGCGCTCAACGTTACCGACCAGGCAGTTATCCTTATCAATGGTCAGTATGGTCCTGAGGTAGGTACGCAGAACGCATTCCGTTATACCGAGAAACTGAATAAGCCAGTCATCTTCTTGGTAAACCAGCTCGATCGTGATAATTGTGACTTCGACTCACTCATGACAAGCATGCGTGAGATTTATGGTTCGAAGTGTGTCCAGATACAATATCCCATCGCCACAGGTGCAGGATTTAATGCCGTCATCGACGTGCTGCTGATGAAGAAATACTCTTGGAAGCCCGAGGGCGGAGCTCCTATCATCGAGGACATCCCTGCCGAGGAGATGGATAAGGCTATGGAGCTGCATAAGGCTCTGGTTGAGGCTGCCGCAGAGAACGACGAGATGCTCATGGAGAAGTTCTTCGAGGAGGAAAGCCTCACAGAGGACGAGATGCGTGAGGGTATACGTAAGGGACTCGTGACACGCAGCATCTTCCCTGTCTTCTGCGTATGTGCAGGAAGGGATATGGGCGTACGCCGACTGATGGAGTTCCTGGGCAATGTGGTTCCGTTTGTCGACGAGATGCCAAAGATACACAACACCCGTGGCGAAGAAGTTGCTCCAGACAGCAATGGCCCCGAGTCGATATACTTCTTCAAGACAGGTATGGAGCCTCATATCGGTGAGGTAAGCTACTTCAAGGTGATGAGCGGAAGCATCAAGGCTGGTGACGACCTGACCAACTCTGATCGCGGATCAAAGGAGCGCATAGGTACCATCTATGCCTGCGCAGGTGCCAATCGTGTTCCTGTAGACGAGCTTAAGGCTGGCGATATCGGCTGTACCGTAAAGCTGAAGGACGTGAAGACGGGCAATACCCTGAACGCGAAGGACCTCGACCAGCGCTTCGACTTCATCAAATATCCTAACTCTAAGTATTCGCGTGCTATCAAGTCGGTCAACGAAAGTGAGATGGAAAAACTCATGGCTGCCCTCATACGTATGCGTCAGGAAGACCCGACATGGGTGGTAGAACAGTCGAAGGAACTCCATCAGACCATCGTTCACGGACAGGGCGAGTTCCATCTGCGTACCCTGAAGTGGCGTCTGGAGAATAACGAGAAGATACAGGTGAAGTTTGACGAGCCACGCATACCATATCGTGAGACCATCACCAAGACAGCACGTGCAGACTATCGCCATAAGAAGCAGTCGGGTGGTGCTGGTCAGTTTGGTGAGGTCCACCTCATCGTGGAGCCATACGCCGAAGGTATGCCAGATCCAACTGTTTACAAGTTCAATGGACAGGAGTTCAAGATGAACATCAAGGGTAAGGAAGAAGTTGACCTGGAGTGGGGTGGCAAGCTCGTCTTCATCAACTCAGTCGTTGGTGGAGCTATCGACGCACGTTTCATGCCTGCTATCTTGAAGGGTATCATGGAGCGCATGGAGCAAGGTCCACTCACGGGTTCGTATGCTCGTGACGTACGTGTTATCGTTTATGACGGTAAGATGCACCCGGTAGATTCTAATGAGCTCTCCTTCATGCTGGCAGCACGCAACGCCTTCTCGCTGGCATTCAAGGAGGCAGGTCCGAAGATTCTTGAGCCTATTTATGACTTAGAGGTCTACGTCCCATCCGACTATATGGGTGATGTGATGAGCGACCTGCAGGGACGACGTGCGATGATTATGGGTATGGACAGCGAGGCAGGATACCAGAAGCTGAGTGCAAAGATTCCGCAGAAGGAACTTGCCAACTACAGTATTTCGTTAAGCTCACTCACAGGAGGACGTGCTTCGTTCACTACTAAGTTTGCAAGCTACGAACTCGTACCAAACGACATCCAGCAGAAGCTCATTGCCGAGCATGAGGCAGAGCAGTCTGACGAGGATTAAGCAACAAAAAGAAAACGGGACTCAAAAGAGTTCCGTTTTCTTGTTCTTTTCGTTATTCCGTTATCCCATTATTTCGGTATTCCGAAATCCCGAGTCTCCGATAATTTTTATTCCTCGACAGCAGGTGTTGCCTTCAGTGCCTCTAATGCTTTACTCAACTGGTCGGGACAAGAAGTAGGACGATTGCCACATTGGATGCCCCTGATCTTCCCAATCACGTCGTCTATGTGCTGACCCGTCACCAGTCTGCTTACTCCCTGTAGATTACCGTTACATCCTCCTACAAAGAAAACCTGCTGGATGATGTTGTTCTCGTCGGCTGTCACGTCGATAACTTTCGAGCATGTGCCCTGTGTCTGATACTGTATATGCTTTGTTTTCATGCTGCAAAGATATATAAAAATGTGTAATAACAAAGTTGTTCCAATCAATTTATTTCGTAGGAATGGGGACAATCGGTAGCTGATTTTGATTATATTAGTTCAAAATAATGAATTAAATACCGCTATTTAGGTTAAAAAGTGTAACAATAGTATGATAATTTAAGAATTGCTTGTTAAATAGTTAAAGCATTTCTTACCTTTGCAATATGCAACGGAAAAGATAGGGTTGCGTAAAACGGAAAGATATGAATAAAAAAACGATTTGGACAATAGCAGTCATCATGGGACTCTCGTTCCTGGCTCTGCTCTTCTTGCAGCTGAAATACATCGAAGAGATGGCAAAGATGAAGAAGGAGCAATTTGACGAGTCGGTCAATCGTGCATTATATCAGGCATCGCGCAATCTGGAGCTCAACGAGACTCTCCGATATCTCGAGAAGGATGTCAGCAATACCAATCGCAGAGCTTTTAGCAAGGACTCCGTAATATACGATAAGGATGGTAATATCCAGCAGTCACACCAATTTTCTGTTGCAGACAACGATGGTAATGTATACTCCTCGTTCGAATTGAAGACAATCAAGGCGAAGCCCGCGCAGACTCCGAAGGCAATGATATTGCGCAGCGACCGAAACTCAGAGAAACAAGCCAAGAAGTCGATGCAGGAGATAGTACGCAACAGGTACATTTATCAGAAAGCCATGCTCGACGAGGTGGTATATAACATCCTCTATTCGGCATCTGATAAACCCCTCAAGGAACGTATCAACTTCAAGCTGCTCGACCAAGACCTGAAGGCTGAGATGATGAATAACGGTATCAATATCCCGTACCATTTCACGGTGTCTACTCAAGACGGACGCGAGGTATACCGCTGCCCTGACTATACCGAGGACGGCGAAGAGTATACTTACTCCCAGCTGCTCTTCCGCAACGACCCGCAGACCAAGATGGGTGTGGTCAAGGTACATTTCCCCGACATGAATAGCTACATCTTCTCCTCGGTACGATTTATGATACCAAGTATAGTGTTCACGGTGATACTGCTGCTTACCTTCCTGTTCACCATCGTCTCGGTGTTCCGTCAAAAACGACTCTCAGAGATCAAGAACGACTTCATCAATAACATGACCCACGAGCTGAAGACTCCTATCGCCAGCATATCACTCGCAGCACAGATGCTGAACGACGAGTCGGTGGCAAAGAGCCCGCAGATGTTCAAGCACCTCGGAGGAGTTATCAACGACGACTCCAAGCGCCTGCGCTTCCTCGTAGAGAAAGTATTACAGATGTCGATGTTCGACAAGCAGAAAGTTGTCTTTAAGAAGAAACACCTCGACCTGAACGAGATGGTTGAGTCTATAGCCAACACCTTTACCCTGCGTGTCGAGCATACTGGAGGAAAGATATATACGGAGATAGAAGCTGTCGACTCAGGGATATATGTTGACGAGATACATTTCCAGAACGTGATAAACAACCTGCTTGACAATGCGGTGAAATACCGCAAACCCGAGCAACCTCTGGATGTATATATACGCACATGGAATGACGACACCCATCTGTATTTCTCAGTTTATGACACCGGAATGGGTATCAAGCGTGATGATCTGAAGAAGATATTCGACAAGTTCTATCGCGTACATACAGGCAACCGCCACGATACCAAGGGTTTCGGCCTCGGATTGGCATACGTGAAGACTATTGTCGACCAGCATGATGGAGAGATACGAGTGGAAAGCGACTACGGTAAGGGGACAACTTTTACCATCAAGTTGCCCAAACTCAAGGATGGTCAGGCGTGAAAGTCGTGTGAAGTGATATTTCGTGACAAAACATTTCTGAAACAATAGAATAGAAATATTGAGAGAGTAAAATAAAAATATTAACCAATAAAAAACCAAAGAATTATGGACGAGAATCTGAAAATCTTATTGTGTGAGGACGACGAGAATTTGGGTATGCTCCTTCGTGAGTACCTTCAGGCTAAAGGCTATGCAGCAACACTCTGCCCAGACGGAGAGGTAGGCTATAGAGAGTTCCTCAAGACCAAGTATGACATCTGTGTGCTCGATGTGATGATGCCAAAGAAAGATGGCTTCGCCCTCGCAGCCGAGATTCGTCAGGCTAACGCCGACGTACCAATCATCTTCCTGACCGCCAAGCAGCTGAAGGAAGACATCCTCGAAGGCTTCAAGATTGGTGCCGACGACTATATCACCAAGCCATTCTCTATGGAGGAGCTCGTGTTCCGTATTGAAGCTATCCTGCGCCGTGTTCGTGGCAAGAAGACCAAGGAGTCTACGCTCTATCATATCGGACGTTTCACATTCGATACTCAGAAGCAGTTGCTCACCATCGGCGACAAGCAGACAAAACTTACCACAAAAGAGAACGAACTGCTGGCTCTGCTCTGCTCTCATGCTAATGAGATACTGCAGCGTGACTTCGCCTTGAAGACTATCTGGATAGACGACAATTACTTCAACGCTCGTTCTATGGACGTATATATCACCAAACTGCGCAAGCACCTGCGTGATGACGACCAGATAGAGATTATCAATATACATGGTAAGGGCTATAAGCTCATCACTCCTGAGGAGGAATAAGTAGTATTTAAGGGAGTTCTTTGTAAGCAAAGAACTCCTTCAAATAATATATTCGACTATGAAAGGAAGAGTATTTTGCGTGGTGCTTACGGCATGGTTGATGGCGTTGGTGGCAAATGGTCAGGAGAAAACGGAGAAGGTGGTAGTAAACGTAGAGCCAACTCCGTTCAATGGGCTGGTTTGCAATCAGATGAATGAGCCTATAAAGAATGCACATATCTACGTGAGAGATGCCCGACGATATGCCGTGAGCGATCGTAAAGGTAGGTTTGGACTGACCAACGTGAGCCCTGACGACACGCTACATGTTGTAGTCAAGAAACTGCAATACGACATACCTGTGGCAGGTCGCAAGAGCATAAAGCTGAGGCTGATGGATCAGAAAAGCTATAAAGCAGAGGAAGACCAGCACCTCGTAGATGTGGGATATGGGTATGTCAAGAGGCGTGAGCATACGGGTGTGAGCAACGGCATCTCTGGCGAGGAGCTACAGCGTACTGGAGCCACCAACGTACTGATGGCGCTACAAGGTAAGATTCCTGGACTCAATGTCAGTGGGTCGGGATTTGGCGAGCCTAACGTGTCGATGCGAGGTATCAATAGCATCAACCTGTCGCAGACTCCATTGTTTATTGTCGACGGTATTGAGGTGACTACCCTGACCAATGTCAGCGTATGGGATGTAGACTATGTTGAGGTGCTCAAGGATGCGTCGATATACGGTTCGCGAGGTGCTAACGGAGCCATATTGGTGCACACAAAACATTGATGATGAAGAAGTATTCTAAGTATCTCGGAATGGCGCTTCTGTCGTTTGGCGTGACAATTATGGCTGCCGGATTTATGTTGGGATGGACAGCGCATAATTGGGTGACCATATCGTGTCTCTTGCTTATCGTAGTAGGTGTGGTGGTACATGTCGCCATGATGAAACGCGAGAGCAGGTATTAAGTTAAGGGGTGAGAGGTGACGGAGGGCGACCGAAGTCCAAAGGTAAAAGAGTGAAAAAATCTAAAAAGTCGGGATAAATTACGCATTACTCGTTATTTATACGCAAAATTTTCTTACCTTTGCAGCCGCATTTCTCGTAAGGAGTCCTTTTTGCAGGTCTTCTTTTAGGGATGCAAAGAGAAAAACTATAGTTATCATTTTAATTTTTAATTATTTAAGGTAGTATGAATCAATACGAAACCGTTTTCATTTTGACTCCCGTTTTGTCTGATGATCAGGCAAAGGAAACGGTCGCTAAATTCAAGAACCTGCTCACCGATGGTGGTGCTGAGATCCTGAATGAGGAGGCCTGGGGACTGAAAAAGCTGGCTTACCACATTCAGAAGAAAACCAGCGGCTTCTATTATCTGGTAGAGTTCAAGGCTGAGCCTGCTCTTATCGACAAACTCGAAGTGGCATTCCGCCGTGACGAGAAGGTGATTCGTTTTATGACAGTTAAACTTGACAAGTATGCTGTGGCTTACGCTGAGAAGCGCCGCGCAAAGCTTGGTAAAAAAGAGGAGGCTTAAACTATGGCAGAGCAGAAATCAGAAATCCGTTATTTGACCGCTCCTTCTATTGATACCAAGAAGAAGAAGTATTGCCGTTTCAAGAAGAGTGGCATCAAGTACATTGACTACAAAGATCCCGAGTTCCTGAAGAAGTTCCTCAACGAGCAGGGAAAGATTCTCCCTCGCCGTATCACCGGAACATCTCTGAAGTATCAGCGTCGCGTGGCACAGGCTATCAAGCGTGCTCGTCAGATTGCTTTGCTTCCTTATGTAACCGATTTGATGAAGTAAAAATTAGGAGGAGACAGAATGGAATTAATACTGAAAGAAGATATTATCGGTCTTGGATACAAGAACGATATCGTGAATGTAAAGTCGGGTTACGGACGTAACTATCTCATACCACAGCAGAAGGCTGTCATCGCTTCGCCATCGGCTAAGAAGGTGTTGGCAGAGAATCTGCGTCAGCAGGCCAACAAGATTGCAGCACAGAAGGCTGCTGCCGAGGACAAGGCAAAGGCATTCGAGGGTGTAGCTCTTGAGATTCCTGCAAAGGTGGCTGTTACTGGTCAGCTCTATGGATCAGTAGGTGCTGCTCAGGTGGTAGAGGCTCTCGCACAGAAGGGCATCGAGGTAGACCGCAAGATCGTGACCATGAAGGAAGCTAAGAAGGTTGGCGAGTATGAGGCTATTGTTCACTTCCACAAAGAGGTAGAGGTGAAGGTGCCTGTAACCGTCGTTGCCGAGAACGCTCCAGCTCCAAAGGCTGTAGAGGCTGAGGCTCCGGTAGCAGAGGAGGCTGTGGTTGAGGCAGCTCCTGTAGCTGAGGAGACCGCTCCAGAGGTAGCACCTGAGGAGGAGGAAACTCCTGCTGAGGCATAACCGAAAGACAAAAGAAATTTTCGCACTGTAAAACAGCGTTCGATAGGAAATCCCAATCATCCTTGTGGTGGTTGGGATTTTTTTGAGGCAGTATAACACCGACGCATAAATATAATTAGGTATGAATAGTATAATAATAGTATTGCCGATACTGACACTATTGATGTTCCAGTTAGGTTTGACTCTACGTGTCTCTGACTTCACAATGATCGTCAGACGACCGAAGCCCGTGCTGGTTGCCCTTGCCGGACAGATTGTATTGTTGCCCGTCTTGGCATATTTAGTATCCTCTGTCGCAGTACTGCCTCCACTTTTTGCTATCGGCATGATGCTCATTGCTTGTTGCCCGGGAGGAAGCTCGTCCAATGTGTTCTCCTATCTTGCAAAGGGTGATGTGGCTTTGAGTGTGTCCCTGACAGCCATCAGTAGTGTGGTGACCCTCTTTACGCTCCCCCCGATTATGGTAATGACGATGGAGTCGGTAGGGGAAGGGTTGTCGTCAGTCAGTTTGCCTGTAAAGAACCTGTTGATCCAAAACCTTCTACTCATGTTTTTGCCGTTGTTGCTCGGTATGCTGTTCAGACACTTCCGTCAGTCTTTGGCGCAGAAGGTTGAACGAGTGTTAGGCAAGCTGGCTTTTCCAATGTTGATGTTTCTTGCAGGCTTGTTCTTCGTACAGAATATGTCAGTCATCTGCGATAATTTTCTTGTTCTTGGAGCATCCGTAACAGCCATGTTGTTGCTTGCGGTGAGCGGCGCCTGGCTTCTTGCAAAAGTCTTCTCCCTAAAACGCCAACAGCAACGTACCATCATTATCGAGGTGGGTATGCAGAATGCGGCGCAAGCTATAGCCGTAGCATCCTCACCATTCATCTTCAATAGTGATGTGATAGCTGTGCCTGCAATCATTTACGCCTTGATGATGAATGTAATACTCCTTATCTATGTAGGAGTTGTAAAACGGCGAACCTCATGATACGAATGTCATGTTTGACAATACTTCCATTCGTTTTCTATAGTGATGGGATTTTTTTTATAAAATAATTCACAAAAAATTTGTTTAATATATTAAAAAACCTTACTTTTGTTGCCAAATGAACACTTTAAGTTGAAAATAGAATAATTGTTTAATAATTATAATCCTAATATTTAACCTAAAAAATTACAATTATGGCAACAAAAAGTTTGACATTCATGGAAGCAGTAAAGACCTGCTTCAAGAAGTATGCAACATTTAAGGGTCGCGCACGCCGCTCTGAGTTCTGGTGGTTCTACCTGTTCTGCAGCATTCCCAACTGGATTATGAGCTATATGTTCCAGTGGAAGATGGCTAAGAAGTCTGAACTTGAGTCACAGGCTATGTCAGCTCTCTTCGATCAGGATAAGTATGATGCTTTGATGGCACAGGCTAGTTCTTTCGACACTATTTTCTACATCGTTGTGGGTATCTGTGGAGTCATTTCGTTGGCATTGATTATCCCATCTCTCGCTGCATGGGTTCGTCGTCTGCACGACGTAGGCAAGAGCGGTCACATGCTGTGGCTCATCCTCGTCTGTGGTATTGGTGGACTTATTCCATTGGTAATGTGTATTGCTGACGGAAAGCCAGAGCCTAACCAGTATGGCGAGTCACCAAAGTACAAGCAAGAATGACCTGATTTGGGGAATATTGTGAATTATATATTATGGAGCGAGATTTCTCGCTCCATATTTTTTATATGTTTACGCGACAAATATATTATAATAAAATCTAAATAGTTTTGCCAAGTCCGGGTGGTTTTGTATATTTGCATGATTTAATTCACGCAAGTGTAACAAACAAAAACTCAGATAAGAAATGAAAGCATTTGTATTCCCAGGTCAGGGAGCCCAGTTCGTAGGAATGGGCAAAGATCTTTATGAGAGCAATCCACTCGCAAAAGAACTGTTTGATAAGGCCAACGAGGTTCTTGGCTTCAATATTACAGACATTATGTTCGACGGTACAGCCGAAGAGCTGAAGCAGACTAAGGTGACTCAGCCAGCAGTATTCCTGCACAGTGTGATAAGCGCCCTGTGTCTTGGTGACCAGTTCCAGCCAGAGATGGTTGCAGGCCACTCTCTCGGTGAGTTCTCGGCACTCGTGGCTGCCGGAGCGCTGAGCTTCGAGGATGGTTTGAAACTCGTTCACGCTCGTGCCCTCGCCATGCAGAAGGCATGCGAGAAGACCGCCGGCACTATGGCTGCTATCATCGGACTGCCTGACGAGAAGGTAGAGGAGGTATGCGAGAGCATCGATGGTATCGTCGTAGCAGCCAACTACAACTGCCCAGGTCAGTTGGTCATCTCTGGTGAGGTGGAGGCTGTCAACGCAGCATGTGAGAAACTGAAAGAGGCAGGAGCCAAGCGTGCCCTTCCTCTGCCAGTGAGCGGAGCCTTCCATTCGCCATTGATGCAGCCAGCCAAGGATGAGCTTCAGGCAGCTATTGAGGCGACAGAGTTTGCTGCTCCTAAGTGTCCTGTATACCAGAATGTTGACGCCCAGCCACATACCGATCCTGCTGAGATCAAGGCTAACCTGATAGCTCAGCTCACCAGTTCTGTACGCTGGACCAAGAGTGTGCAGAATATGGTTGCCGCAGGTGCTGACGATTTCACAGAATGTGGTCCAGGCAAGGCTCTGCAGGGCATGATTGGCCGTATCGCCAAGGAAGTGTCAGCCCACGGAATTGAGTAGTTCATAGTGCATAGTTCATAGTTGAATTAACGTTCAACGCTCAATGTCATGAAACCTATTATTTATCAAGTCTTTACGCGTCTCTTTGGCAATCGGAATACTACCCGTAAGGAGGATGGTACGATAGAGGAGAATGGTTGCGGAAAGATGAATGACTTCGACAGCAGAGTGCTTCGTCGCATCAAAGAGATGGGGGTAACTCATGTGTGGTATACAGGAATCATTCGTCACGCCACCACTACAGACTATTCTGCCTACGGCATACCCCGTCAGAATCCGCAGGTGGTAAAGGGTAGGGCAGGGTCGCCATACGCTATAACCGATTATTATGACGTCGATCCCGACATCGCTACTGATGTAGACAAGCGTATGCAGGAGTTCGAGGCTCTCATAGAGCGTACCCATAAGGCAGGTCTGAAGGTGATTATCGACTTTGTTCCCAATCATGTGGCACGCCAATATCATTCTATTTGCAAGCCGAAGGGCATCAAGGATTTAGGTGAGGACGACGACCCTACAAAGCATTTCTTCGTAAAGAACAATTTCTACTATTGTTGGGGTCAGCCTTTGGATCTGAGCGGCATTGATTCCGCACCTCTCACTTCTGCTTACACCGAGACTCCCGCTAAGGCTACAGGCAACGACCAGTTCTCATGTCGTCCCAGTCGTAACGACTGGTATGAGACGGTGAAGCTTAACTATGGTGTCGATTATTGTGATGCAGGAGGGCGATCTGAGCACTTCAACCCCATCCCCGACACGTGGCATAAGATGACTGACATACTGCTCTTCTGGGCTCACAAGGGTGTGGATGCTTTCCGTTGTGATATGGCGGAGATGGTGCCCGCAGCTTTCTGGTATTGGGCTACAGATAAGGTGAAGTTTGCCTATCCTGACATAAAGTTCATAGGCGAAGTATACAATCCTGCCCAGTATCGTAACTATATCAAGGCTGGTTTTGACTGGCTCTACGACAAGGTTGGCATGTATGACAGCATGCGTGATATCGTATGTGGCAAACGTCCTGCAGGAGACATCTCGTACAGATGGCAGGAGACAAATGATATAAGTGACCACATGCTCTACTTCTTGGAAAACCATGATGAGCAGCGCATTGCCAGCGACTTCTTTGTGGGCGATCCCATGCGGGCAGTACCAGGTTTTATTGTCAGTCTGATGCTGCAGTCCAATCCTTTCATGCTCTATGCAGGACAGGAGTTTGGCGAAGCTGGGATGGACGCAGAGGGCTTTAGTGGCAAGGACGGCAGGACCACCATCTTCGACTATTGGTCAGTAGAGAGCATCCGTCGAGGATTCTTTAGTCGTCAGTCGCTCACATCCAGTCAGCGTGAGCTTGAGGCGATATACAGGTACATGCTCAACCTCGTCAATGAGGAGAAGGCACTCTCGGATGGCGACTTCTTCGACCTTATGTATGTCAACCAGCATCTTGCCGACAATCAGTTTGCTTTCATGCGCCAGAAGGACGACGAGAATATGCTCATAATAGTCAACTTCCTTGGTGAGCCAGCCAATTGTGAGATAGTTATCCCCGATCATGCTATCGACTATTTCGGTATCGAGCGTAAGGAATATGACGTGCTTGACGTGTTTACTGGCGACATCATACATACGGGCGTCTTTGGCGAACACTCCATCGGTGTTGTCGTGGCTCCGTACGGTGCGCGTATCTTTAAGATGAAAGTTTAGATAGTGCATAGTGCATAGTTAAAGAATCCGTGTAAATCTGTGAGATCTGTGAGAGATAAAGAGCATAGTTCATAGTTATGGCAGAGGAATATATATTAAACGGGCACAACAAGGAGGAGTTCCCACCGGCACATACGGCGGAACACCTCCTCAATCAGTTGATGATGCGGATGTTCGGGTGCGAGCGTTCCGATAATGCACATATCGAACGCAAGAAGAGTAAGATCAGCTATATCCTCGACCACAAGCCCGACCGCAAGGAAGAGAAGGAGATAGAGGTACGTATGAACGAACTCATCGACGAAGACCTTCCTGTGACTTTTGAGTATGTCACGCGTGCGGAGCTCGAGGGGATGGTGATGGATGCCGACGAGGAGAGCCCCGACTCCCGTATCTCGCTTTCCAGACTGCCTGACGATGCCAGCGACACCATCCGACTGGTGCGCATCGGCGACTTCGATGTTTGTCCCTGCATAGGCAAGCATGTACGCAGTACCTCACAGATAGGACGCTTCGAGATGCTCGGTACCAACTGGGACAACGACAAGCGCTCCTTCCGCATACGGTATAAAGTTATTCAGTAATATCATCGCGAGTGTATAAGTTGCGGAAGCAGAGTAAGAGTATATCTAAATTATATATAAATATATAATATGGAGAGTGTGGCGAGTCCCATACTGACCATCACGGCTGCCGACCCCACAGGAGTGTCAGGGGTGCAGGCTGATGTCAACACCATGATGGCGCTGGGTTGTCATGCAGTGACGGCCGTAACCTGTATCACCGTACAGACTACGCTTGGTATCCAGGAATTCTTCGATATTCCGGCACATATCGTTGCGGGGCAGATAGATGCCGTGATGAACGATGTTCAGCCACAGGTGGTGAAGATAGGACTCATACGCACTAAGGCTGTTCTCGATGTCATTGTCGACGTGCTACGTCGCTACCATCCAAGGCATGTCGTCTACGACCCAGTGGTGCGTTCGAGTAGGGGAGAGCTCCTCATCAGCCGTGAGGTGGTGCAAGGTATCAACGAATTGCTTATGCCCTTGTGCACACTCGTTATCGATCGCAGGCAGTACCTCTCGTCTCAGGCTATGAGCATCCACGGACTCTCCAATGCCTTTGCCAGTGCTGTGGCGGTGTACCTCAATCAGGGCGAGACCATTGATGGAGCCCTCGAGAAAGCAAAGACATATGTAACCACCGTGGTGAGCCGTTCTACAGGACTCCAAGGTCGCAGTGCCGAGTTGTACAATCAGTTTCTTGATGCTATTCACATCCATGCTGCCACCAATAGCGATGTAGCCTTCTTTGCCTCCCACTTAAATGTGTCTAGTCGCTATCTGGCACAGGTGTGCCGTCGCATCGCCGATAAGTCGCCCAAAGCCATCATCGACGACTGGCTTACCAGTCAGATAGAGATACGCCTCACCACCACCACCCTCACCATTCAGGAGATAGCCTATGCTCTCGGCTTCTCCTCCCAAGCCCACTTCACCAAGTTCTTTAAGAAACAGCGTGGCATCACTCCTTCGGCATTTCGTGCGAAGAGGTAATTATACATTCGTGCGTTTCTTTTGCCAAAATGAGAACAAACACGGCATGTGTCGTCGTGTTTGTACTACTTTTGCACAGTCAAAACGAACCATATTAAAGAGTAATATATATTATATTACCGACCAATATATATAATATTACTTTTTGAAATGTATGGAACGGGTGATACAGAACGTATGCTATCCGAATGTAAAACGAAAAAAATGCAAAGCAATGACAAACAGACAAGAACTGAACAGAAATCTCGCCCAAATGCTTAAGGGCGGAGTGATTATGGATGTGACGACACCTGAGCAGGCACGCATAGCTGAGGCTGCGGGAGCTTGTGCAGTGATGGCTTTGGAACGCATTCCTGCCGACATTCGTGCCGCTGGTGGTGTGTCACGTATGAGTGACCCGAAGATGATCAAGGGTATTCAGGAGGCGGTTAGCATCCCCGTGATGGCAAAGTGTCGCATCGGCCATTTTGCTGAGGCGCAGATTCTTCAGGCAATAGAGATTGACTACATCGACGAGAGTGAGGTACTGAGTCCTGCTGACGATGTATACCATATTGACAAGAACCAGTTTGATGTACCTTTCGTGTGTGGAGCCAAGAACCTTGGCGAGGCTTTGCGTCGTATTGCAGAAGGAGCAACGATGATTCGTACCAAAGGTGAGCCTGGTACGGGCGATGTGGTGCAGGCTGTTCGCCACATGCGTATGATGCAGAGCGAGATACGTCGACTGGTGTCGATGGCTGATGATGAATTGTATGAGGCTGCCAAGCAGTTACAGGTGCCTTTGGATTTGGTTCGGTTTGTCCATGAGAAAGGTAAGTTGCCAGTGGTGAACTTTGCAGCCGGAGGTGTTGCAACGCCTGCCGATGCCGCATTGATGATGCAGTTAGGTGCCGAGGGCGTGTTCGTGGGTAGCGGTATCTTCAAGAGCGGCAATCCCGAGAAACGAGCACAAGCCATCGTGAAGGCTGTGACCAACTATAAGGATGCTAAGCTGTTGGCAGAGCTCTCCGAGGACCTCGGTGAGGCAATGGTAGGCATCAACGAGCAGGAGATTGAGTTGCTGATGGCAGAGAGAGGGAAGTAAGGCACCTTCTCCAACTCCCCCAAGGGAGGGGGATATACGAACTGAAGTATAAAGATAATGGTTAAAGATGAGAATCGCAGTATTAGCCCTACAGGGCGCTTTTATTGAGCATGAGCAGATGCTCAGCAGACTGGGCGTGGAGGTTTTCGAAGTGAGGCAGTTGGCGGACTGGCTCCAGCCCAAGGACGGACTGATTATTCCAGGCGGTGAGAGCACCACCATGACTAAGTTGCTTTATGAGTTAGGGCTCTTCGACCCCGTGAAACAGGCCATTGAAGCAGGTTTGCCAGTTTTCGGGACCTGTGCAGGACTGATACTCCTCTCCACACTCGGCACAATGGCTGTCGAGGTGGTGCGCAACGCCTATGGTCGCCAGTTGGGGAGCTTCTCGGTAGAGGCTCCTTTCGACTTTGGCTCCCAGTCCTCTGCTTCTTGCCCCTTGCCCCCTGCTTCTTGCCCCTTGCCCCCTGCTCCTTGCCCCTTGCCCCCTGCTCCCTGCCCCCTACTAATGACCTTCATCCGTGCGCCATATATCAGAAGGGTGCTGAGCGAAGATGTCAGGGTGCTTGCCGAGGTCGATGGTCGCATCGTTGCAGCCCGTCAGGGCAACCAGTTGGCTACGGCGTTCCATCCAGAACTCAACGATGACACCCGTGTGCATGAGTATTTCCTTGATATGTGTAGAAACAAAATGAGTTCAACCCTTTGTGGTTGAACTCATTTTGTCTTAGTGCTTGTCATTCTCTTCCTTCATGTCGATGAATTGTCGGTGAGAGTCATAGAATTCGTATTGAAGCATAGCGAGCTTCTGTGACGGTAGTACTCTCACTCCCAATCCGTACTTCATCTGCCATTGTCGTTTCAGTGAGAAAAATCCCTGATTGATATACGCAGCGACATAAGGATGGACATGCAGTGTGAATCTCTTAATGCCTATCTTGTTGACGAGGGTATCGATTTTGCGTTCCAGCTGGTCGGTGAAGAGGATGCTTGCCTTGATCTTGCCCGTTCCGAAACATGTAGGACAGTCCTCCTCCACGTTGACGTCGACGGCAGGGCGTACTCTCTGACGAGTAATCTGCATGAGTCCGAACTTCGACAGCGGCAGTATGTGGTGGCGTGCCCTGTCGGTCTTCATGTTCTCACACATACGCTCATACAGCAGCTGCCGGTCTTCGGCAAGGTTCATGTCGATGAAGTCTACCACGATGATTCCTCCCATATCTCGCAGTCTCAGTTGTCTTGCCAGTTCGTCAGCCGCTCCGAGGTTAGCCTCCAAAGCGTTCTGTTCCTGTCCGTTCTCCTTCTTCGTGCGGTTGCCGCTGTTCACGTCTACGACGTGCATCGCCTCCGTATGCTCTATGATGAGGTAGGCACCGTGTTTATAGTTCACCGTCTTTCCGAATCCCGATTTCAGTTGTTTTGTCACATCGAAGTTGTCGAAGATGGGCAGTTTGCCATCATACAGCTTTACGATGTTAGTCGATTCGGGAGCAATGAGCGACACGTAGTTGCGTAGGTCCTCATACACGTCGGGGTCGTTGACGTGTATGGCCTTATAGGTGGGGTTGAATAGGTCGCGCATCATCGCCACAGCCCTTCCCGTCTCCTCGAAGACCAGTCGTGGCAGTTTCTGCGCCTTTTGTACTTTAGTTATCGTGTCGTTCCATCGTTTCAGCAAGGTCTTCATCTCAGCATCGAGCTCAGCCACCCTTTTGCCTTCAGCCACCGTGCGCACTATTACTCCGAAGTTTTTAGGAGTGATGCTCATGATGAGTTGTTTCAGGCGTGCTCTCTCAGCCGATTTCTTTATCTTTGTCGATACCGATATCTTGTCGTTGAAAGGAATAAGTACGAGATATCTTCCGGCAAAGGAGAGGTCGCACGTCAGGCGTGGTCCCTTGGTAGAGATGGGTTCCTTGACTATCTGTACCAGCAGTTCCTGTCCTACGCTCAGCGTGTTCTGCACGCTGCCGTCCTTCTTCATGTCGGGTTGTCGGGAAGCCTTGCTGATAGGAAAGAGGCGTTTGCGGTCGCTTTGTACCTGCTTCAGGTATTTGGCATACGAGGCAAACTGGTTACCCAGGTCGAGATAGTGCAGAAAGGCATCGCGCTCATAGCCCACATCTACGAAGCAGGCGTTGAGTCCTGGCATCAGTTTCTTGACCTTAGCCAGATAGATGTTGCCGACAGAGAATGTAGCCTCACGTGGCTCGCGCTGGTATTCCACCAGTCGTTTGTCTTCGAGCAGAGCTATGGCTATCTCCTTTTGTCCGGCATCGATGATTACTTCGCTTGTCATTCTGTATTATCCGTGTAAAGTAGGGGGTAGGTTAGTGTCAAAACAAAGAATTGAGAGTCAGCAAAGACAAGAGAAATCATTTCCTCCTCTCCTTTTCCTGATTCTCAATTCTGTGGTCTCGAATAGACCCTATGCAGAGCCAATGTCTTACTTGCTCTTGTGCCTATTCTTTCTCAGTCTCTTCTTGCGCTTATGCGTAGCCATCTTGTGGCCTTTCTTTTTTCTTCCGTTTGGCATAGCTGTTGATATTTTTAAAAATTGATTATTTTGTGTATTTATCTTTTTGCGTTATAGCGATCTCTCACTCACCAGGCTTACTGCATCTGCTCTACGAAGCTCTTAGCAGGCTTGAAGGCAGGGATGTCGTGAGCGTCGATGACGATAGTGGTGTTCTTCGAGATGTTGCGAGCAGTCTTGGTGGCACGATGCTTGATGATGAAGCTGCCAAATCCGCGCAGGTATACGTTCTCCTTCTTCAGAAGATTGTTCTTTACTGCGTCCATGAACGCCTCTACTACCACTGTGACATCTTTCTTTGCAACGCCAGTCTCTGCTGAGATCTCGTTGATGATATCTGCTTTTGTCATAGTCTGTTATACTTTTTTTTGTTGTTATATTTATCTCTTTCTCTTCTAACGGGTTGCAAAGATACTTGTTTTTAGCGACATACAAAAATTTTTCGACTCTTTTTTGTTACACGACCATATTTTTCGTCCGTTTTTGGAGGAGAGAGAATAGCCATTTTGCTGAATAATCTCTACTCAATAGACCAAATCTATCCTCTCACCTCACATTCTCATCACTTACCCCTAAAGTGTGAGGATGTGGTAACATTCGAAACTTGAGCTACCTATATATATAATATGTACTCAACTGTTGTAAGCTTAGCTGCCTCAAGCGAGTCTAGGTGAGACGTGAGAGAATATGTAATAAAGAAAGACAAAAGTCATTTTGTTGTCAGTTTGACGTTATAAACTGCCAGATTAAGGCCTCAAACTGTTGGTTTAAGGCCGCAAACTGTTGGTTTAAGGCTCCAAACTAATGGTTTGCAGCTGCAAACTAAGTCAACCCTGTCCTTGGAGGGAGTGGAGGCTTGCGATCGATGAAAGAGCAGGAGCCTGATGCTGTCACAGCGTCAGGCTCCCTTGCAAACTTCAAACAACCAAAAAAGGAATATAGTTGTCTGAATAGGGGTGCTATCTGATGAACAGAAGTTCACGGTATTTAGGCAGCGGCCAGCAGCTGTCGTCGACGATGAGTTCCAGCTTGTCTATCTCATAACGGATGTCGTCGAGCTTGGGTTCCACCTCGTCGTGATAGGCTATGGCCTTGGCATGCTCGTCGTCAATCTTGTTGGCGAGTTTGCGGGCGTTGACAAGCTCCTCCACTTTGCTCTCGATGGCTGACGTGCGCATGGCTATCTCCTCGATGAGCTTGATGTTACGGGCTGAGAGCTGCTGGGCCTTCTGCTTGTCGAAAAGTGTGAGCATGCTCTGTACGTTTTGCAGCAGTTGGGACTGATAGCGTGTGGCGACGGGGATGATGTGGTTCATGGAGAGGTCGCCAAGCACACGTGCCTCGATCTGTATCTTCTTGGTGTATGTCTCCCACTTCACCTCGTTGCGTGCCTCGAGTTCTTTGCGGGTCATGACTCCGAGGCTCTCAAACATCTGGATGCTCTCTGGGTCGAGATAGCGCTCGAAGATTCTTGGACATGACTTCTCTACATCCAGTCCTCGGCGTGCAGCCTCCGCCACCCACTCGTCGCTGTATCCGTTGCCGTCGAAACGTATGGGCTTGCATTTCTTGATGTCTTCGCGCAGTACGTCAATGATGGCGTGATATGTGGCATTGTGACCTGTGCCGGCTAGCTCCTTCTTGAAGAGTGGTATGCGCTTGTCGACTCTCGTCTTGAAGTCAGCCAGTGCCTCTGCTACGGCAGAGTTGAGTGCTATCATCGCTGAGGCGCAGTTGGCCTCAGAGCCTACGGCACGGAACTCGAAGCGGTTGCCGGTGAAGGCAAACGGACTGGTGCGGTTGCGGTCGGTGTTGTCGATGAGTAGTTCGGGTATCTCCGGGATGTCCATCTTGAATCCCTGTTTGCCCTGCATCGACAGTATGTCGTTCTTGTCGGCCTTCTCTATATGGTCGAGCAGTTCGCTCACCTGCTTGCCGAGGAAGGAGGAGATGATGGCTGGCGGAGCCTCGTTAGCTCCGAGTCGGTGGGCGTTGGTAGCCGACATGATGCTTGCCTTGAGGAGTCCGTTGTGACGATAGACACCCATCAGTGTCTCGACGATGAAAACGGCGAACCGCAGGTTCTGTTCAGCGTTCTTGCCCGGTGCGTGCAGAAGTATGCCGTTGTCGGTAGATAGGCTCCAGTTGTTGTGCTTGCCCGAGCCGTTGATGCCAGCAAATGGTTTCTCGTGGAGCAATACGCGGAAGCCGTGCTTGCGAGCCACACGTTTCATCACCGACATCAGCAGCATGTTGTGGTCTACGGCGAGATTTGTCTCCTCGAAGATTGGCGCCAGCTCAAACTGGTTGGGTGCCACCTCGTTGTGACGTGTCTTACAGGGTATGCCCAGCTCCAGAGCCACAATCTCCAGTTCCTTCATAAAAGCAGCTACACGCTCGGGTATGCTGCCGAAGTAGTGGTCGTCCATCTGCTGGTTCTTGGCAGAGTCGTGACCCATCAGGGTGCGTCCTGTGAGCAATAGGTCAGGACGTGCGGCATACAATCCCTCATCGACAAGGAAGTACTCCTGCTCCCATCCCAGATTGGACGTGACCTTCTTGACCGCAGGGTCGAAATAGTGGCACACGTTGGTAGCGGCTACATTGACCGCATGCAACGCCCTGAGCAGGGGAGCCTTGTAGTCGAGAGACTCACCACTATACGACACGAAGACAGTGGGGATACAGAGTGTGTCGTCGATGATGAAGACAGGCGAGGTGGGGTCCCACGCAGAATAGCCGCGAGCCTCGAAGGTGCTGCGGATGCCTCCCGAGGGGAACGAGCTGGCATCAGGCTCCTGCTGTACCAGTAGCTTGCCCGAGAAATCCTCTACCATACCGCCTTTTCCATCGTGCTCGATAAAGGAGTCGTGCTTTTCAGCAGTACCTTCTGTCAGAGGCTGGAACCAGTGGGTATAGTGGGTCACGCCGTTCTCTATCGCCCATTGTTTCATACCAGCCGCCACGCCGTCAGCAATGTCTCTCTCGAGTCGTGTGCCGTTGTCGATGACGTCTATCATCTTCTCGTAGATATCCTTAGACAGATATTTATACATTTTCTCACGGTTGAACACTTTTCTTCCGAAGTATTCAGTAGGTCTCTCACTTGGTGCCTGTACGTGGAGTGGCTTTTTCTTGAAAGCCTCTCCCACAACTTGTAGTCTTAAAGTTTCCATAAAAGTTTTGTTTATTATGTTATTTATCTTTCATTCTCTTTTACTTGCTCCATTGCTCTATGCGTTGGAGTGCCTTGTCTGTGTTTTCGTGAGTGGCGAATGCCGTGAAGCGCACGTAGCCCTCACCGCTGGGACCGAAGCCCACTCCAGGCGTACAAACTACGCCTGCTCCATAGAGCAACTGCTCGAAGAACTGCCACGATGAAGTATTCTTTGGTGTACGCATCCAGACGTATGGTGCGTTCTCTCCTCCATAGCACTCATATCCGAGCGAGCGCAGGGTCAGAAGCATCCTTCTGGCGTTCTGCATATAGTAGTCAATGGTCTTTGCCACCTGTTCCTTGCCCTGTGGTGTATAGATGGCCTCGGCAGCTCTCTGCGAGATATAGCTTGCACCATTGAACTTGGTACACTGACGTCGCAACCATAGTTGGTGGACGGAGATACGCTCACCCTCGAAATTGGCTACGGTGAGATCCTTGGGTACTACGGTGTAGCCGCACCTGATGCCCGTGAAGCCAGCCGTCTTAGAGTAGGATCGGAACTCTACGGCACACTTTCTGGCTCCCCTAATCTCGTATATGCTATGCGGAATGTCGGGGTCTTGTATGTAGGCTTGGTAGGCGGCGTCGTAGAATATCAGCGAGTCATGTTTGATGGCGTAGTTCACCCACTTGCGCAACTCTTGTTTGCTGACGACCGTACCCGTAGGGTTGTTGGGATAGCATAGATATATCACATCGATATGCTTGTCCTTAGGAACCTCCGGCGTGAATCCGTTTTCGGCAGTACACGGCATATACACCACATTGCTCCAACGCCCGTCCTCGTAGGTGCCACACCTGCCAATCATCACGTTAGAGTCGATATATACAGGATATATGGGGTCGGTGACGCCGATGAAGTTGTCCCAGTGGAGAATCTCCTGGAAGTTGCCTGTGTCAGACTTGGCACCGTCGTTGATGAAGATCTCTTCCTTGCTCAGGTGTATGCCCCTGGGCAGGAAGTCGTTCTTGACTATAGCTTCGCGCAGAAAGTCGTAGCCTTGTTCGGGTCCATAGCCGTGAAAGCCCTCGACAGTAGCCATCTCGTCAACAGCTCGGTGCATAGCGTCGATGACTGCTGGACACAAGGGTTGGGTCACGTCGCCAATGCCGAGACTTATCACGTCGACTTTCGGGTGGGTCACCCGGAAGGCATTTACTTTTTTTGCTATATCGGCAAAAAGATAGTTTGCCTGTAGATTTAAGAAATGTGTATTTACTAAAGCCATGATTCTTTTATTTTTTTATGTAGTTGAGGAGTAAGTAGTTGAGTACTCATCTCCTTATAACTCATCAGATATTTCTCCATCAAAGACAAATTCGGCAGGACCAGTCATATAGACGTGATTGTTGGCTGCGTTCCACTCAATACCGAGTGTGCCCCCGTCCATGACTATTGCAGACTGTCGGCTTGCTCTACCTGTGATGGCGGCGGCTACAGCCGTAGCACATGCTCCTGTGCCGCAAGCCATCGTTATGCCGCTGCCTCGCTCCCAAACACGGGTGCGTATGCTCCCATCGGGCTCTATACGTGCAAGTTCGATATTACATCGTTGGGGAAAGGCAGGATGGTGTTCCAGACGTCGTCCAAGAGAACCTAGCTGGTCTATGTCGTCGGTGAAGATGACAAAATGCGGATTGCCCATAGATACGAACACACCTTCTGGGAGGCTGGAGTCTTGGGTGTTTAGGCTTGGTACATACTGTTCCATGTTCTCCAATACGGGTTCGAGCATGTCTACGGTGACACTCTCCACCTTGTCCTCAGTCGTGTTGAGCAACAGGGTCTTGATGCTTGATAGGGTTTGCAGGTGGATGGTGGTCTTCTGTGTCAGTCCGCGTTCGTAGAGATATTTGCCGATACATCTCGAGGCGTTGCCGCACATCATCGCCTCGCTGCCGTCAGCGTTGAAGATGCGCATGGAGAAATCGGCGTCAGCTGTCGTCGCAGCACCTATCAGCACCAGTCCGTCTGAGCCGATGCCCTTGTGACGGTCGCTCCATGCAATAGCTGCAATCTCGGGACGAGGTATGTCGTAGAGCATCGTGTTGACGTAGATGTAGTCGTTGCCTGCTCCGTGCATCTTTGTGAATCGTATCATTTAGTTCTTTGTTTTTATTTTTTTGTATTTTTACATTTAACATATTCATCTATCTTCTTAGCCGTCTGCTTGCCGCTTGCCATAGCTCTTACGACAAGACTCGCACCATTGGCTGCATCGCCACATACGAATACGTTCTCAGGATACTGAGGATGCTCAGGCTTGAGAAATCCCATTGCCAGCAGTACCAGTTCGGCCTTGATGATCTCAGGCTTGCCCTTGGGCACCATTATCGGTCTGCCGCCTTCAGGATTCTCTTTCCATTCTATCTCTTGTACTTTTACACCTGTCAGCTTGCCGTCTTTCCCGATAAACTCCAGTGTGTTGATGTTCCATCGTCTTGTACATCCCTCTTCGTGGCTGGATGTCGTCTTCAGTGTGCGAGGATAGTTGGGCCACGGGTTCTGAGGGTCAGTAGGTCCTTCTAAGGGTCGTGGCATAATTTCGATCTGTGTCACACTCTTACATCCCTGTCTGTGAGCCGTTCCGATGCAGTCCGACCCAGTGTCGCCGCCACCGATGACCAGTACGTCTTTGCCTTTGGCGGTGACGCGTTCGTCCTTAGAAAACTCCATACCAGCCAGCACCCTGTTTTGTTGGGCAAGCATCTCTAAAGCCAGGTGGACACCCTTGAGCTCTCTGCCCGGAATGTTGAGGTCGCGGGCGGTAGGGGTACCTGTGGCGATGACGATGGCATCGAATCGAGAGGTCAGAGGAGTGGGATGAGGGCTGAGAGAGATAGCCTCATTATATCTGAACTCGATACCCTCAGCCTCTAACAGTCGTAGTCGACGGTCGATGACGGCCTTGTTCAGCTTGAAGTTAGGTATGCCGTAGCGCAGCAGCCCTCCTGCCGACTCTGCCTTCTCAAACACCGTGACCATGTAGCCCATCTGGTTCAGCTCGTTAGCGACAGCCAGTCCTGCTGGTCCTGCGCCTATCACAGCCACCCTGTGGCCGTTGCGCTGAGGTATGTGTGGCATAATATATCCTTCACGAAAGGCAGCCTCGGTGATAGCCGCTTCGTCCTCACGATTGGTGGTGGGTTCATGCTCGACGAGATTGAGAATGCATGCCTTCTCGCATAGGGCAGGACAGACGCGACCAGTAAACTCAGGGAACGGGTTGGTATCGCTCAGCAGATGGTATGCCAGTTCCCAATCGCCTTTGTACAGAGCGTCGTTCCACTCGGGTGGTTTGTTGCCCAGCGGACAAGCCCAGTGGCAGAAGGGTACGCCACAATCCATGCATCGACTCGCCTGGAGCTTGCGCTCGCGTGTGCTCAGAGTCTGTTCCACCTCTCCAAAATCGTGTATTCTGTCATGAACAGGACGGTAGCCAGCTTCCTGACGGTGTATAGTAAGAAAAGCTTTAGAATCTCCCATATCTATTTTTACATTATTGTATTTTTGTATTTTAATATTTTAATAGTCCCTCTGCATATCTGCAATCTTCTGTTGTAGTTTTCTCATCTGCTCCTCCTGCAGCACCCGTTTGTACTCTATAGGTATGATCTGTACAAAGTCCTCCACATATCTGTTCCAGTCGCTCAGCATCCTTTGTGCGAGTTTTGATCCCGTATGCAGGTAGTGTTGCTGTATTAGTTCGAAGAGCTCCTTACGGCTCACACCGTCTTCCACGAGATTGATCTCTACCATATCCATATTGCAGAAGTAGTCAAACCCACGACCGTTGTCTTTCGAGGAGGCATGTCGGCTCTTGTCCCATACGTATGCCACACCCCCCGACATTCCTGCCGCAAAGTTGCGACCAGTATCACCGAGCACTACCACTCTGCCCCCAGTCATATACTCACAGCAATGGTCGCCCGCACCCTCTACCACGGCAATGGCTCCCGAGTTGCGTACGGCAAATCGTTCGCCCACCCTTCCGTTGATATAGATCTCTCCGCTGGTAGCCCCGTAAAGTCCGGTATTGCCAGCGATAATGTTGTCCTCGGCAACGAAGTCGACCTGTGACGGCGGCAGTATGGAGATGCTTCCGCCAGAGAGTCCTTTGGCAAAATAGTCATTAGTCTCGCCCTCGAGCCTGAACGATACACCATGTGCGAGGAAAGCGCCAAACGACTGTCCTGCTGAACCCTTGAACCTCACGTTGATGGTGTTGTCAGGCAATCCCTGCAGTTTGTGTTTCTTGACAATCAGTCCCGATAGCATAGCCCCCACCGCACGATTGGTGTTCTTCACCACGTAGTCCAGACGTATCTCGCCAGTGCCGTCAATCACCTGGCTGCAAGCCTCGATGATCTGCTCGTCAAGCACCGAACCCGCCTGCATGCCAAGAGGCGTAGTGGGCTTGCAGACGTCGCCAGTGAAGTGCAGGTCGCCCTCCTCCTTGTGTAGCAAACGAGAGAAGTCGAGCACCGACGAGGATGTGTTGACAAACTCAGTGTGTCCGATAATGTCATTGAGCGATCGGAACCCCATCTCTGCCAAATATTCACGCACCTCCTGAGCAATAAATGTGAAGTAGTTGACAAGGTACTTATAGCTTCCCATAAAGTGTTTGCGCAAGTCAGGATTTTGCGTAGCCACACCCATAGGACAGGTGTTCAGACTACACTTGCGCATCATCATACACCCCAGTACTATCAGCACGGACGTGCCAAACCCAAACTCCTCAGCACCGAGCAGAGCCATCAGGATGACGTCCCGTCCCGTCTTCATCTGTCCGTCAACCTGTAGTCTCACTCCAGAACGGAGCCCGTTACGTACAAGCGTCTGCTGGGTCTCGCTCAGACCAATCTCTGGCGAGATGCCCGCAAAGCGCATGCTGCTGGCAGGCGATGCGCCCGTGCCGCCCTCAGCTCCAGAGATGACAATCAGGTCGGCCTTAGCCTTTGCCACACCAGCGGCTATGGTGCCCACGCCGCTCTCTGCTACGAGCTTGACGCTGACCGTAGCCCTCGGATTGACATTCTTCAGGTCGAAAATCAGTTGGGCAAGATCCTCAATACTGTAGATGTCATGATGAGGTGGGGGAGAGATGAGACTGATGCCAGGTATGCTATGGCGAGTTTTCGCAATCACCTCGTTAACCTTGAATCCTGGCAACTGGCCTCCCTCGCCAGGTTTGGCTCCCTGAGCCACCTTTATCTGTATCTCTTCGGCATTGACAAGATACTCGGTAGTGACACCAAATCGTCCGCTTGCCACCTGTTTGGTCTTCGAGCTGAGGCTGATGCCGTCACGTTCAGAATAGAAACGCTCCGAGTCCTCACCGCCCTCACCAGTGTTGCTGCGTGCTCCCAGCTTGTTCATGGCAAGACAGATAGCCTCGTGAGCCTCTTTGCTCAGAGCACCAAACGACATAGCACCCGCAACAAATCGTCTGACGATACTTTCTACAGGTTCTACCTCGTCGAGAGGTATCGGATTCTTCTTCCACTCCATGAGGTCGCGGATGAATATGGGCGACTCTTTCTGGTCTACCAGCCGGCTATATTCCTTGAATTTGGCATAGTCACCTGTACGTGTCGCCTGCTGGAGAGTGGCTATGGTGTCTGGGTTCCAGGCATGTCTCACTCCGTCTCGGCGCCAATGGAACTGGCCATGATTGGGCAGGGGCTTTTCTTCTTGTGTAGGGTGTATGGTGTTACGAGAGATGGCATCTTGGGCTATCTTCTCCAGTCCAATGCCGCCTATGCTGCTGGTGTCTGTACCAAAATATGTCTTCAGTATAGTCTCGCTGAGTCCAATGCTCTCAAAGATTTTTGCGCCGCGATATGACCTGATGGTAGAGATGCCCATCTTTGCCATAATCTTGAAGAGCCCCTTCCTTACCGCCTTGATATAGTTTTTCTCAGCAGTGTTGTAGTCTTCTTGTATCTTATGATGCCTTACCAGCTCGTCAAGAATGGCAAACGTCATATATGGACATAAAGCCGAAGCGCCATAGCCGAGCAACAAGGCTGCGTGCATGGTCTCACGAATCTCGCCAGACTCAACGATGAGCGCCGTCTGCACTCGTTTGCCGACAGATATAAGATAATGGTGGACGGCAGAGACGGCAAGCAGCGACGGGATAAATCCGCCGACAACCTTCTCGTCACCACCCAGCGGAGCATCTACCTTGTCTGTCAGTATGATGTAGTTGTAGCCGTCGTCTACCGCCTTCTCAGCATCCTTGCACAAACGGTCAAGAGCTTCTTTCAGAGCCTCGCCTGCAGCCGATGGCTCAGGCTGTCCTGAGTCGTGCAAACTGAAGGTCATAGGTAGTTTGATGGTATTAAACCCCTTGTATCGTATGTTGCATAGTATGTCCAGTTGGGTGTTGGTGAGGACAGGGTGGGGCAGACGCACCATCTTGCAGTTGGTTTCGTCAGGATTGAGAATGCCCGTTCCTACCCGCCCGATATATTCCGTAAGACTCATCACCAATTCCTCACGTATGGAGTCGATGGCAGGATTGGTTACCTGAGCAAACTGTTGACGGAAATAATTGAAGAATAGTTGTGGCTTTTCGGACAATACGGCGAGCGGGGTGTCGTTTCCCATTGACGCCGTGGGCTCCTGGCCGTTGATAGCCATAGGGATGATGGTGGCGTATATATCCTCAGCACCATAGGCGAAGATGTCCTCTTTCTGTCTGAGATTGCTGACGCTATTGTCTACATGCCGACCGCTTCTGAGGTTCTCCAGTTGTATTCGGTTAGTGCTCAGCCATGTGCCGTATGGATGTTCGCTGGCAAGTTGCTGCTTTATCTCTCCGTCATAGTATATCTTGCCCTCCTGGGTATCCACAAGCAGTATCTTTCCTGGTTGCAGGCGTCCTTTCTCAGCTATGTCCGTAGGGTCAATATCCATCACGCCAACCTCACTGGCTACAATCATCGTGTCTTTCTTAGTGATGGTATAGCGTGCTGGCCGCAATCCGTTACGGTCGAGCATACCTCCGGCAAATCTGCCGTCGCTGAAGAGCAGAGCCGCAGGACCGTCCCAAGGTTCCATCAGTATAGAGTGATATTCGTAGAATGCCTTCAGGTCGTCGCTGATAGGGTTCTTGTCGTTGAACGACTCTGGTACCAATACTGCCATAGCATGAGGAAGACTCAAGCCAGACATTACGAAAAACTCCAGTACGTTGTCGAGCGAAGCCGAGTCAGACATGTCGGGTTGGATAATAGGACTTATGCTCGGGTTGTCTGGTATCAGTACCGACTCCCTTGCCTTCATCCAGTTACGGTTGCCCCTGATGGTGTTGATCTCTCCATTATGAGCTAACAGCCTGAAGGGTTGAGCCAGTGACCACGTAGGGAATGTGTTGGTGCTGAATCGAGAGTGTACAAGCGCAAGTCCACTGGTGAAGTATGGATTTGTCAAGTCAGGATAATACTCGCGTACCTGCATGGACGATAACATACCTTTATATACAATATTGGTATTGCTCAGCGAACAGATGTAGAAATCCTTATGATTGATGCGTTTCTCTATTCGTTTCCTTATCATATATAGTGTGCGGGGAAGAGCATCTACCTTGTCGTCGCTCACTCCTGTTATGAAGACCTGCTTTATGGCTGGCTCTGTGCTGAGCGCAGTCGCGCCCAGACACTCGGGCCGAGTGGGTACTGTCCTAAGATGCATCAGCTGTAGTCCCTCACGCTCAATCTCCTCAATCATGATACGTAGAATGTCCTGCTGTTCGTCTTCTTGTTTAGGCAGGAATACAAGTCCTGTACCATACTTGCCCTTCTCTGGAACAGGGATGCCTTGTAACAAAATAAACTCATGGGGAATTTGCAGCATGATACCTGCACCGTCGCCATTCTTGCCAACCTCGGCACCACGATGGCGCATGTTCTCCAATACCTGTAGAGCATTGTCTACCAGCTCATGACTCTTGTTGCCGTGAATATTCACAATCATACCTACTCCACAAGCGTCATGCTCATAGCTGTTATGGTAAAGTCCTTTTTCCTTGTTCTGAAGTTTACAATTTGTCATATTATCCTTCTTTTTGTTTACTTATATGCTTAAGCTGGGTGCAAAGTTAAATCAGAATGTTGGAATAAACAAGAAAATACTTACTTTTATTATCTTAAAATTTAATTAAAATAGCAAAATGAAACGAATATACGTAAATTTATGGCAAAATGAAAGAAAATAGTAATGTGTTGTGTACGCAAACAAAGCAAAATGTAAGTTGGTGTAGTTTTTTAAAATCAAATAGAATGAATAATGATAAAAATGCTTACAAATGTATTTACCTTTGCAGTTGAAAGCTTTCATAGTGTTATAATATAAAATAGGTAAAAAGTATGAAAAGGATTGAAGCAATCATTCGTAAGACAAAGTTTGAGGAAGTCAAGGAGGCTTTGTTGCAGTCGGACATTGACTGGTTTGAATATCATAATGTTCATGGTATCGGACAGAGCCGTCAGGAGAGGATATATCGTGGTGTCCAGTATTCCACGGATGTCATCGAGCGTGTAGCTCTGACTATTATTTGCCGTGATCCTCTGGTGGAACAAACGGTGAATGTGATACTTAATGTAGCTCACACAGGTGAGATAGGCGACGGTCGTATTTTTGTTAGTGATGTGATAGATACGTGGTCTATCCGAACTGGTGAGAATGGTGATACCGTCCTGAGAGACAAGAAGTAAATAATGTGATTGTATGTTTTATTAGAAGGAAAATATTATTATGGATAACTTATCACTCGATACTGTATGGATGTTGTTGGCTGCAATGTTAGTATTTTGGATGCAGCCTGGTTTTGCTTTGTGTGAGGCGGGATTCACCCGCCAGAAGAATACTGTGAATATTCTGATGAAGAACTTTGTGGACTTTATGTTTGGTTCACTGTTGTTCTTCTTCGTCGGGTTTGGATTTATGTTCGGCTCTGATGGCTCTGGTTTCGTGGGAGCGCCCAACTGGGGTGACTTGTCTTTCTATAAGAGCGACCTACCCGTCGAGGGTTTCTTGATTTTTGAGACAGTATTCTGTGCTACAGCTGCTACTATTGTCAGTGGAGCTATGGCCGAACGTACCAAGTTCTCGATGTATCTGATTTATAGTGCTGTGATCTCGCTCGTCATCTATCCCGTTGAAGGTCATTGGACATGGGGTGGAGGATGGCTATGTAATGATGCTGCCGATGGATTTATGATGACCACGTTTGGTGATGTGTTCCATGATTTCGCAGGTTCGGCGATAGTCCATAGTGTCGGAGGCGTATTGGCGTTTGTCGGTGCGATGGCTCTCGGTCCTCGCCTGGGCAAATATGCCAAGGACGGAAAGAGTCGTGCTATCCCTGGTCACAATCTTGCGCTGGCTTCGCTTGGTGTCTTCATTCTATGGCTCGGATGGTTTGGGTTCAATCCTGGTAGCCAGTTGGCAGCCAGTGGTGAGGTAAATCGTATTGCTATCTCTCATGTGTTCCTGACTACCAATCTTGCGGCTGTTGCTGGTGGAGTGGCTACTATGTTCATCACATATATAAAATATGGTAAGCCGTCGCTCTCACTAACACTCAACGGTGTTCTGGCTGGACTGGTAGGTATTACCGCAGGTTGCGATCTTGTGTCGCCAATGGGTGCTGTCGTCATTGGTCTAGTGTGTGGATCAGTCCTTGTCTTTGCCATAGAGTTCATCGATCACCGTCTTCACATTGATGACCCTGTTGGTGCAAGTAGTGTTCATGGAGTGTGTGGCATACTGGGTACGCTGATGACGGGACTGCTGTCTACCAGCAATGGTGCTTTCTATGGTCACGGATGGGGTTTCTTCGGGGCAGAGTGTTTTGGCGTTTTTGTCATCGATCTGTGGGCTGCTGTCTGTGGTGTCATCTTGTTCTACTCTATCAAGAAACTGCATGGATTACGTGTTGATGCACGCATCGAGGAAGAAGGACTTGATATCTACGAGCATGGGGAGACGTGCTATAATTAGTTTTTAGTTTTTAGTTTTTAGTTTTTAGTTTTTGATTTTTAGAATAGTGTTTGAATATGGAAAAGATAAATAGAAGGATTGTCTTATTGGTATTGCCATTTATGGCTATGCCTATAATGGGTCAGGAGAAACTAGACGAAGAGGCTTTGCCTACGTTTGTTAAGGACGTAGAAACGACGATTGCCGCAGATGTGGTAAGTCAGTATATCTGGAGAGGTCAGGATCTTGGCAACGTGTCGCTACAGCCAACGTTGGGTGTGGGCTACAAGGGATTTAGCCTGAATGCATGGGGCTCGGTGGGATTGTCCGAACCGAAAGATACAAAGGAGTTCGACCTTACTGTGGCATATACCATTGGTAGACTGAATGTCGGAGTCACCGACTATTGGTTTGATGCAGGTCTTGATCCCGACAACCGTTACTTCAAGTATGGAGCACATGAGACCAATCATGTCTTCGAGGCAAATATAGGATACGACTTCGGACTCCTTAGTGTGCAATGGTTTACTAACTTTGCTGGCAATGATGGTGTCAACAAGCATGGGCACAGAGCCTATAGCTCGTATATGGAGGTGACCGCTCCTTTCAGGTTGGCTACGTGCGACTGGACGGCAGCCGTCGGAGCTGTGCCCTATGCTACTTCTTTTTACAATACTAATGGTTTTGCGGTGACCAATGTGTCACTTAAGGCCACTAAGGAGATACGTGTCACCGACACGTTTGCTATCCCCATCTTCGGGCAGATAGCTGCCAATCCCCGTTCGCAGAAGGCATATCTGGTGGTCGGCTTCACATTACAACCTTGATAAGATATAGGGAGAGAAGACGAAAGCCTTTTCTCCCTACTCTCATCAAGAAAGGACAATTGCAGAAAACTTCAAACAATTCATTATATGGAAACAAAGTATATCTTTATTACTGGCGGGGTGGCGTCATCTTTGGGCAAGGGCATCATCTCGGCATCACTCGGCAAACTGCTACAGGCAAGGGGGTACAACATCACCATCCAGAAGTTTGATCCTTACATCAATATCGACCCAGGCACACTCAACCCCTACGAGCACGGCGAGTGTTACGTTACAAACGACGGTATGGAGACCGATCTCGACCTCGGCCACTATGAGCGATTTACAGGTATACAGACCACACGCCATAATAGCGTTACCACAGGCCGTATCTATCTGAGCGTGATAGAGCGTGAGCGACGTGGCGACTATCTCGGTAAGACTATCCAGGTGGTACCGCATATCACTGACGAGATAAAACGCAGGATAAGACTCAACGAGACCAATGCCCCACATCAGCATCTTGACTTCGTGATTACGGAGATTGGTGGTACTATCGGCGACATAGAAAGCCAACCGTTTCTTGAGGCTATACGCCAGTTACGATGGGAATTAGGGCGAAATGCCATAAATGTCCATCTTACCTATGTGCCCTATCTGGCTGCCGCAGGCGAACTGAAGACGAAGCCCACACAAACGAGTGTGAAGCAGTTGCAGGGGTTGGGTATTCAGCCCGACGTACTGGTGCTGCGTACCGAGCATGATCTCAGCGAAGAGCTACGCAAGAAGGTTGCTCACTTCTGTAATGTCGATGTCGATGCTGTCATTCAGAGCCAGGATTTGCCCAGCATCTATGAGGTTCCTGTCAATATGCAACGACAGGGACTCGACAGCGTCTGCCTGCGAAAGATGGGCATAGAACCAGGTCCGACACCAGAACTCGGGCCGTGGCGCAAATTTCTGGAATTGCGTAATAGTGCTACAGAGGTGGTCGACATCGCTCTCGTGGGCAAATACGACTTGCAGGATGCATACAAGAGTATACTGGAGAGCCTTGCTCATGCAGGCACATATAACAACAGGAAGGTAAGAACGCACTTTATCAATAGTGAACAACTCACACGGGAGAATGTTGCTAGGCAGCTTGGGAGTATGGCTGGTGTGGTGATCTGTCCAGGATTCGGTTTGCGAGGTATAGAGGGTAAGATTGTTGCGGCAGAATATACTCGTACACACGATATTCCTACTTTTGGTATCTGTCTTGGTATGCAGATGATGGTGATAGAGTTTGCTCGCAATGTTTTGGAATATGAGGGTGCTACGAGCAGTGAGTTTGTTGATACTTCACAAGCTACACATCTCAACCTACATCCCACATGTGTCATAGACCTTATGGAGGAACAAAAAAACATCACTCGTATGGGTGGTACGATGCGGCTGGGAGCATACGAATGTCGCCTCGTATCGGGCAGCCGTACATGGAAGGCGTATGGTGAACAAGATCTCATCAGCGAGCGCCACCGACATCGATATGAGTTCAATAATGACTACCGTCAGGAGTTTGAGGAGCACGGCATGCGGTGTGTCGGCGTCAATCCCACAGCCAACCTTGTAGAGATTGTTGAGGTGCCAACCCTACGCTGGTATATCGGTACACAGTTCCATCCCGAGTATTCTTCTACGGTGCTCCATCCTCACCCGTTGTTTATGAGTTTCATTAAGGCATGTATATAATATGGAACAGCTGAAGCATGAGTGTGGCATAGCGCTGATAAGACTGCTGAAGCCGCTGAGCTATTATCGTCAGAAATATGGCAGCAAGCGATACGGACTGAACAAGTTGTATCTGATGATGGAGAAACAGCACAATCGCGGACAGGAGGGTGCTGGTGTGGCATGTGTGGATATGGATTCTCCTGTAGGTGAGGAATACATGTTCCGTGAGCGCGCAGAGGGAAAAGATGCCATCACGGAGGTGTTCAAGGATATCGACCAGAGCAGTTTTAATGGTCAGCTGCTCATGGGACACCTACGTTATTCTACTACAGGAAAGAGTGGTCTTACGTATGTCCACCCATTCTTACGCCGTAACAACTGGAGGGCAAAGAACCTGTGCTTGTGTGGTAACTTTAATATGACTAACATTGATGATGTGTTCCAACAGCTTGTCGATCAGGGGCAGTCACCACGTATCTATGGCGACTCGTACATCACACTCGAACTGATGGGACATAGGCTCGACCGTGAAGTGGAACGACTCTATGCCGAAGCCCGTAATCAAGGATTGTCGGGAAAGGATATTACCAGCTATATCGACGACAATGTGCAGATGGTCAATGTGTTGCGTACTACGATGCCCCATTTTGATGGAGGTTATGTGATGTGTGGACTCACAGGTAGCGGCGAGATGTTTGCCATGCGTGATCCGTGGGGAATCCGTCCTGCCTATTATTACAAGGACGATGAGGTGGTGGTGATAGCCAGTGAGCGCCCTGTGATACAGACCACCTTTGATCTTTCTGATGATGATGTCTGTGAACTCTTGCCTGGTCAGTCAATTATAGTCCACAGGAGTGGGGTGGTGGATACCAGTGAGATCATTCCTCCGAAGGGCAATTATCGTTGCTCGTTCGAGCGCATATACTTCAGTCGTGGCTCTGACAAGGATATATATACTGAGCGCAAACAGTTGGGCGAGCAACTCACACCTGCAATCATGCAAGCCATTAGTGGGGATGTTGAGAACACGGTGTTTTCGTATATCCCCAATACCGCAGAGGTGGCATTTCACGGAATGATTGAGGGCATCAGACGACTGGGACACGAGCCACGCATCGAGAAGGTGATTTGGAAAGATATCAAGTTGCGCACATTCATCACCGAGGGTACTGAGCGCAATGACCTCGCCGCCCATGTATATGATATCACCTATGGTAGTTTGCGACCATATCAGGACAATCTCGTCATCATCGACGACTCTATAGTGCGTGGCACCACCCTCAAGGAGAGCATCTTCAAGATTCTCGACCGCCTCCATCCCAAAAAGATCGTCATGGTGTCGAGTTCGCCTCAGATACGCTATCCTGACTATTACGGCATCGACATGTCCCATCTGCAGGAGCTGTGTGCTTTCAGGGCTGCCATTCAGCTCATCAAGGAGCGTGGCATGCAACAGCTGATAGACGATGTGTACAGTGAGTGTAGCCAATCTCTCAAAGTGTCGTCTAAGGAAGTCCTCCAACATAGGGGACGTAAAGTGAATTGCAACCCCGTACGCCGCATATACGAACAATTCTCTGTGGATGAGATCAACCGTAAGATAGTAGAGATGTTGCGACCTACGGACATGCAAACACCTGTGGAGCTGGTGTTCCAGAGTGTAGAGGGACTGCACAATGCCATTCCCGAGCATCCTGGCGACTGGTATTTTACGGGCAGCTATCCCACACCAGGCGGAGTGAGGATGGTGAATCAGGCGTTCATAGAATATTACGAAACTAAAAACTAAAAACAAAAAAAACTATGTGTGGAATTGTAGCAATATTAAATGTCAGAGAGCAGTCGCATGAGTTGCGTGAGAAGGCTCTCAGTATGAGTAGGAAAGTCAGACATCGTGGTCCTGACTGGAGCGGTATCTATTGTGGCGGTACGGCAATACTCGCCCATGAACGACTCAGCATAGTTGACCCCGAAAGTGGCGGCCAGCCTCTATATTCGCCCGACAGGAAACAGGTGCTGGCTGTCAATGGTGAAATATACAATCATCAGGATATCCGTCGACAACTTGCTGGGAGCTATGACTTTCAGACGGGTTCTGACTGTGAGGTCATCCTCGCTCTCTATCGTCAGTGGCGTGACTCTGCCGAAAGTCAAAGCTCTCAGTCCTTTACACAGATGCTTGAGCAACTCAATGGTATATTTGCTTTCGTACTCTACGACGAGGAGCGCGATGAATTTCTTATTGCTCGCGACCCGATAGGTGTCATACCGCTATATATCGGTTACGACAGTGACGGAACAGTCTATGTGGCTTCCGAACTGAAAGCCCTTGAGGGCAAGTGTGAAGTATATGAGCCTTTCTTGCCTGGTCATTACTACTGGAGTGTGTCGCCAGGAATGAAGAAATACTACCAGCGTGACTGGATGGACTACGATGCTGTTCGTGACAACCCCGCATCGGTTCAGGCTATACGCGACGCATTGGAGGCGGCAGTCAGACGTCAGCTTATGTCTGACGTACCTTATGGCGTGCTGCTCTCTGGTGGACTCGACTCCTCTGTTATCTCAGCCGTCGCCGAACGTTATGCCGAGATGCGTATAGAGGACGAAGGTAAGAGCCGAGCCTATTGGCCACGTCTTCATTCTTTTGCCGTAGGACTGAAGGGGGCTCCCGACCTTGCAAAGGCACGTCTCGTTGCCGATCATATAGGCACAGTCCATCACGAGATCAACTATACTATTCAGGAGGGTCTGGATGCCATTCGCGACGTCATCTATTTCATCGAGACCTATGATGTCACTACCGTTCGTGCCTCCACGCCAATGTTCTTGTTGGCAAGAGTCATCAAGTCTATGGGCATCAAGATGGTCCTTTCTGGCGAGGGTGCCGATGAGGTCTTCGGGGGCTATCTGTACTTCCATAAGGCTCCCGATGCTAAAGCGTTCCACGAAGAGACCGTGCGCAAACTGTCCAAACTTCATCTTTATGACTGTCTTCGTGCCAATAAGAGCTTGTCGGCATGGGGAGTAGAGGGTAGGGTGCCGTTTCTCGACAAGGAATTTCTTGATGTTGCTATGCGTACAAATCCCGAGGCTAAGATGTGTCCTCATACGACTATAGAGAAGAAGATAGTACGCGAGGCGTTCAGTGACATGCTGCCCGAGGCGGTGGCTTGGCGACAGAAGGAACAGTTCTCTGACGGAGTGGGCTATTCATGGATAGACACCCTGAAGCAGATTACATCTGAGGCGGTCAGTGATGAGCAGATGGAGCATGCGGCAGAGCGGTTCCCCATCAATCCGCCCAAGAATAAAGAAGAATACTATTATCGTACCATCTTTGCCGAGCACTTCCCCAGCGACTCTGCTGCTCGCAGCGTACCCAGCGAGGCAAGCGTGGCATGTTCTACAGCAGTCGCCCTTGAATGGGATGAGGCATTTCAGGGACTTAATGACCCCAGTGGCAGAGCCGTAAAAGGCGTCCACGAGCAAGCATACTAAAAAGAAAAACAAGTTTAATTTGTTTTTCCGCTCACTTAATCGTACCTCTGACTTTGCCGAAGGTACTTTCGTTCGGGAAAATCCAAATTTATTTGGTTTTCCGCTCACTTAATCGTACCTTTGACTTGCGTCGAAGGTACTTTCGTTCGGGAAAATCCAAATTTAATTTTGTTTTCCGCTCACTTAATCGTACCTTTGTCGCCATGAAGACAGTAATAGGTATAGACGTGGGAATCTCGACGACTAAGATTGTCGGACTGAGAGACGGAAAGATCATTTCTCCAATGCGCATCAAGGCTACCGATCCTGTAGCTTCGCTCTATGGTGCTTTCGGCAGGTATATGCACGACAATGGAATCCAGCTGGGCGATGTCGACAGGGTGATGCTTACGGGTGTCGGTGCGGCATATATCGAGCAGCCCATGTATGGGCTTCCCACCGAGCATGTGGACGAGTTTGTGTGTGACGGTCTCGGAGCCCGCTATGAGTCGAAGCTCGACCGTATGATTGTGGTGAGCATGGGAACCGGTACGTCGTTGGTGATGTGCGACGGCGACGACATCCATCATATCGGTGGTATAGGTATTGGTGGCGGAACGCTTAACGGTCTGTCGCGTTTGCTCCTGAAGACTGATGATGTGAAGCAGGTCGTGTCGCTCGCTATGCAGGGCGACATCTCGCATGTTAATCTCCTGATAGGAGATATCAGCGCCAAGCCGCTTCCAGGTCTGCCGATGAATGCTACAGCGTCGCTCTTTGCCAGTGCTCAGGCTAATGCTCCGCGTGAGGATATAGCCTTGGGACTAATCTATCTTGTGTTGCAGACGGTAGGGTCGGCAGCGGTGTTGTCGTCGCTGAACTCTGGTATTCGCGACTTTGTGCTCATAGGCAATCTGACCTTGTTGCCGCAGTGTAAGAGTATTTTCCCGATGATGGAGAAGCTATATGGTGTTCACTTCATCATACCAAAGTATTCTGAGTTCTGTACGGCAATAGGCGCCGCGCTTACTTATAAGACAAAAAATGAAGAGTGAACCACTCTTCATTTTTTCTTTTTAAGTTTCGCATTCGCTCCGCTCGAGCGAAAGACAAATGTTTTACTTCTTAAATCTCTACTTCAATAGGGAATTTCAAGGAAAAAGACTATTGTCTTTAACTCCTTTAACTCCTTTAACTCCTTTAACTCCTTTAACTCCTCTCTATTTGAGTTATTCTTCATTAAAGTCCCAACTGGAACCGTCGAAGCAGTGTGTACAAATTCGCTCCTTTGGTAGTCCGATGCTCTCGATGAGCGACTCCAGCTTTGCAAACTTCACCGAGGTCAGTCCCAGCCTGTTGCCTATCTCCTTCACCATACGTTGGTATTCTGGTGAGTCGGTGGTGGCATATCGTTTCAGCGTCTCCTTCGATTCGTTCTCTGCGCTGGAAGAGTCCTCCTTCTCGAAGTCGCGTATTATGCGACGTGTTATCAGCTCGAGGTCGCTCTTCGAGGCAGTAAAGCCGATGAATGGGCAGCCATAGATCAGCGGAGGACACGATATGCGCACATGTACCTCTTTCGCCCCGTTCTCAAAGAACGTCCTAACGTTATCTCTCAGCTGCGTGCCGCGCACTATCGAGTCGTCACAGAACACCACTCGCTTGTCCCTGAGTATGGCAGAGTTGGGTATCAGCTTCATGCGAGCCACAAGATCCCTGCGCTGCTGGCTGCCTGGAGTGAAGCTGCGAGGCCATGTTGGTGTATATTTCAGTACGGCTCGCTGATAGGGCACACCCTTGCCGTCGCTATATCCCAGCGCCATACCTACTCCCGAGTCAGGTATTCCGCATACGCAGTCAGCGTGGGTCTCTTGGTCTTGCAGACCCATCATCCTGCCGTTCTGCTCTCTCACAGCCTCTGTGTTTATTCCCTCATAGTTGCTGGCAGGAAATCCGTAGTATACCCACAGGAACGAGCATATCTGGCAGCGGCTGAAGGGCTTTTGCAACACCTCCATACGGTCAGCCCACAAACGTACTATCTCGCCAGGACCAATGTCGCGTACCACATTGTAGTCAAGATTAGGAAATGCCGTCGACTCGCTCGTAGCAGCGTATGCCCCATCCTTCTTACCGATAACAATCGGTGTACGTCCCAGGGCGTCACGCGCGGCAATGATGCCGTCCTCAGTCAGTATCAGCATTGAGCACGACCCCTTTATCTTTCTGTATACAAGATTGATACCCTCTACGAATGACGACCCCATATTGATGAGTAGCGCTACCAGTTCTGTCTGGTTTATCTTGTTGGCACTCTGCTCGCTGAAGTGCATCCTTTGTGCCAAGAGCTCGTCGGCAATCTCCTTCTGGTTGTTTATCTTTGCTACCGTCACCACCGCGTATCTGCCAAGGTGCGAGTTCACGATGATGGGTTGTGGATCGGTATCGCTGATCACTCCAATACCTTGCTTGCCTACAAAGTTATCCAGCTCGTCTTCAAATCGAGAACGGAAGTAGTTACGTTCCAGAGAGTGTATCGACCGATTGAATCCCTGCTCGGGATCAAACGTTACGAGACCTGCTCGTTTTGTACCAAGATGAGATTGATAATCAGTACCGTAAAACAAATCGTTTACGCATTCCTTAACGGCGATAGTGCCAAAAAAACCACCCATTGCTATATTATCCTTGTTGAAATATGCGTGCAAAGGTAATGAAAACTGAGAGCAGAACAAAATAAATTTGTATTTATTTTTCTGCCGAGGTGCATCTTACCTTATGTAAAATTACGAATAAGCGAGGACAATGCAAAGAAAAATCAAAAATTTCTTTTATTGTCGAGCGAAAGTAATTTATCCAAAGGTAATGAAAACCGAGAGCAGAACAAAATAAATTTGTATTTATTTTTATGCCGAGGTGCATCTTGCCTTATGTAAAATTACGAATAAGCGAGGACAATGCAAAGAAAAATGGTTCGTCTACAAAGACACGATAAAGTCACAGAACCACCAAATTATCTTTTTATTTTCTCAATTTTATACGTCCTCAGTCTATCCAGTCGTGAAACTATAAGTTCTTCATACGCTTGTTTCTTCTCATCGCAGAGGAAGGATTTCCGTATGAGTTGTTGCCATTTAGGCAGCGCTTTATGAAGACTTGTGATGAGACGCTGCATCACATTTTCCTCCAGTCCCATTGTCTTTGCCGCATTCATGAAATCGTCTATACGAAGGTTGTATTTCTTTCCAGAAAGCGTAAGCGCCAGTTCCTCTTTATCCTTAGGATTGGCCATAGCAACATTAAGAAGATCATAGGCAGGAGTCAGTTGATAACCCCCTGCTGGGCGGTATAGCGAGAAGTTTTTCAGGTGCATGTCGTTATTGCCAGTGACAAAACAGAAAAGTAGCACTTGCATGTAATTCGTGAGGTCGAGCTTTGGCGTGCTGCTATACTGCATTATCTTCTTGGCAATTTGTTCATACGATCCTTTGTATTTATATTCCGTAGGGTGCAGCGTGAGTTGGCACATATCCTCCATGTCTATCTTTTCACCATTCTTGGTTCGGTCGATACGCTTTGTGATGTACCCCAGTTTTCCGTCAGCCAGTCGGATGAGGCTGTGAGGCACTACACTTATCTTTGCTGCTTCCGCAAGATGCATCGTCAAGTCCTCGTTTTCTGGCAGTTGTTCGTAACTTTCAGTCTGAGGCTTGAATATATAGTCACCCCAAAGCCCAACGATGGTAAGACGATTATAACCGTCATGCTTACTGAGGTTCAGCGACAGTTTCGGTTGCACACCTGTTAGAGAAGTCTGGGCACGGATCACCTGCTCGGCTAATTTGTCCAGGTCTTCATGCTTATACTCTAACAAAGGCACATCCTTTGTACCGAAGAACTTCCGTGCACATCCGGGATGAAAGTCATTCTGCCCCTCTTCCAATTCTTTGTAGCAATACAGACATTTACACATGGTCGCCTCCTTCCTTGTTTATTGGCACAACACTGACGGAACCTATACACTCCTTGCAACATAACAACAGTAGCGACATACGGTCAAGAATGCTAATGTCGGTATTGCGCAGTGCTACATCGAGCAGCCATCCTTCAGGAATAAGTCCGTCAAAGAACGGAAACAATACAGGACTTACGAACGCTTCCGTCTGTAATGGAAGTGTCAGACTAATAGGCTGCGCATCTTCACGTGCAAGATACGTTTCATCGTAGCAGAAGCGATACTCGCCTCCATCTTCTATCAGGATGCCTGCAAGTTTTTCCTTTCGATATATCTCAGCCTGTCTCATTGTTTGAATTTCATTCGAATTCCATCGCGACTCGGCATAGCTCAAGTAAACTTGGCTCTGCACTCGCCGCTCTGTCATTTCTTGGTTGCTGTCAGTTCATAGTTAAACAAATCAAGTAGCTGGTTGACTTTGTCCATCCTCAATGTTGTTTTCCCCTGTTCCAGGTTTCGCACGAAGCAAAGTCCAACCCCCGACTTCATGGCAAGGTCCTCCTGTGTAAGACCATATTCCTTGCGCAAAGCTTTTACCACTACAGATAACTTTGTCTTTTCCATATAAATCATATTCTTTCGAATGCAAAAATACGCCATTATTTTGAAATTACATCATTTCTAATATAAAATGTGTAATATTTAACACTTTTATATGGTTTCTGCTATAATTCCCTTCTTCGACAAAGTTACTACGAGTATCTTTTTGCGTCCAAACCATTTCCCACCACTGGTTCTTGCTGCATGGCAGATACGTTTGTACCAGTCAGCGACCGAAATGCGACAAATGCGGACTTGCAGACGTGTGTCCGAATAGGTTGTATTTTTCTCGTAGAACTTTTGCCGTACTTAGTTTTTCTTGTGATCGTATAGGCATGTAACTATCAAGAGAATAGCAACGATAACATCTACCACATTCCAAATAGTCCTTCCAAGTGCGATCTTTATGAAAGGTTGGAAGAGTAAGGCAAGCGTAGCAAATGTGAAACACAATATCTTGTACTTTCGTTGAAAGTAGTCGTAAGATAAGTAAGCAAAGGCTGTGGCTGCGGTAAATCTTACTAACTGATAGTAGCCATATGGCATTTTTAGTAAACATAAGAGCAGTAGAACTGCAATAATAATTTTTATTATTCTTTTATTCATAATATATAAAATATAATAGAGTACAACATCATGGTAACACTTAAAAAGTATCATCTGATGGTGACACTGAAAAAGGATCATCTGATGGTGACACTGAAAAAGGATCACCTGATGGTGACACTGAAAAAGGATCACCTGATGGTGACACTGAAAAAGGATCATCTATAGACCCGTGAGGAACCGCCTGCATAGCTGTTGCTTTACCATAATAGTGGTATAACAATGCTGTGAAAGCAATTATAAAAAGTAAAACAAAAGATACTATAATGATGTTTGTAGCTCGATAATTTCCTTTTGGCTTGACATTATAAAGTCTATTGCGAATATTTAAAATCTCGTTTTCTAGTTGTTTATTAGAATATGAATATGACGTGCTATTGTTGGACTTGTATGCTTCGTATTCTTTATCATATTCCGGTCGGAGTTGATTGGTTGATCCTAAAACGGCGTAGGCTTCTTGTATTTCAAAATAAAATGGTTTCCCATATAATGGGTTTCCATTTGCTGAATTATATTTAGCCATTGCTGAATTGAATGCTTGTTCAATTTCATCTTTATTAGCTCCTTTCTTCAGGTCTAATGCAACATAATAATCTTGAAATATATTCGCTAATGGTTGAAATGATGCTGAATCTTTGTTTATCCATCTATATAGATGGCGAATTTCAATAGTAATGAGAATAATAAAAGCAAATGGAATCACATAAATTAAGCTCAAAAAACCTAAGGGTAAAGACCCTATAATGAATAAAGGGTAAAATAACAACGATACCAAAGTCTTCTTTTCTTGAATGTTTACCAATCTGTTTTCAAAATACGGTAGCCATCTGTCTTGTATTAAATAGTCGATGCGATATTCTTTCTTACTCTTGATATATAGAGATGTGCAAATAAGTAAATTCATTACGACTATAGTTGCAATCATTAAAAAGGCGAGGATATCTAAATCAATATATTTTCGTTGATAAAAATAAACGAGTCGAAAATTGCTATTCGATAATAACCTTAAAATCAGAAGTAAAACTATAAACGTATTGAAAGTAGCCATACTAATTGCAAATTTGTATAGTTTCTTTGCTTGCTTATTTTTGATAGGAGATTCCTTGTATGGACTAACTCTATATACAACAAACACAAATCCCAAAGTTATGACTAATAAAAAGCAACAAAGCATTTTTGCCAAAATTGTTTTATTGTTGCTGGACAAATTCAGTGTTGTGATATTTTCAAGGAACTTGTTAGCATGTTCAGTTGTATTATGATCAGATTGTACTTCTAAGACATATGCTCTTTTATTAGCAAAATAAATACTTCTGACGGTCTTAATACCTTCTTGTGATACTGTGTTGTAAGAAATTGCTTTGCCACGTTGGCTATATGACTTCTGGTATTTGTTTTTAATTGAAGAGGATTTGTAGTCTATTGGGTTGAATTCCCAATGTTTATATTCACTTAATTTCGATATAAATTCATCCTTCATACGATTGTATGCAGAGTCCTCATTTTCAAAAAAAGAAATTTGATCAGATATATCATATATTGAGAAATTCCTTGAATATGTATATTCTTTTTGTTTATATCTGGTTTCCCAATATGTTTCTTGCCTATAATGGGTTATCCTACGATGATAACGAAGGTCACCATATCTGTCATAATATGGCTCGTCAGTCCAGCATGGTACGTTTATATAATTTTTGTAATAGTAACGTTCATTGTATTTACCAGTGCCTTTTTGGTTATATGACACTATAAATTTCCCCTCAGGAAGTGGACCTATTTCTTTTCTGTCAAGAATGTCATACTTATTTATGTCGCCCAATGAAGGCGCATCTTTAAGAATACCAAAACGATCGTTTTCAAAATAGTTGAAGAGTCTATTATTTTGAAGTCTAGTTGGGTTGTCGTATATTAATAATGAAACTCCCCAATATGACAATGAACATATTCCCAAGAAAAGGAATGTGAGCCAAAGTATGTTTGATTTATTTTTTGTTTTCATTCCGTTGTTATTATTATTTATTACGATTTACAACCTAAGATGCAGTTGTTTACTTAGTTTCATAAATAGTCATATCTAACAATTTATCTTCAGGTGGAAAAACAATATTGTATGTTTTTCCAGAGAGAGAACCAATATAACTATACGTTAAACCACAATGGGCATTTGATATAGTTCTCAAGATGTTTGCACTTATAGGGTCTGACATCATGGATTTTGCTATGTCTTCTTTTATCTCGTCAAGATTATCTTCAATTTTTGTAAATTGATAATTTTCTTCGTCTATTTTTATGGTAACATATACCATACTGTCACGCAGCTCAATATTTGTTATTACCATGCCATCATCTATTTTTATAGGCAATGTGGCCTTGTCGCCTTCGATTAGTGTTTTCAATATTTCCAACGTGCTACTTTTATGATTCAACGCCTGCTCTATTTCTTTTGGAGCAACAATTAATGCCATCTCTTTGTAGCTGCTTTTTCCAATGAAGTGGTATTTAAGAGAAACATTATAAAAAACACATTGCTCATATAATTTTCTTTCATCTTGTTTCGATACAGAAATATTAGTAAGCAGAAGATTCTTACGCTTATGCTTCACCTTTACCAAATTCTCGAAAGGAAACCTCTTTTCATCGATTGTACTCTCTAATGTTAATATGGTATCTTTGTATTCTATCTTCGTTAACAATAGTCCATCTGTCAAAGACAATGGAAGTCTATCTTGCATGTTTGAAACAGTCTCGATCAAATCTGGAGACATTTCCTGTTTCTTGCTTTCTGTGCATGATGACACAGCGCAAAGGGTTAGGCTTAAAAGAAGAAAAATATACGTCCTCATAATCGTGACATTTAGAGTTATGTACTACCAATTTTATTATGTCTGACATTGTTTTTTTGTATAATTCATTGGATGCAGGAGAATCCCGAAGAAGCTAATCTCTGTTGCTGCCTCCACCTCCAATAACAGCTAACACCTCAAGCGAGATGGTTATCCACCACCAAACATTGTATGCGGTTGTGTAATGATGTGCCTTGTATAATATTTCAGAATTAAACAAAGACATAATCCAGTTTGGAAAAAAGAATAGTGCGTGCCAAATGCCTGAATACCAAGAATAGGTTTCTTCGGGATGAATGTGACATAGGAATATTGCTATTAAGCATCCAATAGCTGTCGCTTGTATTATTTGAAATAGACAGCCAGCACAACCAATTGAGAATCCTTGAAAAAATTCTTTTAGTGTCATAGTGTTTGGAGTTAGTGATTAGTATTTCTTTAGGAAAGTAAAAGTACGTAGTATGTTTGTGTGGATGTTTTTCCATAATTCTCTTTCTGATTCGCGATATGAAAAAGTAAGAACTACACTCTCATAACGGTTGAAAATTTGGAACGTATTTACAATGACAGGAGGACTGTTTTCCCACCCTTTACGCTTGTATGAATAGTATAGAACTGGAAACCCATTTATTGATATAGGCTGAATCGTATTGAGTTTAATAAGTGGTGTCCTGTTCCTGGTGCAGGCAGTGTTTACACTTTTGTGAACATATTCTATAATGTCCTTGTCAACAATCACTTGTTCTCCACGTCCATAGACAGGCTCTCTTTTGTCTTCTGTATAATAATCAATAAGCACGCGACAATATTTGTTGTATGCTGTCTTTACATTGTTATTCAAGCCTTTTTGCTGGAATACGATGTGATTTGTTGGCGAAACAATGTTTGTTTGTGTCTTATTTCCTTGCAACTTCCTTTGACTAGTGGTATTTAGTTCGGAAGACTGTAGCTCAAGAGTGTTTGACAATTCTATCTTATATTTGTTATTGCAATGATATAATGTTGTTTGTGCATAACCTTGATAATGTGTGCATGTAAATAGCAGAATTATAAATATAGCATGCTTATATGTGACCATAATATTATCGTTTTCTAAGTTCTTGATTCACCCAATCCAAAGCGCTTTTTGCATCGGGATATCCATAATTGTATGCTATAGTATATTGGGTAGCTGCCTCACGTAAGTCGTTGAGCTGTACATAAGCATTCCCCCTACACATATACAAAACACCAGAGGCATCTGTAAAATCATATTGTAAGGCTATGTTTGAATAGAAAATCACGTCTTTTGGATTGTTGTTGTTATTTGCATAAATAGCCTTGTTCACATAGTCTATATATTGTGAATGTTGTGCATTAATTCTTCGTTCAAGCATGTCATTCTCATACTGTCTTTGTCGAGTTAGATCACGCATACTATTAAGATAGCCTTGCATCATTCCAGAGTCATAGAGATCTGTAGTAGGTGTCTGAACTGCTAAGTTGTCGTCAAAGAATTGGGCTTTGGCGTTTATTGAGGATAGAATGAAAAATGTTGTGATATAAATAGTTCGTTTCATAGCTTAATTGTTATTTTTTCGCGTGAAATACTTGTGACTCGTAGCTTTCCTTAGGGTTAGTACCATACTCATTTATAAAATCATCACCTTCTGCGAATAACAGAAAGAATGGGTTGTAGATAGGCATAAATATCCACCAACCACTCTTTCCTAAGTCGTGACACCGCTTAATGCTTTGTAGACACATAAGAATAACTAAAAAACATAAAGTAAGGAATGCCAACTGTATATATCCTCCTACAAGAAGTTCTGGTGAAAGTGCTATAAAGTCGGGCAAATATGCAATAGCAATAACTATAAGATTATAGAAAAGATAAGAGAGGCCAAATTCAAGCCTGCGAATTCTGCCCTTATACGTGAACAATCTATTAAACATCCCCTTGGAATTATTTGTTGGGCCTACGTACTCCTCACATGGAATTTCATCATACTTAAAATTCAGTTTTTCTTGAATAGTGCATTGGTAGTCATACTGACATGTGTTACATTGATCTCTGTTCATGATTGATTAGATTTAAGTGTCTGTTGTTTGCAAATTTATAATATGTATTTTAATGCTCAAAGTTTTTTCAAATCGCAAGCCTTGTGAAAATGATGTTTGTCGCTTTGGAGAAGGGGGACATTTGTTTTTGAGGCATTACTTGAGAATAACGTTGTCTTACTACGTAGCGAGATTTTTATTTAAATGCAGGTATGAGAAATATTCTTATAAGAAATATAAGAAGGATGAAAAGTATCCATAAACAGCCTTTCTTTAGCTTTGCATCAGATTTAGATGAATCGTAATTGGAGCCAGTCCACCCTAAACCAGAATGTTGTTCCTCTTTTTTTTGATTGTCATTATCCATAATTGTATAAATATATAGCCAAGTTTGACTCCCAAGAACTTGCCGATTATGTCAAAAGGTTTAGCTATATTATACGAAGAAGCGTGGGAATCTCCTGTTGCTCGTCCCACACTCTGAGGCTCTGGCATCGCCCTGTTCGTCGAAACGAGCAACGCCGAAGCCCACGCCGATATGTATGATAATCGACTTAATATGTCATGGAAACCATATGCGGTTATCTATGACTGATGCCGGATATTACATATCCATGGACGTCTTTGTTGCCTTGTATTTGACGAACACGTTGAAACTGCTAGATTTCAGAGTGTCAAGCACAAAGCGTCAAGAACGCCTTTCCTATATATAGGTTCCTGTCCCGCAGCTTCCACCCCTCGGGCTTCGGCATTGATCTAAGAATAGCTACAAAGATAGAGAAAATAATGTAAGAACACAAAATTTATTGAGTATTTTTTTTTCAACATGTCTTGTGATTTGATGATTTAATATTATTCTTGGAAATGACATCTTGTCGGAAATGATTTCAAGTCATTCCGTGCAAAATTTATATTCCCCCGAAGATAACCACCATCTATTGTCTCCTCATGTAGGATGGGGAGCGTGTAGATTTCCCTCATTCATCCTTAATCTCAGGAAACAGCATTATGTAGTCGAGTGGGGCAGAGTTGCCAAACAGATAGCTGCTATAGCGTATGATGTTGTCGTAGATGGCAAAGAAGTTGAATTCGCATATCGCCTTGAAATCCTTAGGGTTCCTGACAATCCGTCGCAGGATGGTATTCATGCAGCGATGGCGCATCCTGTTATATTCCAGATTCAGTATTATCCCGTCGCGCGACGGGCTCTCCGTCGTTTGCCTGAGTGTGCGCCATGTAAGCCAGACTTCAAACAGTTGGTGCGAATACTTACCGGTAGTCATCAGCTTCTCCAGCACAGGTATGGTCGTGTGTGGCTCATCATTCCTGTGTTTGTGTGTATACTCAATAGCATGAAGACACTGGTTGTCAAAATCCGCAGTCTGCCCCATATTCTTTTTCGTTGCCTTCCCATACCGTCTCACGTCATATCGCTGGGATAATACATCCTCGTAAGCCGAATAAGCCTCCACAGCCTTATTCCATAACACAGAATCCTCAGGGTTCCATAGTGCGGTATCCCTTGGCAGCAGTTCAGTCAGCGTCCTCACATATTCCTCAGTAGCAGTCCGTACCGAGTCATCCTTTATCACATACGTCCTGATCTTGCCAATCTCATCATTCACCACCATACCGAACCTATACCACAGTTCCACGTCACAGTATGCAGCATGCAGAATGGCATAACTGTTAGCCATGTCCACCATGTCATCTGCTACGGGATTGTTTGTCAGCACGGTGTCAGGAATGAAATAGATGTTCTTGTCAGACATCGGTTCAATGTAGCACTCATAGCAATCCTCGTCATCCTCCCGCTCCATATCCTCCTTCGTCCCTCTTCCTTGAGCCATGATGTATGCGACACCCCCTATGACGAGCAATGCCAATACAATGAATATCAGTTTCTTCATATATGGGTAGCTTGTTATATTCAATACCTTTTGTTCCCATATCTCTCCTTGCGTATCTGCCATTTCAGCCATTGCTGGTCGCTTTTTGTGGACATGTTGAATGCTGGCATAATCAGCTCTCTGTCCCTGCCCGTCTTGTATCGCTCACGCAGTTCCTTGCGAGCCAGCGACACGTTGCCGCTCGTCTTGTCTCTGAACTCCACGATCAGTCTGTCTGTCGGCATCTCCTTGATGCGCTGTTCCCGTTTCCCAATCTTGTCGGCAAACAACACGTTGAAAGCCTCCTTCTTCAGAGGGTCCCTGTCGACCAGCAGTGTCGAACGATACACCCTCACCAGGTCCTCCCTTGTCAGGTTCTTCAACAGTGCCTTACATTTCTCCAATACATCCACATCCCACGTCGTGAAATGGTATTTCCGACATTGGCTCATGATAAATTCATACTCCGTCATAGCGATTTCTTTTTTTAGTTTTGACATAACAATTGATTTGTTACAAAATTATGATTTACCCCATTCGCCACCAAACCCTTTCCCGTCACAAGGCTTGTGGAAATGGAAGATTGATTTGTTGCAAAATTAAAGATATGTACATCTTTGGACAAAATAAAAACAGGCATCTGTACGAAATGCCTGTTTAAAAGTATGAAATGAAAAAGTCGACAATCTTGTTGTCCTACTCCCAAACAATATAGTTTACTAACCTACAACTAAAGAGAATCGTAACCCCAGCGCATTGGCTATAAGCATGAAGGTTGAAAGCTGCATGTCCGTCTGTCCTTGCTCAAGCGATGATATATACTCACGCTTCTTGCCGATACGCTCGCCCAGCTGCTGCTGAGTAATTTTCTGGCGCTTGCGCTCGTCACGCAACAATTCGGCATAATACCATGCCTTTGCCTTTGCCTCGAACTCCACACGGCTGGGGGAGCCGGCAGGACCATACTTTTCATCAAAATGCTGCGACCCTGTTTTCAGTTGGGCCAATTTCTTTTCGTCAAGCTTAATCATATCCTCGTCCTCCTCAAATATATTTTTTCAAGATTCGGCGGGCAACTTCTATTTCGCCCTTATATTGCTTTGTGCCCTTTTTCAAAGAGATATTGATGTAGCACAGGTATCTCATGTTGATGATTAAGCCCCTGCCTATGCGCACAAACAATCCGTATGACGAAGGCAGCTGGTCGCCAATCAT
>ONCJ01000042.1 GCA_900316295.1 uncultured Prevotella sp.
ACCTCTCTGGATAGTAGACAGGAGTCAGCTGCAGATGACGAACGAATACTCCAGAATGGCGCCAACAAATGAGGCGGACCTCATCACTCAAAGCACACAAACACTTGCAGAGCGCTGCAAGACGAGAGAATGACATCAATTAAGATTGCAGAAGTAACGGGTAAGCAACACAAAGACGTGATGAGAGCTATCAGAAACATGGAGCCAGCATGGGAGAAAGTCAACGGGGGAAATTTTTCCCGCGTTGAATACAAAGACGCAAAAGGAGAGATGAGACCTTGCTTTGAACTGACCAAGACCTAAAAGCTAAAAACTAAGAACTAACCTAATAGGGATATAAAGCGTCCAACGTCCAACGTCCAATAAAACTAAAAAATAGCAGTCGAAATAAAAGTGAGGTGGTCTATTGTTCGTCGTTGATGATAATTGATGCAAGCATGAAACCGAATACGGCTGTTACCTGAACGAGAGACCCCTTAGTCGTTGAACATGGAACATTGGATGTTGAACCTTGAACAGCGGTTGAGTGTTGGATAATGGGGGAAGCGGTCTTGGGCGGCTCGTCGGAATATACGCAAAGAAACTTCTTGCTGGGGAACTGCTGCAGTTGCTTGAACTTGCGACGAAGAGTACGGGCAAGAGGGTCGCCGCTGACACGCCAGAACTCGGTGATGCGTATGCGTGTAGGGTCGGTCTTCATGGCTGCTCCCATAGAGGAGAGTACGGTGGCGGGGCTGTCACATGCCATAAGGAGCAGGGACGCCTTGTCTTTCAGAGAGTCGATGGCATCGACGACGTAGTCATATTGCTCCAGTTGGAACTCACGGGCGGTATCTGCGGTGAAGCGCTGATGGAGAGCCTTGATGTCTGAATCAGGATTGATGGCGAGCAATCGGGTGCGCAGCTCTTCCACCTTGGAACGTCCGATAGTTTGAGTGGTAGCCATGAGTTGACGATTGACGTTGCTCTCCTGTACGATATCGTCGTCGACGATGGTGAGGTGGATGAGTCCTGTGCGCACAAGGGCTTCGGCACACCACGACCCTACTCCACCAACTCCGAAGATGATAACACGAATGGTGGCAAGACGATGCATGACGTCGGTGCCAAGTACGGACATGGAGCGTTGGAATAGGTCATTCTTCATATTTATGGAGGAGTGGAAGGGTGATGTGATAGCGTACGGCAAGGAATCGGATAAGGCAGACGGTGAGGAAGGTGGCGATGACGACAATGGTAATGTCGACATGCAACTCGATGAGGAGCCAGTAGACAAGTCCGCCTATCAGACATGCCATAGCATAGATCTCACGACGGAAGATGACGGGCTCGTTGTTAAGCAGCACGTCACGGATGACACCTCCTGCGGCACCTGTGATGCAGCCCATGATGATGGCTACCCAGAAGGGATGGCCCATGGTGAGGGTCTTCTGTATACCTGCTATGGTGAAGAGTGCGAGACCGAGGGTGTCAAAGACAAGCCATGTATTGTTGAGCCAGCGCATCCACTTGCCAAAGATGATAACAAAGAAGAGAGCCAATGCCGTACATTCTATGTATATGGGATTGGTCATCCAGAAGGGAGTGACTCCGAGGGTGACGTCGCGCAGAGTTCCTCCGCCAATTGCAACCGCAAAGCCGCAGACATAACCACCAAACCAATCAAAACGCTTGCTGGCGGCATGACGGATACCGGAGATGGCGAAGGCAAGGGTTCCTACGAACTCGATGGCTGCCTGCAGGGTATGGATGTGTTGTGGGTCGAACATTGGGCGTTTAAAATCTTTTTATGGCACGATCCATCTCTCGTCGGTCTTCTTTCTCTTTGAGAGTCTGTCGCTTGTCATATTCTTTCTTGCCTCGACATAGTGCGATATCTACTTTTGCCCGTCCGTTGTCGTCAATGAAGACGAGTGTGGGCACGATGGTATAGCCTGGCTGCTTGTCGGCATCAGCCAACTGGCGTATCTCTCGCTTGGTGAGGAGCAGTTTACGGTCGCGCTTGGCTTCATGGTTGGCGTATGAGCCATAGAAATAGGGCGATATGTTCATGCCTTTGACCCACATCTCGCCATTGATGACAACACAGTAGGTATCGACAAGCGACGCTTTACCAGCACGTATAGACTTAATCTCGGTGCCAGTGAGCACGATGCCTGCTGTGAATTCGTCGACAAAAAAATAGTCGAAGGCGGCTCGCTTGTTTTTTATCTGTACGGGACTCTTCTTTCGGAGTTCCTGTTGTTCTTTGTTCATTCTTTTGTTATATCTGCAAAATTCTCTATGTTATCATCGACGTAGTGGGCTATCTGTGCGGTCCACGTCTCCTCCTTGTCAACGAACTCGTCGTCAAGGTCGTCGAACTTAGGCATTCGCTCGAAGAGTGCCATAAACTCGTCGTCGGTACAGTCTTGCTCTATCTCTTCGTGATGGACATTATATAGCTTGTTGGCTTTATGGATGTGTCGGCACAAGTCGTCCAAGCCCCACTCTCTCACAGCCTTGGCGAAGGGATTCTTGAAGATGAAAGGTCCATAACCATTATGGATGAGCTGGACATAGCCGCCATCCATCACCTCCTGATGCAGGATGTCCCACGCGAGGAGTGTTATCTGGTCGGCATTGAGACGCGACATGGTCTCGAGAGTGAGGGAGCCGCCGATATGGTCGTAGATAGCTTTGACAAACACGCCGACAAATGCATCCATTCCTTCATGGGCTGCCTGTTCTAATACTGAATTTTTTATCTTCACTTCGTTCATAGCGACGGCAAAGGTACAAAATAATGCGTAATGCGTAATGCGTAATGCGTAATTTTTTCAACTTTCACAAGTTGAAAGGAGTTAAAGGAGTTAAAGAAGTTAAAGGAGTTAAAGACAAATGTTTTACTTCTTAAATCTCTACTCCATAGGGAATATTCAAGGAGTTAAGGACAAATGTTTTACTTCTTAAATCTCTACTCCTATAGGGAATATTCAAGGAAAAAGACTATCGTCTTTAACTCCTTTAACTCCTTTAACTCCTTTAACTCCCAAAAGCGGAGCGGAGCGGCGCAAGAATGCTTAATGCAAATAATACTTAATTCGTAATGCTTAATACATAATTATTTGTATTTTTGCAGTTCAAAAAAATACAATAGAATGGAATTACACTTTACTGGTATATTGATAGCCATCTGTACATTTTTAATAATAGGATTCTTCCACCCCATCGTGATAAAGACTGAATACCATACTGGAACCCGCCTGTGGTGGTTGTTCCTGTTGTTAGGAATAGTGAGCATCTGCGGAGCGGTATGCGTAGGCGATGTGTTCTGGTCTTCGCTGCTGGGGGTGTTGGGAGCGTCGCTCTTATGGTCGATAGGCGAACTTTTTGCACAAGAGAAACGTGTGAGGAAAGGATGGTTTCCTATGAATCCTAAACGTAAGAACGAATACGAGCCCATCGATCCCGACGAGACGCTATGCCCGGTACATAATGGCAAGAGCATTTACGCCATAAAAAGAGAAGATGAAGACGGAACTGATACTGGTGGGAAAGACTGTCAATAAGCACTTTGTGGCGCTGATTGACGACTATGTAGGGCGTATAAATCATTATATGCCATTCTCGATAACAACCATACCCGAACTGAAGAACACAAAGGCACTAAGCATAGAACAGCAGAAGACACTCGAAGGCGAACAGATACTTAAGAAGATACAATCTGGCGACACGGTAGTGCTATTAGACGAACACGGTAGGGAGATGACAAGCGTGGAGACGGCGACATGGATGGAGAAACGACAACATACCGCGCGCCGACTGGTGTTCGTGATAGGTGGCGCGTATGGATTTTCTCAGGCAGTATATGACAGGGCTAACGAAATGCTCTCACTGTCACGCATGACTTTCTCACATCAGATGGTGAGGCTTATCTTTGCCGAACAGATATACAGAGCATGCACCATTATAAAAGGTGAGCCATATCATCATGAATGAGGAATAAGTCGGAAGTGAGAGGTGAGAGAAAAAACGTTTACGTTTAATATTTTGAAAAAATTACGCATTAAGCATTATGCATTAAGCATTATTTTGTATCTTTGCCAAAGAAACGGAAATAAGAGAAAACTAAATACTAAAAACAAAACAAAACATGGCACAATTAAAGTCACTTAGCAAGCAGACGGCTCCAAAGAGCGTCATGCCAGAGAAGATCATCCAGTTTGGTGAGGGTAACTTCCTACGTGCATTCGTAGACTGGATTGTTTGGAACATGAATCAGAAGACCAACTTCAATGGTTCGGTTGTTGTAGTTCAGCCTATCGAGCGTGGTATGGTGGACTGGCTAAACGGTCAGGACTGCCTGTATCACGTCAATCTGCAAGGACGTCAGAACGGTGAGGCTGTCAACACACTTGAGCGCATTGATGTGATCAGCCGTGCGCTGAACCCATATACTCAGAACTGGGCTTTCATGGCATTGGCAGAGCAACCAGAGATCCGCTTCGTCATCTCTAACACCACAGAGGCTGGTATCGCATTCGACGACACATGCAAATTTACCGATGCTCCTGCTTCATCTTATCCAGGTAAGCTGGTACAGCTGCTGTTCCATCGCTTCAAGACATTCAACGGTGACCCGAAAAAGGGACTCATCATCATGCCTTGTGAGCTTATCTTCCTGAATGGTCATCATCTGAAGGAGTGCATATATAAGTATATCGAGCTGTGGAAGGATGACTTCGGTGCAGACTATGAGGCATTCAAGGAGTGGTTTACTAAATACAACTATGTATGTGCAACCCTCGTTGACCGTATCGTACCAGGATTCCCACGTAAGGAGATTGCTGACATTCAGCAGAAGATTGGATACAAGGATAACCTGGTAGTACAGGCAGAGATTTTCCACCTCTGGGTAATCGAGAAAGCCGAGAATATGACATGTGAGGAGCTGCGTGAAGAGTTCCCTGCCGACAAGGCTGGTCTGCACGTGCTCATAGCAGAGAGCGAGAAGCCATACCACGAGCGTAAGGTGACCCTGCTCAACGGTCCACACACCGTGCTCTCGCCTGTAACTTATCTGTCAGGAGTAGATATCGTTCGCGACGCATGCAACCATCCTGTACTTGGCAAGTATATCCACAAAGTACAGTTTGAGGAGTTGATGGAGACCCTGAACCTGCCTATGGATGAGTTGAAGAAATTTGCAGAGGATGTACTCGAACGCTTCAACAACCCATTCGTTGACCATCAGGTGACAAGCATCATGCTCAACAGCTTCCCGAAATTCCAGGCTCGCGACCTGCCAGGAGTCAAAGTATATCTGGAGCGCAAGGGCGAACTGCCACAAGGACTGGTGTTCGGACTGGCAGCAATCATCACCTACTACAAGGGTGGCAAGCGTGCTGACGGAGCCGAGATTACTCCAAACGACGACCAAAAGATAATGGACCTGCTAAAGGAACTATGGGCTACGGGTGACACTCAGAAGGTTACCGACGGAGTACTCGGAGCAGAATTTATCTGGGGTGAGGACCTGCATAATGTCAAGGGACTGGCTGAGCTCGTCAAGAAAGACCTCGACCTCATTCAGGAGAAGGGAATGCTCGAAGCTGTAAAGACTATCTTGTAAGAACAAGAGATGAGAAATAAGTAAGGGGGCGAAAGATCAATGCTTTCGCCCCCTTACCTATAGGGAATATTCAAGGAAAAAGACTAACGTCTTTAACTCCTTTAACTCCCTTAACTCCTTTAACTCCTTTAACTCCACTCCCCTACTCTTCTGGCATAAGGAACTTGTCGCCAGTCTGCTGGATCAATGCTCGGCGCGAGTAGTCGGAATATCCAGGACGGTCAACCTTTTCCCCGAGACCAGTCTTTGTACGTAGGAATTTTCCGTTCTCATCCGGCTTGACAGCCATATCATTATATTTAACAATGAGATAGATGGCAAGCTGATGCCAACGAGCAAGCATCTTCTGAGCCTGATCGACGGAATAGTCGTTGAGATAACGTACAGCTGCCTCTGCACCATTATTATATAGAGCCAAGGCTTCTTTCTCAACTGATGGCTGGCGCTCAAAATAGCTTTGCTCCAAAGAATCGCGTACTGCCTTCAGCGACGGGAACATCTGGGAGTAACGGGGATATACCATGTTGCTAACCCAGTTGCATACCCAAAAGGCATTCTTTTCAGAAAAGGTGACATCATCAGCACCAGGAGTGTTATAGCATTCGGGCGGTGTAGTAATGCTGCAATAGATAGGGGTATAAGCAACCATATTACCGTCGTCATTGCCGAACCATAAAACACCACCAATCTCACGAGGCAACCATGAACGCATTTGTGAAACATACGAGAAACCCGTCTGCTGAGTAGATGTGGGGCGCTCGTTGAAATATTTCTTTCCATCAACCTCGAACGTTAATGGTGTAGGACGATAAGGCATATCCCAGTTACCTTGTGCCACATCCTGGTCAAGCGACAAAGGCGTACCCTCAAAATGGTCACGCATACATGCCTCAAGTTCCTGCACGCTGACCTTATGGTCGGGCACTATCCATAGAGGCATGTCCTCTGCATTTGGATCTTTACCCAAAGCCCAAGGCAGATAGCGGTCAAAGCCCTTATCGAAATGGCGGAAGAACGACCACACACGAGCATCACAGATGCGACGGCCCATAAAGTCGGGCTTGGCATATGCCATCTTCCACGAGAAGTCCTCATCCTTGCCACTATACCATCCATTCTTGCGAGCATAGCTAACGACATTCTTGGAATATAGCACATTCTGTTTGTCTTTCATGTTAAACTTGCCAATGCGACTCTGGTTGGCATGTCCACAGATTGCGTTATCCGGTATGCGCATCGCTACCCATACCACACGCTCTTTGGACTTCTTACGATCAGACGCACATCCCATCATCTCCATTATCCATGCCTCATTAGGATCGCAGATGGTGAAGGTCTCACCCTCTGAGTTGTAGCCGTAGGTCTCGACAAGAGTTGTCATCACCTTGATGGCTTCACGTGCCGAACGAGAACGCTGAAGAGCAATATATATCAACGAACCATAATCTATGATGCCAGTAGTGTCGACCATCTCCTCACGACCACCATAGGTTGTCTCGCCGATGGTAACCTGCCACTCATTGATATTACCTATTACATTATATGTCTCAGGAGCCTCAGGTATCTCACCTAAATATTTGTTTGTCTCCCAGTCATACACCTTACGCATCTCTCCCTTAGTGTGCTTGCCTGCAGAAAAGTGGCACAGGGCATGAAACCCACCATACGAGTCAGCATTATAAGTACACAACACCGATCCGTCAGCAGAAGCATCCTTGCCCACTATAAAATTGGTACATGCAAGGGAGCGAACAACTGATAATTGGCAATTTACAATTATTGCCAACAATACTATTCTAAATATTCTTCTCATAGATATTAAATTTAAGAAAAAGAAAATTACACAAAGGGGATTGTCTCCTTTGTGTAATTTATATCTATCAACATGCTTTGAATGACATGTCAAGTCCCTTGACCGAATGAGTGAGTGCTCCTACAGACACAAAGTCTACTCCCTGTTCGGCATACGAGCGTATGGTTTCAAAGGTGATACCACCACTCGACTCTGTCTCATATCGTCCAGCGATAATGTCAACAGCCTTCTTAGTATCCTCAGGAGTGAAGTTGTCGAGCATGATACGATCAACACCACCACAGTCGAGTACCTGCTGTAGCTCATCGAAATTGCGCACCTCAATCTCTATCTTCAAGTCGAGCCCTTTCTCCTTAAGGTAGGCGTGACAACGATTGATGGCGTTGGCTATACCTCCAGCAAAGTCCACATGATTGTCCTTGAGCAGTATCATGTCAAAGAGTCCGATACGATGGTTGGTGCCGCCGCCTATCTTCACGGCTTGTTTTTCAAGCATACGTAGTCCTGGAGTTGTCTTGCGTGTGTCGAGTACTCGTGTCTTCGTACCCTCGAGCAGTCGGACATAACGATTGGTCATTGTGGCTATTCCGCTCATGCGCTGCATGATGTTCAGCATCAGTCGCTCGGTCTGCAAAAGTGACCGTATCTTGCCTGTGACTATCATTGCGATGTCACCAGGCTTGACATGTGTACCGTCCTCTATGAGGACTTCTACCTGCATAGTAGGATCGAAGCGGTCGAAAACCTTTTTTGCCACCTCGATGCCAGCCAGTATACCTTCTTCCTTTATCAACAGGTGCGACTTTCCCATTGCATCCTCAGGGATACAGCATAGGGTTGTGTGATCTCCGTCGCCGATATCCTCAGCAAAGGCGAGGTCTATCAACTTGTCTTCTAATTGGTCTACGCTCAGCATAATATCTTGTTGTTTATAAGTAATTGTTGTCTACCTTGATTGTCGGTTTTCAAATAAGCTTCTCCTCCTATCCATTCCGTCATGGCCATCTCACCTTCGAGTGGATAATATGACTTTACATATCCTCCGACGAGCTCAATTACCGCCATCTCTATGACTTCTTTGCCGATGAATAGTTTATGAACAGCTATGCGTCGCATATACTATTTCCTTTTTGGTGGATAATTCCTATGTGTTGGTGGTCCGAAATGGCGAAGTCTACTTGTGTCTGGTCGATTGTTATTTCTGTCGCTATCGTTAATGGTCTTATTGTAATTAGAATTTTGATTGTCGTTGTCGTTCTCGTTCACTCTGGAGTTGTCGTTGACATTCTCGCTAACGTTCTCATTGGCGTTCAGATGCGTTCTGAGGAGTTTAATATTTGAAATGAACAACAGTTTCATCGTGGTATTGCTCTCTGTGTCAGGTGCAAGCATGAAATAGCCACGAATTTCCTTAATACCTTTCTTGCCATTGTCGCTGATAGAGACTGTCTGACGCGAATTGGTCATCATGTGTTGATACTGTGTGATGACGCTATCGTTGGCAAGTCGCATAGCGAGAACTATGACAGCATCGCGCGAACCATCTTGTACGAGATACTGGGTATTGAAAGTCATCGTCATACGGTCACCCTTGTGATAAGAGGTGTCCGCCTTTAGGATGAAGGAATAATGATTGTATGGTGACTGTTTGGTGAGCACTATATCCTTCTCCCATCGCCAGAGGTTGGCTGTGTCGCCCTGCGCAGTATTCGAGTCGTACTGGCTTAGCTCACCCTCAGAGACACCTTGCGCCACAGCTTCGTTTTCAAGTCGTTCAGTTATATTCTCATATATCTTATGCAGACGCTTGGTATGACGCATGTAGTACTCCATGGATGCTTCAAATTCAGCCTCAGTAACACCATGTTTGCGCAATACGGCTAATTTGTAAGCTTCGTCATAGAGGTGGCGCTCGTCGTCAATTTGGTATTGTTCCTGTGCTATTCCCAACGCTATATGATAGTCGTATAGGATATTCTCCATCTTTCTTGGCTGGATATACTCACTTGGCACCTTCGGCTTACAAGATCCGAGGAGCACTATCAGCATGATGATGGGAAGCAGACGACGCATATTCAACTTTTAATTTTTTCTCGAAAGAAGATGATAAACACTATGACTGCCACGGAGATACAGGCATCGGCAAAGTTGAAGATTGGAGAGAAGAATACGAAATGGTCGCCTCCCCAAATGGGTATCCATGTGGGCAAAACAGTATCAATGATGGGGAAATAGAACATGTCGACCACCTTACCCATGAGCATGGGAGCATAACCTTCGCCAAAAGCTGTTAGCTGGGAGACGGCAAATGGTGTTGACTCGGTGAATATCTGACCATAGAACAACGAATCGAAAATATTGCCGGCAGCACCAGCAAGAATCATTGACAACACAGTCAGGTAGCCATACGATGCCGAACACCTGATTTGTCTCCATACATACCAACAACCGAAGGCTACGGCAATGATACGGAAGATGCTTAGCAGCAGCTTGCTACCCAACTCCATTCCCCACGCCATGCCGTTATTCTCAATGAATCGGATACGAAACCAGTCAAAGATATAGATCTCGTCATAGAGAGCCATATTGGTCTTGACACTCACCTTGATGATCTGATCAATGGTGAGCAGTATAAGAATAAGAGCAAGACAGTATATCCCTTTCTTCACGTTTCTACTCAACTCCTTATTACTCAACTCCTTATTACTCAACTCCTTATTACTGAGCTCCTTATTACTCAACTCCTTATTACTGAGCTCCTTATTACTCAACTCCTTATTACTGAGCTCCTTATTACTCAACTCCTTATTACTGAGTTCCTTATTACTCGACTCCTTATTACTCAACTCCTAAAGTTAAGTTTTATTCTACCTCTTCTTCTCCTGCATCTTCGACGACACACTAAGTGTGGCGTGTGGTACTGCACGAAGTCGTTCTTTTGGTATGAGCTCACCTGTCATACGGTCTATGCCGTAGGTCTTATTCTCGATTCGTACGAGAGCTGCCTCAAGACCTTGGATAAACTTCTGCTGACGATGTGCCATCTGAACCAATTCCTCTTTCGACTGGGCTGTGCTGCCCTCTTCAAGAGCCTTATAGGTAGGAGATGTGTCGTCTACATCGTTGGAATCCTGGTTTGTCAGTACGCGCATCGTGGCAGCATAGTCCTCACGTGTCGTTCTGAGTTTCTCGTTGATGATGGCGCGGAACTCTTCCAGCTCCTCATCGGTGTAACGTTTCTTTGTTGCCATAAAGGATAAAGGTTTTATAGTTTAGTTATTGTTATGTTCAGTTTGAATTCGTCGAAATCAGTCTCCACGCCTTCGTTGTCAGCTATGGTGATGTCTGAGGCGAGCACTTGTCCCTTGATGTAGTCCTTGAAGTTGGCTATAGCCTCGTTAGTATTGGTGTTTGAGCTGACGACGACATTGATACGGTCGGTGATTTCGAGCCCGGACTCCTTGCGAAGGTTCTGTATGCGGTTGATTAGCTCGCGAGCCATTCCCTCTTGGCGCAACTCGTCGGTCAGTTCCACTTCGAGGGCTACCGTCAGATTACCTTCGTTGCTGACAAGCCATCCAGGTATGTCTTCACTGATAATCTCTACGTCAGAAGAGTCTACCTCAACATCTTGACCTTCAACTGCGAAACGCAGGCTACCGGTGGACTCGAGTTTGGCGATGTCTTCCTGCGAGAGTTCGTTCATATATGCCGCTATACCCTTCATGAGTTTGCCAAACTTCTTACCCATAGTTCGGAAGTTGCATTTCACCTTCTTTACTAAGACGCCTGCACCCTCGGCAAAGTCAAGTTCCTTGACATTTACCTCGTTGAGGATAAGGTCTTTGACTGCCTCGATGTGTGCTTTCTGTTCATCATCGATAGCAGGAATCATGATGGACTGTAGCGGCTGACGCACTTTGATGTTGACTTTCTTGCGCAGGGCGAGTACCATTGAGGTAATCTTTTGAGCCATACCCATGCGCGACTCCAGCGAACTGTCGATGAGCTTCTCGTCAGCTACAGGGAAGTGGTCGAGATGGACGCTCTCCAACTCGCCTCCAAGATCCTTGTATAATTGGTCTGCAAAGAATGGTGCAAATGGTGCCAACAACTTGGCAACGGTCATCAGACATGTGTGAAGGGTCTGATAAGCTGAGAGCTTGTCGTCGCTCATCTCCGTACCCCAGAAACGCTTACGGTTGAGACGTACATACCAGTTAGACAAGTCGTCGTTGACAAACGTATCGATGAGTCTGCCTGCACGTGTGGGGTCGTAGTTGTCGAGTTCGGTCTCAACTTTCTTTATAAGTGTGTTCAGGCACGAGAGAATCCATCTGTCAATCTCAGGACGGTTCTCTACTACCTTTGACGTTGACGGATCAAAGTCATCAACATTTGCATAGAGAGCAAAGAAGCTATAGGTGTTGTAGAGTGTTCCGAAGAATTTACGACGCACCTCGTCAACTCCGTTAGGGTCAAATTTCAAGTTGTCCCAAGGTTCTGAGTTGGTCATCATATAGTAGCGTACCGCATCGGCACCATATTTCTCAATCATCTCGAACGGATTGACCACATTGCCTACATGCTTCGACATCTTGTTGCCCTTAGAGTCGAGCACAAGACCTGAGGAGATGACATTCTTGAAAGCAACAGAGTCGAACACCATAGTTGCGATGGCATGAAGAGTAAAGAACCATCCACGAGTCTGGTCGACACCCTCATTGATAAAGTCTGCTGGGAATGCCAACTTCTTGTCAATCATTTCACGATTTTCGAACGGATAGTGTACCTGTGCATACGGCATCGAACCAGAGTCGAACCATACGTCGATAAGGTCGGCCTCTCGCTTCATAGGCTTGCCGCTTGGCGATACGAGTATTATCCTGTCCACATACGGACGATGCAAATCTATCTTGTCGTAGTTAGCCTGACTCATGTCACCAGGTACAAATCCATTATCTTTCAGCGGATTTGACTTCATCACTCCTGCTGCCACAGACTTCTCTATCTCGCCATATAGCTCCTCAACACTGCCGATACACAGCTCCTCCTTGCCGTCCTCGTCGCGCCAGATAGGGAGAGGTGTACCCCAGAAACGTGAACGAGACAGATTCCAGTCGTTCAGATTTTCCAGCCAATTGCCAAAGCGTCCTGTACCTGTAGACTCTGGTTGCCAATTTATGGTCTTATTGAGTTCAAACATACGATCTTTCTTCGCAGTAGAACGGATAAACCATGAGTCGAGCGGATAGTAAAGCACAGGCTTGTCCGTACGCCAGCAATGTGGGTAGTTGTGTACGTGTTTTTCTATCTTGAATACCTTATTATGAGCCTTCAAGTCCATACAGATACTGATGTCCAGCGTCTCGTCCTTTTCAGTAAGGTTTTCGTCATACGCATTCTTAACATATCTGCCTGCAAACTTTTCCCACTCGTCGACGTCCACATACTTCTTTACAAACTCCCTGTCAAGGTCTTCAATGTTGAAATATTTGCCTTGAAGGTCTACTACTGGTCGCTCCTGTCCTTTCTTGTCAATCAGGACTATAGGACAAATGCCAGCCTTTTTGGCGACAAAAGCATCGTCGGCACCAAAGTTAGGCGCAATATGCACGATACCCGCACCGTCGTCAGTGGTGACATAGTCGCCTGGTATCACTCTGAAGGCATCGCCCATGGGCTTGATTGCGGGCATGAGTTGTTCATACTCCATATCCACAAGGTCAGAACCCTTGTAGCGACCTACGATCTTCCAGGGAATTATCTTGTCGCCCTTCTCATAGCCGCCCAGTTCCTTGTCGCGTCCCTCTTCGCTGAAATACGCGCTGACACGAGCCTCTGCAAGAGTCACCGTGACAGGCTCGGCGGTATAGGGGTTGTATGTCTGGATTGCCACATAGTCAATCTTCGGTCCCACGCAGAGCGCAGAGTTCGCAGCCAGAGTCCATGGTGTTGTTGTCCATGCGAGGAAATATGGCGTTCCCCACCCTATCATCTCCTCCTTCGGAGTCTTTATCCTAAACTGTGCCGTACATGTAGTATCTTTCACGTCACGGTAGCATCCAGGTTGGTTCAGCTCATGGCTCGACAGTCCCGTTCCTGCTGCTGGCGAATATGGCTGAATGGTATACCCCTTATATAGCAGACCCTTGTCGTAGAGCTGGCGCAACAGCCACCACAGCGTCTCGATATATTTGTTGTCGTATGTGACATACGGATTGTCCAGGTCTACAAAATATCCCATCTTCTCCGTCAGGTCACGCCATTCGGCAGTATACATCATCACATTCTCACGACACTTCCTGTTATAGTCCTCAGTTGAGATATATCGTTCAGAGTCCTTGTTGTCGATGTCAGCCTTAGTGATGCCCAGTTCCTTCTCCACACCCAGCTCCACAGGCAGTCCGTGAGTGTCCCATCCAGCCTTGCGATGCACCTGGAAGCCCCTCATCGTCTTATATCTGTTAAATGTATCCTTGATACTTCTGGCAAGGACGTGGTGAATACCTGGATGACCATTGGCAGATGGAGGTCCCTCGAAGAATACGAACTGCGGACATCCGTTGCGTTCGTCTATACTCTTATGAAAAATATCATTCTTCTCCCACTGTGCCAGCACCTCCTTGTTGGTCTGTGTGAGGTTTAATCCCTTATGTTCGGCAAATCTTTTAGCCATCACTTATTTTTGTTTATTATTATTACTATTTTTTATTTCAGTTGGCAAAGGTACAATTAAGTGAGCGAAATACAAAATGAAAACTTGTTTTTATTTTCATTTCCGAACGAAAATACCTTACTCAACTTTCGCAAGTTGAGAGGAGTTAAAGGAGTTAAGGGAGTTAAAGGAGTTAAAGACGTTAGTCTTTTTCCTTGAATATTCCCTATAGGAGTAGAGATTTAAGAAGTACTGTGCATTGGGGAAGATGGCTCTTGCCTCCTCAAGCAAGAGGTTCTCGTCGTTGTATCTTGCGGAATAATGACCCAGCAGCAGCGTCTCTACACCTGCGTCACGAGCTACCTGGGCTGCCTGGGCTGCTGTGCTGTGGAAGTATTGTTCCGCTTTGTCTATCTGTGCTGACATGTATGTGCTCTCATGATACAAGCACTCCACGCCTCTGACCATCTCATGGAGCGTGGGTATATATTTTGTATCTGAACAATAGGCATACGAATGGGGTGTGGCGGATTTCTCACTGAAAAGATATCCGCAGCAGGGAACTCTATGATGGAGCGGGACGGACGTTATGCTGACAACGTCATCCTCGTAGAATACTTTGTTGGCGGTGGTGTCAACAGCGTGGAACTCAATGGTGTAGCCCAGCGAGCTGCAGAACATGTCAATCTGCTGCATGAGTATTCCTTCCAGCTCTTTCGGGGCGTATATGTGCAGGGGTGTCGTCCTTCCAAGGAGCGAGAAGGTGGTGATGACTCCCATCAGACCGAAGCAATGGTCACCATGAAGATGGGTGATGAAGATGGCGTGTATCTTGTTGAATGGTATGTGCTGACGACGTAACTGTATCTGACAGCCCTCGCCACAGTCGATGATGTAATATCGGTTGTGAACCTGCACCACCTGTGATGAGGCATAGTGTTGGGAGGTAGGCAGGGCGCTGCCACATCCGAGAATATGTATCTTGAATGTCATATAGATGTACGGTCTTTCCTCAGAAAAAAATTACGATATTCCTCAATTTACTTTCTCTTATATGCGAACACACCATTGTTGTTTTCTATATACATGGAGTCGGCTCCGAGTTCCACGATGTCAAAGGTGTCTTTGTTGAACAGAAGCCTTCCGTTATGAATCTTCCATGAAGTCCACGGGTTGGTCTCGGTCTCTACATGGGAGTCCACCACCCCACCTTCCTTTATCTCGAACTGCTTGTCGATACTGGTCCACTTGCCCAGGAGGGTTGTCAGGTTGATGACTTTGGAAGCGATGGTATCGCCATACTCCACGTTGGCGATGACAGCCATACGGTCTCCGACGAGCAAGCCGCCATAGACTGGCGAAATGGAGTCGTCGGGGTTGAACATGAAAACGCGGGTCTTGCCGTCGTCGCACAGTAGCTCAAGTGTATGCATGGCTGTACCTTCGCCACATGTGCCGTAGATTGTTGTGTCTACATCGGTAGTGTCGCCTGTAATGCTGTTTACGGTGATAGCCTTACCACCTTTTGGGTTGTTACATCCAATCATGGCAAGCGCCATGCCGAAAACCATCATAAAGAGTAATGTCTTGGTATTCATTGTCGTAAGTATTTATTTTTTAATTGACCATCAGTTCAATTCTTCAATCCTTCAATTTTTCAATTCTTCAATTCTCTCTTCGCTTCTTCCCATAGTGCGTCCATCTCACCCAGAGTCATTTCCGAAAGATCTCTGCCCTGTTCGTGGGCTTTTCGCTCCACATAGTTAAATCTCGAGATAAACTTTTGGTTGGTGCTTTCAAGGGCATTGTCGGGATTGAGATGATATAGTCGGGCGGCATTAATCACCGAGAACAAGAAGTCGCCAAGCTCCTTGGTTGAATTTTCCTTATCTCCCTTACTTAGTTCTGTCTCAAGTTCGTCAAGTTCCTCTCTGACTTTCTTCCATACATCTTCCGGGTGTTCCCAGTCGAATCCCACGTGTCGGGCTTTGTCTTGTATCCTGTAGGCTTTGATGAGTGACGGCAGCGATGCTGGTACACCTGAAAGTACGGTTTTGTTGCCACCCTTCTCCTTTTGTTTCAGCCGTTCCCAGTTGTCAAGGACCTGCTCTACGTTGGTGGCTTTCTTTAGTTGTTCTCCATCCTTATCAGATGTATCCTCTTCTGTGGTGCCGTAAGGTAGTGGTTTGGGGTGTTCGGCACCAATCTGTGAGGGATGATAGACGTGTGGATGGCGGAATATCAGTTTGTCTACCGAACGATTACATACGTCAGCAATGTCAAAAGAGCCCTGTTCGTCGGCAATCTTAGCATAGAAGCACACGTGTAGCAATACGTCACCAAGTTCTTTGCAGACATCCTCCTTGTCGTCTCTCATCAGAGCATCACACAGCTCATACGTTTCTTCGATAGTATTTGGTCGCAGACTCTCATTTGTCTGTTTCCTGTCCCACGGACACTTCTCCCGTAATGCGTCCAGCACGTCGAGATAACGACCGAAGGCTCGCATTTGTTCTTCTCTTGTATGCACGTTTCTTTTATTTTTTTTTATCGGAATACAGCTATTGCGTTATTTCGAAAATTACATTTCAAATCTTCATTCGTCTCCACAGCCATGATGGTATTAGTCGCCATAGAATAACTACTATATGCCATCTGATGTCGAATATCAATATTGAGCGCTTGTGCTTGATAGCTCGTATGATATGCTTCGCTGTACGTCGTGGTGACAGGGTCATGGGGAAGTGATGGTTCTCACCAATGAATGGTGTCCTGACAAACCCCGGACGTATATCTGTGATTGTAATATTCAGATGATGTTTGCGTGCCATCTGATCCAATGCCTCAAGGTAGTTGGCTTGGAACGCCTTCGAGGCAGAATACGCTGGTGCCTGTCCAAGTCCTTTAGTACATGCTACGCTGGTGATGGCTGCAATATGTCCTCCTGTATTCTTGGCGAAATAATGATAGGCTGTACCAACCATCTTGGTAAATCCAACGCCGTTGGTATCGATAGTGATCAGCTCTTTTTCAAGCGACAACTCGGGGTTCTGCCATCCTACACCAGAAGAATAAAGGAACAACTGCATTCCTCCCAGTTCGTTGATCAGTTCCTTAAGCTTTGTTTCGGCATCATCGCTGGTAACGTCGATTTGTTTAACAAACACACGGTCGGGAGCCATGGTTTTCAACTCGTTTAGTGGTTCTAATCTACGAGCTGCGATACCCACGTTCCAGCCTCTCTGGATCAGTAGGCTGGCAACCTGCCGTCCTATGCCTGATGATGCTCCTATTACTATTGCTCGTTTCATTGGGTATTGTAGTGTAAATGTTTGAGTTTTTACTATTTAGAATGGAACGCTATTAGTCCTTCCATCGGACTCTTGCATATTATGTCTATCTCATATCCCTCCAGTCTTGCGGCCTCACGTAGTTCTTCTTCATAAACTACAGCCATACTGCCTATGAAATTGGGCTTACTTGTAGGGTAATTCGATATGTTTTTTTGGAAAAAGTCACAGAAGTTGTCTATGACCAGCTGTCTCAGTTCTGGACAAATATCAATATTTTTCTTGATAAATACAGATGTGCTGGCAAGAAATCGGTTGGCAAGGGGCTGACGATACACCCGTTCAATGATGTCGGCATAGGTCAGACTACTTTCGCTAAGGAATTTCTCTTTTATTGATTGAGAGAGTCTTCCCTTGAAGAGGGCGTTGAGGAAATGGCGACCTAACACGGCTCCACTGCCCTCGTCACCAAGGATATATCCCAAAGGAGGCGTGTTCTCTTTTATCTCATTGCCGTCATACCAACAGCTATTGGCACCTGTGCCCAGTATACAGGCTATTCCCTCACGTCTTCCACACAGAGCTCTTGCCGCACCAAGCAGGTCGCTCTCCGCTTCTATCTGTGCGTTCCATGCGATGAACATTTCTGTTAGGATATTGATAAGACGCTGACGGGCTTTACCAGTACATCCTGCTCCATAAAAGAAGATGCTCAGTTGCATACTGTCAATATGGCCTTGGATAGCAGGCAGAAGTTCGTTGGCAAGGATATCCCTGATCTGTTGTTCTTGCATGTGCACAGGGTTGATGCCCTGAGTATGGACATCTATCCTACCCGTTGGTTGCTCTGTTGTCAGGCACCAGTCGGTCTTTGTACTTCCGCTGTCAGCTATCAATATCATCTACGTCAAAAGTTATTTATTGAGCAGAGGAACTTTTGGAGTTTCATCTATAGAGACCCCGCCAGTTCCTCTGCTATATTATTATATAATGTGTAAGTCTTTCTCTTAGAAGAACAGATAACGGTTGTCTACGACACCTGCCTTGCTGATGAGATCCTGCATAAAGTTACCTACATACTGGAGTGAAGACTGACGACAACGCTGCTCCTGAGTCTTCTCGTTGTACTTAACTCCCGCACGCATGGTCTTCTTCACCACCTGGAAGAGATATACTCCAGAGTTTCCCTTAACGGCATTCTTTGAGAATTTGCCAGCCGCTGTTGCAGCTACAGCACCTGAGAGCGCAGGCTCCATAGCACCAATCTCTGGTATGAACGCAGGTGAAGCAAACGTAATCTGGTTGACATCTGAGATTTTAGCTCCCTTGGCCTTAGCTGCATTAACGTTGTTCACGCCCTGCAGTTTTGCCATAAGCTTCTCAGCCTTCTTGTCGTTGATCACCTCACGCTTCAGGATGTCAGCAACATTTGGATCTTTGTAGTCAGCATAGCCCTGAGGACGAACCTTCGTGAGTGCTACTACCATCATATGGTCGTTGTCGCCACATTCGTATAGCGGACTAATCTCGCCCTCTTTTGCAGAGAATATCCACTTCAAAGCTTCACGAGTACCACGAACGTTAGCCACAGTATGCTGACCGGTAGTCAGACCTGTCTGCTCCTGCACCTTATATCCATACTTTTTAGCATTCGTTTCGAGTTCCTCAACAGATGTACACTTAGTAACATACTCACTAAACTTGTTGTATGCTGCGGCACGAGTATCCTTGCGGAAGTCGATAACCTTCTTGATGACAGCTGCGTTATACTTATCAGCCATAGCACGACGATCGAGCACCTGCAGGATGACATTGCCCTGAGAGAGTTCCAGGTTCTTGGTTTCGCCAACCGTACCATTGAGCAGAGACTCAATATATTGACGATTGTCTACCGACATTGTGTTGGCACCCTCATACTGATTGTTGGTGAGCCATACCTTCTGACCGGTCTGACCGTATTTCTTTGCCAAGACTTCGAAATCGGCACCACCCTGAAGAGCTTTGTAAATACTGTCTGCCTTAGTACGAGCTTCAGCCACAGATGCTGCACCGACCTGAATCTGACGATACTCTACTGAGTCAGGGAGCGAGGTCTTAGAAATCAATCGAATGATATTGAGCGTGTTATCTGCCTTATTCTCTGTCACGCCAGTCGTTCCGATGCCGATAGAGTCAAGACGCTCGGCGATGTCACTTGGGTATGCATTCTTAGACTTTGGCAGGTCGATAAATGGAACCTGTGAAGCGCTCTTGCTTACCACCTGAGCAGGTTCTTCAGCTACAGCCAGCTGCTTTTGGAAATCAGCCATCTCTTTTGCGATAGCGTTGCGGTCAGCTGCACTTGCGAGGATCTGAACGTCAACATACTTTACGTCACGAGACTCTACAGCCTGCTTAAATCCAGCCTTCAACTCGTCATATTTAGCCTTCAAATCACTATCTTCAACTTTGATTTCAGAATCTTTGATAGTGCTATATGCCAATGAAGCAAGCTTTATCTGGCTCTCTTCGTTCTCATCCTTGAATGCCATCTTTGCCTCTACCTTGTTAGAGAGCACACAGCTGGCAAGTAGACCCTGATATTTCTGTGCAAGCAACTGACTGCGCAGATTTTTCTCGATAAACAACCAGTAGTTGTAAATAGGACGCATCTGCTCTGCTTGCTGCTGCATCTGTGGGTTATTGCTTGAGTTAGCCTTATTGTATTCGTCAACAAACTGCTTCAGCGAGTTCACGTCGAAGCGCTTTGTCTCTTGCTTTACAAATGGGGTCTGCATGAGCATAGGGTTGGTGCCCTGAGCCAAAATATTCTCAATCTCCTCGTCGGTGACGGTGAGTCCAAGCTTCTTAGCATCAGCTTCCATCACGGTATTGGCGATATACTGCTGCCATACCTGATCTTTCAGCTGATTGAGCTCATCCTCGTTCAAGTTGTCGCGCTGCATAGTAAACTTTACGACATCCTGATACTCATCAACAAGTTTCTGGAAATCTTGATAATTGATTTTCTCTCCCAGCACCTCGCCAATCTGTTGGCTCTGCTGTCCTTTGATACCATTGCATGAACGGAATGCTTCCTCTGCAATGAAGGCAAAGAGACCTAATGCTATGATAAGCACCAGTATCGTTCCTTTGCTTCTGATTTTTCCTAATGCTGCCATTTCTATTTTTTAGTTGTTTTTATTATTTTCTCCAAAAAGCGTACAAAAGTACACAAAAAAAGTAAACAGACCAATTATTTTACAATAATTTTGTACTTTATTATTCTTCAATGGTCATTCTCACCAGTTCTATTTTTGTCATCGTCTTCTTGATAATCTTAAACGAGTATCGTCCCACCTTGACTACTTCATTGAGTTTGGGAAAGTTCTGATATTCGTGTAGAATCAGTCCTCCCACGGTCATATACTCATCACTCTCAGGCAGTTGCAGGTCAAACATCTCGTTGACATTATCTATCTCAAGACGAGCCGACAGGAGATATTCCCTGTCTCCTACCTGCTTTGCTACGTATTTGTTAGAGTCATGTTCGTCTTCTATCTCTCCAAAAATCTCCTCAACTATATCCTCAAGACTAACCAGTCCACTGGTACCGCCGAACTCGTCGACTACCACTCCGAGTGATTTCTTCTGTTGCAGGAATATCTGCATCAGTTTTTGTGCCGCCATAGTTTCAGGTACAAAAGGCATCTCACGTATGCCGTCGTGCCAGTCTGTAGGATTACGAAACATCTCAGACGAGTGGATGTAGCCCACGATGTGGTCAATGTCCTCCTTATATACAATAATTTTGCTGTGTCCACTCTCGATAAATCGTTGTTTCAGTTCATCGAGCGTACATTTCATGTCCACTGCGTTAATCTCGGTTCTTGGCACCATACAGTCGCGCACCTTGGTGTCTTGAAATTCGAGTGCGTTCTGAAATATTTTTACCTCATCCTCAATATCGTCTTCGCTGTCAGCATTATCTATTGACGACTGCACCAAATAGTCAAGATCTACCTTTGTGAAGGTGTCATCGGCGGTGTCGTTATCCATCTTTATACCAAAAGTTCTGAGGCATATCTTCGCCAATAGTGTGGCAAAACGACTCACTGGCCATAGCACAATATAGAAGATGTAGGCTAAGGGAGCAAAGATGGTAAGCATCTTGTTGGGGTTGCTTTTGAAGAAGGTCTTGGGCAAGAACTCACCCGTAAACAAGACGACAATTGTCGACAGTATGGTGTCAAGTGTCAGTCTCGTCCCTGGTGGGAAATCCTTAAAGATAGTGTTGTCGAACAATTGGGCGAAGAGAACACCATATACCACCAAAACTATATTATTGCCAACAAGCATTGTCGACACAAAAGCGTTAGGATGACTATAGAATACTGCCAGACAACGTTGGGCGAGTCCTTTCCTCTCCATATCCATCTCTGCCAGTAGTCGATTGCTCGAGACGAATGCTATCTCCATTCCCGAAAAGAATCCCGAGAATATCATGGCAATAAGTATTCCTATAATAAGATGTAAGTCCATTACTTCTTCTTGTTATTCCTTACAAAAGGCTTCTTTGGTACAGGTCTGTTTGTTCCAAACCTCCTCTCTCCTGTGTTTTTTGGTTCAAACTTTTTAGGTTCAAACTTTTCCGCTCCAGCTTTATTTGGCGTAAACTTTAGAGGTTCGGGCTTTTTAGCTCCAGCTTTATTTTGTGTAAGCTTTAGAGGTTCGGGCTTTATGTTCTTAGCTGTATCCTGTGATTGGTTTTGCTTCTTTTGTGCTTGTCTGAGAGAGTCTTTGGGATTAGGTTTGCCAAATCCCATATCAGCACGCTCAAACGATCCCTTTGTGTTGGTAACTATATACTTGGTCATACGTTCGTCGCTTTTGAAGTAGTTACCTTGCAGTTCTCGCTCAGGAGTCTTTAGGTGTGAGAATCTATGCGACCATATCTCGTGTTTCTGCTCGTCCCAGAATAGTTCTTCAGAGCTGAAGGTGGTTCCCTGTTTAGTCAGGATTCTCACTCTTCCGTGCAGCTCCCATAGTCGTATTTTGTCAAAATAGTATGCCGTATCACATTGTATGTATGACTGTATGTGGAATGTCTGGTCAAACTGCGTCAGAAGTACACCCTTGTCGAAGATCCATCGCGACGGATTCCTTGCTTCATTCACCTCCCATCTCTCTGCTACTATGCGATATTTTATCACTCCCGAATCTGAGATTAGAGTGTTCACCCCATAACTCGTCATCATTGCCACCGAATCTCTTTCGTAGATAGCTGGTGCCGTATGCTCACGCTCCTGTTGGCATGCAACACATGCCAACAGTACAATTATGGGCATCAGTCTGAATATGTTATGGAATAAATTACGCATTAAGCATTAAAAACATTAGTCCACCTTGAACTTAGCAAACCAGCGCTCATTGAAAGTAAATCCAAGATTGATGCGGAAACTATTCTCATTTATAAATCCAGCAGCTTTCTGGTTTACCCATTGGGCACTGATGTTCAGCATCGACCGGTTGTTGTATCCGTTCATGATGGGAATACCGAAGCCTGCACTCACGGAGAGCTCCTTTGGTCCGTCCTTTCCGCTTATCTTATAATATGGCGATGCGTACGACACTCCAGCACGATAGTGGATGCGTGACAATATGCTACGGTAACGCTCACCTTTACAGTATTCACCTCCAAGAGCTATCTTATGACGGTCTTTGTATAGTCCCTTGACGTAAGTATATTGTGGTACATTATCGACAACCTTGTATTCGGGCGACTCCAGTTTGCCCCATTTCTGTATCTGATAGTCGAGTCCTATTTTCAGTCGATCGTTATGGTTCCACATCGTACCTATTCCTAAGATATGCGGAATGCTCAGTCCGTCTCTGATTTCAAATTTAGCCGTATCAGCCACGAGTGTCTGCGAATTTTGGGATATCACCACACACTTTGGATCAGCCTTAGTATTATGACCAGGACTATAGTTGACTCCTATCGTCACATGGTCCTTTTTGCCAATGTCCTGAGTGTATTGCAGACCAAACTCCAGCTTGTAGGTACTTATGTCAGCAGAATAATTCTTGTATAGGGTGTTGGCATAACTGTCACTATATGTATTTGTAATCGAGCGGCTGTAGTCACCCCACAGGTATGACGCATTCATACCGATTGAGAAGTTCTTGACGGGCTGCCATCCTATACCGAGATATGCCTGATGGACTCCACCCGAACCACTATACGTATTGGTATATGTCGTGTTTGCACTCGTAGGCGAGGGCAAGTCGTTCACCCTTTCTGTATTGCTGTACTTATAGCCTATATTACTAAAAGGTATGATTCCAAAGCTCACTCCCAAGTGCTTTGCCGCACGAAATGTAGCTACGGCATACTCGAAGTTGGCTTGTCTGGCGTTGCGTTTCACCCCCCTTTCCTCGAAATTAGTCATCAGAAGGCTCACACCCACATCGAAGATAAACGACAATGAGTCGACGGCAGAATACGAGGCTGGGTTCAAGTAGTTCACCTGATTATGCTCTCTGAAGCCGTAAGCCACGCCATTCATTCCTCTATTGAAACCAGCAGCCTGATCGGCCAGCTGTCCCACTCCGAACTGACTATATGGAGACTCTGTCCCGCTCTGTGCGAAGGTAGAGGTTGGGGCAAGAATCATGACACCCAACATCAAACACCAAACACCTTTAAATATTGATTTCTTCATTTTTGCTTTGATAATTCAGCGTGCAAAATTATTAAAAAAATCAGAATAAAGGAACAATCATAAGAGTTTTTTACATTATCTTTGCAAGGTGAAACAAATTATGAAGACACTCAGAACCACTTTTATTGCTGTACTACTGCTATTTATGGGCATTGCTCAGGGCACGGCACAGCAATCACAAGCCGACTCCGTCACCATCAGCCTGCTCACGGCAGGTCCTGGTGATGAGGTGTGGAGCTTATACGGTCATACCGCCATTCGCTATCACGACCTTCGAACGGGCGAAGACCTTGTTGTCAACTATGGAATGTTCTCCTTCCAGAAGAGTTTTTTTATTGCAAGATTCGTTCTCGGACTGACCGACTACGAGATGGGCATTACCACCATGGACCACTTCATCAACAGCTATGGTAGTGAGGGCAGATGGGTATACGAGCAGGTGCTCGACCTCACTCGCGAGGAGAAACTCCAACTCACTTTGGCGCTCAACGAAAACTATCTCCCAGAGAACCGAGTGTACAGATACAACTACTTCTACAACAATTGTACAACCAAGGCTCGGGAAATGATTATCAATCACTTGAACGTAAAAGGCTACACGTCTGATAATCAATGGAGCGGCAACTCCTATAGAGAGATGACCCACCAATGGACCACAAACCATCGTTGGACACGTTTCGGCAACGACCTGTTGCTTGGCGTTGGCTCCGATTTGAAAACTCAAAGAGAGGCATCTTTCTTCCTTCCCGACAGCGTACGCAAGGACTTCGACAACATCATCCTGACCAATCCCGACGGCACCAAGCGCAAACTGGTTGCCAAGGCTACATGGTTGATACACCCAAAGAAGACTATCGACCAGTCACCATCCACATTTGTTACACCTCAGATAGTGTTTGGCATACTGTTTGCAATCATCCTTATGCTCACCATCTACCAATGGAGGAGCCAACGAAGTCTGTGGCTGCTCGACACCATACTACTCATAGCCACCGGACTTGCAGGAATCATACTCTTCATAATGATATTCTCGCAACACCCCACCGTCAGAATCAACCTACAGATACTTCTGCTCAACCCACTTTCGCTCATCTTTGCCTACCATGTCGCTAAGGCTGAACGTAAGGGTCTCAGCCACTGGTATTGGAGACTCCTGCTCGCCTTTCTGGCATTATTCTTCATCGGAGGGATATTCCAAGACTACGCCGAAGGAATGTGTTGGCTGGGACTCACTATGCTTACAAGAAGTATACTGTCAATCAAAAACCAAAAACCAAAAACTAAAAACTAAATACTAACAACTACAATATCTTCTCCATACCCGTCTTCTGCACCTGAAGACCCATTTCCTTATAGAACCTTATCGCAGGATCATTGCCTTCCCATACATTCAGCGTCACATTGTAGCATCCTATGGAACGGGCATAGTCGAGCACATAGTCGTATAGGGCTTTTCCAATGTGACGACCACGCGAGGCCTCGTCTACGCAGATGTCGTCAATGTAAAGAGTTTTTATGTCTTGGAGCAGTCGGTGGTTTTCAATAATAGTCACCTGACAGAAAGCATGTCCCTTCACCCCATTGTCGTCATATACAAAGATAGGTTTGGTATCATCATCCAACATTTCCTTCAGATCCTTAACATCGTATTTAGGAGTATTGCCTTTAAACAGGTCCGGTCGTATGCCATTATGCACGGCATCCACTTGATATAGCAAGGCTATAAGTCCTTGTATATCTCTTTTTTCAGCTCGTCTTATCATGATAAAAGTATATTTAAGTACATTTGGTTTTGTTTATCGACAGCAAAGGTAAGCAAAAAGGCTGACACTTTAAGCTGGTATCAGCCTATTTTCTTTAACTTCCTCTAACTTCTTTAACTCCTAAAAATAAAACCCCATTTTATTTTGTTCTGCACACATTATTTAAAAAAAATACGCTTTAATCATTACTTATTACGCATTATTTTCTTACCTTTGCACCCGTTTATACATATTTA